>NZ_JBBGYT010000439.1:0-942468 GCF_037479575.1 Erwinia sp. MYb416
TTATAGCAATCAAGCATATAGGTATTGTTAAAGGTGTTGTTGAAGATGATGAGCGAGTTATTTGCTCTGTAGAATGGGTTAACACTCATGTAAACCGTGATGTAGCTTCTAAAGGATGCTATGCAAGCGTTCACGGGCCCTTCACAAGAGAGCGGGATTCATCTGAATGGCTTAATGAAATTTTTAGTCTTTGATGAATTTTGTGAAATTAAATCGCAATATGCTGCCTTTATTTATAGTGAGGCAGCATGTTTATTGGCTATATTCGCGTATCAACAAATGACCAGAACACCGCATTGCAACGTAATGCGCTGGATAGCGCAGGATGTGAGCTGATTTTCGAAGATAAAATCAGTGGGAAAACAGCAGACAGACCGGGGTTAAAAAAGCTTCTTAAAGCGCTGTCGGCTGGCGATACGCTTGTCGTTTGGAAACTGGACCGCCTCGGGCGCAGCATGCGGAATCTTGTCATTTTGGTCGAAGAGCTGCGTGAGCGTGATATTAACTTTCGCAGCCTGACAGACAGCATCGATACCAGCACGCCGATGGGTAGATTCTTTTTCCATGTGATGGGCGCGCTGGCAGAGATGGAACGAGAGCTGATAGTCGAACGTACTCATGCCGGGCTTGCGGCTGCGCGTGCAGAAGGACGAATCGGCGGACGTCGGCCAAAACTCAGCGCAGAACTATGGGCGCAGGCCGGACGCCTGATTGTGGGCGGTGAATCACGGCAGCGCGTGGCTATGATCTACGATGTAGGGGTTTCAACACTTTACAAAAAGTTCCCGGCCAGTTCGACGGTGTAAGGGCTGGTGCGGTATCTTGCTTGCTCAACAGTCAGCAAGCGGCGAACGCATGCGATGTTTCACACTAACTGACAACCTGAGCGCACCCTTAATTCGGAGTGCTACAGATGGCAGATTATCATCACGGTGTCCGTGTCGTCGAAAACAACGACGGCACGCGCACCATCTCCACCGTTTCCACCGCGATTGTCGGCATGGTCTGCACTGCAGAAGATGCCGATGCCGCCACCTTCCCCCTCAATACGCCCGTCCTGCTGACCAACGTCCAGGGCACCATCGCAAAAGCAGGTAAAAAAGGCACCCTCGCGGCGTCACTGCAGGCGATTGCCGATCAGTCAAAACCTGTGACGGTGGTTGTGCGCGTGGCCGCCGGTGCAACGGAAGCCGAAACCATTTCAAACATCATCGGCGGCACCGACGAAAACGGCAAATACACCGGGATGAAAGCGCTACTGAGTGCGCAGACGCAGCTTGATGTTAAGCCGCGCATCCTGGGCGTGCCGGGCCTCGACTCGCTGGAGGTGGCAACCGCCCTCGCCAGCATCTGTCAGCAGCTCCGGGCCTTTGGCTACGTGTCTGCGCACGGCTGCAAAACCATCTCAGAGGCGATGCTCTATCGCGAGAATTTCAGCCAGCGTGAGCTGATGGTTATCTGGCCTGATTTTATCGCCTGGAACACCACCGCCAATGCCTCTGATATTGCTTATGCCACGGCGCGTGCGCTGGGCCTGCGCGCCAAAATCGACAATGACACAGGCTGGCATAAAACCCTGTCGAACGTTGGCGTAAACGGCGTGACCGGGGTTTCCGCGTCGGTGTTCTGGGATCTGCAGCAGGTCGGCACCGATGCTGATCTGCTGAATCAGGCGTGTGTCACCACGCTTATCCGCAAAGACGGTTTCCGCTTCTGGGGTAACCGCACCTGCAGTGACGATCCGCTGTTTGCCTTTGAGAACTACACCCGCACGGCGCAGGTGCTGGCCGATACGATGGCAGAGGCGCACATGTGGGCCAATGACAAGCCCCTGACGCCGGTGCTGGTGAAGGACATCATTGCGGGCATCAATGCCAAATTCCGTGAACTGGTCAATGCCGGTTATCTGCTGGGTGCAACAGCCTGGTATGACGACGCGGCGAACGATAAGGACACCCTGAAAGCGGGCAAGCTCTTTATTGATTACGACTACACGCCGGTGCCGCCGCTGGAAGATTTAACCCTGCGTCAGCGCATCACCGACAGCTATCTGGCGAACTTCGCCGCATCCGTCAACAGCTAAGGAGCCGGATAAATGGCATTACCTCGCAAGCTGAAGGGGCTGAACCTCTTCAATGATTCCAACAGCTATCAGGGCGTCGTCAGTGCCGTCACCCTGCCGAAGCTGTCGCGCAAGCTTGATGCGTATCGCGGCGGCGGCATGAGCGGGGCCGGGTTTATTGATAACGGTCTGGACGATGACGCGCTGGATATGGAATGGACTATCGGTGGCATGGATGACCTGGTGCTGAAACAGTGGGGCGGCAGCGCCGTGCTGCTGCGCTTTACCGGTTCATACCAGCGCGACGACACCGGCGAAGAAATTGCGGTAGAGATCGAGGTGCGCGGCCGTCACCAGGCGTTTGACTTCGGTGAAGCCAAACAGGGTGAAGATACCGAAACCAAAATCACCACCAAAAACACCTATTTCAAACTCACCTGGAATGGCAAAGCGCTGATCGAGATCGACACGGTGAACATGATTGAAGTGGTTGACGGCGTTGACCGCCTTGAGCAGCGCCGCAAAAACCTCGGCCTGATTTAATCACAGTGCCAGCGCCCGGCGCTGGCCTTTTCCCCTTTTGAAAAGAGATAAGCAAATGGAACACAAAGAAAATGTAATTTTGCTGGCATCCCCGGTTAAACGCGGTGAAACCGAAATCAGCCAGATTGAGCTGATTAAACCGAACGCGGGCGCACTGCGCGGCGTCCGTCTTTCTGACCTTGCGGGTTCTGACGTTGATGCGCTGCTGACGGTGCTGCCGCGCATCAGCCAGCCCGCGCTGACAAAAGCGGAGTGCCTGAATCTGGCCCCCGAAGACCTGATCTCAATGGCAGGGACGGTGATTGGTTTTTTGTCGCCGAAGTCGGACGAGTAGACTGGCCCCGGCAACTGACCGTCAATGACCTGATGGCCGACGTTGCCACTATTTTTCACTGGCCTCCTTCTGAGATGTACCTCATGCCTCTGGCCGACCTGCTCGACTGGCGGCACCAGGCGATGATCCGCAGCGGAGTAAACCCCAATGAGTAATAACCTCAGGCTGCAGGTGCTGCTGAAAGCCGTCGATCAGGCATCCCGCCCCTTTAAAGCCATTCAGACAGAAACCAAAAAACTCTCAGGCGATATTCGCGACACGCAGGCCAGTATTAAAGCGATAGATGCGCAGGCGGCGAAGATTGACGGATTTCGCAAGACAAGCGGCCAGCTGGCCGTCACACAAAAGTCACTGAAAAAGGCAAAGGAAGAGGCGGCGGCGCTGGCCGTACAGTTTCGTAACACCGAAAAACCAACCACCCAGCAGGCGCGCGCGCTGGAGCAGGCCCGCAAGGCTGCGTCCGATCTGCAGGCCAAAAGCAACGCGCTGCGCCTCTCAGTGCAGCAGCAGCGTGACGTGCTGACCGCCGCAGGCATCTCAACAAAAAGTCTGAGCAGTGAGCAGCAGCGTCTGAAAAGCAGCTCGGCACAGGCGACGCTCGGCCTGAGTCGCCAAAGGCAGGCGCTGCAGCAACTCAGTGAGAAGCAGGCGCAACTGAACCGCGTCAGTGAACGCTATGAGAAAGGCAAAGCGGCTATCGCGGGCGTACGCAATACCAGTGCCGCGGCGCTGGGCGTCGGGACGGCGGCAATGTATGCCGGGAGTCGGCTGATTGCCCCTGCGGTACAGACCGACGGCCAGGGGGATCGCATTGCCGCGCAAAATGGCGAAGGTAGCGGTAAGGGTGAGCAGTACACCCGCGTCATCAGGGATATCAGCGGCAGCGGAACCGGCAATGATATCAGTCAGATTTCTGAAGCGGTGGCGGCGGTACGCAGCACCCTGGGCGCACTGGGTGATGTCGGGGAGAGTGAGCTTAACCGCATATCGCGTAAAGCGCTGGACATTCAGACGACGCTTGGCGGCGACACGACGGAGAGTATCCAGATTGCTGCGATCATGATGAAAAACGGCCTCGCTAAAAACAGCGACGAGGCGTTTGATCTCATGGTTACCGGGATGCAGAAAGTCTCAACGCAGATGCGCGGTGAGCTGCCGGAAATTCTGCACGAGTATTCAACCCATTTCCGCAATATGGGATTCAGTGGCTCAGAGGCCATGTCGCTGTTAGTGGATATGGCGCAGCAGGGCAAGTTCGCGCTGGATAAAACCGGGGATGCTGTTAAAGAATTCAGCATTCGTGGTTCGGATATGTCAAAAAACAGCGTGGCGGCGTATCAGGCTATCGGTCTGAATGCAAAAAAAATGTCCAGCGATATCGCCAGCGGGGGAGACAAAGCGCGCCTTGCGATGCAGAAAACCGCGCAGGGGCTGATGAAAATCAAAGACCCGGCGACGCGGGCGAACCAGGCGATTGCACTGTTTGGCACGCCGATTGAAGACCTGTCCGTTGACCAGATACCTGCATTCCTGGCGGCGCTGGCCGGGACGAAAAACAAGCTGGGTGATGTGTCCGGTGCCGCTGACCGAATGGGCGCCACGCTGCGCGATAATCTGCAGGGCGATATCGGCAAGCTCCAGGGCGCAATGGATGGTCTGCGCTTCAATCTGTTCAACGATGACGACGGCGTGCTGAGAAAACTGACGCAGGAGGCAACGGGCTGGCTGAATCGCGTGACGGAGTGGGTGAAAGCTAATCCGAAGCTGACGCAACAGATTGTTCTTGTTGCCGGGGCGGCGGCGGCGCTGATTGCCGTGCTGGGTGGAGTCGGTCTGGTTATCTGGCCCGTTATGACCGGGATTAATATGCTGGTGGCAGGCGCGGGGTTACTGGGAACCGGGTTTAGCGTGGTCGGCAGCGCGATAGTCACAGCCCTGGGGGCAATCACCCTGCCCGTAGCTCTTGTGGCAGCGGCCATCGTGGCGGGCGCGCTGCTTATCCGCAAATACTGGGAGCCAATCAGCGCTTTTCTCTCAGGGATGGCGCAGGGGTTTACGGCGGCGATGGGACCCATTGCAGACGCATTCTCACCGCTCAAGCCTGTGTTTGACTGGCTGGGCGAGAAGCTGGGATGGGTGTGGGATCAGTTTAAGGGGCTGCTTGAGCCGGTTAAATCCACCCAGGCTGAACTGCAAGCCGCCGGTGATATGGGTAAGCAGTTCGGTGAACTCCTCGCCGCCGGGATTAAGTTCGTGCTGTCGCCGCTGACGGAGCTGCAGAACGGCATCGACTGGGTGCTGAAAAAGCTCGGCATGGTTGACGACAAGTCGAAGAAGCTCAAAGACAACCTGCCGACCGATGTCCCTGTGGGCGCGCAGCGACCGGGTGTGCAGTACAACGTGGCGACTGGCGGTGCGGGATATCGCCCTGTCACCGCCCCTGCTGGCGGTGGTAATACAAATAATGTCACCAGCAACGATACCTACAACATCAACATGCCGCCGGGCATCAGCAAAGACGATGCGCTGGCACTGATTGCGGAGCAAAAGCAGCGCGATGCACGTAACCAGCGCGCAGCGCAGAACACTAAAATGGGGTGGGAGTGATTAACCGATGATGATGATTTACGGCCTGATCCCGTTCATGCGGCAGACCCTGCCGTACAGCGAAATGCAGCAGAATGTTGATTACCGCTGGCCGACCAATAGCCGCGTCGGCAAGCGCCCCATTGCGCAGTTTGTTGGCGTCGGTGACGAAAAAATCACAATGTCGGGCGAGCTGCGCCCGGAAATCACCGGCGGTGCAGTCTCATTGCTGACGATTAAGTTACTGGCCGATGAGGGGCGCGCATGGCCGCTGATTGGCGGGAACGGCACGATTTACGGGATGTATGTGATTGAAAGTTTTTCATCGACAAGCAGCGATTTTTATTCTGATGGCTCTGCCAGCAAAATCATGTTTTCACTGAGCCTGTTGCGCGTTGACGAGTCACTGACATCGATGTTCGGCGACATGAAAAAACAGGCCGACGGGCTGATAGGTGGCATCAGCTCTTTACCGGGCCAGGTGACGTCAGCCATTGAAGGCGTGAAGACGGCGGCAGGGAGTCTTATTACTCAGGCAGGAGGATTGCTGGGATGACAGGGATCAGCAGCCTTGCCATGTCTGCCGGAGCGTCACGCAGTCCGGCATTTATGGTCAGGATAAACTCAAAGGATATTACGGCAGATATCAGCCCCAGGCTCATATCCTTGACGATGACAGATAACCGGGGCTTTGATGCGGATCAGCTGGATATCGAACTGGATGATGCCGACGGGCAATTATCCATGCCGCCACGCGGTGCGGTGATCTCACTGTTCCTCGGCTGGAAGGGGCAACCTCTTAGCAGCAAGGGCGATTTCACGGTTGATGAGATTGAACACCACGGCGCGCCGGATGCCATGACCATCAGGGCGCGCAGTGCGGATTTTCGCGGTTCGCTTAACTCGCGGCGCTAAGCGTCATACCACGACACTACCCTGGGGGAGGTGATCACCCAGATCGCCGGGCGCAATGACCTCAAGCCGATGATTGGGGAGGGGCTGGCGCCGGTAAAGGTCAGCCACATCGACCAGACGCAGGAGACTGACGCCGCTTTCCTGACGCGTATCGCCACGCTTAACGGTGCAGTGGCTGCGATTAAAGCCGGGAAGCTGCTGTTTATCAAGCCAGGCGGCGGCGTTACCGCTGGCGGCAAGCCTATCCCGCAAGTGACCATCACCCGGCAGGACGGTGACCGGCACAGTTTCAGTATTGCTGACCGTGGCGCTTACACCGGGGTTACTGCGAGCTGGCTGCACACGAAAGACCCGAAGCCGAAAAAGATCCAGGTGAAGCGCAAGCCGAAGACGCAGACCGCACAGAAAGCGGCGCATCCGGCAGCGAAAACAACAAAGCCAGTTGAGGCGAAAGAGGGGGAGTATATGGCTGGCAGTCAGGATAACGTCTTCGCGATCACCACGGTCTATGCCACGCAGGCAGCGGCAATGCGTGCGGCTCAGGCGAAGTGGTCGAAGCTGCAGCGCGGGGTTGCTGAATTCTCAATGACCCTGGCAATGGGGCGCGCCGATCTGTTCCCTGAGACGCCGGTGAAAGTAAGCGGGTTTAAGTCGGTGATCGACGAGCAGCCGTGGATTATCAGTAAAGTCACTCACAGCCTGAGCGGCAGCGGTTTTACTACGGCGCTTGAGTTTGAAGTGTTGCTGTCTGATGTGGGTTATGAGGTGGCAGGGAAAGGAGGTGAATAAGATGTTTGCAAAATTAAGCATAACTTGTATTTGCAAATTAATGTTTGATTATGCAATATCCATACATCCCCTCCCCCACCCATGCTTACGGTAGGTTTTATCATGATGCATTGCCCTCTTTGCCAGACAGCGGCCCACGCTAAGAGCAGCCGTTATCTTTCACGTGAGACAAAAGAACGTTATCACCAGTGTCAAAACATCAATTGCAGTTGTACTTTTAAAACCCATGAATCCATAGCGGGTGTGATTGTTTCGCCTGGCGTTGTTAACAAGGTACCGCTTTATACCAGCCATGAAAGCCAGCCCTCCCTACTCCATTGATGAAGCCCGCGAATGCGGGTTTTTTATGTATGTTCAAAAATAAACAAACATTGAATGCTGTTTTTATATACAGTATTTTATCGCTTTTTCTTGAGGCGATGAAATGGCGATCAGAAAACAGTCTGATGGGAAATGGCTGTGTGAGTGTTACCCCACCGGCCGCGACGGGAAGCGCATCAGAAAACAGTTCAAAACGCGTGCCGAAGCAATCGCCTATGAAAGTTTCCAGATGGAAGAGGCGAAGACTAAGCCCTGGTTAGGTGAAAAGCAGGACCGCCGCAAACTCAGTGAAATTATTACCCTCTGGTATAAACTTCACGGCTGCTCACTGGGTGACAAAAAGGGACGACTTGGTAAGCTGCACATCATCTGCCGTGGCTTAAACGATCCGATAGCCTCGGCAATCACTGCAAAAGACTGGGCACACTACCGCGAACGTCGCTTAAGCGGCCTGATTGAAAATGGTTATAAAACCAGTGAGAAATCTCTCAAGGTTAGCGTTGGAACAGTCAACCGTGAGCACTGTTTCTTAAGGGCGGTTTTTAACGAGTTGGATCGCCTGGGCGAAATTACCTACCCCAACCCCCTCAAAAATATTCGCGAATTCGAAGAGCCGGAAAAAGAAATGGCCTGGCTAACCGAGGTGCAGATTAAGCGTTTACTAGCTGCGTGCGACCTGCACGGTAATCCAGAACTGACCTTAATAGTGCGTATATGCCTCTCCACCGGTTCGCGTTGGAGTGAAGCGGCCGGACTGAAATCCAGCCAGATATTCCCGAACAAAATTACCTTTATCAACACGAAGGGCAAACGCAATCGTACCGTGCCGATTGGTGATGAACTGTATAACGACCTGAAGGATAAAGAAGGCCCGTTCTTTTCAGAATGCTACCGCCAGTTCTATCGCGTAATACGCCTTGCGGAGATCACACTGCCGGAAGGTCAAATGAGCCACGTTTTGCGCCATAGCTTCGCCAGCCATTTTATGATGGCCGGGGGTAACATCATCGTCCTGCAACGTATCCTCGGGCATTCAGATATTCGCGTTACCATGCGCTATGCGCACTTTGCACCAGACCATTTAGAAGAGGCAGTGAACAATAATCCGCTGGCGCTGATGACCCGTAACAGTGGCGGCAAAATGGCGGCAGAGATTCCTACAGGGTGCAATGGGGTGTAGCAGGGTGGGATGTAACTCATTGATTACAATCTAAGTGATTGTTTTAACGTACTATCCAAAAAAAGACCAAAGACGATTCCTGTCTTTGGTCCAGGGAAAGGGCTCTTTTCAGAGCCGTGCGCTAAAAGTTGGCATTATTGCAGGCGATTCGCCTTGCACTTTAAAAGATAGACCAGTTGTGGGGGTTTACCAGCCAGTTGTAAACAACGTAATAACTGATTGTTAGTATTGTGATCACGGCGGCAGAAACGGGCAGGCTGCGCTTTTCAGCGAGAGTGGAATGGGAAATAACTGGCGCACCGAAAGGTATGCGCCAGCGTCTTGCAATCAGTTACACAGCTTTTCGGCACGCGCGATAATCGGGGCCAGGCTCTTCTTCTGGCCCGGGTTGGCCGGGTCGTCAGCCAGAATCTTACTGATTGGGAATCCGGCCTTTATCTGGCCCGCTTTGACTTTGGCTTCCGCGGCATCATTCAGCGGATATTGCACCAGCGTGCCATCGTTAATGGCGAGCAGCACGTTGCCTTTTTCACAGCTTAACATCATCTCTTCACGCACAAACGGCCAGTTCTCTTTGCCCATATCGAAACGGCTCACGGTTTCGATGCCAGCCATTGCACTGCTGCTGATGCCCAGTGCGACGCAAAATAATGCCAACTTTTTCATCTTGTTAGTACCTCAAACGATAAAACATAAACTGAATCGGGATAAGCGAAAACAGGTGTTGATCAGGCAGGTTCGAGTGTGGCAAAGATGCCCACCACCAGCAGTACCGCCGCCGCCAGAGCGATCTCCACCAGCGTGCTGGTGATAAACGACTGCTGTGCCCCTGCCCCGCTATGCTGAAAACGCGGTACCAGCCAGTAGCGGTTAAACAGAGCAATGCCCATCATTACGCCAACCAGCAGGGATTTCAGCACCAGCAGCTGGCTGTAGAGGCGGAAACTGGCAGGCGGCCAGCCGAGCAGCAGCAACGCATTGATCACTCCGCTGATGACCACCAGCATGACGGCCAGATGACCGTAGCGTGAAAAACGCATCATGGTGCTAATGGCATCGTAACGATGCTCGGGGCTCCGCGCTGCGCGCATCAGGTAAACGACCGGAAGCAGGCCACCCGCCCAGAATGCCGCGCTCAGCAGATGCACTGTCTGATTGGCGCGCTGGAATACACCGCTCCAGCCATCCAGCATCGCAGCATGTCCGGTAAAGGCCAGCCCGCTGAGCTGCAATATGGCTAACAGCAGCACCGTCTGCTGGCACCCTTGCCCACTCAGTCGTCTGCGAAACAACAGCACCAGACAACACAATACGGCCAGCGCCAGTTGCCACTGCCATGCGCGGCCAAACTGCGTCTGTAGCACCGCCAGCCAGATATCGCCTTCAAGCGTATCCTGCCAGCCGTCCCCCATCTGTCCTGTCTGTGCCGCCAGCAGCAGTAGCGCACTCAGCAGCGTCAGCCAGGTACTCACCCGGATTAACGGCATCAGCCGCCGGGTAAGATCGGCGCGATAACGTGCCGGAGCCAGCAACGTCGTGGTGACTCCGGCCCCGACCAGCGACATCAGTGCGCAGAAATGCAGCCAGCGGCACAGAATATAGAAGCCGGTGAGTGACATATCACTTCACGCTGAAGGTGTAGTTCCCTTTGGTCTTATGCCCGTCTACTGACAGCACATGCCATGTCACCTTGTACTCACCACTGCTCAGCGGCTGTTTAAACTGTACCCGCAGGGTATTGCGCTGTTTCGGGTCAAGGGCGGCTTTGATCTGATCGACCGGCTTGTTGTCGGTACGGCTGACAACCACGCCGCTAAATGCTGGCTCGATATCTTCGCTGAAGGAGATGGTCAGTGACTCAGGCCATTCGCTACCGGCGGGATTAACCGCGGTATACTGGCTTTTAAGGTGGGCATGAGCGGAAACCTGTTGGGTAAACAGTGCGGCGAGTAAGAAGCCGGAAACCCTGAAGAAATGTCGCATATGTCGCAATGATCCTTAGCAAATCGCAGCGCCTTGCTGCCTGAGGGCGAAAGAATACTCCGCTTAAAAACGGGTGTCGAGGTGATAGCGACTATCAATGGGCCGTCAGACTTGCTAATCCGTGCCTTCTGCATTATTTTCTGCCACACACTAAGGGGGGAACACCATGAGCTACAATCTGGCCACATTGCCGCAGACAGATAAAGACAAAATCAACGTTGATCTGGCCGCTGCCGGGGTGGCGTTTAAAGAACGCTATAACATGCCGGTTATTGCCGAAATGGTGCTGCGTGAGCAACCGCCAGCGCTACAGGAGTGGTTCCGTGAGCGTCTGACTCACTACCGCCAGGCCTCCCTGTCACTCTCGCGTCTGCCGTACGAACCTAAACAAAAATAGTGGCTTGTTTTTTGCTCCCGCTTCGGTTGAGATGAAGGCCTTACTTTACTCTTCAGGGTGGTTTTTTTATGTCCAGCTGGACTATCGCGGCAGCACAGTCAGGTTCCCGTCCGGGCGATATCGCCTGGAATATTCAACACCACCTCGAATTCATCCAGCAGGCCGCGTCGCTGCGCGTTGACCTGCTGATGTTCCCTGAACTTTCGCTGACCGGTTATGAGCTTCCGCTGATGGCTGAACTGGCGCTCTCGCTGGACGACGAACGGCTGCAACCCTTTGCGCACGCGGCGCAGCAGCATCAGATGGGCATCAGCATCGGTCTGCCATTAAAGGCGGACAATAATGTTCGCCTCTCCGCACTGACATTCCTGCCGGACGGTACGCGCATCGCCTACAGTAAGCGCAATTTGTACGGTCAGGAAAAAGAGATTTTCGCGGCAGGTAATACGGTGCCGTTATTTGGATATCAGCGTCATCAGGTGGCGCTGGCCATTTGTGCCGATATCAGCGTGGAAGCCTTTGCCCGTGATGCCTCCGTTCGCGGTGCCGATCTCTATGCCACCAGCGTGCTGGTTTCCGAGCAGGGATATGAAACCGACTGCAGCTACCTCGCCCGCTGGTCGCGTGATTATCAAATGGCCGTGGTGATGGCGAATCACGCCTGGCCCACGGGCGGCTACCAGTGTGCGGGTAAAAGTGCTTTCTGGGACGCGACCGGACGCCAGGTCATACGCGGGGGCGAAGGCGAGCAACTGATTATTGCCCGTCGTAGCGGTAATCATTGGCAAGGAGAGGCGCATTCGTTACCCTGCCCGTCAGTTCTGTAAACGGGAGAAGCTATGTTACGCGTGATAGACACGGAAACCTGCGGCCTGCAGGGTGGTATTGTCGAAGTGGCATCGGTGGATGTGATTGACGGACAAATCGTCAATCCAATGAGCGACCTGATCTCACCCGACCGCCCTATCAGCCATCAAGCCATGGCCATCCATAAAATTACCGAGGCCATGGTGCGGGGGAAACCCACCATTGAGCAGGCGATCGGCCGCTATCACGGCAGCCCTTATTATGTGGCGCACAATGCCAGCTTTGACCGCCGTATGCTGCCAGAGATGCCCGGTGAATGGATCTGCACAATGGCGCTTTCGCGCCGCCTGTGGCCGGGCCTGAAATACAGTAATCTGGCGCTGCGCGAATCCTTACAGCTGGAGGTGACGCCGCCGGAAAATTTACATGCCCACCGTGCGCTATATGACTGCTACATCACTGCGGCGCTGCTGATCCGTATTATGTCGTTCAGCGGCTGGGATGCGCCAGAGATGATCCGTCGGATGCAGGTGCAGGGATCGTTTAATACCTTCCCGTTCGGTAAGTATCGCGGGCAGAAAGTGGATGATGTGGCGAAGAAAGATCCGGGATATTTAAAGTGGATGCTAAAAAATATCACGGATCTGAAGCCCGACTTACGCAGTGCCATGCAGCGGGCGTTGAGTGCGACGGATTAAGCCGCGGGTGTGGTCAGCAGGCCGCTGGCCAGCCCGATAAGAAATGCATACTCCAGCGCCACCCCTTCATAGGCTTTAAAGCGGCCTGACTTGCCGCCATGACCGGAGTCCATATCCGTTTGCAGCAGCAGCAAATGATTATCGGTCTTCAGCTCACGTAGCTTAGCCACCCATTTTGCCGGCTCCCAGTACTGAACCTGGGAGTCATGCAGACCGGTGGTGATCAACAGATGCGGATAATCCTGCGCCTTAATGTTGTCATACGGGCTGTACTGTTTGATGTAGTGATAATACTGCTCCTCAGCCGGATTGCCCCACTCGTCATATTCGCCAGTGGTAAGCGGAATGGTTTCATCCAGCATCGTCGTCACCACATCAACGAACGGCACCTGCGCGACGACCCCCTTGAAACGCTCCGGGGCCATATTAATGACGGTGCCCATCAGCAACCCACCGGCACTCCCGCCCATCGCATAGAGTTTTTCCGCATCGCCGTACTTTTTCTCCACCAGCGCATCGGTGATATCGATAAAGTCATGGAAGGTGTTCATTTTATTCAGCAGACGTCCATCGTCGTACCACTGCTGACCCATCTCTCCGCCACCACGAATATGCGTCAGGGCAAAGACAAACCCGCGATCCAACAGGCTGAGACGACTGGCACTGAAATCAGCATCCATGCTGCTGCCGTAAGAACCATAACCGTAAACCAGCAACGGGTTGGTTCCCGGCTGGTAGCTGTCTTTACGGTACACCAGTGAAACGGGGACCTCGACGCCATCACGCATGGTGATCCAGTGGCGTTCGCTGCGATAGCGAGCCGCATCAAACCCTTTCACTTCCGTCTGCTTAAGGACTTCACGCTCACCTGTGTCCAGGTCCAGTTCAAACAGCGTATCCGGCGTGGTCATGGATGAGTAGCCGTAACGGACTTTGCTGCTGTCCGGCGTCGGATTATGACCAATCCAGGTCACATAGGCCGGATCGTCGAAGGCAATGCTGGTGCTCTCCCCGCTTTTCCAGTTTATCTGACGCAGGCTGGTCAGCCCCTGCTGACGCTCTTCCACCACCAGCCAGTCGCGGAACAGCGTATAGCCTTCCAGCACAGTCGTATCCCGTGGCGCAATCAGCGGCTGCCACTGCTGCTCATCTGCACTGTCGCTGCGGTACAACCCGAAGTTCTTGCCATCCCGGTTGGAACGCACATAGAACTGCCCCTGATAATGGTCCACGCTGTACTCATGATCTTTACGCCGCGCAGAGAACAGCTGGGGCTGAGCATCGGCATCAGCGGCATCCAGCAACAGGATCTCACTGGTGGTGCTGCTGCCGAGAGCAATCGCCACAAACTCTTCGGACGTGGTTTTGTAAACGCTGACGTAGAAGGTGTCATCTTTCTCTTCATACACCAACTGATCCTGCTGCTGCGGTGTGCCCAGCGTGTGCCGCCACACCTGATACGGCAGCAGCGTCTTTTTATCTTTCAGCACATAGTAGAGGGTGTTTGAATCACTGGCCCACGTCATCGCGGAGGAGACGCCTTCCAGCACTTCCGGGTACCACTCGCCGTTCTCAAGGTTGCACAGACGAATGCCGTATACCCGGCGTGACAGGACATCTTCTGCCACGGCCATTTTCTGGTTATCCGGGCTGATCGCCACGCCGCCGAGGGTATAAAACTCATGGTCAGCAGCACGCTGATTGCCATCCAGCAGCGTATCCCAGTGCTCCGGCGTCTTCGTGTCGGCGGGCTGACGGGCGTAAATCGTGTATTCATTCCCCTCTTCATAGCGGCTCTGATAACGATATCCCCGCTTCACATAAGGCACCGAATGGTCACGGGCAGGAATGCGGTCGATGATCTCCTGCAACAGCTCCGCCTGTAAGGCCTGCTGCGGCAGCAACTGTTGCTGACAGTAGTCGTTCTCAGCCCGCAGATACGCAAGCACCTCTGGCGCTTCGCGCTCGTCGTCGCGCAGCCAGTAATAATTATCGATACGGGTATCACCGTGCAGGGTCATCTGATGGGGAATTTTATTCGCTTTAGGAGGTGTCATAGTCTCTTCGCAGTTGCTGTGCCTGTGTGTAAGGTTGGCAGCAACCAGACTGATTAACAAGCCGTTATCAGTGCAACAACGTGCTTTTCAGGGGATTTTTTTGCGCGGGTGACAGTGTTCACCCGCGAAGGATTAACTGATCTATCAGGCAGGGAGCTTCTGCTTCTCGGCACGAATGTCGGTTTCAATCGACTGACGCACGTCCTGTGGGATTTTCAAGGCATCGCCCAGCGCCTGCAAATAGCTGCGCTCCATAAAGTGGTCAACATCGATGACAAGGTTGCTGAGGAAATAGACCTCCAGCGCTTCTTCTTCGTTTTTCACATCGGCCGCCAGCTTCTGCGGATCAAGCGGAGAGTCAATGGCACGCTGCACCAGCTGCTCGCCCTGCGCACCTAAACCAGACTGGCGAATATGTTCATCAATGGCTTTACGCTCATCGTTGTCGATATGGCCGTCACTTTTGGCCGCAAAGACCAGCGCTTCAATCAGACGCTCGGCGCGACGGTCGACCGGGGAGCTCTGCTGACCAAACTCAGGCTGATCCTGATGGGTTTCACTGACACGCTGTTTGTACTTATTCCACAACAGGGCACCCGCAGCAGCACCGCCGCCGATGATTACGGCGTTCTTCCCGTACTTCATCAACAGGTTGCGGGAAGATTTACTGGCAATCAGCAATCCCGCCAGGCCACCGAGTGCACCGGGGGCCAGCATTTTGCTCAGCCCTTCTCCGCCAGAGGAGGATTTGCCTGCCTTGCCTAATACCGTCTGAATCTGTTGCAGCCAGTTGCTCATAGTCAATCCTTCATTACCCGAAAACACCACAATAAAGCAGCCCACGTCAGGAAACGTCAAACGATGAAAAGGCTGTAAAATTTCCCGTTGTTTCCAGCGGCAGATGGACAGATATCCTGCAGTCAGTCGTGGATAAGTTGTTGGATGGTTGCATTGCCTCTACCCTGAAAAGGAAATTACGCAGAGGAGAATCGATACAAATGGCATTTTCGGCGAACCCATTGTTTATCAATACCATCCTGCTCGGTGGCAGCAGTGAAGAGAAACTGCGTGCAGCTGCAGCGGCGGGTTTCAGTCAGGTGGAATTGTGGCAGCAGGATGTGAGTGAAGCCGTGGGCGATGCCGCCGCGCTGGCCGATCTCTGCCAGCAGCTTTCCCTCGGGCTGACGGATTACCAGGTGTTGCTGGATTTTGATGGGGCGCCAGAGAGCCTGCGAGAAGATAAACAGCATGAAGCCTTACAGATGATGGCAACGGCGCAACGCCTTGGCGCATCAACGCTGTTGGTGCCGGCTTCCACTCATCCGCACTGTTGCACAGAACGTATCGAAGCGGATTTACGCTGGCTGGTGCAGCAGGCGGCAGATCATGGCCTGCGCGTAGCGTATGAGGCGATGGCCTGGAGCCAGCATATTAATAACACCGCCGAGGCATGGCAGCTTATCCAGCAGATTGACGCACCCAATCTGGGGCTGGTGGTGGATGCTTTTCATATTTTTGTACGCCAGAGAACGCTGGCAGACCTGGCCGGTATTCCGGCAGAGAAGATTTTTCTGGTGCAGTTGTCCGATCTGAATGAGCAGCCGGATGCAAAGCATCTGGTCGATACTGCCCGGCATCACCGATTGTTACCCGGTGAGGGCCAATACCCACTGAAGGCGCTGTTAGCGCATTTGCAGCAGATCGGTTACGAGGGGCCAATAGGCCTGGAAGTATTTAACGATCAACGCCACGCTGCTGACCCGCTGGAAACGGCACAGGCAGCGATGGCGTCATTGCGCAGTGTGCTGAGCACATAATGATCTGAACGGCTGATCAGAAAAAAGATCAGCCACAGCAGGGGCGGGTTACACCGCGCGCAGTTTGCCTTCATCAGATGCGTCGCTGTTATCAGCCGCACTGCTCTCTTCAGGCAGTTTACCGGTGCGGAGGATCTGTTGCAGCGCGTCTTTATTTTCCGCCATAAACAGCCCCAGCGCTTCACCCTGCTGTTCTTCCATTTCCAACGGGCTGGCGGTCAGCCAGTCGGCAAAGACTTCCGCCAGGTCGAGCATTTTGTCGTAAGCATCGGCTTCTTTCTTGCTGGCAAATGTCATCTTTTCCTCACCTTTTCTGACGACAACGTATTTGATTTCAACAGCCATGATTTCCGTCCTGTTTAACTGTATTTTTATACAGTGTAGCAGCGTCGCTTTTTTCACTCAAGCGTAAAGTGCGGATGATTACGCAAACGTTTTCGTTTATACTTCGCGCGTTTTTTTCAATCCATTCAGGTAGAGATTATGACAACTCTTGGAACTGCGCTGCGCCCTAATGCAACCCGTGTAATGCTGCTGGGATCCGGTGAACTGGGCAAAGAAGTAGCGCTGGAGTGCCAGCGTCTGGGTGTGGAAGTGATCGCCGTGGATCGCTATGCCGATGCCCCTGCGATGCACGTTGCCCACCGCAGCCATGTGATCAATATGCTGGATGGCGCGGCCCTGGCCGCACTGGTCGCGCAGGAAAAGCCGGACTTCGTGGTGCCGGAAATTGAAGCGATCGCCACCGATATGCTGATCGAACTGGAAAAACAGGGACAGCACGTAGTGCCGACAGCACGCGCCGCGAAACTGACCATGAACCGTGAAGGTATTCGCCGCCTTGCTGCGGAAGATCTGGCGTTGCCGACGTCATCCTACCGCTTTGCCGACAGCCGCGAGGCTTTCCTGGCCGCCGCTGATGAGATCGGTTTCCCGTGCATCGTAAAACCCGTGATGAGTTCTTCCGGTAAAGGGCAGAGTTTTATCCGTGAAGCCGCACAGCTGGATGCTGCATGGGAATATGCACAACAGGGTGGCCGTGCCGGTGCCGGTCGGGTGATCGTTGAAGGCGTGGTGAAGTTTGATTTCGAAATTACCCTGCTGACCATCAATGCTGTCGACGGCATTCACTTCTGCGCGCCTATCGGACATCGTCAGGAAGATGGCGACTATCGCGAATCCTGGCAGCCGCAGCAGATGAGCGAGCTCGCACTGAAACGTGCGCAGGAGATTGCTGAAAAAGTGGTGAATGCACTGGGTGGGCGCGGCCTGTTTGGCGTTGAGCTGTTTGTCTGCGGTGATGAGGTGGTGTTCAGTGAAGTGTCGCCACGCCCGCATGATACCGGCATGGTCACGCTGATTTCTCAGGACGTCTCCGAGTTCGCGCTGCATGTGCGCGCGTTCCTCGGCCTGCCCATTGGCGGCATCCGTCAGTACGGTCCGGCGGCATCAGCGGTGATCCTGCCAGAGCTGGACAGCAATAATGTGCAGTTCGCCAACCTGTCTGCTGCACTGGGCGCCGGGCTGCAACTGCGCCTGTTTGGCAAGCCAGAAATTCAGGGCAAACGCCGTCTTGGTGTGGCACTGGCAACGGGCAATGACGTGGAAGAGGCGGTGCAGCGTGCCATCAGTGCCGCTGCCAGCGTAAAAGTCAGCGGCTGACAGACCTGCGGATTATTCAAGGGGCGGAATTCCGCCCCTTGTGGTTTTATCGCGCCCCGGCAACGGCTTCCTGCGCCAGGCGGGTAATACGGTCATAATCCCCCGCTTCCAGCGCATCCGCTGGCACCAGCCACGACCCACCAATACACAGCACACTTTTCAGCGCCAGGTAGTCGCGGTAGTTAGCCGGCGAGATGCCGCCCGTCGGGCAAAAACGTACCTGTGGGAAAGGCCCGCCAATCGCCTGTAAGGCTTTCACGCCGCCGTTAGCTTCCGCCGGGAAGAATTTAAACTCACGCAGACCATAATCAAGACCGGTCATCAATTCAGACACGGTGCTGATTCCCGGGATCAACGGCACTGAGCCGTCTACAGCGGCTCTGAGCAACGGCTCGGTCAGGCCCGGGCTGATGATAAACTGCGCGCCCGCATCGGTGACTTCTTTCAACTGCTGCGCGTTCAACACGGTGCCTGCCCCAACAATCGCTTCAGGCACTTCTCTCACCATGGCCTTCAGGGCATCCATCGCGCAGGGCGTGCGCAGCGTCACTTCCAGCACACGCACACCACCCGCTACCAATGCTTTCGCCATCGGAACAGCATGCTCAAGCTTGTTCACCACGATCACCGGCACAACCGGGCCTGTTTTCAGAATCTGTTCAGCGCTTGTTTTCCAGTTACTCATCAACGACGTTCTCCTGTCTGGCCTGCCTTCCGTCCTGGTGGATCGTAGCAGGCAAAAGTGACGCTCGCGGCGTCAGGAAGTGATTATGCGATCTACCATACAGGAGAAGCACCGCGAGCGTCTACGCGATCGTTGTGTTTTTAAAATGCAGGTTCATTTTTTATGAAGCCGTATTTTGCCCACAAAAAAGCCCGCCGAAGCGGGCTTAACCTGTCAGGACAGATTACTCGAATTCATTCCACGAGCGACCATCACGGGTAATCATGGCCACGGAAGCCACAGGCCCCCATGTTCCCGCCTGATAAGGCTTAGGTGCTTCTTTATCGGAAGACCAGGCATCCATAATGGAGTCAACCCATTTCCAGGCTTCCTCAACTTCGTCACGACGCACGAACAGGGCCTGGATACCGCGCATGGTTTCCAGCAGCAGGCGCTCATAGGCATCCGCCAGATGCGACTGATTGAAGGTTTCTGAGAAGCTCAGATCCAGCTTGGTGGTTTGCAGGTTATGTTTGTGATCCAGCCCTGGCACTTTGTTCAGGATCTGAATATCCATGCCTTCATCCGGCTGCAGACGAATGGTCAGTTTGTTCTGTGGCAGTTCCTGCCAGGTGTCTTTAAACAGGTTCAGTGCCGGGTTTTTGAAATACACCACCACTTCTGAACACTTTGTTGGCAGACGCTTGCCGGTACGCAGATAGAACGGAACACCAGCCCAGCGCCAGTCGTCGATGTCCACGCGGATGGAAACAAAGCTTTCGGTGGTGCTGGATTTGTTCGCCCCCTCTTCTTCCAGATAGCCAGGGACTTTTTTGCCCTGTACAAAACCGGAGGTGTACTGACCGCGTACGGTTTTTTCACGCACGTTGGTGTGATCGATACGACGAAGGGAGCGCAGAACTTTCACTTTTTCGTCGCGAATGCGATCCGCAGAGAGATCGGCTGGCGGCGACATGGCCACCATGGTCAGCACCTGTAACAGATGGTTCTGGATCATATCGCGCATCTGGCCCGCTTTATCGAAGTAACCCCAGCGGCCCTCGATCCCCACTTCTTCCGCCACGGTGATCTGCACGTGATCGATGGTACGGTTATCCCAGTTAGAGGCAAACAGGGAGTTAGCAAAACGCAGCGCCAGCAGGTTGAGTACCGTCTCTTTACCGAGATAGTGGTCAATGCGGAACACCTGGTTCTCTTCGAAGTATTCACCCACCTGGTCGTTAATCTCGCGCGATGTTGCCAGAGACGTACCCAGTGGTTTTTCCATCACAACGCGTGCAGGTTGCGCATTCAGCTTCGCTTCACCCAGGCCCTTACAGATGGCTCCGAAGGTGCTTGGCGGCATCGCGAAGTAGTTAATGGTGACGCGTTTTTTCTGGTCGAGCATTTTTCCCAGACGAGGGAAATGGCTGCGGTCATCCACATCCAGGTTGCAGAAATCGAGACGGCTGCTGAGTTTATCCCACAGCGCTTCGTCGATCTTCTCCTTCATAAAGGTTTCCAGTGCCTCACGCACCACCTTGGTATAAGCAGCCTTATCCCATTCCGCACGGCCAACGCCGATAATGCGTGAATCTTCATGGATCTGACCAGCTTTTTCCAATTGATACAGAGAGGGCAACAGTTTCCGGCGCGCAAGATCGCCTTTGGCACCGAAAATTACCAGATCGCATGCCTGGGCTGTTTGTGTAACCGCCATTTCATTCTCCTCGTTGCAGGATTAGCCTGTCCCTGAGATTCCGTAGTCGGACAGACTCTTATTGTAATTTTGTTTCAATACAATGTACTGCTTTTGCCTGCTCCTCGTAAACCAGGGGAGGCCACTGCGGCACAATGTATTCAATCAATGCTTAATTTAGTGGCAACCTTCGGAGGCCTACCATCAGATTGTGCGTAATTTTTCGTCATTTTTGTTACTGTTCTTACCATTCTGAAAATCAGACACAGCTCAAACTCTGGCAAAAAATGTAAATTAATGTCGTTATGCTACTGCCACCGAGGCTGTAGCGCATTGTATATTCTCTACAAAATGACATCGATTTCTCCTTTGATTGAAATCGTCAGAATGTATGAACGGGTAGCACTATGAATATGCTGGAAAAAATTCAATCACAGCTGGAAAATCTGAGCAAATCAGAGCGCAAAGTTGCCGAAGTCATTCTCGATTCTCCCACCACTGCCATGCATTCGAGCATTGCCCTGCTGGCTCGCGCGGCGGGCGTAAGCGAACCGACGGTGAATCGCTTTTGCCACCGGCTGAAAACCAAAGGTTTCCCTGATTTCAAATTGCAGCTGGCACAAAGCCTGGCCAGCGGAACGCCCTATGTCAGCCGTAACGTTGAACAGGACGACAGCGTCGAGTCTTATTCGGGGAAAATTTTCGAGTCCGCGATGGCCGGGCTGGATCGGGTGAAACAAAGTCTGGATGTCGGTGCCGTTAACCGTGCCGTCGATCTGCTGACCCAGTCAAAGAAAATTGCCTTCTTCGGTCTGGGGGCTTCTGCTGCCGTGGCACACGATGCAATGAATAAATTTTTCCGCTTCAATGTGCCGGTGATCTATTCCGATGACATTGTGATGCAGCGCATGAGCTGCATGAACAGCGGTGAAGGCGATGTGATGGTGCTGATCTCCCATACCGGTCGCACCAAAAATATGGTTGAGCTGGCGATGATGGCGCGGGAAAACGATGCCACGGTACTGGCCATCACCTCTCCCGGGTCGCCACTGGCGCGCGAGGCCACGCTGGCCCTGACGCTGGATGTTCCTGAAGATACCGATATTTATATGCCGATGGTGTCGCGCCTGGCGCAATTAACGCTGATTGATGTGCTGGCCACCGGCTTCACCCTGCGGCGCGGAGCAAAATTCCGCGATAATCTTAAGCGGGTTAAAGAGGCGCTCAGAGAATCCCGATTCGACAAAGACAGCCCTGATTCTGTGCTGAAAGCGCATTGAGTGAGCCATTTTTATCGCGTCATCGCGTGGGGGACATTCATCTGGCCCCACGCTGGCTGCTATGAAACAAAAAAATGTCCTACCCTCAGAATGTAATCAACAGAGCAGATTGATACTGCCACTGTGTCGATGTATCCGCTCCCCCCACAGCGATAAGAACAGGTAATAATTTACTCATTTCACCTAATAATAAGATACGTATCTCAAAAAACCGCTTATCGGCATTATTGAGCAAAACTTAAATCTTTTTTTCAAACCATAAGAAATACGTATGTTCGATTAAAACCATCGTGACCATATAAACAGCTAAATCTAAAAATAACGATAAAAATCAACTTACTGATAATGAATTGGATTCAAAAGTCACGTTAATAAATATCATCTATTTACCTCGTGGACAATCGCGAATCCCTACCTATAATTCATAAAAATTAATCGACCAATTGGTAAAAACAACTTATTACCCGTCATGGCATGAAAATGCTTTTAAAAAAAATCAGTTTATTCATTTTCGTTAATCACTACATTTTGGCTCTGACAAAAAATACAAACTGAGCACAATGCATTAACAGCACATTTTTAGTACTAAAATTTCACCTGTGGAAATAAATACAAAATGAAAAAGATACTGAATAATATCAACCTGCCTGCAAAATTCATGCTCCTTGCTTTCTTTGCACTGATACTTTTTGCTGTACCTACCGCCTTATTTATTGATGAGGGAAATCAGCAGATCAGTGCAAAAGAGTTAGAACTACAGGGCATCCCCGTTGAAAAACAGATGCTGGTACTGCTGAATCTTATGCAGCGCCATCGTGCAGAAGCCGCCATCGCTATCGCTCAAAACACGCCCGATGCACCGGCAAGGCTGGCATTGAAAGAACAGATCAACGTATTAAGCGATGCCATTCAGGGCACATTGCGCTCCTCGGCCAGTGAAAGTGCTGCCCTGCAAAGTTTTAGCAGGCTGACCGGCCTTTGGCGTCAACTACAAACTGATATAGATAACCGAAATTTAACCCTGGCAACCAGTTTAACGCACCATGCCCAGCTGATACGTACATTGCTCGATACCAATATGCAGGTCGTCGATTTCTACGGATTATCACTGGATCCTGATTTAAATACTTATCAGTTTATCATCAGCACCTTTAACCGGTTGCCGGAATTGACTGAAACACTCGGGCAGATCCGTGCCCGGGGTACCTCATTACTGGCAAGTAAGGAAGGTATTAACGACAGCGACTATGCCCGCATGGAGTTTCAGATACTGAATGGCAGAAATGCCCTGCGTCTTTATAATGACAATCTGCTGAAATCATTCGAGACCGATCATTCTTTGCGCACAAAATTCAGTACTCGCACGAGCAATGCTTTTAAACAAACCGATGAAGCATTGAAAATGGCAGAAGCTGTCTTTGTGAATCGTAGTCTGAATAATCTCAAACCGACCGAATTTGTTGCTGTTTTCACCAATGCTATCAATCAGTACTCTACCTTCGCCAATGAAGCAGCGGATGAATTAGATAACATGCTGTCGGCGCAGATAAGTGAACATAGATATAATCAATATGAACTGTTAGGCGTGCTGGCAACGATTATGCTTATCGTTGTGACACTGGCGATTTATATCATCCGTTCCATCACTGATCCGCTGCGTGATGTGGCACACGTTGCCAGAGAGGTTGCCTCGGGTAATTTGACGTCTCAGGTTCAGGTTAACGGCACCAATGAAATGGCGGCGCTAATTCACTCCTTAATGCAAATGCGTCACCGCCTCTCGGAACTGGTTGCCGATATAAAAAATAATGCGACAACCATCGCCACCTCCTCTGAAGAGATAGCACAGGGAAATGGCGATCTCTCAGCACGCACAGAAGAACAGGCCGCCTCTCTCGCTCAAACTGCTGCCAGCATGGAACAACTTTCATCGATTATTTTGCAGAATGCGGATAACACCCGCCACGCTGCCGGCATGGCCAGTTCAGCAACCGATGCTGCGCTGCTGGGCGGGGAAGCCATGGAGTCCGTTCTGGAGTCAATGCAAAAGATCAGCTCCAGTGCCGGTCAGATTGAAGAAATTATCCGTGTGATCGACAGTATCGCGTTTCAGACCAACATTCTGGCACTGAACGCTGCCGTTGAGGCCGCACGTGCGGGTGAACATGGAAAAGGGTTCGCGGTTGTGGCGGCCGAAGTCAGAGCGCTGGCTCAGCGCTCCGCCAGTGCAGCTAAAGAGGTCAAGCAGTTGATCACCCACTCGGTTGAAAATGCTCGTCAGGGTATTTCTATGGCGCAGGATGCAGGGGACAAAGTGAAGCAAAGTGTCTCAGCGATTGAGCAGACGGCCCAGTTGGTTAACGACATTGCCTCCTCCTCACAGGAACAGAGTGCGGGTGTTGCGCAGATCAATATTGCGGTCAATCAGATGGATCAGGTCACCCAGCAGAACGCCGTTCTGGTTGAACAATCAGCGTCGTCGGCAGACGAGCTTGCCGCGCGTGCGAATCAATTACGCGAGCTGGTGGCGGTGTTCCGCACGGAGGAGAATCGGCTTTAGTCACATCAACACCTTTAGGCGCGCTCTTCTTTATCCTCGCGCGGCGTCAAGGTTATAGCAGGTTCCTGCACCACCAAGGTCATTCTTAAGGGAATGTCTTACGATAGGAGTGACTTTGGCGGGTTGTGTCAGTATTGTATCAGTCGAGGCCTTCACACTACGCCAGCCTTATTCGAATGCAGAAGAAGGCTGGCGTACGAGAATGAATAACTAAACCGTACATCTGAATAGATAATCATCTTTAGACCTCTTAAGTGAATACTCTACACATCACTTTAGGTCTCCCTAGCTAAGGAAACTCTATGTCTCGTCGTCTCAGAAGAACCAAGATTGTAACCACCTTGGGCCCCGCTACCGATCGCGATAATAACCTCGAAAAAGTCATCGCTGCCGGCGCCAACGTCGTTCGTCTTAACTTCTCACATGGCACGCCAGAAGATCACCAAATGCGCGCCGACAAAGTGCGCGAGATTGCCGCTAAACTGGGACGGCATGTCGCGATTCTGGGTGACCTTCAGGGGCCGAAAATCCGCGTGTCTACCTTTAAAGAAGGCAAGGTTTTCCTGAATATTGGGGAAAAATTCCTGCTGGATGCCAGCATGGGCAAAGGCGAAGGCGACAGAGAGAAAGTGGGGATCGATTATAAAGGTCTGCCTGCCGATGTGGTACCGGGCGATATCCTGCTGCTGGATGATGGCCGTGTACAGTTGAAGGTACTGGAAGTCCAGGGCATGAAAGTCTTCACCGAAGTGACCGTTGGTGGGCCACTGTCGAACAATAAAGGCATCAACAAACTCGGTGGGGGCCTGTCAGCTGAAGCGCTCACGGAAAAAGACAAAGCCGATATCCTGACCGCCGCCAAAATTGGCGTCGACTATCTGGCCGTGTCCTTCCCGCGCTGTGGTGAAGATCTCAACTATGCACGTCGTCTGGCACGTGAAGCCGGCTGTGATGCAAAAATCGTCTCCAAAGTGGAACGTGCTGAAGCCGTTGCCAGCCAGGAAGCGATGGATGACATCATTCTTGCCTCGGATGTCGTGATGGTGGCCAGGGGCGATCTGGGCGTTGAGATTGGTGATCCGGAGCTGGTCGGTATTCAGAAGGCCCTGATCCGTCGTGCTCGCCAGTTAAACCGTTCTGTGATCACTGCCACCCAGATGATGGAATCGATGATCACTAACCCGATGCCGACGCGTGCAGAGGTCATGGACGTGGCTAACGCCGTGCTCGACGGCACCGATGCCGTCATGCTGTCTGCAGAAACGGCAGCAGGCCAGTACCCGGCAGAAACCGTTTCAGCGATGGCGAAAGTCTGCCTGGGCGCAGAAAAAATCCCAAGCATTAACGTCTCCAAACACCGTCTTGATGTGCAGTTCGATAACATCGAAGAAGCCATTGCGATGTCGGCGATGTATGCAGCGAACCATCTGCAGGGCGTCACGGCCATTATCACCATGACCGAGTCAGGCCGTACTGCGCTGATGACCTCACGTATCACCTCAGGTCTGCCAATTTTCGCGATGTCGCGCCATGAGCGCACGCTGAATCTGACCGCGCTGTATCGTGGTGTCACCCCGGTCTTCTTCGACAGCAATAATGATGGCGTTGTCGCTGCGCATGACGCTATCAATCTGCTGCGTGAAAAAGGCTTCCTGATGTCAGGTGACCTGGTTATCGTTACCCAGGGCGATGTGATGAGCACCACCGGAACCACCAATACCAGCCGTGTGCTGCGCGTTGAGTAATTCCGCCTGAATATATTGGGCCGCAAGGCCCAATATATTCCACTCCCACTTCGTGCTCGCTTTAGACTCACTCTGCAAAGCGTATTACCCCTCAACTCTCCATCATGTGATGCCGTTAAATGGCCACCTACCTCACCTTCATATTTATGCATTGTGATCGGGCGAGAATGCGTTATGTTAGCGCGGTTCCGAAAGCTGACACGCTGCTGCATTACACCACCCCCTGGAGGGAGCCAGAATGGCGTCATTTGTTCCACTGTCGAACCTGACCCGTCGACACCTGATATTCCCATTGTCATTAGTCCTCTTCGAGTTTGCGACCTATATCGCCCACGATATGATTCAGCCCGGTATGTTGCTGGTCACTCAGGAATTTAACGTTGGGCCAGAATGGGTATCAGCCTCTCTGACGGCCTATCTGATTGGCGGCATTGTGTTGCAGTGGTTGCTGGGCCCCCTGTCGGACAAGCTGGGTCGGCGCCCGGTGATGCTCGCCGGAGTTACCTTCTTCATGCTGACCTGTATGGCGACCCATTGGGTGCAGAGCATCGAGCAATTTATCCTGCTGCGTTTCCTGCAGGGAATCAGCCTGTGCTTCATTGGCGCCGTGGGGTATGCCGCGATACAGGAAGCCTTCGATGAAGCCCTTAGCGTGCGTATCATGGCGTTAATGGCCAACGTTGCGCTGCTGGCTCCGCTCGCGGGTCCGCTGGCCGGGGCTGCATTTCTGGAAATCAGTGACTGGCGTACCATGTTCTGGCTGTTTGGTGCCGTCACGGCCATTGCCCTTCTGGGCCTGTGGCGTACCATGCCGGAAACGGCCGGTGACCCGCAGATGTCGCTGTCACTTCCCTCTCTGGGCAAAGGGTATCTGGCCCTGCTGAAAGACCGTCAGGTGATGAGTGGTTCACTGGCAATAGGTCTGGTGACCATCCCGTGCCTGGCCTGGGTGGCGCTGTCGCCCGTGATCCTGATCCACGATGAGGGGCTGACACGGCTGGATTACGCGCTGTTGCAGCTTCCCGTATTCGTCGCCATGATTGCCGGGAACCTGACCCTGGGCAAGCTTGCCTCTCGCGTGCCTATCGATCAACCGCTGCGCCTGGGCGCCTGGCCGATTTTACTGGGCCTTGGGATCGCCGCACTGGCCTCCGTTATCGACAAGCACAGCTACCTGTGGCTGACTGCCGGGCTCAGTCTCTACGGTTTTGGCACCGGACTGGTGAACGCGGGTCTGTACCGTTTGACGTTGTTTTCCAGCCAGGCAGGCAAAGGCAGTGTCGCCGCAATGCTCGGCATGGTGAGTATTCTGGTGTTTGCGTTGGGGATTGAGCTGGCGAAGTTTGCTTACTTTAGCGACGGTGCCCGCGCTTTCAGCCTGGCGAATCTGGCCTGCGGTCTGGTGTGGTGCGTGTTAGTACGGGCATTTCTGCGGGAATGGAAGCGTCGTTCCTCACTGAACTGATCGGCCAGGGGACAACAACATAGCGCGTTGTCCCCTGCCAGTATTACTTCTTTGGATAAAGTTCTTTGCGATCGTAAGGTTCTTTCTCACCGGGTTTGCGTGTTTTCAGCAACTTGAGTATCCAGGTGTACTGCTCCGGATGCGGACGCACAAAATCTTCCACTTCTTTATTCAACCGGCGAGCCTGTGAAGCATCATCAGAATCCGGCAGATCGTCCATCGGCGGACGTAGATAAATATCCAGACAATGGCGTTTGCTGTCATACACCGGGAAGAGCGGTACCACTTTCGCCCGGCAGACTTTCATCATACGCCCTACCGCGGGTAGCGTAGCTTTGTAAGTATCGAAGAAATCAACGAATTCACTCTGCTCTGCACCGTGATCCTGATCCGGCAGATAATAGCCCCAGTATCCCTGACGGATAGACAGGACAAACGGTTTGATGCCGTCGTTACGCGCATGCATACGACCGCCAAAACGGCGTCTTACCCGGTTCCAGACGTAATCCATTACCGGATTGCTCTGGTTATGGAACATCGCCGCCATCGGCTGCCCTTCAGACGCCAGCACCATCGCCGGCAGGTCGACGGCCCAGGCGTGGGGTACCAGGAAAATGACATTCTGCCCGTTATTCTGCAAATCATCGATAATCTCACGTCCGTGCCAGCGAATACGCTTCTTTGCGTTCTTCGGCCGCAGGGCGAGTTCGGCCATCATCGCCATCGACTGCGGGGCAACGGCAAACATCTCGTCGATGATCGCTTCGCGTTCTTGCTCTGACTTATCCGTCATGCAGTACAACAGGTTAATCTGTGCACGACGGCGCGCACTGCGGGCAAATTTCCCTGCCAGACGACCTAATGCACCCAATAACGGGTCACGCAGACGTGGGGTCACCAGCGTCAGACTGGCAAATGCGCCAACACCCAGCCAGCTTCCCCAATAGCGTGGCAATAAGAAACTTTTGTTAAACGTGGGAATGAACTCAATTTGATTATTTTTTCTGTTTTCCATGCACTGGCCTCGAACAATAACGGGCTTATGATAGTGCTGACGGAAGATTTTGCAAAGTTATTGCCGTGAATGCGCCTGTTTAGGCTAAAAAAAAGCCGATGGCATCCACCATCGGCTTTTTTATGTGCAGCAATCTTACTTGAAGCGAAGTTGAGGCACGACTTCGCGCACTTTCGCCAGGTAATCGCGACGGTCTTTACCGGTCAACCCTTCCATACGCGGAAGTTTGGCCGTCAACGGGTTCACTGCCTGATTGTTAATCCAGATTTCAAAGTGCAGGTGTGGCCCCGTAGAACGCCCCGTATTACCGGAAAGCGCGATGCGATCGCCACGCTTCACTTTCTGACCGGGTTTCACCAGCAGCTTCTTCAGATGCATATAGCGCGTCATATACTGACGTCCATGGCGAACGGCAACGTAGTTACCCGCCCCACCGCTGCGTTTAGCAACGATAACCTCACCATCACCGACAGCCAGCACTGGCGTCCCCACTGGCAGAGCAAAGTCCACGCCTTTGTGTGGCGCAACACGCCCGGTTACCGGATTTAAACGACGCGGGTTAAAGTTCGATGACACGCGATACTGTTTCACGGTTGGGAAACGCATAAAACCACGCGCCAGGCCGGAACCGTTACGGTCATAGAACTTACCGTCTGCCCCACGGATCGCGTAATAATCTTTGTCACCACTGTTCAGGCGCACGCCAGCCAGTTCACTCTGCTCGCTTTTACCATTCAGCATTTCGCGCGACATCAGTACGGAGAACTTGTCGCCGTTACGCAGCTTGCGGAAATCCATCTGCCATTGCAGGGATTTAATCACCGCGCTGATTTCACTGCTGGACAGCCCCGCTTTCCTGGCACTGCTGACAAAACTGCCGTTGACCACACCGCTTAATACGCTGTTTTGCCACTCTCCCTTCTGAATGGCAGAAGAGGGTTTGAAGCCGTCACCGGAGCGGTCGTAAGTGCGCGTTTCACGGCGGGACACTTCCCAGGTAATGCGCTGTAAATCACCATTGTCGTTCAGCGACCATGAGAGTTGCTGCCCGACTTGCAGGTTGCGCAAATCTTTATCGCTTTTCACCAGCATGTTGATTTCCGACATATCAATGCCGTACTGGTTTAACACGCTGCTGAGGGTATCACCTGTTGAAACAACGTAATCGTGCGTGCCGCTTTCATCCGGAACGTCTTCATCGATTTCATCTTTCGGGGCATCGTCAGCCGGGGACGGGGTATCCTGATCTATCGGCTCACTGGCTTCAGGAAGCAAGGTACGTAGTTGATTTTTATCGAGCTCGACGGTTTTAACAATCGGGCTTTCGTTACCCGGATGATACACGTAAGGCCGCCACAGCGTGACGGCCAGCGTAACAACAGTAAGCGACCCCAACATAATGCGGTGGGGCCGGGGTAAATTATTAAACGCCATGGCGACAGCGCGGGATATCTGCTGCACTTAAATGTTCCTCTATTCTCCTTTCAGGCAGCTCTCATACTGGCTGGACAACTGTGAGAGGAATGTCACATAGCTGTCTTTACCTGGGGTGATGTCCGTCCCGAGTGGATCCAGTGTGCCCGAACGCACGGTGGTCCCTCTGGCAACGGCCTCTATCACGGCTGGCCTGAATTGTGGTTCAGCAAAAACGCAGGCTGCTTTTTGCTCAACCAACTGTGTTCGTATTTGATGTAAACGCTGCGCACCGGGTTGGATCTCAGGGTTGACGGTAAAATGACCTAATGGGGTCAGACCGAAGTGTTTTTCAAAGTAAGTGTAAGCATCATGAAAAACGAAATACCCTTTGCCTTTAACCGGGGCCAACTGTTTACTGATTTTCGCATCGGCTGACGCCAATTCTGCCTCAAAGTGCTGCAGGTTTGCGTCTAGTTTGTCCTTGCTTTGCGGCATAAGTTCCAACAATTTTCCATGGATTGCAATCGCCGTTTGCTTTGAGATCTCCGGAGACATCCACAGATGCATATTATACTCACCATGATGGTGGTGATCGTGGCTGTCAGCAGCCTCATGCGAATGCCCCGCATGTGCTTCATGCTCTTCTTCTTCTTCGTCTTCGCCGCCCTTCAGCAGCAAGCCTTTCACACCCGGGAGGGCACTCATTTCGACGTTCTTTTGTGCGGGCAAACTGGCGGCAGATTTGGTCATAAACGCTTCCATTTCCGGGCCAACCCAGACCACTAAATCCGCGCTTTTTAAGCGTTTAATGTCGGAAGGACGCAAGGCATAATCATGCTCTGAGGCACCATCGGGCAGCAAAACATTCACCGGTGTGACGCCATCCGCAATCGCGGCAGCGATAAATCCAACAGGTTTAACGGAGGCAACAACGTCTGCATGGGCAGGAAGCACAAGCGAAGCGGCAATGCTCATGCCTGCGAGCATTGATAAGGCACGTGTTTTTTTGTGTAACATAATGATTCAATCCATCGTGAAGAGCTGATGGATTGTGATATTATAACATTCGTAATTTTCTGCAACCAGTAATCGACATGTCATCTTTGATCACCCTTGAAAAAATTTCTGTGAGCTTTGGACAGCGCCGTGTCCTGTCCGATGTGTCACTTTCGCTGCAACCTGGCCGAATTCTGACCCTGCTCGGGCCGAACGGGGCCGGTAAATCAACGCTGGTGCGCGTGGTGCTCGGGCTGATTGCCCCCACCGCCGGTACCCTGCTGCGCCCGGCGCAACTGCGTATTGGTTACGTGCCGCAAAAAATCCATCTTGATGTCACCCTGCCCCTCACGGTTGCGCGCTTTATGCGTCTGCGACCTGGGGTAAAGTCAGACGATATTCTGCCCGCGCTGAAACGCGTGCAGGCGGCTCATCTGCTGGAATACCCGCTACAAAAACTCTCCGGTGGCGAAATGCAGCGTGTGCTGCTGGCACGAGCACTGCTCAACCAGCCGCAGCTACTGGTGCTTGATGAACCCACGCAGGGCGTTGACGTCAACGGTCAGGTGGCGCTGTATGACCTGATCGACCAGCTGCGCCGCGAACTCAACTGCGGCGTGCTGATGGTCTCCCACGACCTGCATCTGGTGATGGCGAAAACCGACGAGGTCTTGTGCCTCAATCACCATATCTGCTGTTCGGGTACGCCAGAAGCGGTGTCCAAACACCCTGAATTTATCTCGATGTTCGGCCAACGCGGTGCTGAACAGCTGGCGATTTATCGCCACCATCACAACCATCGTCACGATCTCCAGGGACGAATTATTTTGCGCAAAGGGACCGGCCGTGATGATTTAATTATTATTACCCGGCTGGTTAGCAGGCGTATTACTGGCGCTGGCAGCCGGGCCGCTGGGTTCCTTTGTGGTGTGGCGTCGCATGTCCTATTTTGGCGACACGCTGGCACATGCCTCCTTGCTGGGCGTAGCTTTTGGCCTGCTGCTTAATGTCAGTCCGTTTTATGCAGTGATCGTAGTCACTCTGCTGTTGTCGCTGGTGCTGGTGTGGCTGGAGCGTCGTCCGCATCTGGCGATTGATACCCTGCTGGGCATTATGGCGCACAGTGCGCTGTCGCTGGGCATGGTGGTGGTCAGCCTGATGTCTGACGTGCGTGTGGATCTGATGGCCTATCTGTTTGGTGACCTGCTGGCCGTGACACCAACCGATCTGTGGACGATTGTCGCGGGTGTGGCGGTGGTTCTGCTTCTGCTGGCGTGGCAATGGCGTGCCCTGCTGTCAATCACCATCAGCCCTGAGCTGGCGCAGGTGGATGGCGTCAATATTCAGCGGACCAAAATGATTCTGATGCTGATCACGGCGCTGACGATTGGGGTAGCGATGAAATTTGTCGGGGCGTTGATCATCACCTCACTGCTGATTATCCCTGCCGCCACCGCCCGTCGTTTTGCCCGCTCACCGGAGCAGATGGCGGCACTGGCGGTGGTCATTGGCATTCTGGCCGTGACCATCGGTCTGACCTTCTCTGCCTTCTACGATACGCCAGCCGGCCCTTCTGTGGTGCTGGGGGCAGCGGTGATGTTCATGCTGAGTATGGTGAAGAAACCGGCGGTGTAACCCGCCGTTTTTGCACGGGCAAGGAAGCATCCCTCGCCCCTACTTACTGTGATTCTGGTCGGTCGATGCCGAAGTGCTTGTAAGCATGCTGGGTGGCCATACGGCCACGCGGCGTGCGTTGAATAAAGCCCTGCTGGATCAGATACGGTTCCAGCACGTCCTCGATGGTTTCGCGCTCTTCACCGATTGCCGCCGCCAGGTTATCCAGCCCGACCGGGCCACCCATAAATTTATCGATAATCGCCAGCAGTAGTTTGCGGTCCATATAGTCGAAACCTTCGGTATCCACACTCAGCATATCCAGTGCTTTTGAGGTCACGTCACCGCTCATACTGCCGTTCGCACGCACCTCGGCAAAGTCACGCACGCGGCGCAGCAGTCGGTTAGCGATACGCGGCGTACCGCGAGCACGGCGGGCGATTTCCAGCGCGCCATCCTCACTCAATGGCAAACCGAGGCAGGACGCACTACGGGCAACGATGTGCTGCAAGTCTTCTACCCGGTAAAACTCCAGACGCTGCACAATGCCGAAACGGTCACGCAACGGTGACGTCAGTGAGCCCGCGCGCGTGGTAGCGCCAATCAGGGTAAACGGCGGCAGGTCGAGTTTAATCGAACGCGCGCCCGGGCCTTCCCCGATCATAATATCCAGCTGATAGTCTTCCATCGCCGGGTACAGCACTTCTTCCACCACGGGCGACAGTCGGTGGATCTCATCAATAAACAGGACATCATGAGGTTCGAGGTTGGTCAGCATCGCCGCCAGATCGCCTGCTTTCTCCAGCACCGGGCCGGATGTGGTACGCAGGTTAACGCCCATCTCGTTAGCAACAATATTTGCCAGCGTGGTTTTTCCCAGGCCCGGCGGGCCAAAGATCAACAGATGGTCGAGCGCATCACCGCGATTCTTAGCGGCTTCGATGAAGATTTCCATCTGTTCACGCACCACCGGCTGACCAACGTACTCTGCCAGCATTTTCGGGCGGATAGCGCGGTCGATAACTTCTTCTTCGGTGATGACCCCGGCGGAGACCAGGCGGTCGGCTTCAATCATGCTCTACCTCAAATCAAATAGCGGCGCGCAGGGCTTCGCGAATCAATGTTTCGCAGTCGGCGTTCGGTTTACCCACTTTGCTGACCATGCGGCTGGCTTCCTGAGGTTTATACCCCAGCGCCACCAGGGCAGAAACGGCTTCGCTTTCGGCATCGTTGGCGGCTTCTGTCGGCATTTCACTGGTCAGTGCAAACGGTGCATCGGTGGCAAACAGATCGCCGTGCATCCCTTTGAAGCGGTCTTTCATTTCCACCACTAAGCGCTCAGCGGTTTTCTTACCCACGCCTGGCAGTTTCACCAGCACAGCAATCTCTTCACGTTCAACGGCGGTGACGAACTGCTGCGCTGACATACCGGACAAAATGGCCAGTGCCAGCTTAGGCCCGATGCCGTTAACCTTGATCAGTTCACGGAACAGCGCCCGCTCCGGCTTGCTGTTAAAACCAAACAGCAACTGCGCATCTTCGCGCACCACAAAGTGAGTAAAGATAATCGCTTCATGGTTGATGTCGGGAAGCTCATAAAAACAGGTCATTGGCATTTGCACCTCATAACCCACGCCGCTGGCTTCCAGTAACACCACGGGCGGCTGTTTTTCCAGGATAATGCCTCTCAGACGACCTATCACATTCGCTTCCTTCTGATAACAATTTAGAGGGGAGTTTATAGCATAAAAAAGGCTGGATGAATATCCAGCCTGTTGAGATTAGCGGGCCATTGTCCATTAACTCAGACGACCACGAGCGAGGTTAAGCTTGCCCTCACCGATACGATTGACGTTCTGGCTCAGGTGACAATGCGTGATGGCAATCGCCAGCGCATCGGCGGCATCCGCCTGGGGGTTCGCTGGCAGTTTGAGCAAGGTACGCACCATATGCTGTACCTGGCTTTTCTCTGCACTACCGATGCCCACAACGGTCTGCTTCACCTGCCGCGCCGCATACTCAAACACTGGCAGATCCTGGTTCACGGCAGCAACAATGGCCGCACCGCGCGCCTGGCCCAGTTTCAGGGCTGAGTCGGCGTTCTTCGCCATAAAGACCTGCTCAATCGCGAAAAACTCAGGCTGAAACTGAGTAATAATCTCGCTAACACCCGCATAAATCAGCTTCAGGCGCGACGGCAGGTCAGCCACACTGGTGCGGATACATCCACTGCCCAGATACGTTAACTGCCGCCCCACCTGCCGAATCACACCGTAACCGGTGATGCGCGAACCGGGGTCGATCCCCAAAATAATAGCCATTACGCGCTCACCCGATGTGATGGACGGAGTGTCACAGGGTTTCCGCCACCTCGTCAGAAATTTCACCGTTATGGTAAACCTCCTGCACGTCGTCGCAGTCTTCCAGCATATCGATCAAACGCAGCAGTTTTGGTGCGGTCTCCACATCCATATCGGCTTTGGTCGATGGGATCATGGTGACTTCGGCACTTTCTGCCTTCAGACCCGCCGCGTCCAGCGCGTCTTTAACGGCCCCCAGGCTTTCCCATGCGGTGAATACGTCGATGGTGCCATCGTCCCAGGTCATCACATCGTCAGCACCGGCTTCCAGCGCCGCATCCATCACCTGGTCTTCTTCCAGGCCCGGTGCGAAGGTGATCACGCCTTTTTTGGTGAACAGGTAGGCCACAGAACCATCCGTCCCAAGGTTACCACCGGTTTTGGTGAAGGCATGACGCACTTCTGACACGGTACGGTTACGGTTATCACTCAGGCACTCCACCATCACAGCGGTGCCACCTGGGCCGTAACCTTCATAAATGATGGTTTCCATATTGCTGTCATCATCACCGCCCACGCCGCGTGCAATCGCACGGTTCATGGTGTCACGGGTCATGTTGTTTGACAGTGCTTTGTCCATCGCCGCACGCAGACGCGGGTTGGAGTTAGCATCACCACCGCCCAGTTTGGCAGCAGTCACCAGCTCACGAATGATTTTGGTGAAGATTTTACCGCGTTTGGAATCCTGAGCAGCCTTGCGGTGCTTGGTATTCGCCCATTTACTATGTCCCGCCATTTACACTGAGTCTCCAGATTGCCTATTGCACAGGCTATCTTGCTTGCTATTTTGCACCCGGGCAGTGCTCGCAATCCTCACATACATAAGTATGCTGCGGTTGCTCCGCGCTGGCCGTGCGCAAACTATCTGCGCCGATAACGCCTGGACATCAAGCTAAGTTCAAAAGATAAAAATTAAACAAAATTACAGTACGAATTCTTCAATTGCCTGGCGGTTACTCCAGGACTTGGTGAGCGCGGCGGCGGCCGGGGCATCCAGCCACTGAAAGGCCAGATGCTCGCTCAATGTGATGCTGCACTCCGCAGGGAGCATGAGGCTAAACCAGTGTTCCCGATTATGGGTGGTGCCCGGTGCGTAACGATGAAGAAAGTGCGTAAAGATTTCGAATTCTATATGACGCTGGCAGTCCACTAATGTGAGCTGCCCGGCGTTTATATCAATGCCAATCTCTTCCATCACTTCCCGCTGCGCGGTCTGCGCCAGGCTTTCGCCCGGCTCCTGGCTGCCGGTCACCGACTGCCAGAAATCCACATCATCGCGTCGCTGCAACATCAGCACCCGCCGGGTATCCTGGGCATAAATCACCACCAGAACCGACACCGGATGCTTATACGCCATCAGTTATTCTCTGACGGCTGATCTTTCACTTTCTTGACCACTTCAATGCCCAGCTCGGCCAGTGAGGCCGGGTTAGCAAAGTTTGGCGCTTCGGTCATCAGACAGGCCGCAGCGGTGGTTTTCGGGAAGGCAATCACGTCACGAATGTTATCCGTGCCGGTCAGCAGCATGACAAGGCGATCAAGACCAAAGGCCAGACCCGCATGCGGTGGCGTACCGTATTTCAGCGCATCCAGCAGGAAGCCAAACTTCTCACGCTGTTCGTGCTCTTCAATACCCAGAATGCCGAACACCGTCTGCTGCATCTGACCGTTGTGAATACGCACGGAACCGCCACCCACTTCATAGCCATTGATGACCATATCGTAGGCGTTAGCAATCGCGGTTTCCGGTGCGTTCTTCAGTTCTTCCGGCGTCATCTCTTTCGGCGCGGTAAACGGATGGTGCATCGCGGTCAGACCGCCTTCGCCATCGTCTTCAAACATCGGGAAGTCCACGACCCACAGCGGCGCCCAGGAGGCCTCGTTGGTGATCTTAAGGTCACGACCCAGTTTCAGACGCAAAGCACCCAGGGCATCGGCCACGACTTTCGCGCTGCCCGCACCGAAGAAGATCATATCGCCATCGGCGGCGCCGTTACGTGCCAGAATCTCTTCAACGATTTCTGCATTAAGGAATTTCGCTACCGGGCTGGTGATCCCTTCCAGGCCTTTAGCACGCTCGTTGACCTTGATGTAAGCCAGGCCCTTCGCGCCGTAGATTTCGATAAATTTGCCGTAGTCGTCAATCTGCTTACGGCTCAGCGTCGCGCCACCCGGCACACGCAGTGTTGCAACACGGCCTTTGGCATCGTTAGCCGGGCCAGCAAAGACGCTGAACTCAATGTTTTTCAACAGATCCGCGACGTCAACCAGCTCCATTGGGTTACGCAGGTCTGGCTTATCGGAACCAAAACGACGCATCGCTTCGGCGAAGGTCATGGTTGGGAAGTCACCCAGTTCAACAGACTTCACATCAACCCACAGATTGCGGACCAGACGTTCCATGATTTCACGCACCTGAGCGGCGGTCATGAACGAGGTTTCAACGTCGATCTGGGTAAATTCAGGCTGACGGTCAGCACGCAGATCCTCGTCACGGAAACATTTGACGATCTGATAGTAACGGTCAAAACCGGACATCATCAGCAACTGTTTGAACAGCTGTGGCGACTGTGGCAAGGCGTAGAATTTGCCTTTATGCACGCGGCTTGGCACCAGATAGTCACGGGCACCTTCCGGCGTGGCTTTGGTCAGCATCGGGGTTTCGATATCGAGGAAACCGTGCTCATCCATAAAGCGGCGCACAAAGCTGGTAATTTTCGCACGAGCTTTCAGGCGGTTCGCCATATCAGGGCGACGCAGGTCAAGATAGCGATACTTCAGACGCGCTTCTTCGCTGTTCGCCATATTGGAGTCTAACGGCAGCGGTTCTGAGCGGTTGATGATGGTCAGGTCGGTGGCGAACACTTCGATCTCACCGGTGGCCATATCTTTGTTTTTGTTCTTCTCATCACGCGGACGCACGGTGCCGGTGATCTGGATGCAGAACTCGTTACGCAGTTCAGACGCCAGATCGAAAGCCGCCTGACGGTCCGGGTCGAAGAACACCTGCACGATGCCTTCACGGTCACGCATATCAATAAAGATCAGGCTGCCCAGATCGCGACGGCGATTAACCCAACCGCACAGTGTCACTTGCTGGCCTACATGAGACAGATTGATCTGCCCACAATACTCAGTACGCATAACGATATCCTTTTAACTTCAGCGCTGCTGCCGCAGCTTTATAATCACTATCCTGCTCTGAGGAGCGCTGCTGCCGCGAAAAATGGCTGCCATTATAATGGAAAATGGCTCACAGGATAAGTGCTGTCATCAGGGGAAAGTGGCAGAAAAACGCTGCGATGTGCTGCCACCGGACGCTGTGGTTAACAAAACATCATCACCACGACATAACCGCTAACAAATCTCAGCGCTTTACCCACATTATTTTCATCGCCTCGTTTAACTGTTCCTTTGTATTCTCAATGGTTTTCCCCCTTATCCCGGAGAAACGCATGCTCAATCTCAATCCCCAGACCACCGCACTGGTGCTGATCGACTTACAGGAAGGCATTCTGCCGTTTGGCAAGGCACCACACGCGGCCAGTGATGTCGTGCCACGTGCCGCGAAACTGGCCGACCACTTTCGTGCACACAACGCCCCGGTCGTGCTGGTACGTGTAGGCTGGTCAGCGGATTTTGCCGATGCGCCAAAGCAACCGGTTGATGCCGCCCATGCCGGAGGCGCACTGCCGGATAACTGGTGGGTCTACCCTGACGCACTGGGTGTTCAGGAGAGCGATCTGCACGTCATCAAACGCCAGTGGGGGGCATTCCACGGTACCGATCTGGAACTGCAACTGCGCCGTCGTGGCATTGACACCCTTGTGCTGGGTGGCATCGCCACCAACATTGGCGTTGAGTCCACCGCACGTAACGCCTGGGAACTGGGTTTCAATCTGGTGATTGCCGAAGATATCTGTAGCACCGCCAGCACTGAGCAGCATCAGGCCAGCGTCGAGTGGATCTTCCCACGTATTGCCCGCGTGCGTCAGTCAGATGACGTCATCGCCGCGCTGTCTTAACCTGCGCATGACCGGAGGGAACCGGTCTTTCTCCCCACTGCCTGCCTTGCACTCCCCTGTATCCACACGGTAAAGTTGCCCGCAACTGACTGAATGTGGATAAACAATGAAGCCGTTGTATCTTGGCCTGCCACAGTGGCAGCACCCGCAATGGAAAAAACTGGGGATGACCACCCTGGAAGATTATGCCCGTCACTTTAACTGTGTCGAAGGCAATACCACGCTGTATGCACTGCCGCGCCCGGAAGTGGTACAGCGCTGGCGGGCAATGACGCACGATGACTTCCGCTTCTGTTTTAAATTTCCGGCGACCATCAGCCATCAGGCCGCGCTGCGCCAGTGCGGCGATCTCAGCGCAGAGTTTTTTGATCTGCTCTCTCCGCTGGCCGATCGCATCGGACAGTTCTGGTTACAGCTTCCCGCGGCTTTTTCGCCTGCTGACCTGCCTGCTCTCTGGCAGTTTCTCGATAACCTGCCCACGGAATTCCGCTACGGTGTGGAAGTGCGGCATCCGGAGTTTTTTGCCAAAGGCGAGGCCGAGCAGGCGCTGAATCGCGGATTGCATCAGCGCCGCGTCAACCGGGTGATCCTCGATACCCGCGGCGTGCACAGTGCCCATCCTTCAACGGCCGCGATTATTGAGGCACAACGCAAAAAACCTAAACTGCCAGTCCATGCGGTGATGACCGCAGACGCCCCGATGATCCGTTTTATCGGCGGCGACAACGTCGAGGCTAACCTGAGCTGGTTCAACGCCTGGCGAGATCGGTTACCGCAGTGGTGCGAAACGGCCCAGCCGTGGCTGTTTATACATACCCCGGATGTCGGCTTCGCACCGGATTTGGTGCGCGCGCTGTGGCCCGGATTACAGCAGGTGCTCCCGCATATCGGTGATGCCCCTGAATGGCCGCAGCAGGAGATGTTATTCTGAACCGGTTCATGCTGATGCCTGGCGACAGTGTCAGCATTGTTCGATACCCTACTCAATAAGATCATTATTACATCATGGAGTGAGTCATGGTCAGTGCGCTTTACGTGGTACTTGGTACGCTTTTTATCCTGAAGTTTTTACTCGACGTGGTGCGCTTACGTCGTCAGTACCGGGTCTCGATCGGTGATGGTGGGGTGTCTGATTTACAGCTGGCCATTCGCATCCACGGTAATGCGGTCGAAAATATCCCCATCGCACTCTTTCTGCTGGTAATGATGGAGATGAACGGTGCCGATATCTGGATGCTGCATCTGCTCGGGCTGTTTTTCTTTTTCGGCCGTCTGATGCATGCGTATGGTTTACGCAGCCGCACCGTGCTGTGGCGCCGTAACGGCATGCTCCTGACGCTGCTTTCGCTCTTCGGCATGGTGGTCGTCAATCTGCTGTTCCTGCCCTGGGACCTGGTTCTCGGCACTTCCTGACCGTTCTACTGGCAGAAAAGGTGCAGCCCGCCGCGCTTTCTGCCAGAATATGCCCTTTCCGTTAGCTTCCCCGGACTTACCACTATGTCTAACCGCGATACGCTGTTCTCCGCGCCAATTGCCAAGCTGGGCGACTGGACGTTTGATGAGCGCGTGGCTGAAGTCTTCCCCGACATGATTCAGCGTTCTGTGCCCGGCTATTCCAACATTATTTCCATGATTGGCATGTTAGCCGAGCGCTTTGTCCAGCCCGACTCCCGTGTTTACGATCTCGGCTGTTCGCTGGGCGCGGCCACGCTGTCAGTGCGCCGCAATATTACTGCCGCTGGTTGCAAGATTATTGCCGTTGATAACTCACCCGCCATGGTTGAGCGCTGCCGCCGCCACATTGACGCCTTCCGTGCCGATACGCCGGTTGAGGTGATTGAAGCGGACATCCGCCAGATCCCGATTGAGAATGCCTCCCTGGTGGTACTGAACTTCACGTTACAGTTTCTGGCACCGGAAGAGCGTCAGCAGTTGCTGAATACTATTTATCAGGGACTGAAACCCGGCGGTGCGCTGGTGCTGTCTGAAAAGTTCAGCTTTGCTGACTCTGACGTGGGTGAACTGTTGTTCAACATGCATCACGACTTTAAACGCGCGAACGGTTACAGCGAACTGGAGATCAGCCAGAAGCGCAGCATGCTGGAAAATGTCATGCTGACCGACAGCGTGGAAACCCATAAACAGCGTCTGCACAATGCCGGTTTCCAGCATGCAGAACTGTGGTTCCAGTGTTTTAACTTTGGCTCTCTGGTGGCCTTAAAAGCAGGTCATCCCTGATGGATTTCGGAAATTTTTATCAACTCATTGCCAAAAACCCGCTGTCTCACTGGCTGGAAACCCTGCCTGCGCAGATCGCGGCCTGGCAACGCGAGTCACTGCACGGTCACTTTAAAAACTGGGACCGTTCCGTTGAACACCTTCCCGCACTGACCCCGGAGACGCTGGATTTACTGCACAGCGTCACCGCCGACAGCAGCCATCTCTCCGCACGCCAGCGTGACGGCATTGAAAAACTGCTGCGTAATCTGATGCCATGGCGTAAAGGGCCGTTCTCACTGTACGGCGTGACTATCGATACAGAATGGCGTTCTGACTGGAAGTGGGAGCGGGTGCTGCCGCATATTTCCTCACTGGCCGGACGTACGGTGCTGGATGTCGGTTGTGGCAGCGGCTACCACATGTGGCGCATGCTGGGCGCGGGTGCCAACCTCGTGGTCGGCATCGACCCGATGCAGCTGTTCCTGTGCCAGTTTGAAGCCGTGCGTAAACTGCTGGGCAACGATCAGCGTGCGCACCTGCTGCCGCTGGGCATCGAGCAACTGCCCGAGCTGAAGGCGTTCGACACCGTATTTTCAATGGGCGTGCTGTATCATCGCCGCTCCCCGCTCGACCACCTTTTCCAGTTGAAAAATCAGCTGGTCAGCGGCGGCGAACTGGTGCTGGAAACCCTGGTGGTCGAAGGCGATGACCTGCAGGTACTGGTGCCGGGTGAACGCTATGCGCAGATGCGTAACGTCTACTTCATCCCGTCAACCGGGGCGCTGAAAAACTGGCTCGAGAAGTGTGGATTTGTTGACGTCCGTATTGCTGATTACTCGGTCACCAGCACGGATGAACAGCGTCGTACCAGCTGGATGACCAGCGAGTCCCTGGCCGAGTTCCTCGACCCGAACGACCCAACGAAAACCGTCGAAGGTTATCCTGCCCCCCTGCGTGCCGTGTTGGTAGCGACCAAACCATAATCCCGACAGGGTTGGCCGTCTTACGGCTGACCCTGCCTCCCCCTCGTCGTTGCCCTGCCTCCTCACCGCTCTGAGTGAAATCCTGATCTGTGTCAATGAGAATGATAATTCTTATTAAATCACTCTTTTTGATCAAATGGCCTAATACTTACGGGTTAGTGTGGGATCAGTTGTGCGTTAAATTCACCTGAAAGGAGTATCTGGTATGAGTAAATTTGTTTTTTCATCACCACGGAAATACATTCAGGGCGCGGGTCAGCTAGCCCACCTGGGCGAGCATCTGGCCGAACTGGGCAGCAATGCGTTCCTCGTTGCTGACAAGATTGTCTGGGGGCTGATCGGAAAAGACGTTAAAGCCTCCCTGATCGCGAACAAGGTCGAATTCCACTACGAAGAGTTTAACGGTGAAGCCTCCAGCAATGAGATCACCCGCCTGGCTAAACTGGCGAAAGCCAACGGGACAAGTATTGTGGTCGGCCTCGGTGGCGGTAAAACCCTGGACACTGTAAAAGCGGTTGCCGATGAGTTGAAACACCCCGTTGCCGTCGTGCCCACTATCGCCTCTACCGATGCCCCCTGCAGTGCGCTGTCAGTGATCTACTCGGATACCGGCGTGTTCGAAAGCTACCGTTTCTACAGTAAAAACCCGGATCTGGTGCTGGTGGATACGCAGGTCTGCGCGCGCGCGCCGGGGCGTCTGTTTGCCTCCGGTATTGCGGATGGCCTGGCGACCTACGTTGAAGCGCAGGCGGTGAAACGTTCACACAGCAAATCGATGGTCAACGGTGACCCGACCATTGCCGGAATGGCGATCGCCGAAGCCTGTGAAAAAACACTCCTGACCTGGGGGCTGAGTGCCTATCAGGCCGTGGAGAAACAGCTGGTGACACCCGCGGTGGAAGCCGTGGTGGAAGCCAATACGCTGCTTTCAGGGCTGGGGTTCGAAAACGCCGGTCTGGCCGGTGCCCACGCTATCCACAACGGTTTTACTGCGATTGAGGGCGATATTCACCACCTGACGCACGGTGAAAAAGTGGCTTACGGCACCCTGACCCAGATGGTGCTGGAGCAGCGGCCTGATGAGGAGATCGCACGTTACGTGCGTTTCTACCGAGCCATCAAGATGCCGACCACGCTGAAGGAGCTGCATCTGGACAACGTAAGCTGGGACGATCTGGTGAAAATCGGCGCGCTGGCCAATAACGAAGGGGACACGTTGAAAAACCTGAACCCGGGACTGAGCGCTGAGGATGTGGCGAACGCCATTCTGGCCGTAGATGCCTTTAGTCTGTCAGTGAAATAACCGTATTGTAGTGAAGGCCGATCCGGGCGATCGGCCTTATTTTTCTGCCGCGGTTTATTCCCAATATTCGTAGCGGTAAGCGGCAGTAATATTGCGCCGGATAATCCCGGAGGGGAACACTTCCATTTCACGCGTATAGCTCAACGTACAGTTCCCCTGGTCATCCCACAGCTGGCACTCCTCCAGCGTTGTCATACTGCTCATCGCTGTATCCGAGCGGCTGCTCAGACGTAACTCACGCTGATCCCGGTCGTAGTCCAGCGTCATTTTTTCTCGATCAGACGCCAAAGCCACCAGCAGGTTCTGTTTGTTCCAGCGGTAGGTGAATTTACCGTTACTGTTGCTATCCGATCCCCGCGCAATACTGCTAATCAGCCGCGACTGGCGGTCGAAATGGTGGGTGGTTTCCGTGAAGCCTTTTTCACCATTGAGGACGAACGTATCCGCCGAGCTAATGATATTACCGCGGCTTCCCGTCCGATAATGTGTGGTGCCACGTTTATCATTGATCACCACCGGCTGGCCGTTACGTAATTCAGCAACGGTCATTTCATAGCTTGAAAGCCAACCATCCCTGACATGTTCAATACTCTGCACCAGTGAGATCTGGAGCTTGCCTTCCTGTTTATCGAAGCGCAAATCGGCACGTTTCAGCGTTCCGCAGCGATCAAACTCGCCAATCATGCGTTTTTGCTGATTAACATCCTTACCAAATTCGCCGAGGACAAACTGTTTAACCGGGCCTCTGGCCGTTCCCCCCAACATCACAATGCTGTTATTACTGGCCACCTGCTGAAAGCCCGGCGTGCAGTCTGTTGCCGCCTGTGCAGCCGGAGTCAGCAAAAAGGCCAGCGTCATCATCAGCGTACAACCCGAAAACGGAATCTTCATCACAGCTCTTATGGCAGATTAAGGAGATGACTCAGTGTAGTTTTTTTTGGGTACAACACGCATTACAAACCCGCACCAGGAGCAAAAAAAACCCCAACAAAAGGCGCTGGGGTCTGGTACTTGCAAACACCACGTCTGAGAACGGCGTGCTGCGCGGCAAAATCGGCACGTTACCGCCAGGCGGCAACGGATTTAGGCAACGTGAAGCGGTGCGCCGAGCGACATCACGCTTTTCATCGCGGCGACCACATCACCATCAACGCAGGTGCGGGTAAATTCGTCATTTTCAGCATCCGAACACATAGACACACCGGCTTTACGGTAACGCATCGATGAGGCAATACGTTGGCTGGCGGAGCTGTGCAACTCAAGCAGGCCAGCATCGATAAACTTTTGCACATTGCTCAGGCGCACACCCGCACCGGCCATCACTTTTACGCCCTTCGCCATGCGGGTAAGCTCCCTCAAGAGGGGTAAGCCGCTTTCTGCACTCTGCTGCTGTCCGGAAGTGAGGATGCGCGACACGCCTAAATCAGTCAGTTGCTTAAGTGCCATGACCGGGCTGTGGCACAAATCGAAGGCACGATGAAAGGTCACCTCCATACCCTGACACAGCTGCATGACGTGCTGCATGCGCGGCAGATCAATATGCCCGTCCACATCCAGCAACCCGATCACCAGCCCCGGAAAGCCCTGTTCCCGGATAAACGCAATATCTGACTTCATCTGCTCAAATTCGATATCGCTGTAACAAAAATCTCCCCCTCTGGGGCGCACAATCGGATGGACCGGGATCGCAACGCGACGACGAGCTGACATCAATGTCCCCGCCGATGGTGTTAATCCCCCTTCCGTTGGCGCAGCACATAACTCCACGCGATCGGCTCCCGCTCGTTCCGCCGTCACGGCACATTCCACTCCGTAGCAGCATATTTCCAGTTTTCGCATCCCATCCTCCGGTTATCACTGCTGTCTGGTTGTTTATTTTCATGCCGATGATTAGTCTGATCGGCATTACTGGTATTTATCTTAACGGGAATCATCAGCATGGCATTCAATTTTGACCAACGGATAGACCGCCGTCACAGCGATAGCTTGAAATGGCAAAAATATGGTGATCGGGATATCCTTCCGTTGTGGATCGCAGACACGGATTTTCGCGTAGCTGATTGTATTACTGAAGCATTACAGACTCGTATCTCACACGGCATCTTCGGCTATGGTGTCCCGCCGCAGGCCTTTATTGAGGTCGTCATTGAGCGCATGAACACACGTTTTGGCTGGAAAATTCAACCCGAGTGGCTGGTCTTTCTACCGGGCGTCGTTACCGGGCTGAATCTGTGCGTACGCGCGTTTACCGAGCCACATCAGGGCACCATTGCGCCCATACCAATTTATCCCCCTTTCCGCCTGGCAGCAAAGCTGGCCGGACGCGCGCAGGTCAGCGCCCCGTTACAGCTTCAGAATCAGCGCTGGGTGCTGGATCTGGATGCTCTGGAACCTGAGCTTAAGGGCAACGAAAAACTGCTGCTGTTGTGTAACCCGCAGAACCCGGGCGGTACCGTTTATCGCCGTGAGGAACTGGAGGCACAACTGCGCTTTGCCCAGCGACATGACCTGATAGTGTGTTCTGATGAAATTCACTGCGACCTGCTGCTGGAGCCGGGCGCTGAACATATCCCGTTTGCCAGCCTGAGTGAAGATGCCGCCCAGCGCTCCATTACCCTGCTGTCTCCGTCGAAAAGCTTCAACATTGCTGGCCTCGGTGCGTCTGTGGCCATCATTCCTGACCGCGAACTGCGTGACCGTTTTAATCGGGAACGTAAAGGGATGGTGCCGGATGTCGATGTTCTGTCCTATGTCGCCGCGACGGCCGCCTGGCAGGACGGGCAACCGTGGCTGGATGCGCAGGTGGAGTACCTGCGCAGCAACCGTGACGCACTGACACAGCACGTGAATGCGCTACCGGGACTGAGCATGGTGGCACCAGAGGGCAGCTATCTGGGCTGGATTGATGCCAGCAAACTGAAAGTCGCCAGCCCGGCCCTGTTCTTTGAAAAACATGGGCTGGGCTTTTCACCGGGGCGTGACTTCGGTGACGATAAGTTTATCCGTTTCAACTTCGGCTGCCAGCGTGCGATGTTAGACGAAGCCTTGCGCCGCATGACGCTGGCGCTGGCTATCGGCCGCTAGATTTAACGGTCCACTTCACTGGCGACGATCTCTTTCAAGCTCCACGGATGGAACTTGATGGTCACCTGCCCGTCAGTTACCGCCAGCGTTGGGTTAGGCAGGCGTTCGCCGTCACCCTTTGGTGCACTGGTTTTAATCGAAATTCCCTGCTGTGTCAGGCCTTCGTCACCCATCAACGCCAGAGCACGTGCGCCGAGCGTCTCTTCGTCGCCGCGCAGAACCACTTCGACATGTTCCCAGCCTTCATGGCGATAAAGCCGCTGCCCTGGCCAGGGGAGTTCCACCACGCCGATCTTCCACGGGCCCACGTCCAGCGGTGTAGCCAGCTCAAACAGGGCGACGGGACGTCCGGCAATCTCTTTTTCCGAAAACAGCGAACCGCAACGCAGAAACCCCTGTTTCCACCGCGCTGCGGTGGTGTTCTGGTGACATCTGACCGCAATGTGATCAACCTCAAGAACATCAAGATCAAGGCTTAATCGCTCAGCCAATTGGTAAAGGGATTGTAAAAAACGCGGTAAATCATTAGCTAAATCGCTTAATTCTTCTGCATTATTTATGGATAACATCTCAAAACCCTTCATTTACAGTAATTTCACTTATCATTTTCACTTAAAGCATATGATTTTACAGACCAGATAATGGAATAGAAACTTAGCATTTCATCGGAATTATTCATATAAATTGCCCGCTTAGAAAACATTTCATCCAGCATCTGGTGGTTCAGTACCAGTGATTTTTTTAGAAAATGGCCTTTAACTTTATGTTTTAGTTTAGTTAAATTTATACAATGCGACAATTCCTAAATCATCAGGGGTGCATTGTAGGCTATTCTGCTTTCTTATAGATTTATCCCGACCATCAACACAAGGAAAAGCTTAATGCTTATGTTATTACTTGTCGCCGTGCTGATCGCGATGATGGGATTGGCGATTGTACGCCACTGGAAGGTACGGAACGTAAAAACGACGGTGGCAAGTCCCCACCGCCCGCAACGTCGCCGCTAATCTGACTTTCCGTGGAAGACAGCCTCACAGCACTGTTTTCCCGCGCGCAAAACACAAGTTATCCAGGGGCTCAGGTTCCTGGATAACTTGTTCCTAAATGCAGTATACTTTTCCCCTTCTTTTTTAGGCGCTGCCACCCTGGGTGAATGTCCCCCGGAATGCGGCGGCGTCGAGACCATGGCCTGCACCTCTGCGTGTGGGTTTAAAAAAATTAAGGTAACTCGGTGAATATTCAGGCCCTTCTCTCAGAAAAAGTCAGTCAGGCGATGATCGCAGTGGGTGCACCCGCAGATTGCGAACCTCAGGTGCGTCAGTCGGCAAAAGTGCAGTTTGGTGATTATCAGGCCAACGGCATGATGGCCGTGGCCAAAACCCTGGGTATGCCGCCACGACAACTGGCCGAAAAAGTGCTGGAGCAGCTGGATCTCACGGGGATTGCCAAAAAAGTTGAGATCGCCGGGCCGGGCTTTATCAATATCTTCCTGGCTCCTGAATGGCTGTCTGCACAGATCGACAGCGTGCTGGCCGCCCCGAAACTGGGTGTGGCCGCTGTGGAGCCGCAGACCGTGGTAGTTGACTACTCTGCACCGAACGTGGCGAAAGAGATGCACGTGGGTCACGTGCGCTCCACCATCATCGGGGATGCGGCAGTGCGTACGCTGGAGTTCCTCGGCCATAACGTTATCCGTGCCAACCACGTTGGCGACTGGGGCACCCAGTTCGGTATGTTGATTGCGTTCCTTGAGAAACAGCAGAACGAGAATCACGAAGAGATCGCGCTGGCAGACCTGGAAGTCTTCTACCGTGAAGCCAAACGTACCTACGATGAAGACCCGGCCTTTGCCGAGCGCGCACGCGGTTATGTCGTTAAGCTGCAGGGCGGCGATGAATACTGCCGCAAGATGTGGAAGCGACTGGTCGACATCACCATGGCACAGAATCAGCTGATTTATGACCGTATGAACGTCACCCTGACGCGCGACGATGTGATGGGTGAAAGCCTGTATAACGATATGCTGCCGGGCATCGTTGCTGACCTGAAAGCCAAAGGTCTGGCGGTAGAGAGCGAAGGCGCCACCGTTGTGTTCCTTGATGAGTATAAAAACAAGGAAGGCGAACCGATGGGCGTGATCATCCAGAAAAAGGATGGCGGCTACCTTTACACCACAACGGATATTGCCTGCGCGAAATATCGCTACGAGACGCTGAAAGCGGACCGTGTGCTGTATTACATCGATTCACGTCAGCATCAGCACCTGATGCAGGCCTGGACTATCGTGCGCAAAGCGGGCTATGTACCGGCGTCCCTGCCACTGGAACACCACATGTTCGGCATGATGCTGGGTAAAGACGGTAAGCCGTTTAAAACCCGTGCTGGTGGCACCATCAAGCTGTCCGACCTGCTGGATGAAGCCATTGAACGCGCAACGGCGCTGGTTGCCGGTAAAAACCCGGATATGCCTGCCGATGAGCTGAAAGCACTGGCCAACATCGTCGGTATCGGTGCCGTCAAATACGCCGACCTGTCGAAAAGCCGCACCACCGACTACATCTTCGACTGGGACAACATGCTGGCGTTTGAAGGTAACACCGCACCGTATATGCAGTATGCCTACACGCGTGTGCTGTCCGTCTTCCGCAAAGCAGGCATCGATGAGCACGGCATCAGCGGCGCGACCGCGATCGCTGAAGATCGTGAAGCCGCGCTGGCAGTACGCCTGTTGCAGTTTGAAGAAACCATTACTCAGGTTGCGCGCGACGGGATGCCACACGTGATGTGTGCGTATCTTTACGATCTGGCGGGTCTGTTCTCAGGCTTCTACGAACACTGCCCTATCCTGACCGCCGACGATGACGCAACAAAACAGAGCCGTCTGCGTCTGGCGCTGTTAACGGCGAAAACTCTGAAGCAGGGGCTGGATACGCTGGGGATTGAAACCGTAGAGCGGATGTAAGTCTTTTCGGGCGAGGCGTGCCACGCCCCTACGGGGATCGGTGGAGCCTGGCCCCGACATAAATCCTCGTAGGGGTCGGGCATGCCCGACCCTTCTGCTCTGATGATTACTGGTAATTCACCATCACTTCATTACTCAGCACATGCAGCACCGGAAACACCCGCCCTTTACCTTCTACCTGATAAATAAAGCGTAATGTCTCTCCAGCGGCCACATTGGTCAGGCCCTGAGTACTGCCGCTGCCCCCTTCCACAGGCACGCAACGACTTTCTGAACACAGACGAACCTGCAGCCCGGCGGGTGCGGGAGCCGTCAGCGTATAGCGCCATATTACCGTACTCATGACGCCGGTCACCGGTTCTGATGGCGTGAGCGGGCGTGATGACGCCTGCACTCCACGATTAGAGAGTGACGGACCTGTGGCGCTGGCATGCCAGCCGCCCTCAGCCGCCATCGACAGACCGGGCAACGTCAGCAGCAACCACAGCATCACTTTCATCAATGGCCACCAATCGTTGACGTCATACGAATATTGCGGTTGTCCGTCAGTTCCATATTGGAAATCACCATGAGCTGCGGCAGCGAACGACGCAGGAAGCGCGCCAGCAGTGCACGCAGCGGATGGTTCACCAGCAGCACCGGCGGTGCACCCAACCCTTCCTGATGCTGCAATGCCGTCTGCGCCTGCGCCAGCAGACGGTCAGCCAGACCCGGCTCCAGACCGCCACCGCCCTGCAAGGCCTGCAACAGCAGACGTTCCAGCGTGGTATCCAGCCCGATAACCTGCACTTCGCCATTGCCCGGGAACCATTGCTGCGTAATGGCACGGCCTAACGCCACACGGACCACTGAGGTCAGCTCCTGCGGATCGGTCTGCACCGCCGCATGCTCCGCCAGCGTCTCAATAATCGTCCGCATATCGCGGATAGAGACACGTTCAGCCAGCAGGTTCTGCAACACTTTATGCAGGGTGGTCAAGGTAATCACGCCAGGGATCAGATCTTCAGTGAGCTTCGGCATCTCCTGGGTCACGCGATCCAGCAACTGCTGCGCTTCCTGGCGACCGAACAACTCACTGGCGTACTGACCAATCAGATGGTTAAGGTGGGTGGCCACCACGGTACTGGCTTCCACCACGGTGAAGCCCTGAATCTGCGCCTGCTCTTTCAGCGCACTGTCAATCCAGATCGCTTCCAGCCCGAAGGCCGGGTCAACGGTCACTTCCCCCGGCAGCGAACCCGCGGCCGTCCCCGGGTTGATCGCCATCCAGCGGCCCGGATAAGCATCACCACTGCCGATCTCTACCCCTTTCATCAGAATACGGTAGCGTGCCGGGGTCAGATCCATGTTGTCACGAATATGAACCACCGGTGGCAGGAAGCCCATTTCCTGGGCGAATTTCTTACGGATACTGCGGATGCGGCCGAGCAACTCGCCATCCTGTGCACTGTCCACCATTGGGATCAGGCGATAGCCCACTTCCATCCCCAGCGAATCTTCCAGCTGCACATCACCCCAGGTGGCTTCGACGCTGGCCGCACTTTCCGGCTGTTTGGTCATGGACATCTGCGGGGCCGCAGCGCTTTTCGGCTTCATCTCTTTACCGCGTATCCACCAGGCCAGGCCTAGCAGCGCAGCAGTAAACAGCAGGAACACCAGATTGGGCATGCCCGGTACCAGTCCCAGCAGGCCGAGAACACCGGCACTCAGCATCATCACGCGCGGATTATTAAACAGCTGGCTGACCATCTGCTCGCCGACGTCCTGATCGGTGCCGACGCGGGTGACGATAACACCCGCCGCGGTGGAGATCACCAACGCGGGGATCTGGGCAACCAGACCGTCACCGATGGTCAGCAGCGTATAGGTTTCGGCTGCATGACCGGCATCCATACCGTGCTGGAGAATCCCCACCAGCAGGCCGCCGATCACGTTGATAATCATGATCATGATACCGGCGACGGCATCACCACGAACAAACTTACTGGCACCGTCCATCGACCCGTAGAAGTCGGCTTCCTGGGTCACATCAGAACGGCGTTTTTTCGCTTCCTCTTCACCAATCAGCCCGGCATTCAGGTCGGCATCGATCGCCATCTGTTTACCCGGCATCCCGTCGAGGACAAAGCGCGCCCCCACTTCCGCAATACGCCCGGCACCCTTGGTGATAACCATAAAGTTGATAATCACGAGGATGACAAACACCACGATACCGATGGCGAAGTTACCACCGACGAGGAAGTGGCCAAAGGCTTCAACAACCTGACCCGCAGCAGCCGCACCGGTATGACCGTCCATCAAAATAACACGCGTCGAGGCCACGTTCAGGGCCAGGCGTAGTAACGTGGAGAACAGCAGAATAGTCGGGAAGGCGGCGAAATCCAGCGTGCGCTGGGTAAACATCGCCACCAACAGCACCATAATCGACAGGGCAATGTTAAAGGTAAACAACAGATCGAGGATAAACGGTGGTAACGGCAGCACCATCATCGACAGGATCAGCAAGATCAGTATCGGTCCGGCAAGGACTTTCCACTGTGTATCTTTCAAGTTGCCCGGTAAGCGCAGTTTAGCGGCCAGATTAGCCATCAGATTTTTGTTCTCCAGCAAAGTCCAGCGCGTCCGGCACTGGCAATTTAACAGGTCTCTTCGGGATCAGCCCCCCTTCCACTTTCCAGCGGCGGAGTTGCCAGACCCAGGCCAGCACTTCAGCAACCGCTGCGTACAATGTCCCGGGAATATGCTGACCAATTTCACTGTGGCGATAGAGCGCACGTGCCAGCGGTGGCGCTTCTAAAATCGGGATACGGTGCTCTTTCCCCATTTCACGAATACGCAGGGCAATCTCCCCTGCGCCTTTTGCCAGCACTTTCGGTGCACTCATTTTTTTCTCGTCGTACTGCAACGCGACCGCATAGTGGGTCGGGTTGGTCACAATCACGTCAGCCTTCGGAACATCAGACATCATGCGGCGGCGTGCGGCAGCGCGCATTTGCTGGCGGATGCGCCCTTTAACATGCGGGTCACCCTCCTGCTGCTTATGTTCGTCGGTAATATCCTGACGCGACATGCGTAAATTTTTAAAATAGCTGAAGAGCTGGAAGAAGACGTCAAAGCCCACCATCGGCGACAACCCCAATACAATGAGGATGCTGCACATGGCAATCATATTCAGCGAGCCCGCCAGGGCTGTCACGGGTGATTCGCTGATCAAATGCAGCATCTCAGCCCAGTGGTTATGGATATATATCCAGGCGACCACGCCAACCAGCACCGCTTTCAGCACGGCTTTCAACAGTTCAGCGGCTGACTGGGCAGAAATCATCTTTCCCAACCCTTTAATCGGGTTCATTTTGCCGACGTCAAACTTGATGGCTTTCCCGCTGATGACCAGGCCACCCAGCAACATCGGTGCCGCAATCGCCATCACCACCAGACCAAACATCATCGGCAGAATAGCCATCACCGCCTGCATCAGCAGATCGCTGATCTGACGCAGCATCTGACTGGTATCACTGACCACGGAATGATTGAAGACCAGCCCATCCGCGACCAGTGCACCCAGCTTGCGTCCCATCCATTCACCACCCGCCCATAAAATACTCAGGCCAGTCACCAGCATCAAAATAGACGTCAGTTCGCGCGAACGCGGGATTTGCCCTTCTTCTCGTGCTTTTTCGAGTCGATGGGCCGTGGGGGACTCTGTTTTTTCCTCATCGCTATCCTGAGACACGGTAGCAAACCTTCAATACGGAATGACTGAGGGTAGAATGCCAAATTCGCGCAGGGGTAATGCCACGAGTAAACGTGTAAATAGGGGGTTATTTACGGAATGGAGAAAAGACAGTGCCCGCACAGGATGGCGGGACACCGTTTTAAAGCAGGGGCAGAAAGGCTCTGCCCCTGTTATCAGAAGCCGAGGCTGTCCAACAGATCGTCAACCTGATCCTGGCTTGCCACCACATTGGGGGCCGCCGCATTAATCTGCGGGCCGTTCAACAGGCTGTCAGCATCTTTCTTCACACGCATGCTCTGGTCTGGAATGTTTTCCATGAGGACCGACAACAGCTGTCGCTCAATTTCCTGGATCACATCCATCATACGTTTAATCACCTGCCCGGTCAGGTCCTGGAAATCCTGAGCCATCATGATTTCCATCAGCTGAGCATTGGTGAAGCCTGTATGTTCCGGTACCGCGTCGAGATAACCACGCGTATCCGAAACCAGAGAGCGGGCATCTGACAGTTCGATAGGATTCTCGAACCATTCGTCCCAGCGAACTTTCAACGCCTTCGCCCCATTCTCCATCACTGTCTGACGAGGCTGTGCAGCCTCGACGCAGTTTAAGGCACGTTCTGCCGCCTGGCCGGTCATTTGAATCACATAATCAAGGCGATCGCGGGCATCTGGGATCGCCTCTGCCGCTTCTGCGATGGCCTGATCAAGACCTAACTCACGCAGACTGTCGCGCAGCATGCGCGTCAGTGAACCAATTTTAGAGATAATGTCCTGCGCTGAAGCTGCATCAACATTTGGTTTCGGAATAGCGTTCATCTCAGCTCCTTACATACCCAGTTTTTCGAAGATCTTACCTAACTTCTCTTCCAGGGTAGCCGCTGTGAATGGTTTAACCACATAGCCGCTGGCACCCGCCTGCGCAGCCGCAATAATGTTCTCTTTCTTGGCTTCTGCCGTCACCATCAGTACGGGTAACTTACTCAGCGCACCGTCTGCACGGATGGTTTGCAACAGTTGCAAACCATCCATATTCGGCATGTTCCAGTCAGACACCACGAAGTCGAAACCGCCTGCACGCAGCTTGTTCAGCGCGTCCACACCATCCTCTGCTTCTTCAACGTTGTTGAAACCCAACTCTTTCAGCAGGTTACGGACGATACGACGCATTGTGTTGAAGTCGTCGACCACCAGAAACCGCATATTTTTATCTACCATACTTACTCCCGTAATGTGTAGCCCGCGAGGACCGCGTTAGATACGCAACGCCTGTCCGGCGCTAATTTTTGCCAGCATGTGCTGGCTGATTTGGTGAAGATCCACCACCTCACTGGCTCCCCCGAGGGCAATAGCCTCTCGTGGCATGCCAAATACGACACAGCTCGCTTCGTTCTGGGCAATGGTCCAGGCACCGGCTTTATTCATCGCCAGCAGTCCGGCAGCACCATCGTTACCCATGCCGGTCAGGATAACGCCGACGGCGTTACGACCGGCAAACTGCGCCACTGAGTTAAACAACACATCGACCGACGGTTTGTGACGATTAACCGGCGGTCCATCATTCAGTTTGACCTGATAGTTCGCACCGCTGCGCGTCAGTTCCATATGCATCGCTCCCGGTGCGATGTAAGCATGTCCGGGCAGGATGCGCTCACCGTCTTCCGCTTCTTTCACCGTAATCTGGCACAGCTTGTTCAGACGTTCGGCAAACGATTTGGTGAATCCCGGTGGCATATGCTGCGTAATCAACAGCGCCGGGCTGGTCGCCGGCAACGGTTGCAGCACATGTCGAATCGCTTCGGTTCCGCCGGTAGAGGCACCAATGGCAATCAGTTTTTCACTGCTCAGCAACGGTCCGGCTTTCAGCATCACCGGGGCCGGCTGTGGCCCACGCGTATGCAGACGAGCACGGGAAGCGGCGCGTACCTTGTCAGCAATCATCTGACTGTAGGCCAGCATCCCTTCGCGAATACCCAACGAGGGTTTAGTCACAAAGTCGACAGCCCCCAGTTCCAGCGCCCGTAGCGTAATTTCAGAGCCTTTCCCGGTCAGTGAGGAAACCATCACCACCGGCATCGGGCGCAGACGCATCAGCTTTTCCAGAAAATCGAGGCCATCCATGCGCGGCATCTCGACATCCAGCGTCAACACATCCGGGTTAAACTGTTTAATTAAATCCCGCGCGACCAATGGGTCCGGCGCCGAGGCCACCATCTCCATATCGGAATGACTGTTGATAATTTCGGTCATCAACTGGCGCATTAACGCTGAATCATCAACGCATAAAACTCTGATTTTACTCATTATCTTTCCTTAGTCAGTCCATAGACCGTCTGGCCACGCAGATAAAATTCTTTGCTAATCTGGCTGAAGTTTTCTGAGTGACCGGCAAACAGTAAGCCGCCAGGTTTCAGTAACGGAACAAAGCGTCGTAAAATCTTCTCCTGTGTTTCTTTATCGAAGTAGATCATCACGTTACGGCAAAAAATCACATCAAACTGTCCCGGTAACGCCCAGTCGTTGGCCAGCAGATTAAGCTGGGCAAAGGTGACCATATTGGCCAGCTCCGGGCGCGCACGCACCATGCCCTCATGAGGACCGGTGCCACGCAGGAAATAGCGTTGCAGCTGCTGAGGCGAAAGCGTACGCAGCTCTTCCTGGCGGTACACACCCGCCAGCGCTTTTTCCAGCACCTGCGTATCAATGTCGCTGGCGTGGATCTGGAATTTACCCGGACCGGTACCCAGCGTTTCGGCCAGCGTCATGGCGATTGAGTAAGGCTCTTCCCCTGTCGAGGCTGCCGCACACCATACGCTGTAATTTCCAGTACGGCGTTTCGCATGCTCTGCCAGGATCGGAAAGTGATGCGCCTCGCGGAAAAAGGCGGTCAGGTTAGTGGTCAGGGCATTCACAAACGCCTGCCATTCAGCGCTGTTAGGATCATTTTCCAGCAACGCCATATAACGACCAAAATCATCGATATTCAGCGTGCGCAGCCTGCGGACCAGGCGGTTATAAACCATTTCCCGCTTATGATCGGCGAGCACTATGCCAGCTCGCTGATAAATCAGCTGACTGATACGCTTAAAATGCGTATCGGATAACGGCAAGCGCTGTACCATCTGCGACAGCAGCGTTGCGTTTTCCGGTGGAGCTAACAACGTCGATTTCTTCATGTAGCCATCCTGCAAAGCGCGGATAAAGATATTAATAGGGTGTCTCGTTCCCGCCAGCCTGAAGGCCTGAGGATCGCTCTTTACTCTGTACGCTCATCCAGCGCGAAACGGCTGACTGCCGCCGTCAGATATTCTGCCTGTGATTCCAGTGCGCCTGTTGCCGCTGCGCCCTCTTCGACCAGCGCGGCGTTCTGCTGGGTCACCTGGTCCATCTGGCTGACAGCCAGTGCAACCTGTTCAATACCGCGTCGCTGCTCATCGCTGGCGGCGGCGATTTCGCCCATAATCCCGTTGACCCGGTTCACCGACTGGACAATCTCATCCATCGTTTCCCCGGCGGAGGCCACCTGCTTCGCCCCCTGATCGACCCGGCTTACCGACTCTTCAATCAAGGACTTAATCTCTTTTGCAGCCTGTGCACTGCGTTGAGCCAGGTTACGCACTTCCCCCGCTACCACGGCAAAACCACGTCCCTGTTCCCCGGCTCGGGCGGCTTCTACCGCGGCGTTCAGGGCCAGGATGTTGGTCTGGAAAGCGATGCCATCAATCACGCTGGTGATATCAGCAATTTTCTTCGAACTGCCCGCAATCGCGTTCATCGTCGTGACTACATTGCCCGTCAGCGAACCGCCTTTATGGGCGGTGCCTGAGGCTTCACGGGCAAGATCTGACGCCTGACGCGCGTTATCGGCGTTAGCCGAGACCGTCGCCGTCAGCTGTTCCATACTGGCCGCCGTCTGCGCCAGCGATGCCGCCTGCTGTTCAGTGCGGGCTGACAGATCATCGTTTCCGGCCGCAATTTCTTGAATGCCGGTCTGCATGGCACGACTACCATCGCGCACATCACGCACGGTGGACGCCAGCGCCTGCTGCATATGCTGGAGGCTGGTAAAGAGCTGGCCCAGCTCATTGCTACCGCCGGTCTCCACTTTTCCGTTCAGATCGCCTGAAGCGATACGTTCAAAATGGCTACGCATGCGGGCCAGGGGGGCAATCAGCCCCTGCTTCGCCCACCACAGTCCGGCCAGCGTCACCAGCAGTGACAGCGCGACCGCGACCACGAAAATCACCTTCGACTGTGAGTAGAAGCCTTTACTGGCGTCCCCTGCATGGTCACGCAACGCATCAATATGTTTCATCCAGAGGCTGTACTGCACCTGGAATTTATCCTGTTTACCCTGAGTGGGTGAATCGAGAAACGCCTGCAATTGATTGTTTTGCAGGTAAGCGATCAGCTGCGCCAGCTCGCTGTAATAAACGTCATAGGTGGCAACGATCTCTTTTTCTAACGCCTGCCCTTCTGATGTCACGGCGGGGATGGCTTTGAATGTTTTAAACGCTTTGTCGGCCAGATCGAGGTCGCTTTGCGCTTTGGTCATCAGGCTGACGACCTGTTCGCGGGGCAGATTAAGTGCTGCACGCGTTCCTGCACGGCTTAATGTCACCCGGGCACTGAGCAGTGCCGCCCAGCTTTCACCCAGCGCATCACGCTGGTCACCGCTAATCTCGACCTGATGAATGTTGTTTGCATCCAGACGAAACGAGTTGAAGGACAACCCACTGGCAATAATCTGCATCAGGCAAAAAAGTCCGAGCAGAGCGATAATCGTGCCAGAAATACGTAAACGACTTAACATTGCACACTCCCCGGGAAGGTCACCTGATACAGGCAACAAAAAAATCTTTTTATCGGGCCGCCCGTTTAACGGGCTGGCCCTTTATCACATCACTTCATGTAAACGGCTTAAAAGGTTTCCCAGTTATCGTCTGAGTTGCCCGGCGGCAGCGCTTTACGCGCGGCTGGCGGCGGTGTCAGCAGAGGAGAAACCTTGCCCCTGTTGTTATTAACGGCCGCGATGACATTTTCTTTACGGATTCGGAACACAGCAACGGCCTGAGTCAGACGACTTGCCTGATCTTCGAGCGATGCAGCGGCAGAAGCAGACTGTTCTACCAGTGCAGCGTTCTGCTGGGTGACACGGTCCATTTCGTTCACGGCGGTGCCCACCTGGTCAATGCCACGGCTCTGCTCGTCGCTCGCGGAGGCTATTTCACCCATAATATCGGTCACGCGGGTCACCGCGCTGACGATGTCATTCATGGTTTCCCCGGCGCTTTCTACCAGCACAGAGCCGGTATCCACACGGGCGACAGAGTCCTCAATCAACCCTTTAATTTCTTTCGCTGCCTGCGCACTGCGCTGGGCCAGGTTACGCACTTCACCCGCTACCACGGCAAAACCACGCCCCTGTTCACCGGCGCGTGCGGCTTCCACGGCGGCGTTCAGTGCCAGGATATTGGTCTGGAAGGCAATACCGTCAATCACGCTGATAATGTCGGCAATCTTCTTCGAACTGCCGGCGATGTCATTCATGGTTTTCACCACGCCATCCACCACCTTGCCGCCCTTCTGCGCGGTTTCTGACGCGCTGAGCGCCAGTTGCGATGCCTGACGGGCATTCTCGGCGTTCTGTTTCACCGTTGACGTTAACTGCTCCATACTGGCCGCGGTTTCCTGCAACGCGGAGGCCTGCTCTTCGGTACGCGAGGAGAGGTCATTATTCCCCGCCGCGATTTCGCTGGCCCCGGTGTAGATAGCATCTGAGCCGTCACGCACAACGCTCACGGTCTTGATCAGTTCCTGCTGCATATGCTGGAGGCTGATCGCCAGTTGTGCCATTTCATTACGCCCTTCCACATCGATTTGCTGCGTCAGATCGCCGCTGGCAATATGACGAATATGGTCGATGCTGGACTTCAGCGGACGTAACAGGATCTGATGAATACCTGTCCAGACGGTCGCGATGATCACCACAGAGATGAGCAAAATCGCCAGCAACACCCAGATAGCGCGCTGATAGGCACTCTCATTCTGTGCCGAACCCGCTGCGAGCATTGAGTCGGTATGGGCTAACCAGACGTCATAGGCTTTTTCGAAACCGTTCTGGAAACCGGTGGTGGGCTGGTCAACGAAACCTTTAAAGTCTCCGCTGGTCAGCATCTGGATCAGCTCGACTAACGCGCCGTGCAGGATCTTGTAGTTCTCGTTCACACCTTGCACATGCGGCAGGTTGAGCACATCCGGTGGCAGCTCTTTGTTATATTCACTGAACTGCTGTTCTGCGGTCGCCAGCTGCGTTTTTGCCAGCGCGACGAGGTCAGTGACGGTGGAACCGCTGCCCTGCCCTTTATCGTCCAGCAAATAGCGCGTTGCTGCGCGATTGAGTGTATTACGTGTTTGTACCAGCGCTATCCATGCAGAGGTGAGATTGGCCTGTTCCCGGCGAATCTGTTGTGTCAGGCTGAAGTTTTCTTTATCCCCTTTCAGAGACTGGAAAAATAAGCCACCAGAAATCAACTGCAATGAACCAAAAATGACCAGGACCAACACCAGGCTGGTCACGACTTTCATACGCTTAAACATACCTTTCCCCAATTGGATAGCTACTGCTGAGAGATTTATCGGCAATTACACGGGGATCTTTATCAGCGAATGCAGATAAACGGGGAAAGAAGCGGGCGGGTCATGACCCGCCCCTACAAAATGTACGGGTCGGGCATGCCCGACCCGTATTAACAACGGTCATCAATCGGGTATGCCCGACCTGCTGTTCAGGTTGATCAGATTATCAGAAGGTTTCCCAGTGACTGTCGCCGGAAGAAGGCGCGGTCAGCTTAGGCTGTTTTGCTGTAGCGGTCAGCGTCGGCCGTTTCAGCACCACGGAGGGTGCACTGCTCTGACGGCTGATGCGGAACACCGCCACCGCCTGCGTCAGACGGCTTGCCTGATCCTCCAGTGACGCAGCCGCCGATGCAGACTGCTCCACCAGCGCCGCGTTCTGCTGGGTAACGCGGTCCATTTCGTTCACGGCGGTGCCGACCTGGTCAATGCCCCGGCTCTGCTCGTCGCTCGCGGAGGCGATTTCACCCATGATATCGGTCACGCGGGTCACCGCGCTGACGATGTCATTCATGGTTTCCCCGGCGCTTTCTACCAGCACAGAGCCGGTATCCACACGGGACACCGAATCCTCAATCAGCCCTTTAATTTCTTTCGCTGCCTGCGCACTGCGCTGCGCCAGGTTACGCACTTCCCCGGCCACCACGGCAAAACCACGCCCCTGTTCACCAGCACGCGCCGCTTCCACTGCCGCATTCAGTGCCAGAATATTGGTCTGGAAGGCAATACCGTCAATCACGCTGATAATGTCGGCAATCTTCTTCGAACTGCCGGCGATGTCATTCATGGTTTTCACCACGCCATCCACCACTTTGCCACCCTTCTGCGCGGTTTCTGACGCGCTGAGTGCCAGCTGAGAGGCCTGACGGGCGTTTTCGGCGTTCTGTTTCACCGTTGACGTTAACTGCTCCATACTGGCCGCGGTTTCCTGCAATGCCGAAGCCTGCTGCTCAGTACGGGATGAGAGATCGTTGTTACCGGCAGCGATTTCGCTGGCCCCGGTGTAGATGGCATCCGATCCGTCGCGCACCACGCTGACGGTTTTGACCAGCTCGTCCTGCATATGTTGCAGGCTGGAAGCCAGCTGCGCCATTTCGTTACGCCCTTCCACCGCGATCGGACGTGTCAAATCACCACTGGCGATACGACGAATATGGTCAATGCTGGTCTGTAGCGGACGCAACAAAATATGGCGGATACCGGTCCAGACGCTGAAAATGATCAGCAGGGAGAGGATCAGCACACTGCCGAGGACCCACACCGCCTGACCGTATGCGCGCAGATTTTCATCTGCCCCGGCTGCCGCCTGTGCATCATTTTTCGTCAGCCACGTGTTATAGGCATGAGCGAATCCGTCCTGATAACCCTGGGTTGGCTGGTCGAAGAATTCGTTAATTTTTCCGGCATTCATCAACTGGATGAGTTCGCTCAGTGCGTCATGCAAAATCTGATAATTCTGCTGAATGGCCTGCACGTTCTCGGCGGTTTTCCCTTCTTCTGACAGGCGGGAGTTCCACAGCGCATAGTTCTGTTCAGCAAGGGTTAACTGCCCCTGCGCATCGGCCAGCAGCTGTTTAACGCCATCGCTGATGCCTTCACGGTTAGCATCCAGCGTGTAACGGATACCCGAACGATTGAGGGTGTTACGCGCCTGAATCAGCGCGATCCAGGACTGGTTGAGGGCAGACTGTTGCAGACGAAGCTGTTGGGAGACGGCGAAGTTATCCTTATCGCCTTTGAGAGCCTGGAAGAACAAACCGCCAGTGATTAACTGCAATGAACCAAAAAACACCAGAACCAGAATCAGGCTGGTGACGACCTTCATACGCTTAAACATAATGTTCCTTATTAGCCAGTTGACGCCGCTGTTATCGGCAGGGGCATTCAGATCTTTATGTTGCAAAGACATCAGAAAACCAGTCAGTCATATGGCTGTCGAGTTAATCATCACGATGAAACGTTTTATTATCGTTGCGGAGATAAACTATTAACATGTTTGGCGATTTGCATGACGGGTTGATCGAAAAAAAGCCTCCCTACAGAGGGTAATCATGCTGAGAGTGGAAGGTATGGTTGTGGCGGGTAGTGGCCGACTCTTTATTTCGGTCGGCCAGAGGTTTTGTTGAATAAATAAACTGAATGCCATTTCCAGTAAGCATTGCTCCCGGTAAGGAGTTGCCTCGCCACCGCCTGATTTCTGTTGGCATACTCCACCGGTCAATAACCGGCGCATTCTCACGGCAGGATCAGTGCCCTGATTTTCCTGTGCGTCTGACGGATAAGTCCCGGGAAGAGGGTTTGGGGTCGTCGTACCAATCCTGAATGGCCTGCTCATCCAGCCACAATTCAGTGAACCCCGATTGACAAGAACCTTACTGAAGATAGCCCGGTTGGTGATGTTGAACTTTTTTGCTACGCGATATCGTTACAGGGCCAGGTACATAGTGATCGGATCCTGATTGCATCTAAGGGCTCGATTTATTCATCAAAGCCTCGGCATCGTTTCCGTTTCACGGAGGCTTAGCCTGCCAAATTTCTATTTATCCATGGAACATCTCTGCAGGTTTAGAGCGGTATTGTTATAACGCAAATCTGATCAATACCAATTTTTTTACAATAAAATATTGATTTTAATCACATTACTACATTGGATGGTTATATTTATGATTTTTTTAACTTAATTCCACACACATACACTGCAATGATGAATATTTTTAGAATTTTATGCTTTTTATTTGATTTGAGTAAGATTTTAACGATCAAATTATTTTGTTTAATAGGTTAAAACATAGGTATACCCAATCATAACTTGTTTATTAATTGGTTAAATTGATCATAAAATAGGACCAGTCTGATGCAGGAAGTCGATGGTATGGTCCATGAAGCTATGTGAGATTGTAAAAAAAGGATGAGGAGTGGCTTGACAGCAGCTCCCATCGTCGAAATGTCGGGAAAGGTACTGGCCGTAAAAATTGGCACAGAAGGGGTCTCACCAGGGAAGCTTCTATCTTCTGATATCACCAAACTTAAAAAAACAGAAAAAAAGGTTGCTTGAAGAACAGATTAATCAAGAGAAAACAAAAAATCTTTCTTTATACAGAACACTATTCTTTGCTCCATTGATATCGATTTCGATATGGCATCTATGCTTATCCATGACGACGATATTGTTGAATTGGCACGGCTGAAACCTTTTTTAAGATTGATATTATCAGAAAGATTTCCGAATATTTCTGATGGAATAAAAATCCGTTGTTAAAATCTTTGTCGGAAAGTTATACGTTGTGGCTGGGAGATCTTGGTTCAGGTGAGGCTAACCTCAAGGCGTTACAAGATAACCTTTTTGAGAGCGTGAAAATTGATAATAATCTTCAGCGTATATGTAAAAACACTGAAATGTGGTTAAGCGTTCTTAAGAACGTTATGCACTTCTGTGATTTCATTATCCTTGAGGAAATGATTTTTATTTATAAAAAAATAGCTTAACTAAAAAATAAACACATTGAAAATAGATTACTCAAAAGCGATTCCACTTACGGAGGTAGATTCAATCAAGCTTTACATCACGACGAATATGGGCACTGCAACCCGTTAAAGAAAACACAATTAAAAATATTCTAGATATAAATTTTTAGAATACTCCTTGGTATTTTCTTTTTATTTTTTATCATTAATGGACCCGGAATTTGGCGCCAGGAAGCTAATGGCGGTAGCGTGGCAGAAGGCAAGAAGAGTTTCAATGTTAGATTTAAATAAATATTTTTATAATCGCAACATTTGATAACACAGGTAAGACATGAAGATAAACAGGGTAATAATACTTCTATTCGCTGGCATGCTCAGCGGTAATGCAACAGCGGAAAATGAAATAAATCAAAAGCCCCTGCCCGCCACGACTCCGCATACAGGTGTTGCTGCAGGCGATACTGCGACAAGTTATGCGACGGGCAACAGTCTGGCTACAGATGACTTATCGGCAACAGCATTAGCTGGGGTAGCCCTAGACACATCATTACCAGACGGAGGGAAAACCTCGACAGCATCGCCGGATACAACAAGTACTCACGAAAAAAAATAGTTATTTTACAACCATGGGGGACACCAACTGGTGTCAAATAACGATGAGGATAATATCCGATGATTACTATTTTAAGTTTGGATTAAAAGATGTTTTGAAAATTCACGGAGATGATCTCAATGATATAACCATTGCAACAAGTTATGATATGCAAACCATCCGGTTATATAAAGGAATTAGTATTAATTCTAATGAGCGACTCTTTTTTGGAGACTGTCTCAACACCTTTGTTCTGAGCTGTCAGCTTCGCAATGGTTTAACTCCGCTGCGATATAGCATCTATAAGTTAATCGCCGAAAGGAAATCGGTTTTTTTAACACCACGAGAGATTAGTGTTTTAGGTGGGTTATTAAAAGGTGAGTCGCTAACCGGATTATCACGAACCTCCGGACTAAGTCCTAAAACAATCAGCGCCCAAAAAAACTCGGCATTGAAGAAACTTGAAGTAAAAAACCTACAGGTATTACATAAAGACATATCGTCATTCAGAGAGCTTTTTTATAGAGAGCAAAATAAATCATGGAATGATTCGTGAGAGATGAATAACAATTCACTCAACACATCTCTTTGTTATTTTCAAAGGGCTTTATTTTCTACAATTTAACAGGGTTATAATCCTCACTATGATGATGAAGCCAACATTAAAAACATCCGTCGTCATTACACTCTCTTTTTTACTTTCAGCTTGCGTTTTAGCACCAGGTCAGTCACTGACGACTGGGAATAAAAACATCATAGAAGAATCGGACTCAAATACAGATATCGATAAATTTGTCACCGTTTATCCTTTGACGCCAAAACTGGTCGAAATACTTCAGCCGAAGTCGATTATCTCCAGCCAGAATACATTGCTGGAAGAAGAAATTAAAAAGTACCAATACCATGTTGGTATTGGCGATGTTCTGATGGTGACAGTGTGGGACCATCCTGAGTTAACCACACCTGCCGGACAGTACCGCAGCGCCAGCGATACAGGTAACTGGGTGAACACTGACGGCAGTATCTTCTACCCTTATATTGGCAAAGTGCAAGTAGCAGGCCGCACGATAGAAGAAGTCCGTACGGAAATTACCGCTCGTTTGAAGACCTATATCGAAAGCCCACAGGTTGATGTCAGTATCGCGGCCTTTCGTTCGCAAAAAGCTTATGTCACTGGTGAAGTGATGCGTTCGGGGCAGCAGGCAATTAGCAATATTCCGCTGACAATAATGGACGCTATTAACGCCGCAGGTGGCTTAGCGCCTGATGCAGACTGGCGCAATGTGGTGCTGACACATAAAGGGAAGGACAGCCTGATCTCATTGCAGGCACTGATGCAGCAGGGTGACTTAAGACAAAACAGATTGCTAACACCCGGCGATATTTTGTTTGTTCCACGCAACGATGCTCTAAAAGTCTTCGTCATGGGTGAGGTAAATAAACAGTCTACTCTGAAGATGGACCGTAGCGGTATGACCCTTGCTGAAGCTCTTGGTAATGCTGAAGGACTCAGCCAGGAAATGGCCGATGCATCAGGCATTTTTGTTATTCGCGCATTGCGTGGTGGTGAAGGCAACAGCAAGCTGGCCAACATCTATCAGCTGAATGCAAAAGATGCCGCCGCAATGGTCATGAGCACCGTCTTCCAGTTACAACCCTATGACATCGTCTATGTTACCACCGCCCCAGTGGTGCGCTGGAACCGTGTTATCTCGCAGCTCGTTCCCACCATCGGCGGAGTGCACGACATTATTGAAGCCACGAATTACATTCGGTAATGGTGATACGGGAAAGTGAACCGGCCTTTGAGGATGTGTTCAATTCTATCAACATGACTCGCTCTCCATGGGGCAAAAAACGTAGTGGTAACCTTTCAGGGAAAAACGATGACGAAATTAATAGCCAATAAACAGAAATCTGCCGGACCAGATGATGAAGGAGCGGGCCGTTATATTGCTGAGATTATGGATAATAGAAAACTGATCATCATCATCACAACCAGCTTTCTAATTATTGCCATACTGTATTCCTTTCTTGCAACGCCAGTTTATCAGGCCGATGCATTGATCCAGGTTGAACAGAAACAGGGTAATGCGGTACTGGATAGTCTCAATCAAATCCTGCCTGATTCACAGCCTATTTCAGCCCCAGAAATCGCACTATTGCAGTCAAGAATGGTGGTAGGGAAAACAGTCGATGACTTAAATCTGCAAATCAGCGTACAGAAAATAAACTTCCCCATTATTGGTAAAGGTCTTGCGAGGCTGCTAGGCAATGATGCTGGTTCCATATCAGTGACAAGACTGAATATCCCTACCACAAGGGATGAGAAACCCGGAAAGATAACGTTAAAAATCATCGATGATAAACGTTTTAGCATCGATTATGGCAACACCAGTGCGCTGGGTGAAGTGGGTAAGTTATTACAGAAAGATCGGTTAACGCTATTGGTTAGCGAGAGCCATGCCAAACCGGGTGAAGAATTCGAGATACTACAATACACCCGGCTAGCTGCGATTGACCGACTGTTACAAAACCTGGTGGTCGCAGATCAGGGTAAAGATACCGGTATGCTGGAGCTTAAACAGACTGGCGAAGACAAAAAACAGATAACCGCGATCCTGGATAACATCAGCTATCACTACGTTACACAGAATATTGACCGTCAGGCGGCACAAGACGCCAAGAGTTTGGAGTTTTTAAACCAGCAACTGCCAAAGGTCAGAAGCGAACTCGATAGCTCGGAAAATAAATTAAATACCTATCGTAGACAAAAAGACTCGGTAGATCTGTCACTTGAAGCCAAGTCAGTTCTTGAGCAAGTGGTGAACGTCGACAACCAGCTCAACGAGTTGACGTTCCGGGAAGCTGAAGTCTCGCAACTGTTTACGAAGGAACATCCCACCTATAAAGCTTTATTAGCCAAAAGAGGAACGCTACAGCAGGAGCGGGAGAAATTAAACAAGCAGGTCTCCTCGATGCCGTCAACCCAGCAGGAAGTTCTTCGGCTCAGCCGGGACGTTGAAGCCGGGCGCGCAGTGTATATGCAGTTGCTCAATCGCCAACAGGAACTTAGCATCGCAAAATCAAGTGCGATTGGTAATGTGCGCATCGTCGATAACGCAGTCACCGTGCCAAAAGCAGTACGACCACAAAAAGTGATCCTGATTCTTGCAAGCATCATTGCTGGTTTGATTTTTTCCGCCAGCCTGATCCTCATCAGGGTATTTTTCCATCGTGGCATCGATTCAACCGAGCAGCTGGAACAGGCAGGACTCAGTGTTTACGCCAGTATCCCCAAATCAGACTGGATGGTCCGGCACACCCGCAGTAAAACGTCTAAAGCGCATTTACTCGCAGTCGAAAATCCAGCAGATTTAGCCATAGAGGCAATACGCAATTTACGTACAAGCCTGCACTTCAACATGCTGAATGCGAAAAAAAATGTGCTGATGATTTCAGGCGCGACGTCTGAAGCAGGAAAAACCTTCATTAGCACGAATCTGGCCGCCATTATCTCGATAGCAGGGAAAAAGATTCTGTTTATCGATGCGGATATGCGCAGAGGCAAGGCACATGAAATATTCCATATCAGCAATGATGTAGGGCTGGCGGACGTGCTCACCCATAAAGTGGGGGTGGCAGATGCGATTAAAAAAGTGCAGCAGGGAAAATATAATTTTGACTTTATGTCACGAGGAAAAGCGCCTGATAACCCGGCTGAATTGCTGATGGGTGAAAATTTACTCTCGCTGCTGGACTGGGCGAAAGCCAGATATGACCTGGTGATTATCGATACACCTCCGGTTTTGGCAGTGTCGGATGCGGTGCTGATTGGCAAGTATGCTGGAACGTTGTTGCTGGTAGCACGTTATCAGACCAATACGGTGAGGGAAATTGAGACAAGCATCAATCGCTTCACCCAATGTGATATACACGTTCAGGCGTGCATTTTGAATATGGTAGAAAACAGCTTCAGAAGTTATTACACCTACGGTTACCGTCATAATACATACGCCTACGATGACAAAAAAATTAAATAATCCCTAAATCCTAAAAATGACCTGCCTCACATCATGTAATCGATGCCAAGCAGGATATTAGATATAACAGACATTATACCCCTGAACGGTAACAATTAAAGAGATAAACCATGTTGCCATACTTAATTGTAGCCCTGCTTAGTGTTTTCTTTGTTTACATCCAGGAGGAGTCACTTAAATCAAGAGGAGTGATCCTGCCACTCTTTCTTTTGGCGTTAATGGCATCCATACGGGATTACACCATCGGGACTGACTCATATGTCTACACGCGATACTTCAGGTTTCCATTTAGCCATTACCCGTTAACATTTGACCCTGATATTGAGCGGGGTTATCAGTTACTGGTTATGATTACCCGTGATATTTATAGTGAATATTTTTTCTATTTTATTATTATGGCACTGGTCTGCATAATTCCTGTGCTTTTGACGTTAAAGATGCGTTCGGTTAACTATTCGTTATCCCTCTATATTTACGTGACGTTTGGCCTGTACTTTGCTCTTTATAATCAGGTGCGCCAAACCATCGCTATGGGGATCTGTTTCCTGTCAATGCGGTTTCTGGTAGAAAAACGTTTTCTGACTTATGCATTATTAATTTTATTTGCCAGTCAGTTTCATATCAGTGCAGTTCTGATGCTGGCATTTTACTTCCTTTGTCACTGGACAGTTCGCATCGAATATAAAGTCATCTCAACTTTCCTGACAGGATTGATTGCCACTCCCTTGATTATTGCGCATATGGCAGCGAATAACGTTCGATATGAACATTACACTGAGGGATCGGCAAATGGAAAAAATGGACTGATGACGGTTACACTCTATGTACTGATTGCCATGGCGGTCTATGTGCTAGGAAAAAAAATCAGAAAAGAGAATCGTGAATACAGTTGTATCGAGTGTATCTATCTTTGTGGCATAGCAGCACTACTTCCGGTGACAATGCTAGGGACCGACCCAGCAGGACCGCAGCGAGTTGCTCAGTATTTTGTTTATTACCTGATGTTAATCATCCCATTAATACTTGATAAGATTAACAATAAAATGGTCACGATTATGTTTTGTTTTTTTGCATTCACTTATTTTATATTGATGATTTACAGTAACTTGGGTGGAATTTATCCATTCAAAATTAATGGTGTTTTTAATGTATTTTAATTTTTAACACAAAGAGTGAGATCTAATTAAAGAAATAATAGAAATATAAAATAAATTAAACGAAGGAATAAGACATGAGAGTATTGCACGCAGCTGAGACGATTAAAGGCGGTGTCGCTACTGTACTTGATAGTTTGGTACAGCATCAACTAGAGAGCCGTGAGATCTCGGAAATTAAAATTATAGCCCCTGAGCAGCAGAGCGCAGAGTTAGAAAAAAATCTGTTGCCGAATATCGTTACGTTCAGCAGAAAGAACAGAGGGATAGTGGCTCTTTATGCTTTTGCTCGCTGTTTTCATTATCAGGTTCACACCTTCAGACCTGATATAATTCATTTACACAGCACTTTTGCTGGTTTCATTGGTCGATTGATATTAATAATCTTTTTTTGGCGTCAAAAACCGCAGGTCATCTACTGTCCTCATGGTTTTTCATTCCTTGTGAAAACCTCATTCATTAAGCTCACTCTTTTCACGGCCTGTGAACGTCTGCTATCACGATTTACACAAAGTATCATTTGTGTAGGTGAGTATGAGTATCTTAAATCACTCGAAAAGGGATTCTCCGAAGAAAAACTCTGTCTGATCAGTAATGGTGTTGATCTTCCTGAGAAAAAAAACACAAATACACACAATAAATTAAATGAATACACCCTGCTTTATGTTGGCCGATTTGACCGCCAGAAAGGCACGGATACGTTACTTGATGCTCTTAGAACCTTAGACGATAAAACGTTAGAATTTTCAATAAAAGTGATTATGATTGGCTCTGCCATTAACAAGACCCATTCGGCAGAAAAAATACATCTGAAAAATATTAATATAGAATATACTGGTTGGCTAAAAAAAGAAGATATCGGTAAGTATTATCGCAAAGCAAACTGTTTAATCATTCCTTCACGCTGGGAGGGTTTTGCCATGGTTCCTCTGGAAGCAATAAGCTATAACCTGCCAGTTATCACCAGCGACATCACTGCATTTAAGGAACTAAACAAAGTCAGCAAATTATTTTTCAACTGCGGTAACAGTTCATCTCTTGCCAGCCTTCTTTCCGGTATTAATACCTACGACCTCGACAGTATAAAGGAAAAGTTGATGACAAAGGTGACCGAGTCCTACACCAGAGAAAAGATGAATGACATGACGATGAAACTATATTCTTATTCTTTACAAGGTAAATAAGAAATGAATGATACGCCGTTAGTTTCTATCTATATTCCCACTTTTAACCGACTTCAGTTACTCACACGTGCACTGGATTCTGTTCGTAATCAGAGTTACAAAAATATTGAAGTTATTGTTGTTGACGATCACTCTTCCGATGGCACACAGGATTACCTGGCTGAAGTCGCGTTAATTGACCAGCGTGTAAAATACATTTTGAAAGAAGTTAATTCTGGTGCTTGTGCCAGTCGAAATCTGGCTATTGATAAAGCCATGGGTGTATATATCACTGGGCTTGACGACGACGATTATTTTTTAGATGGTAGGATATCTTATTTTATTGAAAATAGGCAACTATTGGAAAAATATAGTTTTCTGTACACTAACTATCTGACATTAAACAAGAAGGGTAAATATAATAAAACCAGACACCTTAATATGTTATTACCACGAGAAATCACATCCAAAGATATTTTATTTAAAAACATCATTGGTAACCAATGCTTTACCTATACAAAGAGAATGAAAGATGCAGGGAAGTTCACTGCCGATATGCCAGCATGGCAAGATATAGATCTTTTTTATAGGCTATTAACAAGAACCAGTCATAACCATGCAAAGCTATTGAGCAAATCACTTTATGTACAAGATACTTCTCACGACCTAAACCGCATCACATTAGGCAACAAAAATAAGATTCTCAATGCTTATAATTTATTTTGCCAAAAAAATAACATAACTGGAAAATACAAAAAAATACTTGAGGCACAGCTCGTTAGCTATGGATTAAAAGTTAATTGCTCTATATTTTTCACCCGTCTCAAGTCACACACAAGGCTATACTTTTATATTGTCGATATCTTTCTTTTTATAAAAAACAATAATAACAAACTCTAAGAACCACTACCGATAATAATTATGGAGTTCATATGGTTAACTTTAGAGCTTTCGCGTTGTTTTTACTTATAGCCACAAGTTCTGGAAATGCAACCGCCGCTTTCCTGACCGGTGTGTGCTTCCATCCAGACCGGATGAAGATATCTGCCAGTGAAACACTCCAGAAATTGCATAAATATCAATTTTCCTCCTACAGAACAGATTTACGATGGCGAGAGATTGAAAAAAAAGAAGGTGTTTATAAACTGCCCTACGAGAATTTGAAATTTATTATTGATGGCTCACTCAAAGTGGGTATTATACCTATCGTTATCCTGGGCAGTGCAAACCCGCTGTATGGCGATAGCAAACCCGTCACTGATGAGCAGGTACATGCTTTTACTCGTTATGTCGAGTGGGTGGTCAATCAATACCCCCATGAGAATATTATTTATGAAATATACAATGAATGGTGGCACGATGATTTTAAAAGTCACCCAGAAAGTAACGATGCCCTATCAGCAAAAAAATACGCACGGCTAATAAAAGAAGTCTCAGCCGTCATCAGAAAAAACAACCCTAGAGCTACCATTATTGCGGGAAGCCTCAACCCATTAGCGCTACGGCAGGTAAAGTGGCTGGATTCCATGATTAAGGATGGTATTCTGACGGCTATTGATGGAATATCAATACATCCTTATTCAACGAATTTTCCGATTATGGATTTTTCAGCCATTGATCTATTCTCTCAACATTTGACAGCAATGAATGACGGTAAGCAGGTCAATATATTTATTACTGAAATGGGATATTCAAATTCTTTGCGTGGCAAGCTATCACCCAGCCAACAGGAAAACTATACACAGCAATACTTCAAAATGGCGAGCGAAAGAGATTATATCAAAGGGCTTTGGTGGTATTCACTGACGGATGAGAAAAGTACCGATACCTATGAGTCAAATTTTGGCTTATTGGATAATAACGGGATTGAAAAAGACATCATCCATGGCTATCTCTCATGGTTGAACAGTAAATAATAACCTCAAGGGTTTATTTATGCGCAAAACAATATTGACTGTAATCCTATACGACAAAACATTCAAAGAGTCGCTTACACTCAACTGCCTCATGAATAAAACGTATGTTGATATCGACCTGTTAATTATTAACAATGGACCTAAACCTCTTGAATTTGATAAAAGATTTATTCATACGCTTGGCTTTTTCGTTAACAGCATTAAAAACAAAGAGTTCCTTGATAACAGGCCATTGAGTTGGATATATAACGGTGTAATCAATGAGTATCATGACTATGACCGTTTTATTTTTTTAGATGATGACAGTATTTTAACGAAAGAGTACATCAAAAAACTTGATCAATACGATCCCAGTGGCATTGACCTACAAATACCGAACATCAGGGAGCGAACTAACGGTATGATTTACTACCCGCTGATCAATAAAAAGGTAAAAAAATTCAGAGATGGTGACAACATACCCCCTCAGAGCAGCGTACTGTCGATTGGATCTGGACTGGTGATTCATCGTTCACTCGTTGATAAATTTTCAGAAATGAATATGGAAGTTTTTGATAGCCGGTTCGCACTTTATGGCGTCGATTATATTTTTTTTAACCGTATTGAATTATTAAAAAAGCACAATTTTGATGTCACTATTCAGGTCGTCGGAACGCTTGACCATTCGCTATCAAGAGTCGACGAGCCCTACAATCAATGGCGGACCACTGAGCGACTTTACGATAGCGTGTTATCAGTAAAATATTATTCTGGCAGCAAAGTCATCATTTTAATGCGAATGATTAAACTATTCTGCAAGCAGCTAATTAAATTAAGACCATCCTATCTCGTCTTAATCATAAAGACATTCATCAAGGGTAAGCATCCACGCTGCTAAGTGCTCATCCTGTTTTACATTTATTTTCACAGCATCTAAGGTTTATTATGAAAATCATCGTTACGGGTGGCGCAGGATTTATTGGTTCTGCAGTAGTCAGATATATTATTGAGCATACTCAAGACGAGGTGGTGGTGGTTGATAGCCTGACCTATGCCGGGAATATGGCCTCGCTGTCGCCGGTCATTGATAGTAAAAGGTTTACCTTTGAACTCGCTGATATCTGTGATGACAACCTCGTCGCTGAGATTTTTAACCGCTACCAGCCCGATGCCGTGATGCATCTTGCGGCGGAAAGCCATGTTGATCGTTCAATAGATGGGCCAGGCACATTTATCCAGACCAATATTGTTGGCACCTATACATTGCTGGAAAGTGCAAGGGCTTACTGGTCTGGCCTGAGCCCATCGCGCAGCAATGCTTTTCGTTTCCACCATATTTCAACTGATGAGGTTTACGGCGATCTCGATGGCACCGATGCGCTGTTTACTGAAACCACCTCTTATGCTCCCAGCAGCCCGTACTCTGCATCAAAAGCGGCCAGTGACCATTTAGTACGCGCCTGGCTGCGTACCTACGGTATGCCGACCATCGTGACAAACTGTTCCAACAACTATGGCGCCTACCATTGCCCGGAAAAGCTGATCCCTTTAGTTATTTCCAACGCCCTGTGCGGCAAACCTCTACCGGTCTATGGTGATGGCAAACAAGTTCGCGACTGGTTATATGTTGACGATCATGCAAGAGCACTATACCGGGTAGTTACCGCTGGCGTACCCGGGGAAACCTACAATATTGGTGGCTATAACGAGAGAAAAAATATCGACGTCATCATTACGATTTGTCACTTACTGGATGAATTAGCACCGATAAACCATGAAACTTTTAGCAGCTATGCCGAGTTAATCACCTTCGTGAAAGATCGCCAGGGACATGACCTGCGTTATGCCATTGATGCGAAAAAAATCGGCCAGGAACTTGGCTGGTATCCACAAGAAACGTTTGAAACTGGACTGCGAAAAACCGTTTCCTGGTTCTTAGATAATGAGAGCTGGTGGCGAAATACGCAGCATAAATAATTTCTCCATTACTTCACATTAAATATCAGGGTGACATCATGAAAGGTATTGTACTGGCAGGTGGTTCAGGGACGCGTTTATATCCATTAACCCAAGGAGCATCAAAACAACTGATGCCAATTTACGATAAGCCTATGGTTTATTATCCTATCTCGGTATTGATGCTTGCAGGCATCAGAGACATTCTTATTATTTCCACCCCTGAAGACATGCCTGGTTTTAAACGTTTATTAGGAACGGGGAGTCAGTTTGGCGTGTCGTTTACCTATGCCATCCAGCCCAGCCCAGATGGCCTTGCCCAGGCATTTATTATTGGTGAGGAGTTTATTGCAGGTGAGCGCTGTGCTTTGGTTCTGGGTGATAACATCTATTTTGGCGAAAGTTTCGGCCGTAAACTGGAACACGTGGTGGCTCGGGAACAAGGAGCGACCGTGTTCGGTTATGAAGTAATGGATCCTCAACGTTTTGGTGTCGTCGAGTTTGATAAAAATCAGCGTGCAATATCAATTGAAGAGAAACCAGAAAACCCAAAATCAAATTGGGCAATAACCGGACTCTATTTCTATGACCATCAGGTTGTCGAGATGGCAAAACGGGTACGCCCGTCCGTTCGGGGAGAATTAGAAATTACCACCCTCAACCAAATGTACCTGGATCAGGGGAATCTGACGGTGGAATTACTTGGCCGTGGTTTTGCCTGGCTTGATACCGGAACACATGAAAGCCTGCTTGAAGCATCACAGTTCATTCATACCATTGAACAACGCCAACGCTTCAAAGTCGCCTGTCTGGAAGAGATAGGTTATCGCAAAGGATGGCTCAATAAGGAGCAGGTTGCAGAACAGGCAAGAAAACTGCAAAAAACCCAATACGGCCGATATCTATCCTTATTGACGGAGGCGATTGATGAAAGTTACTAACACTGACCTTCCCGGCCTGAAAATAATCCAACCGAGTGTGTTTGGCGATCCGCGAGGATTTTTTCTTGAAACCTTTGAGAGGGATCGTTACCAAAAAATGCTGGAAATTGACCTTGATTTTGTCCAGGACAACCATTCCCGTTCATCAAAGTCGGTGCTGCGTGGCTTACATATTCAGTCCCAGCGACCACAGGGTAAATTGGTTCGCGTAGTTCGTGGGGCGGTTTTTGATGTTGCTGTTGACCTCCGACAGGGCTCAGCCACTTATGGTGGTTGGCATGGGGTGCTACTGTCAGAAGATAATCATACGCAGTTTTGGATCCCACCAGGCTTTGCACACGGCTTTCTGGTGTTATCTGACATTGCAGATTTTGAATATAAATGCACCGACTATTATTTCCCGGAGCATGAAGAGTGCCTGCTATGGAATGACCCTGAGATCAATATTACCTGGCCAGAAGACACTCCGTTGCTCTCTCTTAAAGATCAAAATGGTCAGTCGCTAAAGGGGTACAGAAAATGAAAGTTATGCTAACAGGTGCCAAAGGACAACTGGGGCGGTGTTTTTCAGACTGCGCCCCTGAGAGCTGGAAAATTTATAGTCTGAGTTCTGCTGAGCTGGATATTACTAATGGCAGAAAAGTCGAAGCTATCATCCGTGCATTAAAACCCAATTTCGTTGTCAATGCGGCAGGTTATACCCAGGTTGATCAAGCTGAGTCACAGCAGTTTTTAGCCAATGCCGTGAATCGTACAGGACCAGAGAATCTCGCGCGTGGTGCCAATAGTATTGGTGCAAGATTAGTCCATGTCTCTACCGACTATGTTTTTGATGGCAAGTCACAGCGTCCTTATCTTGAAGACGACAAGACCGCCCCGCTCAACGTCTATGGCAAGACGAAACTAGAGGGAGAAGCTGCCGTGTTGTTGCGTCAGCCTGAAGCCATTGTGTTACGCACCTCTTGGGTTTTCAGTGAGTATGGTAATAATTTCGTCAAAACCATGCTGCGGTTAGCCGCCACAAGGAAAATTCTGCGAGTAGTCGGTGATCAGCTTGGTTGTCCAACCGATGCACGCGATATTGCCATGGCCATCATCATGCTGCTCAAAGCACAGGCTCCCGGCGGGATATATCATTTTTCGGGAAGTACGATGATGAGCTGGTACGATTTTGCCAGGCAGATTATTGACATGGCCGCCAAGAATGAACTCCTGAACACCTGTCCGGAGTTGGTGCCTATCGCCACATCTGAATATCCATTTCAAGCGGTCAGGCCACTCTATTCCGTTTTAGACACTCATAAGATAGCCCCTTTTTATCATCCGTCGACCTTTGATGAATCATTGAGAAGGGTGATTTTTAGATGAGCCTTTTGTCTAATGCAAAGTGGAATGCCCTGTCACAATTTTTTAAGATATTTGTCCAGGCGGTCAATCTTATTTATCTGGCCAAAATCATTCCACCGGATCAATACGGCATCATGGTCATGGCAGTGGTGGTGATCAACCTCGGGATTCTGCTCAGGGATCTCGGAACATCAGCGGCAATTATTCAAAAGAAATCACTCAGCCACGATTTGATCAACTCCATTTTCTGGCTTAATGTGACACTCGGTGTTGTCTTATGCGGGGTTATCACGCTACTGGCTAAGCCATTGGCTATGCTGTACGGGCATCCTGAACTGACTACGATACTGATGATGCTTGCCGTGACGTTCCCGTTATCCAGTTGTGCCGCGACGCATCTCGCCTTACTGGAAAGGGATTCGCGCTTCAAAAGCATCGCCAGGATCGAAGTGACATCGGCGCTGGTGTCAGTGGTTGTCGCGGTTACAATGGCCAACCTTGGTTATGGCGTGTTTAGCCTGGTTGCTCAGGCCATTACGTTGAATCTGATGTCTGCCGTGCAGTTCTGGGTGGTTTCCCACTGGAGACCTTCCGTCAAACGGCTCATCCAATTGCGTGATATTAAAGAGATTTTTTCGTTCAGCACACATCTCTCTTTATTCAACCTGATCAACTATTTTTCGCGTAATGCTGACAGTTTCATTATAGGGAAATTTATGTCAGCAGCAATTTTGGGCCAATATAATCTGGCCTACCGCATCATGCTTTTCCCCTTACAGAGCCTGACCTTTGTCGCCACTCGTTCGCTTTATCCTATTTTAAGCAAATATCAGGATGAAAATGGGAAAATTCTTAACACTTATATCAATACTGTTTTTGTTATTCTTGCGTTAACTTCACCGCTAATGACAATTATAGGATTTTACAGTTTCCCATTGATCGCTACTTTTTTTGGTGAACAATGGCTAAAAACGGCTGAAATTCTCAAATGGCTGGCACCCACAGCCATTATACAGTCGGTTTTGAGCACCACAGGTTCGGTATTTATGGCAAAAGGAAGAACCGACATATTGATGCGCCTGGGTATATTAGGGGCATTTCTCCAGTTGACTGCTTTTATCCTTGGCGTTCAGTTTGACATTAACACATTTGCTAAGTTTTACTTAATTGCAAACGTGCTTAATTTCGCCCCTGTCATGTACTGTCTGATGAAAATCATTGGCGGTGATATATCCACCTTGTTTTTTAAAACATATCCAATTGCAATCTCTGTGATGAGCATGATTTTCTTTATGTTGCTTATCGACCACCAATTTCCTAATAGGGAGATAAAAGAGATATCACCTCTGATATTGATTTTTTTCAGCAACCTTTTATTTTATTTTCTTTGTCTTCTTGCCATATCAAAAGGTTCGAGAAAATTCATATATGGAAAAGTAGTCACACGAGCAGACGGATTTTTATCCACTAATCGACACAAGCGATCTATTGATAAATAGACACACAGCCATTAAAAAAATCACCCTTATAAATATCAACTTCTTCATTAATTAGGTTTATTCTCATGAATACACTACCGCATCACGTAAATATTAGCGCCAACATTTCTTATAAAAACACAATTAATAAATTCACACTCATATTTTCGGATCTTGTTTTTTTCAATGCGGCATTATTTATCACTCTGCAATTAATTAGTTCATATTCACTGCTCAGTCTTTCTGCTATTTCCACAACCAATTTTCAGATACATATCGCCACACATATTGTTTTATCCGTGGCTTGTATTGGTTGGTTCTGGATGCGCTTGAATCATTTCACCTACAGAAAACCCTTCTGGTTTGAGTTGAAAGAGATTTTCCGCACCATTCTTATTTTTTCAGTGATCGATCTGTCCATTACCGCACTCTCACAGTGGCAAATGTCCCATTCTGTCTGGCTCTTAACTTGGCTACTTACCCTGGTCATGGTCCCTTTAGGTCGTGCGATTTCCCGACGTTTACTGAACCATTTTGGACTGTGGAAAAAGCAGACAATTATCATTGGTAGTAACAAAAATGCCAAGGAAGCCTCGCAGGCATTACAGAGTGAAAATGTACTGGGGCTGGATATCATCGCCTTCTACGATGTCGACGGCAGCAGCCCACAAGCCAGTATCAACGGCATACCGGTACTGCATTATGAGCAGGAGCTGTGGCGGCTGACGGACAGCGAGACCCAGTTCATCGTGGCGGTGGAGTTTGAGCAGAGCCAGCACCGTGATCTCTGGCTGAAAATGCTGGCAACGCAAAACTGCCAATCCGTATCGGTTATTCCTTCCTTACGCGGCGTCCCACTTTATGGTACCAACATGGCTTATATTTTCAGCCATGAGGTGATGATTCTGCGGGTTAAAAACAACCTGGCGAAGCGGACATCACGCTGTCTGAAACGTACCTTCGATATCGTTGGTGCCCTCGGAATCATCATTTTGCTGTTACCGGTATTGCTGTTGCTAGGCTTTATGGTCGCACGCGACGGCGGCCTGCCAATTTACGGTCACGAGCGTGTGGGCATTAATGGGCGCAAGTTTAAGTGTCTGAAATTCCGGTCTATGGTGATTAATTCTAAAGAGGTGCTGGCAGAAGTGCTGCGCACTGACCCGGTAGCCCGCGCCGAATGGGATAAGGATTTCAAAATCAAGAACGATCCTCGTATTACTAAAGTGGGTCAATTCATCCGCAGAACCAGCCTGGATGAGCTGCCACAGTTGTGGAACGTGGTGCGGGGCGAGATGAGCCTCGTAGGCCCGCGCCCGGTGGTTGAAGATGAACTCAGTCGTTATGCCGGTGATGTTGACTATTACCTGATGGCAAAACCCGGGATGACGGGATTATGGCAGGTCAGCGGTCGCAATGACGTTGACTACGAAATACGTGTTTATTTAGATTCGTGGTATGTCAAAAACTGGTCACTGTGGCATGACATCGTGATTTTGTTTAAGACGGTCGCTGTGGTGCTAAAACGTGACGGTGCTTATTAATAACCAGACAGCGCTAAAAAAACGCTCATCTTTATTACCCAATCGACATTTCCACTCAATCTATGAGGTTTATGTGATAGCAAATGACCAGAATTGTCACCCAACTGCAAAATAAATTTATTATGCATGCGATAAAAAACTTATCTCATGAAAACCTTATTAAAAATAGCAGCTATTTTATTTGCGATGCTCAGTATTTCTTACTGGCATTAACCAAAAAAAATAACCATTTAAGCATGAAAAATATCGTTCTTATTTTCAATAATGAATTGGAGGTTTTTATTTTTCAATCAATCTGTAATGTGCCATTTTTTGCGCTGGATGTTCGCAGCCAGGATGTATTTACCTTCTTCAAAAAAAACAAATTATTTAAAAAAATTAAACCATTGAAAAAAAATAATGACAGCATCAGAATGCGTGTTTTTCTTCTTATTCTTCGCCATTTTGATGATGAAGCTATTTGCCAGTCACTATTCATCAGCATGAAAAGATTGAAAGAGATTAAGTCGCAACTGACCTGGATTTTCTTCGAGAAAAGAAGAAACCTGTTCTATCTTACCTTGAATGTATTAATCAACCATCACAGACTGGCTGCATGAACAACCGGAGTCTGGGTTGAATAAATCTAACTGTTGAGCGTAATCAGGCGGGCCAGCTCCGTCAGCATACAGTGCAAAAAAACCACGCACGGTGAAATTGCACATCGGGTTATCGACTCCACTGGCTTAACACTTTTCGGTGAGGGTGAGTGGAAGGTGAAAAAACACCGTAAGGAAAAGCGTCGCGTCTGACGGGGAGTGGCCGCCCCGCTGTTTCGGTCGGCCAGCACGGGGCAATCGAAAAATCACCCCGGTAAAATCAGAACGTTTCCCAGTTTGAATCAGACACGGGTGCGGCTACGGCAGGTGCCTTGCGCGCTGGAGTGCCCTTCAATGCCGGTCGCTTCAACGGTGCCGGTGCCACACTGCCCTGACGGGCAATACGGAACACGGCAACAGCCTGCGTCAGACGGCTGGCCTGATCTTCCAGTGAGGCCGCCGCCGAAGCAGACTCTTCCACCAGTGCGGCGTTCTGCTGCGTCACACGATCCATCTCTGTCACTGCCGTGCCGACCTGATCAATCCCGCGACTCTGTTCATCACTGGCTGAGGCAATCTCACCCATAATGTCAGTCACACGGCTCACTGCATTGACGATATCCGTCATGGTTTCCCCGGCGGTACCCACCAGCGCAGAGCCGCTGTCCACCCGAGAAACAGAATCTTCAATCAGCCCTTTAATTTCTTTCGCTGCCTGCGCACTGCGCTGGGCCAGATTACGCACTTCTCCTGCCACCACGGCAAAACCACGGCCCTGTTCACCGGCACGTGCCGCTTCCACTGCCGCGTTCAGTGCAAGGATATTGGTCTGGAAGGCAATACCGTCAATCACGCTAATAATGTCGGCAATCTTCTTCGAACTGCCGGCGATGTCATTCATGGTTTTCACCACGCCGTCCACCACTTTACCGCCCTTCTGCGCGGTTTCTGATGCGCTGAGCGCCAGCTGAGAGGCCTGACGGGCGTTCTCGGCATTCTGTTTCACGGTCGCCGTCAACTGCTCCATGCTGGCCGCCGTTTCCTGCAACGCGGAGGCCTGCTGCTCAGTGCGCGATGACAGGTCATTGTTTCCGGCAGCGATTTCGCTGGCACCGGTGTAAATAGCATCAGAACCGTCACGCACCACGCTGACCGTTTTCACCAGCGACTGCTGCATATCATGCAGACTGGACGCCAGCTGGGCCATCTCATTGCGCCCTTCTGACACAATTTTCTGCGTCAGATCGCCCGATGCGATACTGCGGATGTGGGCAATCGTCGCCTGCAACGGACGAATCAAAATATTACGCAGACCAAACCAGCACAGCACAATCAGTGCGATCACCAGCGCCATCACGGCGGCGATGGTCCACAGCATATGCTCATAGGCTTCCTGGTTCTGCACGGCACCCTGTGCGCTCAGCTGGTTCTGCACCTTACGCCATTCGGTATATACCGCCTGCATGGCAATCTGCTTCTTTTCAATGTTCTGTTTGAACATCGCATCCAGCTGTTTGTTTTCCATCTGCTGCGTCATCGCGACAAGCGCAGTGACGTAATCGCTGTAGCGCTGCTTAAGACGTTCGGTCAGATCAACATCCACACCTGGTGTTGCGGGCGTCGCCAGGAAGGCATCATAAGATTGTTGTGCGGTAACCAGCTGCTGTTTTGCCTGCGCACTGAGCGTAGACAGAGAGGCGCTGCTGCCGCTGTTCGCCGCTTCACTCTGAATGCGCAACATCCCGCGGTTCAGGGTGATACGTGTCTGGTTTAGCGTGACCCACGCATCGGTAAATAATGAGACGTTATCATTCGCCGTTTGAGAAACCGCAAAACTATTTTTGTCGTGTGTGAGCGCGTTTATAAACAAGCCGCCCGCCGCCAGTTGTAAAAATCCGAAGATAAATAGCACCAGAATCAGGCTGGTGACGACTTTAATACGCGTGAACATAAGTGAACCCTTGGTGAAATAAATGGAATAACAGTGGATGTATCGGTTACCAGGCGGGGATCTTTATGTTGCTGGGAGTTTAGTAACTAAAAGAGGCGAATCACCGATTCGCCTCTTTTTATAACACGCGGAAAAACACGCTATTACGCGCTACGCAGCGTATCCATCAGCGCCATCTCTTCACTGCTTAACAGCTTCTCGATGTCGACCAGAATCAGCATACGCTCACCCAGTGCACCCAGACCTGTCAGATACTCTGTCGACATGGTGACCGCGAATTCCGGGGAAGGACGAATTTGGTCCTGCGTCAGAGACAGCACGTCAGACACGCCGTCAACGACGATACCCACCACGCGCTGTTCCAGATTCAGAACGATCACCACGGTATTGTCGTTGTACTCGACATCGGGCTGCGCGAACTTGATGCGCAGATCGATAATCGGAACAATAACGCCACGCAGGTTAGTCACACCTTTAATAAACGCCGGGGTGTTGGCGATACGCGTCACCTGGTCGTACCCACGGATTTCCTGAACTTTCAGGATATCAATTCCGTACTCTTCGTCACCCAGCGTAAACACCAGGAACTCCTGACCCACGGTTTCGCCGGCGAGTTTAGTGACAGTGGCCATTCCAGTCATAATTCTACCCTTAATCAGTTATTGTCAGGCTGCGGCTCCCGCCACACGCTTTTCACGGTTCAGAGACTGCAGTGCTGAGACATCGACGATCAGCGCTACACTGCCATCGCCAAGGATGGTGGCAGCAGAGATGCCCGGCACTTTGCGATAGTTGCTTTCCAGGTTTTTCACTACCACCTGGTGCTGACCAATCAGTTGATCAACCAGCAGCGCGTAACGTTTTCCGGCGCTTTGCAGGATGACAACAATCCCCTGCGTGGCTTCGGTTTTGGCCCCCTGGACCTCAAAGACGTTCCACAGCTCAACCAGTGGCAGATACTCGCCACGCACTTCCAGCACGCGTTCGCCGCCTGCCAGTGCTTTCAGGTCGTCTGCCAGCGGTTGCAGTGATTCCATGACCGCATTCAGCGGCAGGATAAACACTTCGTTCGCCACGCGCACTGACATCCCATCGAGGATAGCCAGCGTCAGTGGCAGCAGGATACGGATTGTGGTGCCCTTGCCCTGTTTAGACGAAATTTCAACGTGTCCACCCATTTCCTGGATATTACGTTTCACCACGTCCATACCAACGCCACGGCCGGAAACATCCGTCACCTGCTCAGCGGTTGAGAAGCCTGGGGCGAAGATCAGCATGCCGACCTCTTCGTCGCTCATGGATTCGCTGACCGGCAGGCCAGAAGACAAGGCTTTCGCCAGAATACGTTCACGGTTGAGACCGGCACCATCATCGGTGACTTCGATGCAGATGTTGCCGCCCTGATGTTCCGCAGACAGCGTCAGGTTACCGATCGCATGTTTGCCTACCGCCTGGCGTTTGTCAGGGGTTTCGATACCGTGGTCAAGGCTGTTACGCACCAGGTGCGTTAACGGGTCAATGATACGTTCGATCAGGCTCTTATCCAGTTCGGTCGAGCTGCCCATCAGGGTCAGTTCAACTTCTTTACCCAGCTTACTGGCCAGGTCACGCACCAGGCGTGGGAAGCGGCTGAAGACGTATTCCATCGGCATCATACGAATCGACATCACCGACTCTTGCAAGTCACGGGCGTTACGTTCCAACTGCCCCATGCTGTTGAGCAGGTCGCCGTGGTTAACCGGGTCAAGTTCACCGGAGCGCTGGGCCAGCATTGACTGGGTAATCACCAGTTCGCCAACCAGGTTGATCAACTGATCGACCTTCTCTACCGCCACACGGATACTGGTGGATTCGTTAACTTTTGGATTAGCGACTTTTTTCGCCGGCTCACGCTTCAACTGCACAATGTCGCTGACACTGGCCAGTTCAGGCTCTGCAGCGACGTCAGCTTCAGCATCCGCCACGGCCTCAACCACAGGCGCTTCCGTCATGGCGCTGGCAATATCCACCACATCAGCCTGCGGGAAGTGGATCTGCGACTCGTCGATAACGAAGCACAACACGGCAACGATATCGTCTTTACCAACAGAGGAGTCGAGTGTGGCTTCCAGTGAATCATCACCTTTTACCGCATCGGAAACCGTGCCCAGGTTACCCAGCTCTTCCAGCATCAGATCGGCTTCGTTGGTTTTCAACCCGGTCAGTTTAATGCGCAGACCGCTGGCCACTACGGAAGGCGTACCGCCCGCTGCAACAGGTGCGATGTCGGTGACCGGTGCTTCGCCTTTGGCTTCCAGCGCGAGCTGACGTAAGGCCTGACAAATGTATGCAAACGTCGCGGCGTCGGGTTCCGAGGCGGTTTTATACGCATCTAGCTGTTCCTGCATAATATCTTTGGTTTCCAAAAACAGGTTGATGATATCGGTACTGAGCTGCATTTCGCCGCGGCGCGCACCGTCGAGAATATTTTCCAGAATATGCGTGGTTTCCTGTAACACAGTGAAACCAAAAGTACCCGCCCCGCCTTTAATCGAATGGGCAGCCCGGAAGATAGCATTAAGCTGTTCCGAATCTGGTTCCTGCGGGTCAAGACCCAACAGGTGTTGTTCCATGTCCGCCAACAATTCGTCGGCTTCATCAAAGAACGTCTGGTAAAAGTCGCTGATATCCATGCTCACGGTATCACCTCGGCTGTGAGTCGCGATCGGTCTGGGTCGTCGGTGCCGGAGCAGCAGGTAACGAAGTTACCGGCGCCTGGGTACTGACAGACTCAGCCTGTGGGTGTTGAGGGTCTTGGTTTTTGGTGGCTGTGGAAGGAACTTCCGGCGCCGCTATCTCTTTAAGGCTACTTGCATCGTTAATCTGCACCGCATCACTTTCGGCGTTTTCACGCTCGATCTGCGTTTCGGTGTCATGATTTAACACCAGCAGACTGATACGTCGATTCACCGAATCGTTTCCGCCGCGATTCTTTAGTTTCATGGTGTCAGACATGCCCACCACGCGCAGCATCTTGCCACCGTCCAGTCCTCCCAGTACCAGCTCACGCCGTGATGCATTGGCGCGGTCGGCAGAGAGTTCCCAGTTACTGTAGCCACGGTCGCCCCCGGCATACTGGAAATCATCGGTATGGCCCGCCAGGCTGATCCGGTTCGGAATATCATTCAGAATCGGGGCAATAGCGCGCAAAATATCGCGCATATAAGGTTCAACCTCAGCGCTACCGGTTTTAAACATGGGTCGATTCTGGCTGTCGATGATCTGAATACGCAGCCCCTCTTCCACCATGTTAATAATCAGGTGCGGACGCAGAGCACGCAGTCGCGGGTCAGCTTCAATCAGCTGGTCCAGCTTCTCCCGCAGGCGGTTCAGACGAATCTCTTCCAGCTTGCGTTTCTGCGCATCCATATCCACCACTTTATGGACTTCACCGATTTTTTCCGTCGGGTCCTGGCCACCGCCAGGAATCGGGCTTGAGCTATCGCTGCTGCGCTGCCCGCCGGTTAACGCCACTTTCAGCGGCGTTTTAAAGTAATCGGCAATCTGAATCAATTGTTGAGGACTCGAGATTGAAATCAGCCACATCACCATAAAAAAGGCCATCATTGCCGTCATAAAGTCGGCGTAGGCGATTTTCCATGAACCGTGCGAGCCGGCATGCTTATTCGACTTTTTCCGCTTTACCAGCACAATGGGGTGATTGTTATGCTTCATGCGTCTTGGTCCGAAGTCTGCTTATTGGATTTAGCATTACGCACATGCTCTTCCAGCTCGGTAAACGACGGTCGGTCGGTTGAGTACAACGTCTTACGACCAAACTCCACCGCAATCTGCGGGGCATAACCGTTGAGGCTGGAAAGCAGCGTGACTTTAATGCACTGCATCATTTTGGTGTTCTCTGCACACTTCTGGCGTAATACACCCGCCAGTGGAGAGATAAAACCGTACGCTAACAAAATACCGAGGAAGGTTCCCACCATCGCGTTGGCGATCAGCGCACCCAGTTCCGCCGCAGGTCGGTCTGCAGAAGCCAGGGTATGAATAACCCCCATTACCGCTGCAACGATACCGAATGCCGGAAGTGAGTCACCCATCGTCGCCAGTGCCGTTGCCGGGACATCACACTCGTGTTCGTAGGTTTCAATCTCTTCGTCCATCAACGCTTCGATCTCAAAGGCATTCATATTGCCGCTGACCATCAGGCGTAAATAGTCGGTAATAAAATCCACTAATCTTTTATCGGCAAGAATGCGCGGGTAATTAGCAAAAATCTCACTTTCCTGCGGATTTTCGATATCGCGCTCCAGCGACAGCATCCCCTGCTGGCGCGATTTAGCCATCAGGCGATACAGCAGCGCCATCAAATCCATATAAACGGCTTTATTGTATTTCGCGCCACGCATCAGCAACGGTAGCGATTTCAATGTCGCTTTAATCGCCTTACCGTTGTTACCAACGATAAACGCACCGACACCGGAACCGACAATAATCAGCACTTCTGAGGGTTGGTATAATGCGCCAAGATGGCCGCCAACCATTGCGAAGCCGCCTAACACCGACCCGAGGACAAGGATGTAACCCAATATAATCAGCACAAATAATCCTTACGCTGCAAACGTGTGGGTGGAAGGGAGCCAGAATAAACAGGGGGAACACCAGACGTGGGGCAAAAAAAAAGCAGCGGTCAAAGACCGCTGCTGGATTCACTCCACGTGGCGAACACTATTAAACGGCTTGTTTAACCTGTTCATCCAGCAGTTGTGAATTGTTATCGGCAACTTCTGCGATAAGTTTACGTCTTTTTACCGCTCGAGATGGCGGTTGGCACAGGCTGCAAGTGAAGCTACCCACGGGCTGATGCGCATGGTTAATAAAGCTTCCGCCGCAGCATTTGCAACCGGTTAATTCCAGCATGCCACTTTCAACAAACCGGACCAGGGTCCAGGCGCGTGTCAGCGCCAACAGCGGGCCCTCGTCCTGTTGCGGGCACTGTTCGAGATAGAGACGGTAAGCTTTGATCACCGCTTCCACACCCGTACACAACCCGCTTTTCACCATAAACTGCCAGGCATTACAAAACATGGAAGCATGGATATTCTGCTCCCAGGTCATGAACCAATCGGTAGAAAACGGCAGCATGCCTTTTGGCGGTGGGCTACCGCGCAACTCTTTATACAACTTAATTAAGCGACCGCGACTCAGCTGCGTTTCGCTTTCTAACATTTGTAAGCGTGCACCCAGAGTGATGAGTTCCATCGCCAGCTGAATATCGCGCGCTTCCTGAACAATACTTTTCTCAGCCATTAGCTCGCCACTCTCTTTTTCGGTGTCTCATCATCTTTCGAGACATCACGTAATAAACGACTAGATAACAAGATGCCTGTATGGATCTGTTGTAAGTCGTCCACGCGAGATTCCTGAGTGAGACGGCTGATTGACTTGTGATCGTTGAAACGGAACTGACACACCAATTGATTGGTTTCGGCCAGCTTAACCATTTCGGGCAATGTTAATCCTGCAAGCGCATCGGCCATTGGCTCATCGATGCCCAGACGGAACATTGCTGAAGCTTTTTCCTGGTTAATTAAACGTTGTGCGAGCAATAAATATGACAAGTTGATGTCGTAAATATGTTTGAGTAATTCTGATGTACCCATTTTTTTTCCATCCTGACTGACACTACTTTTAACGTGTGCGGCTGAGGCCGCTACCATGGTTGCTGGTTGGTAAATCTAAAGATGGCAAAAAATTTAGTGGCAAACGCCAAACGTATAAATAAGCTGTCTTGTTTTTCGGCAAACCAAGCCAGGAAATAATCATGAATTCATTTTGCCAGTGGCCTTTCCTGAGCCCTCTCTTCCCTGACCCCGTCCGTGACTTCTTGTTACATTCTTTTAAGACTATTCCGAAAACAAGGCAACTCTATCCCCTCTATTCGTGGGATACAACGAGAAGCCAGCCGAATTTTAGATAAAGTGTGACGTAGATCACATTTTTAAGGCAAATACTTCCCAAAAACCCATCAGCAATACTGTTGATTAGCTCACTAACTAACCATTTCGGTCATTTTTTGTAAATTTCACACCGTGAGTAACCATCACCAGTCCAAAAGCGGACTAATTGGTATATTAAAGCGAACCGGCTGAGACGAAGCGGCAAACACCGAGTATTAATCTCGCAATAAATAAAATAAACAGGATTTAATGCCAGAAAAGACAGTGAAGCAGACGAGTATGGTTAGTTACTCACGGTGAATATCTGACCGCTACATGAAGTCAAAAATGTGACATAGCGCAGGTTTTTTACAGGAAGTGATAATGCTTTGTAAGCAGTCAACCCCTTACGTTCAGCCTGTGACAGCAGATGTAAACAAGCGTTACATAAGTGATATGAATGTTTTGGCGGGAGTTTTAGGAATTACCCTATGAGTATCGACAAAAGACCAACTTTCTTTAGTGAAAAGTGGATTTTTTTTAGTTTCTATGGGCCGGATGGGTGTTTTTTCCACAATTAACCGCATAAATAGCGATGTGGTGATCGGGAATGGTTAAGCGGGGGCCATAAAATCAGGGGGCATCGCCCCCTGTTACGAACCGTTCTTATTTAGGCTGGACCGTCTTATCAGGCGAGTTTGGGAAAGGCGGCCACATTACTCTCCTTTTCCTGCACCCGCCCTTCCTGCGGCAACGCCCGCAGATCTTTCAGGTAGCTCTCACGCCAGTGGGTGATGTCGTTTTGGCGCAGTACAGTCATCATGTCGTTGTAGCGCGATATTCGCTCCGTCCGCGACATGGTCATCGCCTGATTCAGTGCGGCAGCAACCTCATCCCGATCGTAAGGATTGACGATCAGGGCTGATGTGAGTTCATTGGCCGCCCCGGCGAAGCGTGACAGCACCAGCACGCCGGGATCATCCGGGTCCTGTGCCGCCACATATTCTTTCGCCACCAGGTTCATGCCATCACGCAACGGCGTCACGAGGCCGATATCCGTCAGACGGAATATCTTCATCAGCAGTCGGCGGTCAAAATGCTGGTTCAGGTAGTAGAGAGGCGTCCAGCCCAGCGTGCCATACTTACCATTGATGCGCCCTGCTTCCGTTTCCAGCTGGTGGCGAATGTCCTGATAGGCCTGCACATCACCGCGCGAAGTCGGCGCAATCTGTGAGTAGCGGATTTTCCCATGATGCTGTGGGTAGTTTTCCAGCAGCGCCTCATAGGCGAGAAAACGCTCCGGCAATCCTTTCGAATAGTCGAGCCGCTCACAGGCAATGATGTTCTGCGCATCACCTAAATCTTTTTTCATGGCCACCATTTTCGGTGGTAGCGGGCCTTCAGCCATCTCTTTGATACTGTCTGGCTCAATCCCTATCGGATAAACTTCGGTGGAGAACCGGTTACCAAACGCACGATGCGATTTCCCCTGGGTGGACAGCGGAGTCAGCAGTGACACACACTCCAGAAACGCGATGCGGTCGCTTTCTGTCTGGAAGCCCAGCAGATCGTAATCGCACATCATCTCCAGCAAATCGGCATGAGGGGGCAGCGCGTTGAAGATTTCCGGCGTTGGGAACGGGATATGCAGGAAGAAACCAATGCGATTATTAATGCCCAGCTTACGCAGCTCAGCGGCAAACGGCAGCAGATGGTAATCATGGATCCACAGCACATCGTCTTCTTTCAATAGCGGCTTTAAACGCTGCGCCAGCTGAGTGTTCACGCGACGATAACCCTCCCACGCTTCGCGCTGGAAATTCACCAGGTCAAGGCGGTAATGAAAGGCAGGCCACAGTACGGCATTCGAGAACTGAAGGTAATAAAGGTCATAATCGTTCTGGTTCAGACCAAAGGAGGCGTAAGTGATGCCATCCTGCTCAAGCATGTTGAGTTCGTCATCATCCTCACCGATTTCATTAATGTCTCCATTCCAGCCATACCAGACGCCTCCTGTGGATTTCAGCGCATCGACAATCCCGACGGTGAGCCCCCCTGCACTGGCCTTACTGCCATCCGGGATGGCAATACGGTTAGATACAACAACTAAGCGACTCATAACCTTAACTCCTTTCTGACGTTAAAACGTCTTCATCTAGTTTTAATCGTGCCTGTTCCAGCCAGACATAAACGGCAGCAACATCACTGAGATGTCCCCGCGCGTTGCTGGGGCCGGCACCGACTTTAATGGAAATGCCGTCCAGGGCATTGACCGTGGTAAACCCTGCCTCATCGGTCAAATCATCTCCGAGAAACACCGGGACACGCCCGGCGAACGGAGGCTGCTGCATAAAATCATCAATGGCGGCGCCTTTGTTTACGCCCCGGGGTTTCAGCTCCACCACACACTTGCCGGGTTGCTGCACCAGTTCCGGGAAGCGCGCAACACAGGCTTCCGCCAACTGTTCCACCGCATGCTGATGCTCTGCTGCCTGACGATAGTGCAGGGCAAACGCCATGCCTTTACTTTCCAGCGTGGTGCCTGGCAGTGCGGCGAGCGCCGAGGTCAGTTCACGATTGAGCGTCCTGACGGTGTCGGGGTCGAGAGAGATGCGCGTGATATGCCCTTCGCTGTCACGTCGTTCCGCGCCGTGTACGCCAGCCATCGGCAACACGAGCGGAGACGCCAGCGCATCCAGTTGATCAATTGGCCGACCGGAGATCAGTGCCACGGCCCCCTCGCAGCGATGTGCCAGCCGTTTGAGATCGTCCAGCGCCTGCGCCGGAATAGAAACCTCATCGGGCCGCGGCTTAATCGCTGCCAGGGTGCCGTCCACATCAAAGAAAAAGGCGTAGCGGGTATCTGCCTGGAGTGGGGGAACGAAATCTGTTTGCGTTGTCACACATTCCTCCTGAGTTAGGGTTTCAGAAGATGCTGCTGACAATGAGGGGGACAGCGTAGCCTGACGAACGGGGTAAACGGGACCTGTCGTCAGACGTGGTCGAGGGCAGGAAATCTCATGCGTCGGCCCTCAGTGCAGACAACATCAGACTAAAGTATAGCGGGGTTTCCAGATCCCGCCAGAAATCAGGCGCTAACAGGCTGCTGCCACAGAGAATTCACATCTAACTCCGGCCAGCGGTTTACCTCTTCGGGTCCCACGATGTTGTCTTCACAGTGCAGACTGGCCAGGTCAATGACGTGCGGCGTCAGTCGTTTTCCGCTATTCAGTGAGAAGAAAACGCAGACTTTGGGTTGCAGCAGCGAATGGTCTCCGGGTTCAATCACCACCCCAAGACGGCCTGACGACAGGCGCACCAGTGAGCCAACGGGATAGATGCCCACCGCTTTGACAAAGGCATACAGCAGTTTGCGGTCGAAGTGCCCAGGCCAGTTCGCCATCTGGTGCATCGCACTGGCCGGGTTCCAGCCTGCTTTATAAGGACGTTCGGAAGTGACGGCATCGTAGACATCACAGATGGCCGCCATACGCGATAACAACGAGATGCCATTGGCGCGCAGCCCGTGCGGATAACCGCTGCCATTCACTTTCTCGTGATGGTGTAATGCCACATCCTGCAAATCGTCATCGGCTCCGCTCAGACGCAGGATCTCCGCCCCCGCCACCGGATGGAATTTCATGATATCGAACTCTTCATCCGTCAGCTTGCCAGGTTTGTTGAGGATCGCCAGCGGTATCGCCGCTTTGCCCACATCATGCAGCAGCCCCGCCATCCCGGCGCGTTTCGCCTGCGCCTCGTCCAGCTCCAGCTGTGATGCCAGCGACAGCATCAGTGCACAGACAGCCACGGAGTGAAGATACGTGTAATCATCATGGGATTTCAGACGCACCACGCTGAGCAATGCCGCCGGATGGCGGTTGAGCGATCCGGCGATATCATTCACCAGCGGGACGGTACTCTCAGCATCAATGGTTTTACCCAACCGCGCATCGCTGAACATCGCCATCACCGGGCCTTTTGCCGCGAGGCAGATTTTATTTGCCTGTGCCATTTCACTCTGCATCGTCACGACGGCATCTTCAGCAACAGACTGCGGTTCGTAAACAGCGGGAACCTCTGCAATCGGTTGTGTCAACGGTGCCCCTTCGCGGATTTTCACCTCAGGGCCTCGGCCACGGGACAGATCGATCCACACCTCACGAACATCGCTTTGCTGGATGGCATGGATGTGTACGGCGTCAGACAGCAGCATCTCATTATGTACCAACGGGTGCTTAAGCCAGAACACATCCAGCTTGTATAAATACATCCCCGTTTGCAGTTCATTCACCGCAATACTGATGATCATCCGGCCTCCCCCTGACAATGTGAATTCCATTCCTTCATTACTATCGGCAGATCAACAAAAAATCTGCAGGGCTGGCGGACAAATCAGCGGGAATTTTACCGGAAATTACGCCAGATGTGTCCCTGCTCACAGCCGATCGCCCTGTGCGAGAGTGCAGAATTAAGAATAGGATTCTTCCACCAAAATACCGGGGTTTTATTGACAGAAATTGAACTAAGTATGGGTAACCACAGAATCAGCATCAGACCTGTCTGGAATATCAGGCAGCGGGTTCATCCTGCCAACACATTCCACACCAATGCGCTACATTGCCTTAATTACCCGGCCATCAGTCAGACTGAAGCGCCAGCATGCAGAATAAGGGGCGATAATGTTAAACATGATGATCAAACGAAAGCGTGAACGCCGTCACACGGAAGACCGCTATCTGGCCCTGGTGCTGGCCACCAGCGCCGGGCTACTCAATGCCATGGCACTGGGCGCGTTCGGCGTCTTCCCTTCGCACATGTCCGGTAACACCTCCCAGCTCTCGACTGAAATCTCCCGCGTTGATATCCGCGACCTGACCTTTCTCCTCGCCATCATTACTGCTTTTGTGACCGGCTGCGTCACCGCCCGCATGATGGTGATCGTCGGTATCAGAAATAATATCCGCACCATCTTCAGCCTTATCCTGCTGACTGAAGGGGTATTGTTGATGATGATGTCGGCGTTTGAACTGTTGTTCTACTCTTCCGGCAATAACCGTGAGGTGCTGGTGTTTCTCGGCTTTTTAATGGGGATCCACAACGCCACCTCTACGCAGCTATCAAATGGCCGTGTGCGCTCAACGCATATCACCGGCACGCTGACGGACGCTGGCATTGCGCTGGGTTCTTTGCTGGCAACCCTGTTTCGTCGCGACCCGTCAAAAGAGGTCAACGTTCAGCGCAAACAGTTTATTACCCACCTGATCACCATCCTCTCATTCCTGTCGGGCGGCATCGCCGGCTTGCTGCTATTTAACCAGTTTGGCTTTAGTTCAATGATTGCGGTGGGGGGCTTTCTGGTGGTGATCGCCCTCAGTTCGATTGCCATCGCTGTACAGATGGCCCGACGCTAACGCCGTTTCCTTTCCTGATAATGTCCTTTTGCCTCCTGCCTGACGCAGCAGCTTTCAGAGCTGCGTCATAAAATAACAATTTGATCTGACCCGGTGTGACATTTTCGTTGCGGAAATAAACACACTACATAACTATAGGTAGAACGTTCTACTAAAACGTTCTACTGATTTTAATTACGCACACTCATACTTAAAACTCTGTCCCAGCAGGAGACACCATGCGTTTTTTTACCGGGTTCGTTAAATCGCTTTCAAAACTGTCGATGATAGGCCGCGCGCTGATGCTGCCCATTTCACTGCTGCCCGCAGCAGGGTTGTTACTGGCCTTCGGGGATAAATTCCATCTGCCGCTGATGATGAATGCCGGTGGGGTCATCTTCGATAACTTACCGCTACTGTTTGCGGTCGGTTCGGCTGTCGGTCTGGCTTCTGAATCCGGTATCGCGGCGCTGGCCGCCACCGTTTCCGTGCTGATTACCAATATGACGATTGGTACCGTGATGCACATTACACCGGAAATGGCCGCCAGTGGCGGTAAGTACGCGATGGTGATCGGCATCCCGACATTACAGATGGGGGTGTTCGGCGGCCTGATATGCGGCGTCCTCGCGGCATGGTGCTTCAACCGTTTTCACACCTTACAACTGCCTGAATTTCTCGGTTTCTTCTCCGGCAAGCGTTTTGTCGCTATCGCCACAGCGTTCCTCTCTTTCCTGCTCGGCCTGGTCTTGCCGTATATCTGGCAACATATCCAGGCGGGCATTGATGCCCTGTCGATTGTGGTCAATGGGGATAATCAGGCGCTGTCGACCTTTATCTTTGGTCTGGTTGAGCGTGCGCTGATCCCACTGGGACTGCACCATATCTGGTATCCGTCTTTCTGGTACTCCTTTGGGGACTACACCACCCAGGCCGGGCAGCTTATCCACGGCGATCAGACCATCTGGTTCAAGATGCTGGAAGAAGGCACCAAGTCCTTTAGCAGCGACAGCTATCAGAACGCCGGTAAGTTTATGCAGGGGGAATTCCCGCTGATGCTGTTCGCTCTGCCCGCCGCCTGTCTGGCGATGTACCATGAAGCTAATACCAAAAACAAAAAAATTGCCGCCGGTATTCTGTTCTCTGCCGCCCTGACCTGCTTCCTGACCGGCATTACCGAACCGGTAGAATTTACCTTTATCTTCGTCGCCCCGATCCTCTATGTGTTTAACGCCGTTATGGCGGGCCTTTCTTATATGTGTATGTACCTGCTGCACGCACATATCGCCAAATCGTTCTCGGCCGGGCTGATTGACTATATCTCATTCGGTATTCTGCCTTCCTTTAATGGCTTCCAGACCAACTTCCTCAGCGCCGTGATCGTCGGTGTGCCGATGGCAGTGATCTACTACGTGGTGTTCCGTTTTGTTATCCGCCGTCTGGACGTTAAAACACCGGGCCGCGCCGATATCACCGCTAACGCCGGAGATAAAAGCGATATCGAGCTGGCGACAGAGATCGTCGGTCTGCTGGGAGGCAACAAAAATATTGGCAGCGTGGGTGCCTGTATCACACGACTGCGACTGGAAGTTGAAGACAGCGAACTGGTTGATAAAGACGGGCTGTATCATCTGGGCGCACGCGGCGTGGTGTTCGTCGGGGATAACGGCATTCAGGTTATCTTTGGTGCCCGGGCGCAGTTTATCGCTCAGCAAATGACGCAGCTGACCGGGCGGTAACTGGCACAAATCGTCGTCTCCTGTATGCTACGGGAGACGCGTTTTTTACAAGGATTGCAATGAAGAAGGTCAGCATCATTGATGTGGCAAAACTGGCGGGAGTTTCCGTCTCCACGGTGTCGCTGGTACTCCGTCAAAAAGGGAAGATTTCAGCGCAAACCATTGAAAAGGTAAAAGAGGCCATCACTGAACTGGGCTACGTACATAACGTTGCCGCCGCTAACCTGCGCTCTAATACCTCAAATCTGATTGGTCTGATCGTGCGTGACTTTAGTGATACCTTTAACCTTAAGGTGATCACCAGCATTGTACAGGCGCTGGAGCAGCAGGGTTATATGGTGTTTCTTGCTCATCCTCAGGATGATGAAGATCGCCTGGTCCAGTGTCTGTTGTCCTTCAGCCGCCAGGGGGTGGCAGGTGTTATTTATCTCACGAATGATGCCACGCGGCTCACCTTACCGGGTCCCATTCGCCACTGCTCACTGCCGCTGGTCACCGTTTCTCAGGCAATGATCGAAGGTCAGTACGATCTGGTGATGCGGGACAACCGCCAGGCCGCGGCCCAGGCCACACGCTATCTGATTGAGCGTGGGCATCGTAATATTGCGTATATTGGCGGGGAAGAGCGCTGTCAGATCCGCGCTCAGCGTCTGGCCGGTTACCGCATGGCGTTGCAGCATTACGGCTTACCTTATAAAGAAGAATTGACGCCTTCCTGCCTGGAAGAGACGAATGCGGCCCGCCTGGCCACCCGGCGCTTGCTGGAAAGCAATAATAAGATCACCGCCCTGCTGTGCCACTCATCACATGCCATTATTGGCTGCCTGAACGGCATCCATCAGGTGGGTCGTACCGTCGGGAAAGATGTATTTCTGACTCAGCAGGTGTCGCTGCTAGGCTTTGAAGATATGTTGCAGATTAACCTCAGCTCCCCCTCCTTTACTTACGTCTCTTCTGCCAGTGATGAAACAGGCCGACAGGCCGCTGCGCTGATCCTGCGTAAAATCCAGCAAAGCGACCTGCCGCCTCAGCGTATTGTCGTTTCGGGCGAACTGGTGCTCAGAGAATCCGGCTGATCGCGCCTACCCCTGTCCTGTATTCACCCGCTTGCCGATATTTTTCCATGGTCATTGAGAGCACACTAACCGCCCTCGGGATCCATACCGGCTTAGATCAACAATTAGAATGTAAATTCCATGCAGTACGAAAAAAACCCTTATTTGAAAAATTCAATCCGTTAAATGGGCCGTTTTGATCGTATTTCCACTGAAAAAAAACGGTTTACCCCCTCCCCAACGCGCCGATTTTGTCATAATACCCATCCAACGCCATTTTTCATATCACTGATTAAATTCAGTTTTTACTTTTCACCCGCCACCATTTCATAACCAGGGGTAATGAAACCTGTTTATCTCACACCAAAATCACCGCTCAGTGCAACAATCGCTTAAATAGTTTTAACCCGCTCACAGATTTCGAAATATTCAATTCAATACGTACCGAATAGAACATACATTCCACTGAGTTAACAAATAAAACGAGATGGGAATCGCAGTCCCATCGTGACAGGCCGCTCTGTGGCCAGCTTTGAAAAGGGTTAAAAAATGGATACCAGGCAAACGCGTTATAATATGAAGTACGTAATGCTCTGTTGCACGGTGGCGGCATTTGGTGGGCTGCTTTTGGGGTATGACTCCTCGGTGATCTCCGGTGCTATCGAACCACTGAGTGACTATTTCCAACTCTCCCCCAGCGAAACCGGCTGGGCGGTGTCAAACATTCTGCTCGGCAGCCTGATCGGTTGTTTCATCGCCCCTAAACTCAGCGATAAGCTGGGCCGCAAAAACTCACTGGCGATCACCGCCTTTATCTTCACCGTGTCGGTGGCAGGCACCGTGGTGGCGCACAACTTCACTACCTTCGTGATTATGCGCATGCTGGGCGGGCTGGCGATTGGGCTGGCATCGGTGATCTCCCCTATCTATCTGGCCGAGCTGTCACCGTCAAAGTTTCGCGGACGCACCTCAGCGCTCTACGCTGTCTGCTGTGTTGGCGGCCAGTCCGTCGTGCTGTTAACCAACTTCTTTATTAATAAATCCATGGCGCCGGAAGCGATGATCGATATGGGCTGGCGCTACATCCTCGCCACGGCGCTGATCCCCTGCGCGCTGTTCCTGTTCTGCATTCTGTTTATTCCTGAGTCACCGCGCTGGAACGTGCTGAAAGGACGCGATAAAGCCGCCCTGGACACACTGACTAAAATCTCGAATAAAGAACATGCTGAAACCGTGTTTAGTGAGATCAAACGCTCCTTCAGCCACCAGGCAGCGAATCAGCATAAAACCAAATTCCGTCTTGATAAAACCACGGTGCCTTTACTGGTGATCGGTATCGGTCTGGCCATTGGTAATCAGATTAGCGGTATTAACGTGATCCAGTACTTTGGCCCGTCCCTGCTGAAAAACGTCTCGTCCAGCACCGACAGTGCGCTGCTGGTGACCTTCTGGCTGTCCGTTTGTCAACTGGTCGGGGTGTTGATCGGGATGTCATTGATTGACCGGGTGGGACGCCGCAAGCTGCTGCTGATGGGTGCCATCGCCTCCAGCGTGTTTCTGACCTACTCGTTTGTCGCCTTCTATTATCAGTTGCCTGGCCTGCTGGCCGTGGTCGGCCTGTTCGCTTACATGGTGTTCTTCGGTATTTCATGGGGCCAGATCGTCTGGACCGTGCTGGGTGAGATTTTCCCGACGGAAATCCGTTCGGTGTGCGTCGGTATCTCCATCTGCATGATGTCGATGGCTAACTTTATCATCAGCACCACCTTCCCGATTTTAAACAGTAACGCCTTCTTGCTGGACGTGTTCCACGGTGGCTTCCCGCTGCTGCTGTTCGCGATTTTCTCGCTGGGTATGTACTTCTTTACCTTCCGCTATCTGCCAGAGACGGCTGGCGTGTCGCTGGAGAAAATTCACGGTCTGGTCCTGAAACAGTTCAATGTCAACGTGGATGAATCAGAACTGCTGGGCACTAAGGCAGGTGATAAAAACACCGAGTCGTTTAATGTCCCGATGGGGCACTGATTACCCTGGCGGTCCGCATTCTGCGGACCGCCAGCCTCACTCAGAACCAGATTTCACTCTGCACGCCAAAACTCCAGTTCCCTCCTGCACTAAATCCGGCGCTGCCAAAATCATCATTCACTGCATACCGATCCAGATCCTTCGACCAGTTCATATACGTCACGAAGAAACGGATTTCCGGCCGCGCCTTAATATCAAACACCTCCCCCACCTTAAAGGTCGGGGCAAACGTCAGCTTGTAAAAGTCCCCTTTCACAGCCTGGTATTGATTCAGCGCGCCATCACTGCGATAGCTTCTGCCATTAGGGTCGAGATCCATATACTGCCAGGACGCTTCATACAGCAGCGCAACGTTGCGGCTGATAGCCTGTGAAGCACGCAGATTGAACGTTGCCCAGTCATAGCGATCCCCCTCGCGATAACGGTCTTCACTGTGCTGGGCAATCACTGACGGTGCCAGTTCCCAGCGTTCACTCAGCGGCACAATACCGTAAGAGGCGAAGCGCAGAGACTGTGCATTACGCGTCAAATCTCCATCACTTCCCGGTTGCCGTGCTTCAGCCCCCAGGCCGCGACCATATTGCAACGCACTCTCTGATGTGCCGGGCAGCAGACCATAAAAACGCTGTTTATCATGCCAGGCCAGCATGGTATAGGCACCATTTTTGGCCGTGTTATCGCTGCGGGTGGCATAGCTGCCGGTGGTCGAGGTGTTGTCTTGCAGGTCATCGTTGCCTTGCGCACTCATTCCCGTCAGCATCCATTGCAGATTGCCCCAGTAGTTGTTGGCCGTCAGCATCACGTTCTGCACATCGTTGTCGTTGTAACGGTCGCTGCCGAGATCGCCAAAATTACGCGCATACAGTGAGAAATTACTGTGGAAGCCCGGCGTCCACTGCACGTCATTTATCCCACCGCCCGTGCCCCCCAGAAAGACAATATCGCTGTCGGTAAAGTGGATATCGAAATTATCGCGATCGAAGCGTTTACCGGCCCACAGCGTGGCATTTTTTAGCGGGCCACCGAAATCGGCAAGGCTACCCATTTCCACATACAGCTGACGAATATTCAGATGGTGGCTGTCATTATCCTGTACCCACGGATCGGGATTATTCGCGCCGTCGGCCAGCATAGTTTTAAATCTGGCCCAGGAGCCATCGTTAAACGTCATGTTCTTAATGAAACTCAGCTCAACATAGTTGTCTTTCTCGTTGCCCAGACGGCCAATATGCGCGTCGCCGCCGATAGAACTGGCGGGAGAAACTCCCGGCCCGCCGTGAGCACCGCGTCCGCTGCCGCTCAGCAATGCGCCGGAACGGGCATAGCCGGAAAACTCAAACCCATTGTCTTTCTCAGTGGCCGCTACCGCTGGGGCAGCAGGCGATGCTGCCGGCTGTGCCGCTGCCAGCTGACGCTCTGCACGCACGGCGCGCGCCTCAGCCTGGGCCATTTTTTCACTCGCCTGCTGCGCGCTGAGGCGTGCACTGCTGGCCTCTGCTTCCGTTTTTTCCAGCCGCTGCTCCAGCAGTGCCAGGCGTTGTTCTATGGTCAATCCTGTGGCGGCTTGAGCCATCGGGCAGCTCAATAGCGCGCAGCAGAGCGCCACGTAAAGAGGACTTTTACGCATTATCCGTTCCTGTTTGAAGGTGATCAGTGCTGCGGGGTTGGCAGCGAATCCGGGTCTGAAGGTGAGGTCTCAGTGGCAGACGAGGCTTTACGGCGCGCTAATTCCGCGCGGATATTCTCGTAGTCGTTGTCCAGTCGGTAATATTTCCCCATCCAGATCATCGACAGAATAATCAGCACCAGCGGGATATACAGATAGCAGGTTTTAATCGCCAGCAGCGCCTCTGTGCTCTGCGCATGGTTGGCATGGTAGCCACCCAGTGACAACAGGATACCCGTTATCGCTCCGGCGCCCGCCATCGCCACTTTGCCGAGGAAGCCGTTCACGGAGGTGAGTATCCCGGCGGTATTAATCCCGGTTTTCCATTCACCGTAATCCACCGGATCGGCCTGCATGGAGAAGTAGATAGCGGTTCGCTGCCCGGCGCCAATGGAGAGGATGGTGGCCCCCATCAGCAGACCCGTGACATACGTATCTGCCACGATCATCACCAGCATTCCCAGTACATTGATGGCACTGGACAGCAGATAGACGTGACATTTTTTCATCCGCGCAGCGAGTAACGGCACGGTCAACGTCCCCAGCAACGGTACAAACGTGGAGATCCCGGCAGCCACTGCCGTGATATTGACGTCCCCCACGTAGTAGTTAAAGAAATAGACCAGCGCCCCGGTCTGGAAGAAGAACGCCCCCCACATCAGGAAGATATTCACGGCAAATACCGCCCACGGTCGGTTACTTTTAAGCCCCAGCCAGGCACGCGGTAGCGTCATACGCTCCTGTTGAACCTGAATTCGCTCCTCCACGCTGCGAAAACTGAGCAGCAGGAAAAAGGCCGCAATGCCGCCAAAAATCATCGCCGTATACAGAAAACCCTGCGCCTGATCCCCCTGCCCGAGGCTTTTCACCAGCGGCAACGTCAGCACCGCGACCAGCGTGGATCCCAGCGATCCCATCACAATGCGCACCGCCGACAGCGTGGTGCGCTCCCGGGAATCACTGGTGATAAACGGCAGCATTGCGCTGTAGGGAATATTCACGAACGTATAAAGGAATGACAGACACAGATAGGTGACGAAGGCATAGAATAAACGCCCGGTCGTGGAGAGCTCCGGCGAATAAAAGGCCAGCATACACAGCAGCCCGAACGGGATCGCCCCCAGCAATAAATAGGGGCGACAACGTCCCCAGCGGGTCGTCGTATTATCAATCACCAGCCCCATCAGCACATCGGCGACGCCATCCACCAGCCGCGTCACCAGGAACATCAGCCCGGCGTAATAAGCAGGCAACCCCATAATATCGGTATAGAAAAACATCAGGTACAACGAAATTAACTGCCAGACCAGGTTACAGGATAGATCGGCTACCCCGTATCCCAGCCGCTGACGCCATAGAGCAAAAAGTGAAGTTGGCATAATCATCTCTCAGAATTTATAGGTTATTTGTTGTTCAGAGTTCAAAGTGACGAATCAGCCATGCCGGGGTACAACTCCAGGCATGGCAGTAGCTGTTAATTAATTTGCTGCCGTAGGGTGAATAGTCGGGATTATCCGGGTCATATAACTCCCAGAAGGTCTCCGCCCCGGCCTGCACCATGCCGCCCCAATAGCGTTTAATTTCAACAACAGCCTGCTCACGTTCACCGTGAGTGAGCAGCGCTTCAATAAAGTGGTGCATCATATAAGGCGTGTGCATTTTTATCACCGGGGGATGGCGCTGTAAGCGGGCTAACAGCTGGCGACGAAATGCCACGTCACCCACTTCGCCGAGGATCAACCAGACTTGCGCAGCCCAGGAAACCTGCCGCGCTTCCCCGCTGACAAAAAAGCCCTGCTCGTCATCCCACAGATGGGTCAGTGCCGCCTGGCTGACGCGTTCAAGCGTGGTTTCCAGCCAGGCGATGTTGGCGTTATCACAGCGCCGGGCCAGCTGTATCCCTTTACGCAGGGCATAGATCAGCACGCCCTGTGCGGCAGCCTGTTTGTTGAGCTGTTCATGCCAGTCGATAAACGCCCACCAGTCTTCGCTATCACGCAGAATATGGCGATCGTCCAGACGTTGCAGCGACAGCTCAATCTGGCGCCGCGCCGTCGGCCACAGATCGTCCAGCGTTGCCCGGTCACCCGTTGCAGCCACGTAGTCTTCCAGCGTGGCGACAAACAGCAGCGCATAATCGAACAGGAAAGTATCGTCGGCGATCACCTGCGGCTGCATAAACAGATTGGAGGAGACCATACCGTCTTCGCGCGTTACCCCGGCGAACAGGTAGAGGCAGCGTTTAACCAGGTCGTTGTGCGCATAGGTGGGATAGTTGACCAGCGCCTGTAAGCGCAGGTCGCCCAGCCACAGCCGTCGATCGCGCTTCGGGCCATCTTCGAAGACATCCTGCATACAGTTTTTGAGCGTACGCACGCTGATCTCATCGATCTCCCGCAATAAGGGATCGGCAATCTGTACCTGTTGCAGGGTACTGTCACTGGCGGAGCTGACGGTGTCGAGATGGAAAGTGGGGAAACGCAGACCGTATTTCGGTGACGTCGAAACCACCCGCACTTTGACATAGCGACAGCAGTAGCGGCGCGGCAGGGTCATCTCCACGGGCAGAACATCCAGATAACTGTCCTCCTGTTGCAGCCAGCTGCGACTGAGCCAGCCATCGTATTGGGAGAACGGCTCTGCGACCTCCGCACTGATTTCGCCGAAGATAAATTGCAGGTGCGCGGGGGCATCCGGCGGACTGCCTGCCGACTCACAGCGCAGCGAGAGATACCCCACGCAATGCTGACCAAAATCCACAATAAATTCATCACCGCTGGCAAACGTTTGTTGGCTCAATTGCTCTGGTGTAAAGCGCGCTTCACTGCGCCAGCCGTGAAGAGTCAGCGCATCGGGTATCATGGTGACGACAGAAATCGGCATGACCCGCTGACGATAAAGCGCCGGCCGCATGGCATCGGCCTGGGTAAGAAACGCCGCATGAGTGCGGGTGCGTAATTCGCTATGTTTTTGCATGGCTGCGACCACAAAAGACTCCTTTAACCGGTTCAAGAGTCAGCGAGTGTAGAGCCACGGTTGGCGGGCGATCTATTCTGAAACCGCCAGGTAAAACGCGGGACTGGCGCTGCGGGAAAGGTGCCCCCGATAGCGATCACAAAATGATAAACCCGACTCGCCCACCGTTGAGAAATCCCTTAAGTTGAACGGATATCAGTGAGTGAGATGTGTGAAAGATGAATAACCTGCGGCTTGACCAGTATTTCAGCTCGGCGCGTGACCAGTTTTCCCTCTATACCAGTGACCCGGAAGATAACAATTGTGAGCACCGCCATGAGTTTAATGAGCTGGTGATCGTTGAGAGCGGGCATGGTCTGCATGTGATTAACGGCAAACCTCATTTTATCCAGGAGGGCGACGTTTTCTTTGTTAAGGATGGTGACTGCCATTTCTATGATGAGCTGGGCACACTGCGCCTGATCAATGTGCTGATCAACCGCCAGCAGCCGTTTCAGTGGCTGAACAATGTCGGGGCGTTACTGGCGCGTTTTGATGCAACCCAGCCGGGCAGTTATCACTGGCTGCTGCCGCAAACCAAAGCGCAGTGTAAACAGATGATCGGGCAGCTTTTTAGCGGTCAACAAACCCGCCACGAGGAGACGAACAGCGGCTGGCGGGAAGCCTGCTTCTTTCAGTTGCTGATGAATATGGCCTGCCAGCAGGATGAACACACCAAAAGCCAGACCAAATACAAGTTGCACAAACTGCTGGGTTTCCTGCAACAACACTGTTTTGAAGAGATTGACTGGGAGGCGTTAAGCGATCGGTTCTATCTGAGTAAGCGCACACTGCAACGCCAGATTAAAGAGACCACCGGACTCACGCCCGACAATTACATTAAACGTTTGCGGCTGGTTTCGGCGCGGGAAAAGATCATCAATACGGAGGAGAGCATTACCTATATTGCCTATCTGTGTGGCTTTGCCAACAGCAATCACTTCTCCACCTGCTATAAGCAGGTGTTTGGGCAAACACCCAGCCAGCAGCGCTCAATGCGCTAACCCGCTTCGCCCATCACTGGTTATAATCTTTTTCTTAGCATCCTATGTGGCTGCTTAACCAGAGGAGAAACCTGTGATCAAATTCAGCGTACTTTACCCACGTCAGGCCGATGCCCATTTCGACCATGATTATTACCGCGATGTGCACCTGCCGCTGATCAAATCACGGATGGGTGAACGTTGTCTGAGCTATGAAATTGATACGCCGCTGGATAACAACGCGCCGTTTATTGCGGCCTGCCATATTTACTGTGCGGATATCGAGACGTTTGAACAGGTGATTGCTGAACATGGCGAGGAGTTTGTCGCTGATGTGGCGAATTTTTCTAACATTGAGTCAGTGAAGCTGGTTTCCGACGTTTTGCGCGTCGAATAAGCGATAATAAGGGGGCCAGCAGATCGCTGGCCCCGTTAAATCAGGAGAGGATTTTCTTCTCGGCCAGATCCAGCGCGAAGTAGCTGAAGATAATATCGGCACCGGCGCGTTTGATGGCACCCAGGCTTTCGAGCGTCACGTCAAGCTCATTGATCGCCCCCGCCTGCGCACCAAATTTAATCATCGCGTACTCACCGCTGACCTGATAAGCCGCCAGCGGCAATTGCGTACGCTCACGCACGTCGCGCAGGATATCCAGATAGGCGCCTGCCGGTTTCACCATCAGCGCATCAGCACCTTCACTTTCGTCAAGCAGTGACTCACGAATCGCTTCACGGCGATTCATCGGGTTCATCTGGTAGGTTTTACGATCGCCTTTCAGCGATGTACCTGCCGCTTCACGGAACGGGCCGTAGAAAGAAGAAGCAAACTTGGTGGAGTAAGACATGATGGCAGTGTCAGTAAAGCCTGCAGCATCCAGCGCGTGGCGAATCGCTGCCACCTGCCCGTCCATTGCCGCCGAAGGCGCGATAAAATCCGCACCCGCCGCCGCGGCAACCACGGCCTGCTTGCCGAGGTTAATCAGCGTGGCATCATTATCCACGCCGTGGTCGTGCAGCACGCCGCAGTGGCCGTGGCTGGTATATTCACAGAAGCAGGTATCGGACATCACGATCATTTCCGGCACGGTCTGCTTGCAGATACGTGACATACGCGCCACCAGTCCGTTCTCATTCCAGGTATCACTGCCGTCCGCATCCGTATGATGCGAAATCCCAAAGGTCATGATCGACCGCACTCCCGCTTTCGCAATGCGTTCAATTTCATACGCCAGACGTTTTTCAGGAATACGCATCACGCCTGGCATGGCGGCAATGGGTTTGTAGTCATCAAGACCTTCCTCAACGAAGATCGGCAGAGCCAGATCATTCAGACTGAGGGTATTTTCCTGGAACAAAGTGCGAAGAGAAGCAGACTGACGCAAGCGTCTTGGGCGCTGGACTGGAGAATAGCTGGACAAAACAACCTCGGTTTAGCGGGTCACGCAACGGTAATATTCACCGATGGTGATAAACATGAATAGTGTGCTAACACTATACCTCCGGGCGCGTGATGACAATCCTTGCGCCGTTACCCGGCACAGAATGATTCATTTTATTGACCCCGCATCGCCGTAAACCCGAAAAGATCGGGCACGATGGCGCTGTGTGATTCACGGTTCTTACACTGACTAAAGGAAAATATGATGTCTGAAGACGCCAAACTGACGTTTGTCACCCTGCTGGGCAGCCTGCGTAAAGCCTCACTGAATGCCGTTGTGGCACGCAACCTGCCTGCGCTGGCTCCGGTTGGGGTTGAGATTCACGCACTCGGTTCGATTGCCGACTTACCGCACTATGACGCCGATATTCAGGATGAAGGCATCCCGGCAGCAGTACTGGAAATGGGTAAAGCGATTGCCGCCGCCGATGGCGTGGTGATCGTGACGCCGGAATATAACTATTCGGTGCCGGGCGCGCTAAAAAACGCCATCGACTGGCTGTCCCGCCTTCCGGAGAATCCGTTTGCCAACAAACCGGTGGCGATCCAGAGTGCCTCGCCGGGGATGATTGGCGGCGCACGTGCGCAGTATCATCTGCGTCAGAGCATGGTCTTTCTTAACGCCCAGGTGCTGAATAAACCGGAAATTATGATCGGCCAGGCCACCAGCCGTATTGATGCCGCGAGCGATACCATCACCGATGAAAGCACCCGCCAGCATCTGACCGCACAGCTGGCAGCGCTGGCGCAGGCAGCACGTCGCTAATCGCTGTCCCCTCTTTTCGTTACGCACACGCTTTTCCTGGCAAAACCAGGAAAAGCTCTATCCTGTATAGAGCACATTGGCACAATGAAGTATCGCAAGCGGAGAAAAGATGGGATTTATTGGATGGACCGCGGCCACAGGCGGGTTGTTATTATTGATGTCGCTCGCCTCTGGCTGGATAAGCCGGGGCCCGGTGACGGCTTTTGCTATCTATTTAATCGCCGGGGTCCTGTGTGGCCCCTGGGTACTGAATCTGCTACAGATTGATATTGCTGCCCACGCCCACCTCGCAAAAAATCTGACTGAAATCGCGATGGCCGCCTCACTGTTTATCACCGGACTGAAACTGCGTCTGCCGCTGAACAGTCCCGGATGGCGGATGGGGCTGCGACTGGCTTTCCCCGGGATGTTACTCACGGTGGCAGGCGTCACGCTGGCAGCACACTGGCTGGCCGGATTCTCATGGCCGCTGGCGCTGGCGTTTGGTGCTATCGTGGCCCCCACCGATCCGGTGCTCGCCAGCCTGATCTCCGTGAATGATGCGCGCGATGACGATAATCTGCGCGTCTCGCTCTCCAGTGAAGCCGGGCTGAATGATGGCACAGCCCTGCCATTGCTGATGCTGGCAGTATTGCTGCTCACCGGCAGCGGCGAGCTATCCTGGACGTTATTCAGCCACTGGGCGCTGGTGGATGTTCTCTGGGCGGTGGTGGGGGGAAGCCTGATCGGCTTTGTGCTCGGTCGGCTGATTGGGCAGTATGCCTCGCACCTGCGCCATACCCATCAGGATGTCGCCCCCAATGATTTTCTCGCGCTGGCGCTGATTGCGCTCAGCTATGCGATTGCACAGTCGCTGGATGCCTCCGGCTTTCTGTCAGCCTTTGCTGCCGGGGTCGGTTTACGCCGCGCCGAGATGCGCGTGGTGCGGCACTTTCCAACGGAAGCGTTTCAGGAGAGTGATTACCATCCGCCTGCGGAGGAGCTGGTCAATCCTAATGCTCGCCACCAGGGGGAACAGACCAACCCGGTCGGTTCAGCCGGACTGGTGGTCAGCGATGCGCTGTCGTTTGGCGATACGATTGAACGCCTGTTTGCCGCGGCCATTATTATTGTTCTGGGTGTCACACTGGCGCAGCACTGGAACGTCACCGGCATCCTGCTGGCCGCCCTGCTGTTTTTCGCCATCCGCCCGCTCTCGGTCTGGATTGCCACGCTGGGTGTTGATACTCCGCCGTTACAACGCGCCACCATCGGCTGGCTGGGCATACGCGGCATTGGCAGTATCAACTATATTGCCTGGGCCTATACGCATGGGCTTGATGGCCCGGAGGCCGCACGCATGGCGGATATGGCATTCACGCTTATCGTTGCCAGCGTGGTGGTGCATGGCATTTCCGTCACACCGTTACTGAACTGGCGTCAGTCACGCCTTCGCCGCGACTAACGCCTGATTCAGGCCTGTTCATTGCCTGGCTGCTTAAATGCCGCTGGCCGGGCAAGATAGACCTTCAGAATATCGTGCTTGACCATAATGCGCAGGATACCAACAAACACCAGGAACTCTGAGAGCACCAGTGAACTGGCCGCGCCGATGGCACCATATTGCCATGCCAGCAGGCAGCAGATCGGGATGTTAATCAGCCCGACAATAAACATCACATGCATACGCTGTTTCGCCAGGCCGTACGGGATAAGGATTTGCAGTCCGGCCGGGTAACTGATATTGCCAAAAATAAAGCCGCACACCACCACGCGCAGCACATTGGCTGAGTCATGAAACGCCGCCCCCAACAGGATCCGCACCACATAATCCGCAAAAAAGAAGGTGAACACCACGATAAACAGACTGATCAGAAACGACAGAGTGATGCTTTTCCGCGTTGCGGCAATCGCGGCAGCACGATCTTTATGAAACAGGTGACTGACGCGCGGAAAAAACGCATTGCCTATCTGTTCCGGCACTGAGTTAGCGGCTTTCTTCAGGCGGTCGGCACCGTTATACAGCCCCACCATATAGGTGCTGGTCATACTGGCGAGGATCAGCACGTTAATGTTATTGAATAAATTGGCACCAAAGATCGCCAAAAACACATGCAGGCTGTCTTTGATGCGTTGCATTATTTCGCGTGGTTCAAAGCGGTAGAAACCAATAACCCGCATCTGCACTACCAGACTCAGGGTGATGATGGCAGTAATAAAGGCCACTACACCCGGGATCAACGCCGCCAGCCAGGTGTCTTCTGGCGTCTTCACCAGCAGAAACGTCAGGGGGATGGAACAGAACTGCCCGACGGTGGAAATAATCGAGGTTTTACCCAGTTTTTCAAACCCCTGCATCAGCCAGCCAAAAGAGAGCAACTGGCCAAACAACACCGTAGAGTTCGCCAGCACGATATAGAACAGCGCGTGCCACGCCGGGTTAAACCAGGTCAGCAGCAGCAGGATCGCCAGCGTTGAGCAGCCCAGGATCAACTTAGCATTAAACGTCGACCAGAATAGCTGCGTCACTCGCTGCTTATCGTCGCGATGTTGAGCAATGTCCTTGGTGGTGTAGACATTGAACCCCCAGTCGGAAATCGTGCTGCAGTACATCACGCACGCCAGACCCAGCGCCAGCAGCCCCATATGCTCAACGCCAAGAATGCGCGCCAGATACGGCAGGGTAACCAGCGGGAAGATAAAGGACGTCCCGCGATAGGCCAGCAATGACAGCACGTTAATTAACAGACTTTTATCGATTACTTTAGCCATCAGTCTCTGACCTTATGTGAGATTCCATTCATGCTTTACGCAGACTCCGCTTTATCCTGATCAGATGAGAATATAATTCGGGTTGTCTTAACAGCAGCCAGTTGACCGCACCTTCCGGCTTTAGTGTTTTCCCGAAATAATAAATCGCATTCATGACATAATCGGGCACCCGCTGTCCACTGGCCAGGGAGAGATGGATCATTAATCTGAAGGAGTGAATAAGATAAAGACGACGAAGCTCGGCCTTTTCACTCACACCATCGGTCAGTTTAACTAATTTTTCATACGAGCCGAGAAAGGCGTCATAACGTTGGCGAAAAAAACTGTCACTTTTATGACTGTTGGTCAGTGAGCCACTGCGAATACGTTGCCGATAGTAAAGGTGCCGACTCACCCAGGCAATACGACAGCGCATAAATGCCTCTACGGTAAAACTATGATCTTCATGCAGCCGGGTAATGTATTTCAAATGAAACCGGTCTATGATCTCTTTTTTAAGAACGTAATTCCAGGTAGCCGATGTATACGCGCCACTATTAAGCAGACCCTGGAAAATATCCTGCGCACGCAACAAGCCAAATTGGTGGTGCTGTACTTTGGGGTAGATACGTTCCGGATCATTGTCTTCAAACATGAGTGAATTAAAACAGAAGAGTTCCAGCTCTGGATAAAGCGTAGTAATCTGGCTTAATTCCTCATAAAACCCCTCACAAACGACATCATCAGGATCACAGCAGAAGATGTATTTACCCTGTGCCAGCGCAATGCCGTAGTCGCGCGCCTGACCCAATCCGCCATTAGGGATGGTGAAGATACGGACCTGCTCTTCGCGGGCATAGTGTTGTTCTATTCGTTCCAGGGTGTCATCCGTCGAACCGTCATTAATGATAATTAATTCATTCGGCGCAGGGATTTGCGCCAGTAAAGAATCAATGCACTCGACAATATAATTCGCCACGTTATACGCAGGGATAATCACCGACAGATTTTTTTGTGTCATCACATTTGTCTCACCGTTTTGGGAACCTGTTTAATTAACACCAGAAAACGATAAAGATCAACGCACCTTCAGTGCGGGACAAGGGTTTAGGAAAATACCTGGAACATTATTAGAATCACATAAGAAAAACCCAAACAAAACGTAAACAAGATACGGGGAATCATTAATTAATCTATTTATAAACGATTCATAAACAGCTAATCAATTAAGTCACATATTAAAATATTCATTAATACATAATTAATGAATTACTCATGGGTCCATTCCGTAAAAAAATGCCATTGCAACAGTATCAACCTCCTGTAAACCTTGATGCTCTTCAGGATAAATCTCAGGCACTCACTGTTTCATGGAGTAACGCTGAAATGAGGATTATCTTAGCAACGAATCAATACACCGTGTTTTTCTTACCCTGTTTCCTATTAAAATCGTCATGTTAGCCCTATAAAGGCCATGACGTCGTCGGGCACCAGACCAAACTGATGAAAGGGTTGTTTACACTTTCTACCGTCAGGGGACGTCAAAAACGCTCAGGCAGAAAGATAACAAAACCGATCGCAACACTACGCAAAGCAGACAAATCTGATTGAAACACCCTTAAACCCCATTAACTAAACCCTCCATAGCGAGGAGGCTAATTTGTGTTAAGGCTCATACTGACATTATTATCGGTAAAGAGACGCTTCCGGATAAGCTTTTCGCCACACCTCTCATCCTTCAAATGCCCTGTCAGTGAGGCATCAGCCTCGCGCCAACGCCCGCATTAACGCAAAACTGATAAATTTGTTTTATTACTTAACACAAACTGAACAAATAATCGTTTGAAAAATCAATCTCGCGTCAAATCCCCGAGGCACTGAAGCCGCGCACGTTGTCATTTATGCTAGCCTCAATTAAGCGCTTTCGGCCACACCCAAGAGCAACCTGGATGGTTAAAATCATGAAGATCTCTGACAATTTTCGTCAGCATTTCATTAAAGATGTGCTGATCCCTTTGATTGTCGTTTTACTTATCACCTTTAGTGCTGGCATTTTTACCTTGAACTGGGCGAGCACACGCACCAATAACGACGCAGCCATTCAGCAGCAGCAAATTATTCAGACCACGATGTCGCAAAGCCTGAGCGATATGCTCAAACAACAACGCAGTCTGACGCAGTGGCAGCCGTTGGCCGATCGCCTGGCGCAGGGTACGCACAACCTGCAATGGCTCAATGAGAATGTCGGTGCCTGGCTCTCCACCATGTTTGATCATCAAGTCATCTCCCTGCTGGATGCTTCGGGCAATCCGGTTTATCTGTGGGAGAATGGACGTAATGCGCCGGTGGAGCAGTTCGGCCATATTGCCTGGCCCGTGCGTCCGTTTCAGCAAAGTCTGCTGCATGCGAACAGCCCAAACAGCGGACGCCGTGATCGGGTGGGCTTCGCGCTGATCGATAATGCCCCGGCGATTGTCGCTATCGGGCAGATCAGCGGAGATGCCGCCGACAGCGGTCAATATTCCATGCTGAGTATTCGCCGTCTCGACAGCGCCTGGCTGGAGACACTGGCCCAGCGGAGCCTGTTGCACGGCCTGCATTTTACCGACGGTCTTACGCCCGTCACCGAGAGCGGCCATTATGCGCTGACCTCTCTCGACGGGGTCCCGATTGGCAACCTGCAATGGCAGGCTGACCGCCCCGGATCACGTATGCTGAAGGTGATTACACCGCTGGTGCTGCTGGTATCGCTGGTGATCACCCTGATTTGTATTCTGATGATACGTCGGCTGTGGGTGTCATCGATGCGCCTCTCAGATTCCCTCCTCCAGTTGGGTGCCAGCGAAGCGCAGGCACAGCATCTGGCATTTCATGATGTGCTGACCGGTCTGCCTAATCGGGCACTGGTGGAAGAACGCATGACCCAGGCTCTGGTGCGCGTCTCCCGGCAGAAGGATAAGGTGGCGGTGCTGCTGCTCGATCTCGATCGTTTTAAAATCATCAATGACACCTATGGGCATCAGGCCGGTGATGAACTGATTATTGAGGTCGCCCATCGTCTGAACGGACTGGTGCGTCATATCGACACCGTGGGTCGCCTGGGGGGTGATGAATTTGTCATTATTCAAAAAGACATCACCTCAACGCAGGAGGCCACTGCACTATGCCAGCGAATTCTCGACGTGATGAGACATCCCTTTACTCTACTGGGAAATGAAACCTGGGTGGGTATCAGCATTGGCGTGGTACTGGCGCCTGACGATGCTACGGAACGGATGGAGATAATGCGCAAAGCGGATATCGCGCTGTATGAAGCGAAAAATCAGGGACGCGGACAGTACCGCCTGTTTGAAAGGTCGATGGATGAGTCCCTCAAAACTCGCCAACAGATCGGCGCTGACCTGCGGCATGCGTTGAAGACCAAAGACGGTCTGAACGTCTATTACCAGCCTCTGATGGATATCAGTGGGGAAAAAGTCGTGGGGCTGGAGGCACTGATGCGCTGGCAACATCCGGTTCACGGTATGATCTCGCCGACGGAGTTTATCCCGATAGCGGAAGATATTGGGCTGATCACCCAGCTCGGAGAGTGGGTGCTGCGTGAAGCCTGCCGCGTTGCCCGCCTGTGGCCGGATTTAACCCTTGCTGTCAATGTGTCCCCGTTGCAGTTTCGATCGCTGGGCTTTGTCGACCGCATCAAGGCTATCGTCAGGAAAGAGCAGATTTCCCCGTCAAACATCGAGCTGGAGATCACCGAAGGCGTGCTGATTGACGATGAAAAAATGGCGAAGGCGATTATCGATGAGCTGCGCGAAGCCGGGTTCCGCATTGCCCTTGATGACTTCGGCACGGGTTATTCCAGCCTCAACTACCTCAGTCATTTTGCCGTGGACAAAATCAAAATTGACCGCTCGTTCACCCAGTCGCTCGGCGTGACCAGTAATTCCAGCGCCATCATCGAATCCGTGGTGAAGTTGGGCCATGCGATGGGATTGATCGTAACCGCTGAAGGCGTGGAAACGTCCGGGCAGATGAATGCGCTGGCCCGCGCGGGCTGTAACCAGCTGCAGGGTTTTCTGTTCTCTGAAGCGGTGCCCAAAGAGCAGATCCCACAGTTAATTAATCAGCGTCACGCCAGCTAGTGGTTGATGAAGGAAGGAAGCAAACGGAGATGGCCGGGGGAACCCCGGCCAGGACACTCAGAAGAAACCCAGCGGTTGAATGCTGTAACTGATCAGCAGGTTTTTGGTCTGCTGGTAGTGATCGAGCATCATTTTATGCGTCTCGCGGCCAATACCCGATTTCTTATACCCGCCAAACGCAGCATGTGCCGGATAGAGGTGGTAACAGTTGGTCCACACGCGCCCGGCCTTAATCGCCCGCCCTACGCGGTAAGCACGGTTGATATCACGCGTCCAGACCCCCGCGCCAAGGCCATAAATAGAATCATTGGCAATCGCAATCGCCTCAGCCTCATCTTTAAAGGTGGTAATCCCGACCACCGGTCCGAAGATCTCCTCCTGGAAGACACGCATGCTGTTGTCCCCCTTGAGTAAGGTTGGCTGAATGTAGTAACCGGTGGCGAGATCGCCCTCCAGTTTTTCCACCCCGCCGCCCGCCAAAATTTCAGCGCCCTCTTTCTGAGCAATCTCCAGGTAAGAGAGGATTTTATCGAACTGCTGCTGTGAAGCCTGCGCACCGACCATGGTATCGGTATCCATCGGGTCACCGCGTTTGATGGTTTTCACCCGTTTCATCACCGCGGCCATAAAGGGTTCGTAAATCGACTCCTGTACCAGCGCACGTGACGGACAGGTACAGACCTCGCCCTGGTTGAGAAAGCCCAGCACCACCCCTTCTGCGGCTTTCTCAATAAAGGACGGTTCGGCCTGCATAATGTCTTCAAAGAAGATGTTCGGCGATTTACCACCCAACTCCACGGTGGACGGGATCAGGTTTTTCGCCGCCAGTTCAAGAATATGTCCGCCTGTGGCGGTTGAACCGGTAAAAGCGACTTTGGCGATACGCGGGTTGGACGCCAGCGCTTCACCCGCTTCGCGGCCAAATCCGTGGATCACATTCAGCACGCCTTTGGGCAGCAGGTCGCCTATCAGTTCAACAAACAAGGTGATCGACAATGGCGTCTGCTCAGCCGGTTTCAGCACCACGCAGTTGCCCGCCGCCAGCGCGGGTGCCAGTTTCCACGCCGCCATCAGCAAGGGGAAATTCCACGGGATGATTTGCGCCACCACGCCCAGCGGTTCATGGAAATGGTAGGCCGCAGTAAATTCATCAATCTCTGCCGCGGTGCCCTCCTGAGCGCGCAGGCATCCGGCGAAATAACGGAAATGATCCACCGCCAGCGGCAGGTCAGCGGCCAGCGTCTCACGGACTGGTTTGCCGTTATCCCAGGTTTCATTCACGGCCAGGGTTTCCAGATGCTGTTCCAGACGATCGGCAATTTTCAACAACGTCAGAGAGCGCGACTGCACCGATGTTTTTCCCCAGGCATCGGCAGCGGCGTGCGCCGCATCCAGAGCTTTTTCAACGTCGTCTTTGTCAGACCGGGGAAACTCGCCAATCACCGATCCATTGACTGGGGAGGTATTCGTGAAGTAAGCACCGTTCACGGGCGCGGAGAATTCCCCGTTGATGTAATTGCCATACTGCGGCTTCAGGGTAATCAGTGACTCTTTACTGCCCGGATATGCATAGCGCATCATCGCTCTCCTGTAGAAAGATATCGCCGTAGCGACTTCGCCGTTAACAATAAAATAACTCATTATTAACATTATCGACAAAAGTGAGCTTGTCAGATTGCACGGCAATAAACTGTGACGGCATCGAGAGGAAATCAGGATTTTAGCGAGGCGGTGTGAGGTAGCGCACAGGGTGTTCATCATAGCCGAAAGAGCACGACTGCCGCCGGGATGAGGCTATCCCGGCGGCTTTAGCGGGTCAGGCGCGTTTTGCCACCGGCAGACCCTGCTGCCAAAAATCGCGCAGTAACTGACGCGGCCACTCCGGCTCCGCTCGCGCAGGCACCAGGTGGTCGATCTCGGCATCTTTCAGGCTGTTTTTCAGGCAGGCCGTCATGATCTCGGCGGTGAATTCCGGGTGAAACTGCACCGATAATGCCTGCGCCGAGTAGCGAATAATCTGGCAACCGTCCTGCGCGGATGCCGCCAGCACCTGGGCACCCGGCGGCGGCGTCAGCACCGACTGACGGTGCGACAGCCAGGCCGAGAACTGCGTTGGCAACGATGCCAGAAGCGGATCGTGATGGCTCTCCGCGCGCGCTTCCAGTGCCGTCAGGCCGCGTTCCCAACCATTAGGGTTATCGCCGACTTCACCGCCCAGCGCATAAGACATCAGCTGATGTCCGTAACAGACACCCAGCAGCGGTAACTGTTCTGCCACCGCATGGCGTACCCAGGCGGCGGTACGCTCACTCCATTCAGCATGATCGGTGACCATCGCCCAGGAGCCACTGAGAATGGCCGCAGAAATCGTCTCCAGCGCCGGTAAAGGTTCGCCCAGGTCCGGGCGCACCACAATATAGTCCTCCACGGACAGATTCAGCGCATCAACGAACCATTGCTTCTGCTCCCCGACAAGGGTGCTGACCGCCTGCGGCGGTGTTTCAAGCTGGATAATGGCTAACGGAAGTCTCACTGTCATCTTGCTCAATCCTCGAATCTCGGCGGAGTCGCTCACCCCGGTGATTATCATGGCAGCTTGTCACGAAACTGTCTCATAACATTTTCTGGCATTCTTTAAACAAAGCATCGGGTTAAGCCCTTCGATTTTCGCCTGGTTTGCGCCACAGGCTGCTAAAAAAACTACGGAGTTCAGCGCCTCATTTGGTGCATTTCATGCCATGATTATCGTGACTACTTCGTTTGCTAAGGACTGTGCAGTGGCTCTGCGTCATTTTTTGCTGATTTTGCTGGTGGTGTCCATTTGGGCATTTAATAACATCGCCATTAAATGGGGGCTGCTCGACCTGCCGCCTCTGTTGATGATTACCATGCGCTTTGTGGTGGTGGCATTAATCCTGGTGCCTTTTACCCGCGTCACCCGTCAGCAGCTGCTTTATCTTGTGCCGCTCGGCTTTACGTTCGGCTTTATGCATTTCGCCCTGCTGTTTGTCAGCCTGAGCTATACCGATGCCGGAACGGCGGCGGTGATCGTGCAGTTGGGTACGCCGATCGCCATGTTGCTGGCGATGGTGTTGCTGAAAGAAAAACTGCGGTTGGTGCAACTGTTGGGCATTGCTCTGTCACTCAGCGGCGTTGTGGTGCTGGCCGGCAGCCCGACCATCCCCAACGGGTGGGTGCTGCTGCTGCTGTTACTTAGCGCCTTCGGCTGGGCCATCAGCAATATGATCGTGAAAAAATCCCCGGCCATCAGCCCGCTGACGCTGACCGGCTGGCTCTCCTTTTTTGCCATCCCGCTGGTGGGATGTGCCTCCTGGGTGGTCGAATCTGACCAACTCAATCTGCTGCTACACTCTTCATGGCGGGGTTGGTTTGGCACTCTTTTCAGTGCGATTGGCTCCTCCATTGTGGCCTACTCGCTGTGGTACAGCCTGCTGAAGCATTACAACGTCAACCTGATTATGCCGTACTCACTGCTGACGCCGGTGCTGGCGGTGATTATGGGCGTGGTGGTACTGGGCGACAGCATGAACAGTTTTAAGGCGATGGGTGGCGTGCTGGTGATTGTCGGCACGGCGATTGCGGTGATTAACCTGCGTAACCTGAAAATGCATGCACGCTTGCCGCGCTTTCGTTATGACCGCCACAGGAAAAACCGTACCCGGCCCTGAAACCCTGTAAGGAGAGTCAGATGGATAACCGCCTGAGCGATGCGCTATGGCAACAGCTGTGGCACGGACTGCGTAACAACAGTTCACCGCTGCCCTCACTCACGATCCGCGGCGATCGGGCGCTGGTATCGGCTTATCCGGTCAGCGAGCTCGCCGCCACCAGTATCGGGCTGGCCGCTCAGGCCGCAGCAAGCCTGACGGGAAACCCGTCTTCGCTGGAGGTGGACGGGATGCTGGCTTCACGCTGGTTCCAGCATGCCCTTCGCCCGGTCAATCGTCAGATGCCGCCACTGTGGGATCCCTTCGCCGGGGATTACGCCACAGAGAACGGCTGGATCCGCCTGCACACCAACGCCCCGCATCACCGGGCCGCGATGGAAAAGGTGCTGGGGAAACACGCCGAACGTCAGACGCTGGCGGCAGCCGTCGCGCAATGGACAGGCAGCGATCTTGAGCAGGCCGTGGTGGATGCCGGAGGCTGCGCCGCTGCCCTGCGCAGTTTCAGCGAATGGCAGCAGCATGCTCAGGGCCAGAGCGTCAGCCGGGAAGCGCTTATCGAACAAACCCTTCAGGCCTGTGGCCCGGCACCAACCTGGCGTCTGCTTCCCGCCCGTCCGCTGCTCGGCGTACGCGTACTCGACCTGACGCGCATCATTGCCGGGCCGGTGGCCACTCGCTTTCTCGCCGGGCTGGGCGCAGAGGTCCTGCGCATTGACCCACCCGGCTGGCAGGAGCCGTCGCTGGAAGAAGAGATCAGCCTGGGAAAACGCTGCGCACGGCTTGACCTGAAATCCAGCGAAGAGCGACAGCAGTTTGAAAAATTGCTCAGCCAGAGCGATGTACTGGTGCACGGTTACCGCGCCGATGCGCTCAGCAATCTGGGCTATGACACGGAAACGCTGCAACGTATCAGGCCGGGGCTGGTCGATGTCAGCCTGAATGCCTGGGGCTGGACCGGGCCGTGGCGCAATCGCCGTGGATTTGACAGTCTGGTACAGATGGCCTGCGGCATCGCCGAGCGCGGCCGCCTGTGGCAGGGCAGCGATGCGCCGGTGCCGTTACCCGTGCAGGCACTGGACCACGCCACCGGCTATATGATGGCAGCCGCCGTACTGGAAGGATTACGCCAGCGCCTGCTGCATAACACCGGGTTTACTGCCCGTCTGTCACTGGCGCGCACCGCCTGCCTGCTGACGGATGCGCCCTATCCACAGGATGCGCAGCCCGCAGGGCTTGGACCGCGACAGGTTCAGGACGACGATGCCGAAGCCGTTATTTCTCATTGGGGGGTAGCTTACCGTCTGCGTTCACCCTTCTGGCTGCCGGGGATGCCGCTGAACTGGTCAAAAACCCCTTCACCGTTCGGTTCGGCAGCGGCGGAGTGGGCCAGCACGGGTCAGGCATGCCTGACCCCTACATGATTATTACCCTCGCCGTAGGGTCGGGGCATGCCTGACCCCTACAGGGTTATCACCCTCACCGTAGGGTCGGGGCATGAATGCCTGACCCCTGCATGGTTATTACCCTCGCCGTAGGGTCGGGGCATGAATGCCTGATTATCACTATCACCGTAGGGTCGAGGCACGCCTCGACCGGGATCACGATGCCCGACGCTTACGCCTGCTCGTCTTCCAGTTCATCACGCATCGCCTGCAACGCTTCGCGGCTGATGGCCGCCAGCGTGCGGTAAAATGCGCTGCCCGCATGTGCCTCCACTTTTCCGAGGAAAGCACCGACCCACGGCATCAGGAACTCATCAAACAGCTGGATCTGCGCCTGGTACTCATCGACCTCAGACTGATCTTCCAGCCAGGACGATGCCAGCAGCAAGGCACCAATATGATCGGCAGGCGCATCAGTTAGCGGCATCCCACGCTGGCTGAGAAACGCCCGCACTTCGGCTTCCTGCGGGCCATTTTCCCACTGAGAACCGTACGGTGACACCTTGCATTCCGGGCCTACAAACAGCGCATTATAGTCAGACGCCAGCAGCGCGGGATCGCAGTTCTGCTGTAAGCGGGTTAACAGTTCGTCCTGCTCCAGCGGCCAGTGCTGCTGCAGTTTGCCTTCGCGCAGCAGGGTAAACAGAGGGACCAGCAGCGGGTCCTGAGGCTGACGATTATACAGCGAGCCCAGGATGCGGCAGATGATGGAAAACTCATTCATGTGTTTCAGTTCCGTTAAAGGTAATATGTGACACCGTCACAAATCAGCGAATTCAGCAATTTCCCTGCCGGTGCGCTGTTGTAAAAAGTCCAGCAGGCGGCGTGGCGTGACATTTAACACGCGATCCTCTGGAAAATCCACCTCGCGCATAATGCGCAGGCAGTGGTCGAAGTGACCAAGGGTAAACGCGGTATGCGAATCCGACCCCAGCGCCAGACGGCCACCGGCATCACGCACAGCGGCGGCTACGGCACGACAGTTAGGTTCACTGCCCACGCGGGAGGTGGTAAACGAGGAGTTATTCAGCTCCAGTGCAACATCATACTTCGCTGCCGCTTCGGCAACGGCCCGAATATCGATGGGATATTTCGGGTTGCCCGGATGACTGATGATATGCACCAGTCCGTTCGCCATCGTGGCGATCATCGCTTCGGTATTGCTCGCTTTATCCTGCGGGGCCAGCACCGGTTCGTGAAAACCGGCTACGATAATATCAATCGAGTCGAGCATCGGCCCGCTGCAATCAATCTCACCCTGATTATTTTTGATGTTCGCTTCTATCCCGCGCAGTATGCCCACGCCATCAATCACCCGTGGCCAGACCTTCATATTTACGAAGTGCCAGTAGTGCGGCGCATCGGCCATATCCGGGCCGTGGTCGGTGATCGCCAGCAGTTTGACGCCACAGGTTTGTGCCTGTAACACGTAGTCACGCAGCGTACTGTAGGCATGAGTGCTGGCCACAGTGTGCATATGCAGGTCAACTGGATACATCGGTTTTCTCCTTTATATTAATAGCCGCGGCTGATATCAACGCGCCCTTCTGGCATCTCGCCATTCTCACGTCGCAGTATAGCCTGTGCAATGTAGTCCATAGCTTCGTCTGGTAAGGTTACAGCCGCATTATGGGGCGTAATCGCAATATCAGGATGCGACCAGAAAGCATGTTCGGCCGGCAGCGGTTCGTGATTAAACACGTCCAGTGCGGCAGCGCTCACCTCGCCCGCTTCCATTGCGGCGAGCAGATCGGCTTCCACCAGATGCGGACCGCGTGCAAGATTCAGCAAAAACGCGCCGGGTTTGAGCTGGCTGAGCAACTGGCGATTGAGGATCCCTTCGGTCTGTGGCGTATTGGGCAGCAGATTGATCAGTACCTGCGTAGAAGAGAGGAAGTCGCCTAACTGCTGCTCGCCATGGAAACTGCTAACCCCGTCGATCTGTTTCGGTGAGCGGCTCCAGCAACTGACCGGAAAATCCCATGCCAGCAGGCTTTGCGCGACGCTGCGGCCCAATACGCCAGCACCGAGGATGCCGACAGAGAACTCATCGCGCTTACGGTTACGCAGGTGATGCCAGAGCGTTTCGGTTTTCTGTTTCTGATATTCAGGAAAACGGCGGAACCAGCCGAGCACGTGATACACCGCGTACTCCTGCATCTGACGCCCCATTCCGGTATCTTCCAGGCGGAACAGCGGCACGCCCGGGGCCAGCATCTCAGGGTGCTCACGCAGCTGCCCCAGGATATCGTCAACGCCCGCGCCCAGCGCAAACGCCCCCTTCAGCTCGCGCCCCTGAAGCATTTCAACGGGTGGCTGGCGCACCAGCGCATAGTCGGCCGGGCCGTTGTCTCCCACCTGCCATTGACGAATGCGGGCATGAGGCAGACGTTGCTGCAAACCGTTGATCCAGGTCTCTGCCTTGAAAAAGGGGTGATAAAAAATGATATCCACGTTTTTTCTCCTGTTTTTTGCTTAAGCTCGTGGAAAATGCGACGGCTGGCAAGTGAAACTTTAGCCGGGCGTCCGTCCGGTGGCCTGCACAGTGTGAAATTATCAGGCCATGATCCGCGCGTAACCCGCTTAACAGCGGATGAAGTCTTCCCACTGCCGTTTTAAGCAGCAAAGTGATTTAAAACTGACTAAACGCACGCATATTTCGGGAATCAGTGTTGACCGCAACCGCAGTTTTCCCTACATTAGCGCCCGTCAGCAACCCGGTTGTGACAACAATATGGTGAGGTGTCCGAGTGGCTGAAGGAGCACGCCTGGAAAGTGTGTATACGGCAACGTATCGAGGGTTCGAACCCCTCTCTCACCACCATATTCTAAGAGAATGCCTGAGCGAAAGTTCAGGCATTTTTTTTGCCTGTCCGACCCGGGCGAGGCATGCCTCGCCCCTACATCAGGGAGGATACGAGTCTCACCCTATTCAAGAATAATGCCTGTACGTAGGGGTCGGGCATGCCCGACCCGGGACGAAGCATGCCTCGCCCCTGCATCAGAGAGGGTACGAGTCTCACCCTATTCAAGAATAATGCCTGTACGTAGGGGGCGGGCATGCCCGACCCGCAACAAGGCATCAGGAATGATCCCGTCAAAACAATAAATGTGCTCTTCCATGCAAACGAGCGACATGATTTGCAGACCACGCCCATGCCACTAACCCGACCGCCGTGAAACGCTCTCCCATCCGGCGACCACGATCATAATCACCGTGGTGAGACCATTCACCATCAACCTGTCGGTGATAAACACCACAGGAATTAATCCGGCCAGCGCCACCAGCCCGACAATATGCGACAGCGGAAACCGGCCGTAGACCATCAGTTTATAAATCGCATTGGCCAGCAGATAGACCGCCGGGCCGAGCAGCAAAACGGCGGCGGCGGCCATGTCGATATGTCCATCAGGATGGGCGATCACCAGCTCATTGGCTACGGCGCAGACAATAATCGCGCCGACCAGCACCACATGAACATAATGGAAGCAGGCACCCATCTGTCCCGGATTATCCGCATGTTGTATAGCATGACTGCCTGCCTTGCTGCTGGTATCGAAATAGACCCACCACATTGCCAGGCTGCCGATAAAAGCCACCAGCGAGGCAATAATAATCGGCGCATCCCACACGTCGGTTTCACTCAGCGTTGCACCGGTAATCAGAATGGTTTCACCCAGTGCGACAATAACAAACAGCTGGCAACGCTCCGCCAGATGGTGCCCTTCTATGGTCCATTCACTGCTGCTGTCTGAACGGCCCAGGCCCGGCAGCGGGAAACCGAACATCGGTGAGAAGTAGGTGCAGGCCACCGCTATCCCCCACAGGATCAGGCGTTCCGGCCCTTCTGCAATGCCACCCCACAGCCAGAACACCCCAGAAATACACATCCAGCCGAGGATGCGCTGGAAATTACGCCGCAGCAAATGCCCCGCGGGCAGTAACCATAATGTGACAGCGCTGCGCCCAACCTGCATCGCAACGTAAAACAGTGCAAATATCCAGCCGCGTTCACCGAATGCCTGCGGCAGTGCTGAAGAGGCAAACAGGCCCAACAGCATCACACCAAACAGCAGCAGGCGAATTTGTCGGGTTTCAGGATCGAACCAGTTGGTGACCCACGCGGTATACTGCCAGGCGAGCCAGACGGCAAACCACAGCAGCAGGGTTTCCAGTGCGCCAGTGAGCGTCAAATGATGCAGAAGATAATGGGAAAGTTGAGTGACCGCGAAAACGTAAATCAGGTCGAAAAGAAGTTCAGAAAATGACACCGTTGCGCCGTGGCCATCACGTACGCGAAGCAGAGTTAGCGCCATGGAAATGTTCCTGAAAAGGGGGCATTACATTGATAATAGCGAGACGCCCGAAACAGGAACATGTTTTATTGATGTCGGGCAGCGCCTTATTGGCATGATAAAGAGGGAATACGATGTTTTTAACATCTTCAGATTATCAACAGGCGGTTACATCGCTGGCAGCAGACGAAGAAGAACTGCTTGCGGCAGTGGCATTTTGGGGAAAAGGGGCAGACACGATGATCTGCCCACGCGTCGGTCAGCGCGCCAGGCTGATTTGTAATGTAGACAGCGGCGCCACCAATCCCCAGGTGATCAAAGCGCTGCGTGATAAGCCGGGCGTGACAATACGCCAGTCGGACAAACTGCATGCCAAAGTCATCGCCGGGGCGAAACAGGCGCTGGTCGGTTCGGCCAATTTTTCCGCTAACGGATTAAATCTTGAAGGCAGCGAGCAGTCCTGGTGGGATGAAGCCGGACTGTTAACCGAGGACCCCGGGCAGATCGCAGCTATCCATCAATGGTTTGCCGCGCAGTGGGAAGCATCACGCGACATTAGCGATAAAGACCTGCAACTGGCCCAGCTGCGATGGTCACAGCGGCGAGCCAGCCGAACCGCATCGGCACCGATTCACGCATTTGAACGCCTGCGCCCCACCGATGCTGAAGACAGGGAAATCTACCTGGTGATTTATAATGAGGCGATGTCGCAGGACGGTGAAAAGGCCTTCCAGGAAGAGCAGAAAAAACGGACCTGTCAGCCACAAACGGATATCACTGTGTTACCGCCCCTGTATGAAGGCTGGCCAGATTTGCCAACGAATGCCTTGCTGATAGACCTGTATTACGAGGAAGGGAGGAAGATGGAGTGCGCGGGCATTTTTACGCGTACCCTGCAGGATATCAATTTCACCTATTCCGATGGCAGTGCGGGCCATCTGGCGTTGTGCGTTCAGGAAGACAAGGTCATGGGTTATCTGTTTGATGATAAAGAGGCCAGATTGTTCGTGAAGCAAATCCGGCCTTTTATAAAGAAAATCCTGCAACACGCTACAGGTTCAGAGAAGAGTCGCTCTGTGTGCATCCCTTTTTCAGAGGTACTCCACATCTGCCAGCAGTCACGTTAACCAGCATCAGGATGGGGACGACGCACAGTTCGTCGCCCCACCTTATCGTTACTTGATCGCCAGAGCAGCCTTGATGGTATAGAACAGATCGGTTTGATCGGTCAGACCGACCACATTCGCCGCATGAGGACCATATGCCGCAATGCGCAGTTGCGTGCCGGTGTGGCCCTGAGAATCTTCTTCCGAATTGCCGTAGCTGATGGTCATCGGGCTGCCATCTTTAGTGATCAGCGTCTGCGTCAGGCCCGGTGCCTTGCTGTCATTGGCAATGATCTGGCTGGAGTGCGCATGGTCAGCGGTGACAATCACCAGTGTGTTGCCGTCCTTACGCGCAAATTCCAGCGCCTTTTGTACCGCTTCATCCAGATCGACCGTTTCACCAATCTGGCCGCACGGATTAGCCGCATGATCCTGCTTATCAATAGATGCCCCTTCCACCTGAAGGAAGAAGCCCTGCGGCTTGCTGCTTAGCAGTGAGATGGCTTTATCGGTCATCTGGGCCAGGGTTGGCGTTGATGCCGGACGTTCCGCATTCACTTCACAGGTGATCGGTTTCCCGTCCAGGTTACCGTGATAAGTGGCTTTCGGCCCTTTCCAGCGCACCGGCATATTGCCGTCAGCAAACAGCCCCAGTACCGGCTTATCGTCGCCCGCTTCGCTCAGGCCGTTCATCCCCTCGAGATCGCTCACCAGCTGATAGCCGCGCAGCTTCGCCTGCTCTTGCAGAGTTTTGCCCTGCCATTCGCCCGCTTTCGCCGTCTCACTGAAGGTTTTCCCACCGCCGCCGAAAGTGACGTCCGCGCGGGCATTCAGCAATTGCTCAGCGATGGAACCTTTACCGCCCTTTTCCAGCGCGTTGGTGGCACAGAGTTCGCTGGTTTTCACCGGGCCATAGCATTTACGTGAGGTAACATGGGCAATCTGCGCGGCCGGGGTGGCATCTTCCAGTTCGGCGGTAGATACGTTACCCGTGGCTTTACCGGCGGCTTTAGCCAGTTCCAGCAGTGAAGGATAATCTTTACCGTTCACATCCACGCCGATGGCGCCATTATAGGATTTTACCCCGGTGGCCCAGGCGGTGGCAGAAGCCGCAGAATCGGTGACGTAGTCGGGTTTATGGCTTTTTTTATCCAGCGAGTAATGGGTGTACTGACCGGTCAGCGGCAGTGCATCAATACCTTTAAAGAAACCGCCCGCACCTTCTGCATAGTTACGCGCTGCCGTGATTTCAGAGTCACCCATGCCATCGCCGATCAGCAAAATGACATTTTTCGCCGTGGTATTGTTTAACGAGGCTTTAATTGCCTCGGTCTGATCACCGGTCAGGCGGCGTGCACCACCGGGCTGGGTGATATCCCCCTGTGCGGCACGATTCCAGGTGGCAATATCCGCCACGGCAGAGGAGCAAATCAGCGAGGTCAGCAGGGAAAGAGCAAAGGCTTTGTGTTTCATTGTTGGCGATCTCCATGAATAAATTTAACTTAATGTTTCTGCGCCACAGTCTGCGATACAACTATTTCATTTTCGTGTCAGCCACGTGACAGGGAGATTTCATCGCCGGGTGTGCTGATGAGAGAATTTTGCGACTGCTCATGAGTTAAGCGAATAGAACCATAGGGAAAAATACTACTTGACCCATTAACGGCGACTGCCTATAGTACCGCCCCGTTACCCCCTGTGGGTGACGGCAGTAAAATATGGTGAGGTGTCCGAGTGGCTGAAGGAGCACGCCTGGAAAGTGTGTATACGGCAACGTATCGAGGGTTCGAACCCCTCTCTCACCACCATATTCTAAGAGAATGCCTGAACGAAAGTTCAGGCATTTTTTTTGCCTGTCATTCCGTGGAGAGAGGGAGTGAAGAACCCTCGCCAGGGTTCGACAAAACGGCAGGATAGCCGTTTTGCACAGCCGCAGGCTGCCCGCAGGGCGAGCGCCAGGGATGGCGCGAGTGATCCCCCTCTCTCACCACCATATTCTGAGAGAATGCCTGAACGAAAGTTCAGGCATTTTTTTTGCCTGTACGTAGGGGTCGGGCATGCCCGACCTGGACGAGGCATGCCTCGCCCCTACATCAGGGAAGGTACGAGTCTCGCCCTATTCAAGAATAATGCCTGTACGTAGGGGTCGGGCATGCCCGACCCGGGACGAGGTATCAGGGATGACCCCGTCAAAACAATAAATGTGATCTGCCGCACAAACGGACTACTCGAATATCCTCCACATTTATTATCTTGACCCCCTTTATTCTCACCTCTTATAACAGCCAGGTATCCCATGAATGATATTACCCAACTGCTGAAAAGCCATCGCAGCGATCGTAGCTACCTTGATAAACCTGTCGCCGACAGCATTATTGATGACATTGTTGAAGCAGCGTGGCTTGCACCGACCTCCGTCAACTCGCAGCAGGTATCACTGGTTGTTGTACGCGATGCCGCTACCCGCGCCCGCATTGCCGAAATCGCCGGTGGCCAACCGTGGATCGCAAAAGCACCGGTATTTATCACCTTCGTGCTGGATATGTACAAAAGCCAGCAGGGTATTGCCGCAGAAGGTAAAACGCAGATTGCGCATGAAAGCCTGGAAAGCCTGATCTCTGGATCGACTGATATTGGTATCGCGCTGGGTGCGGTGATGACGGCGGCCCGTTCACACGGGCTGGGCGTCGTGCCGATTGGCGGGATCCGCCGTGAACCAGAAGCCATGATTGAGCTGCTGAATCTGCCTGAACTGACCTTCCCGGTGGCGGGCGTGGTGCTGGGCTATGTCGATGAACCCGCCGTGCAGAAGCCCCGCATGTCGCTGGCAGGCTTCCGTCACGAAGAACGTTATGACAGCACCTCATTGCCAGACGTGATTAAAGCTTACAACGAAGTTCTGGTGGCACACTGGAACAGTACCGGGCGTACCGATGGTGATAACTGGGGCAACAACACCGCCAGCTATTATCAGAATATCTATTTCCCGAACGTTCAGCCGGCTATCCTGAAACAGGGTTTCGGCATCAATAAATAAACAAAAAAAGCCCGGCACTGCCGGGCTTTGATTCGTACAGGGCGATCGCAGACCGCCCCGCTTTCATCTCTGATTAACTGTAAGCAAGCAGTGCTCGTTGGCAAAGCTCTGAACGCACACAGTCCTCTTTATCAAAACGTACCACGCCAATCATCTCGTCTTCCTCGAAGCGCGCCATCGCGTCGCTGAGGCCAGACTTCACATGAGCCGGCAAGTCACACTGGGTGATATCACCGTTAACGATGACCGTGACGTTTTCTCCAAGGCGAGTTAAGAACATTTTCATTTGGGCTGCGGTGACATTCTGCGCCTCATCCAAAATAACCACCGCGTTCTCGAAGGTACGACCGCGCATATAGGCAAAAGGCGCAATTTCCACTTTGCCTATTTCGGGGCGCAGGCAGTACTGCATAAAGGACGATCCCAGACGTTTAACCAGAACGTCATATACTGGCCGGAAGTACGGGGCAAATTTCTCGGAGATATCTCCGGGCAGGAATCCCAAATCCTCATCTGCCTGAAGGACCGGACGAGTCACTATGATCCTGTCGACATCCTTATGTATCAGGGCCTCGGCTGCTTTCGCAGCGCTGATCCAGGTTTTACCGCATCCGGCTTCACCGGTGGCAAAGATCAGCTTTTTGTTTTCTATGGCGTGGAGATAGTGCGCCTGAGCTTCATTTCTGGCTTCAATCGGTGAATGGTCGCGGGTATCGCGAGCCATACCAATGGAATCCAGCCCACCCATCTGCACCAGCGAGGTGACCGATTCTTCTTCACGCTGACGATGACTGCGTGAATCGCTACGAAGCACACGTTTTGCTTCACGACGCGCTTTGATCACTGCTTTCTGTCTTCCCATAGTGGCACCTTACAGTTGGTTTCATTTCCCGCATCGGTATATCGATGCGATTACGTGAACGCTTTAGAGGTCGTGGCTTCCTTTTAAGCCTTGTCTGGCCGTTGAAACAAATGCACAGCAGAAATCATGCCCGCCATGCACCGGTAAGGGTTAAAGGAATTGAGTAGCCGTTGAGTTGTGAAAGAAGAGAAAGCTGAAGAGGAAATGTTTTCCTCGCAAATATTCGCGATATGAGACTTTTTGACGACTGGCCCGGTAAAGGACTTCTGCATTCGCTATCTCCAGAGTGGAAAACTATATGCGAAAATCAACAGCAATTTCATATTCTTCATATTAGCGAAGAAATGCAACACTTTTTTTAACGTTATTATGACATTCAGATGAATGCATTTAAAATCATGAAGTTATAATTATATGTTTATTAACAATGGCGAGGTGGCGAAGATGGGTTGTGTGATTTTTAATCAGTTTGATTTTATTGATGCTAAGAATCATCCCAGCATAACGAGCTTAGAATTAGCGGATTAAGATTAATCCACTAATTAAGATTAAGCCTCCAGCAATCCCTGTGCCAGATAGTGCTGGGCATCGGCAACGCCGGGAAGAACGAAGAAATACCCCCCGCCGATCGGTTTTATATATTCTTCCAGCGCTTCGCCATTAAGTCGTTTTTGCACGGACAGAAAACCTTTTTCTAAATCGTGCTGATAACAAACAAATAACAGCCCCATTTCCAACTGTCCGGCGTTAGAGACACCCAGAGAATAGCTGTAACCACGGCGCAGCATCAGGCTGCTTTGCGTTTCCGGCGTACGCGGGTTCGCCAGACGGATATGGGCATCCATTGGGATAACATCTCCGTTAGGATCGCTGACGTAGTCCGGCACATCGTGCTCTTTGTGCATCCCCAGTGGCGCACCGCTGTGCTTCTCGCGACCAAAGATGGTTTGCTGTTCACGTAACGGCGTACGGTCCCAGAACTCCACATGGAACTGAATAATACGTGCCGCCTGATAGCTGCCGCCCAGCGTCCACGCCGGTTCGCCCTGCGCTTTGCTGACCCACAGAATATTATCCATCAGACTGTTATCGGTGCTGTCCGGATTCGCCGTACCGTCTTTGAAGCCCAGCAGATTAATCGGCGTCTCTTTGCCTTTGCTGCGCGCTGCGTGGTCGGAGATAAACCCTTCACGCCGCCAGCGTACGCTCAGCAGATCCGGCGAATGCTTGATAATATCGCGCAGCGCGTGGATGACCGTATCATTGGTATTGGCGCAAATCTGCAACAGCACATCGCCGTGGCACAGGCTGGCATCAAGCGAATCGTTAGGGAAGCGCGTCATCCGCTGTAATTTCAGCGGTTTTAACGCTTGCAGGCCAAAACGCTCGTCAAACAGGGATGTGCCAACAGAAACGGTAATGGTGAGGTTATCCGGGTAGATATCCTCCCCCAGAATGCCGGAGTCCATCGGTGGCAGCTGCGGGTTGGTCACCAGCGGGGCTTTACCGCCGGTGGTCAGAAACGCAATACGGTCGGTTAACAGCCTGAACAGACGCACCAGATCGGCTTTGTCCGTGGCCAGCACATCAAACGCCACCAGCATCATGGCCGCCTGCTGTGGCGTGGTGATCCCCGCCTGATGCGCACCATAGAACGGCTGATGTTCCTGGCGGGCGCCAGGTGACAGCGTTCCGGGTGATGAGGTTTTCTCGTCAGTGGCCGCATGAACCGGACAACCGCCCGCCACTACCAGGGCACCACTGAGGATGCCCATTCCTTTCAGTAAACGACGACGTGACGCTAACGCCACACCGTCAACAGGTTTTGCCATTTCTGATTAATCCAGACCGAGCGTACCACGCAGCAGGGAAAGGTCTTCGGCCAGCGCCGTAATAGGACCTTTCAGTGCCGTGCGATCGGCATCAGTCAATTTCTCGTAAGATTCATAGCCGTCTTTGGTACGGTACTTCGCCAGAATGGCATCGACTTTTTTGAAGTTACCGTCCACTTTCGCCAGCAGTTCAGGGTCAGATTTCTGCACCAGCGGACGCAGCAGGTTGACGATCTTCTGCGCGCCATCAACGTTGGCCTGGAAATCCCACAGGTCAGTACGGCTGTAGCGGTCTTCTTCACCCGAAATTTTGCTGGAAGCGACTTCCTCAATCAGACCCGCAGCACCGCCAACCACTTTGCCCGGAGGGAAAGCCAGTTCACTGATACGGGTCTGCAGATCCAGCACATCTTTGTACAGCTGGTCGGCGAATTTATCCATACCTTTGGTGGTGTTATCGGCAAATAACACTTTTTCCAGACGGTGGAAGCCGGTGAAATTAGGGTCCTCTGCTTTCTTCTCGAAATCATCTTCGCGGGCATCAATCCGGCCATCAAGATCGGAGAACAGCTCAGCAATCGGCTCAATACGCTCGTAGTGCTGACGGGTTGGCGCAAACAGGGCTTTCGCTTTCGCCAGATCGCCCGCTTTCACGGCATCAGTGAAAGCTTTGGTGCCGGTGACCAGCTGGGCCACTTCCTGAGTGACATACAGCTTATAATCAGCAATCGGCCCAACCAGTTGCAGTACATCCGGCTTGCCGTCGTTCACTTTACTGCCGTTCGCTTTCACGATCAGCTTGCCTTTCGGGTTGCTCAGCAGGCCGCAGGTAATATCGTACTCACCCGCTTCCAGATTCGCGGTCAGCTTCTGGGTGAAGGATGGCGCGATATTTTCACGCTCTTCCACCACCATTACGCCTTTCAGAATCTCCCACTCCAGCGCTTTCTGGCTGTTGTTCTTAATGATGAACTGCGTTTTGCCTGCATCCACGGTCAGTGTCATCGGTTCACACTGTTTATCGGTCACGCTGACGTTAACCTGTGGGATATCGGCAGCCAGCGCTGCGCCGGATGAAGTCAGGGCGGCCAGCAGGGCAGCATTCAGTGCGTGGCGGCGAAAGTGTGTGGTCATTGAGTCATCCCAGTCAAAGTGTTGTTAACGGCAGACCATCAGCCTGCCAGACAGATTCAGCGCGTGGTACGCGCAGAGGTCGATACAGAGCGCGCAGGCAGTGCAAACAGCAGCAACGCAGGAATCAGATAGATAAACCACACCGCGACTTCACTGACGCTTGGCGCTTCCTGATAGCCCAGCAGGCCCTCCAGTAAGGTGCCAACAACGCTGTGGGTGGTCAGGGTGTTACTCAAATCAAACGCCACGTCCTGGAAGTGATTCCATAACCCGGCTTCATGAAAGGCGCGGATCGCCCCTGCGGCCAGTCCGGCAGCGACGAAAATAATGAACAGGCTGGTCCATTTAAAGAAGCTGGCCAGGTTAAGGCGCACCCCACCCCAGTAAATCAGCATACCCAGCACTACCGCAGTGCCAAGGCCGAGCATCGCACCCAGCGGTGGCGCATAGCCCACATCCTGCTGGAACGCGGCCAGCAGGAAAAAGACGGATTCCAGCCCTTCACGCGCCACGGCAAGGAACACCATCATGATCAGCGCCCAGCCGCTGCTGTTGCCCTTCTGTAACGCGCTATCAACAGCCTCTTCCAGCTGTGCCTTTACGTTACGTGAGACTTTACGCATCCAGAACACCATCCAGGTGAGGATCACCACGGCAACGGCGGCAACCAGGCCTTCAAACAGCTCCTGCTCTTTCTGCGGGAACTCGCCCGTGGTTTCATTGATAAACCAGCCGAGTGCAAGGCACAGTGCGGCAGCAACAAACACCCCAATCCACATGGCACCAAACCACTGACTGCGCTGGGTGCGTTTCAGGTAACTGGCGATCAGGCTGACAATCAGCGCCGCTTCCAATCCTTCGCGTAACATAATAAGAAACGGGACAAACATGCCATACACCTCAAAGCGTGAAATTAGGTCAAAACCAGTAAAGATAAGTAAAATAAAAACGATATTGATTATCATTATCGGGCGACTAATTACAAGATGGCGGAACTATATTTTCGTGTTTTGCGAGATGGGAAAAATTAAGCAAATGTAACGATGACGACAGGGCTTTCTCCCGCTCGTTCCCGACGGACAGACAGGAGCGAGGGCATAAAACGGGAAAGCGGGCTGAATTGCAGAGGGGGAAGATTCGCTGGTACCGGGCGGCACCAGCGAAGAGGAGAGCTTAGTCGGCCTGATATTCGGCTTCAGCGGCATCAAAACGCTGCTCAGCAGCGGCAGATGGCCCTTTGCCCAGCAGGCTGAAGACCACAATCGCGATACTGCCGAACAGGAAGCCTGGAATAATCTCATAGAGGTCAAACCATTCGTATTGTTTCCATACCAGCACGGTCGCCGCACCGACGATCATCCCGGCCAGTGCACCGTTACGCGTCATACGTCTCCAGACAAGAGAGAGCAGAACCACCGGACCAAATGCCGCACCGAAGCCAGCCCAGGCATAGCTCACCAGACCCAGTACACGGTTGTCCGGATTCGCGGCCAGCGCAATAGCAATTGCCGCCACCAGCAGCACCATCAAGCGCCCCACCCACACCAGCTCACGCTGGCTGGCCCCTTTACGCAGGAAGTTCTTATACAGATCTTCCGTCAGTGCGCTGGAGCACACCAGCAGCTGGCAACTGAGCGTTGACATCACCGCCGCCAGAATCGCGGACAGCAGGATCCCGGCAATCCATGGGTTAAACAAAATGCGCGCCAGTTCAATAAAGATACGCTCACTATTCTGCGAAACCTCGCCCGCCAGTGCAGGGTTGTTCTGGAAGTAGGCGATACCAAAGAAGCCCACGGCGACAGCACCCGCCAGGCACAGAATCATCCAGATCATCCCGATACGACGTGCGGTACGAATAGAACGGTGAGAATCCGCCGCCATAAAACGCGCCAGAATATGCGGCTGGCCGAAGTAGCCCAGCCCCCAGCCCAGCAGGGAGATAATCGCCACAAAGTTGAGATTTTTCAGCATATCGACATTGGCAAGGCTCTTGGCTTTGATCACGACCATCGCATCGTCCAGACCACCGACCGCAAGAATGACCATCACCGGCGTCAGGATCAGGGCAAAAATCATCAGGCTGGCCTGCACCGTGTCGGTCCAGCTGACTGCGAGGAAACCGCCAACGAACGTATAAACGATAGTGGCAGCGGCACCGGCCCACAGGGCTGTCTGGTAACTCATGCCGAAGGTGCTTTCGAACAGTCGCGCACCCGCCACCACGCCAGAAGCGCAGTAGATGGTGAAGAAGATCAGGATGACCACGGCGGAGATCACGCGCAACAGCTTGCTGGTGTCTTCAAAACGGCTGGAGAAGTAGTCCGGCAGCGTCAGGGCATTGCCGTGATGCTCAGTCTGCACGCGCAAACGGCCCGCGACAATTTTCCAGTTCAGATACGCCCCCAGGGTCAGGCCAATGGCGATCCAGCTTTTTGAAATCCCGGCAAGGAAGATAGCGCCCGGCAGGCCCATCAGCAGCCAGCCGCTCATATCGGACGCACCGGCAGAGAGTGCCGTCACAACAGCACCTAAACTACGACCACCGAGAATATAGTCATCAAAGTTTTTCGTTGAACGGTATGCGATGAAACCAATCAGCACCATGCCAAGAATATAAACACAAAATGTCACCATCATGGGTGTACTTACAGTCATTTAAGTTCTCCACTTATTATTCGTTTCCACAGCGGGAGGCTGCATATGCGTCATCTGCCGGAACGAAGCAGACCGGCGCACGGGGGGGGCATCCAGCCGGGGGGCGGTATCCTGCCGTAAACGGCTGTGTGGCACAAACGATTTAACACAGCTCGTACATCCATTTCACCAGGTTGTTACTATTAAATGCCAGCAGGTTGCACTCCATCACACTTCACCGGGTTTCACCCGCACAGCAACCCCATAAAAACCAGGCTTAACGGCGCTTTTACCAACCTGGCGAGTTTCTTGCAGCAATATCCATGCCGCTTTTTGTACGTTAACAAAAAGCCCATTTTTAAGTTTGAGGAGAGGGTCACATTTAACGAGGTTGCACAAAGTTGCAACATCAGTGATATTGCACCCTATCATTTGTTATCTACTGATTCAGGAGCTGTAAGGCATGGGCACAACTACCATGGGTGTGAAACTGGACGATGCAACACGCGACCGGATTAAACAGGCCGCGCTGCAGATTGACCGTACGCCGCACTGGCTGATCAAGCAGGCCATTTTCAACTATCTGCAACAGATCGAACAAGGCACCACGCTGGCCGAGCTCCCCACCAGCACCCTCGCTGTAGAGAGTGATGTACGCCCGTCGGAAGAAACGCACCAGCCCTTCCTGGATTTTGCCGAGCAGATCCTGCCGCAGTCGGTCGCCCGTGCCGCCATCACTTCTGCCTGGCGCCGCCCGGAAACCGAAGCAGTGCCCATGCTGCTGGAACAGGCACGTTTACCGCAGCCTCTGGCAGAGTCCACCCATCGCCTGGCTTATCAGCTGGCGGACAAGCTCCGGCACCAAAAAGGGGCAGGCGGACGCGCCGGAATGGTGCAAAGTCTGCTCCAGGAGTTCTCACTTTCCTCCCAGGAAGGTGTGGCGTTGATGTGCCTGGCCGAAGCCTTACTGCGTATTCCTGACAAGCCGACCCGTGATGCCCTCATCCGCGATAAAATCAGCAACGGTAACTGGCATTCTCACCTGGGGCGCAGCCCGTCGATGTTCGTCAATGCCGCCACCTGGGGGCTGCTGTTTACGGGCCGCCTGGTCTCGACTCATAACGAAGCCAATCTCTCGCGTTCGCTCAACCGGATTATTGGTAAAAGCGGTGAGCCCTTGATTCGTAAAGGGGTTGATATGGCGATGCGCCTGATGGGCGAACAGTTCGTCACCGGGGAAACCATCGCCGAAGCGCTGGCCAATGCCCGTAAGCTGGAAGAGACCGGTTTCCGCTACTCCTACGATATGCTGGGTGAAGCAGCGCTGACGGCGCAGGACGCCAAAGCTTATCTGCTCTCCTATCAGCAGGCGATCCATGCCATCGGCAAAGCGTCCAATGGTCGTGGCATTTATGAAGGCCCGGGGATCTCCATCAAGCTTTCTGCGCTGCACCCACGTTACAGCCGCGCGCAATATGAACGCGTGATGGAAGAGCTGTACCCGATCCTGAAATCACTGACGCTGCTGGCACGCAGCTACGATATCGGTATCAATATCGATGCTGAAGAAGCCGACCGCCTTGAGCTGTCGCTCGATCTGTTGGAAAAACTCTGCTTTGAACCGGAGCTGGAGGGCTGGAACGGCATTGGTTTTGTGATCCAGGCCTATATGAAACGCTGTCCGATGGTGATCGACTATCTGACCGACCTGGCGCAACGCAGCCGTCGCCGTCTGATGATCCGTCTGGTAAAAGGGGCCTACTGGGACAGCGAAATCAAACGCGCCCAGACGGACGGACTGGAAGGCTACCCGGTCTACACGCGCAAGGTGTATACCGATATCTCCTACCTTGCCTGTGCCCGCAAACTGCTGGCGGTGCCGAACCTGATTTACCCGCAGTTCGCCACCCACAACGCCCATACGCTGGCGGCAATCTATCAGCTGGCAGGCAACAACTACTATCCCGGCCAGTATGAATTCCAGTGTCTGCATGGCATGGGAGAACCGCTGTACGAGCAGGTCGTGGGGAAAGTTGCCGATGGCAAACTCAACCGCCCTTGCCGCATTTATGCCCCGGTCGGGACACACGAAACGCTGCTCGCCTACCTGGTGCGCCGCCTGCTGGAAAACGGCGCGAATACCTCCTTCGTTAACCGTATTGCCGATGCCACCCTGCCGCTGGACGAACTGGTGGCCGACCCGGTGTCTGCCGTGGAAACTCTGGCACGTAGCGAAGGTGCGGTCGGTCTGCCCCACCCGAAAATCCCGTTACCGCGCGAGCTGTATGGCGAACACCGTCAAAACTCATCCGGGCTGGACCTCGCCAACGAACATCGTCTGGCGTCACTGTCGAGCGCACTGCTGAACAGCGCCAGCCAGACCTGGCAGGTGCAACCGCTGATTGATGGCCCGCTGGCCGCTGGCGACAGTATTCCGGTGATCAACCCGGCAGAACCGCTGGATGTGGTGGGCTATGTGCGCAGTGCGACCCCGGAAGACGTTTCCGCCGCGCTGGATGCCGCCACCCGCGTTGGGCCTATCTGGTTCGCCACTCCGCCGCAGGAACGCGCCGCCATTCTGGAACGCGCCGCCGTCATGATGGAGGGCCAGATGCAGCGCCTGATCGGCATTCTGGTGCGTGAAGCGGGTAAAACCTTCAATAATGCCATTGCCGAAGTGCGTGAAGCCGTGGACTTCCTGCACTATTACGCAGGTCAGGTGCGCGACGATTTCGATAATGAAACCCACCGCCCGCTTGGCCCGGTGGTCTGCATCAGCCCGTGGAACTTCCCGCTGGCGATCTTCAGCGGCCAGATTGCCGCCGCACTGGCCGCCGGTAACAGCGTGCTGGCCAAACCGGCAGAGCAGACGCCTCTGATTGCAGCTCAGGCCGTTGCCATTCTGCATGAAGCTGGCGTACCACCGGGTGCATTACAACTGCTGCCCGGCAGCGGTGAAACCGTGGGGGCGCAGCTGGTGCAGGACGACCGTGTACGCGGCGTGATGTTTACCGGCTCGACCGCCGTTGCCACTCTGCTACAGCGTAATCTGGCCGGACGTCTGGATCAGCAGGGCCGCCCGACGCCGCTGGTGGCGGAAACCGGTGGGATGAATGCGATGATCGTCGACTCCTCAGCCCTGACCGAGCAGGTAGTGACCGATATCGTCGCTTCTGCCTTCGACAGCGCAGGACAGCGTTGCTCCGCCCTGCGCCTGCTGTGCGTGCAGGACGATGTAGCAGAACATACGTTAACCATGCTCCGGGGCGCGATGGCTGAATGCCGTATGGGCAACCCGGAACGTTTCTCCACCGACATTGGTCCGGTGATTGATGCCGATGCAAAAGCGGGCATTGAGCAACATATTGAGGCAATGCGCAGCAAAGGTTTTACCGTGTTCCAGGCGGCACAACCGCAGGCACCGGGCCGCCGCGAGTGGCAGACCGGCACCTTCGTGATGCCTACGCTGATTGAATTAAACAAGGTAGAAGACCTGACCCGCGAGATCTTCGGTCCGGTACTGCACGTGGTGCGTTATGCGCGCAGCACCCTGCCGCAGGTGATTGAGCAGATCAATGCCTCGGGTTACGGGCTGACGCTGGGTGTACATACGCGCATCGATGAGACGATCCATCAGGTGGTGCAGAAGGCGCATGTGGGCAACCTCTACGTTAACCGTAATATGGTCGGTGCGGTGGTGGGTGTGCAACCCTTTGGTGGCGAAGGCCTGTCCGGCACCGGGCCGAAAGCCGGTGGTCCGCTCTACCTTTATCGTCTGCTCTCCTCCCGCCCGGATGATGCGCTGTCCGTCACCCTCAATCGTCAGGACAAAGAGCGCCCGGTGGATGCCGCACTGCGTCCGGCACTGCTGGCGGCCCATGACGCACTGAGTAAATGGGCAGCCGACCGCCCCCCTCTGGCGGCCTGCTGCGCACGCTTTGCCGAGCTGGGCCAGGGCGGAACGATCCGCCTGCTGCCAGGACCTACGGGTGAACGCAATACCTTTGCGTTACTGCCGCGTGAGCAGGTGCTGTGTCTGGCAGACAACGAGCAAGATGCGCTGGTGCAACTGGCGGCCGTGACAGCCGTGGGCAGCCGTGCGCTGTGGACGGAAGATGACCTCCATCGTAGCCTGTGGCAGCAGCTGCCACCCACGGTACAGCAACGCATTGATTTTGCGGCACAGCCACTGGAGAGCAAAACCATTGATGCGGTGATTTACCACGGTGATGCCGACCAGTTACGTGACCTGTGCCAGGCCGTGGCAGCCCGCGACGGTGCGATTATTACCGTACAGGGCTTTGCCCGTGGGGAAACCAATCTGCTGCTGGAGCGCCTGCTGCTGGAGCGTTCGCTGAGTGTGAATACGGCAGCGGCCGGGGGGAATGCCAGCCTGATGACCATCGGTTAACGCCTCATCTCATGACACGGGGCGACCGGAAAAAATGGCCGCCCCTCTCTTCTCACCCCTCAAACTTCATCCGCAGTAGCTTCGGGTAGATAAACAGCGACTGACCCCAGCCGCGATTCAGCAGCGTCCACACGCCGACCGAACACCCTACGCACAGCAACACCATCAGCGGCGGGAAACCCACGGCCCACAGCAGCGAAAATGCCTGGCTGGCAAACAGCTGATGACCCACGGCATACAGGATCGCAGACAGACCGAAGAACTCAATAAAGATGCGGTGCAGCACGTAGATCTGCAATGTGTTCTTCCCCACCCAGTTGAGCCAGTGCATCGAAAACATTCGGTTCAGTGCGCGGCAGAACGCAATACTGCCGAGGATGGCCATCACGCACAGGAACAGGCTCTGTTCCAGGCCAAGCAGGCTGTGCGCGATTGTCAGCAGCAACAGCAGCGTCCAGGGCAGCAGGTTATCGCGTCGCCATTCGCTCCAACGGATCAGTATCTCGCTGTAAAATGCGCCAAACAGGAAGAAGACAAAGTATTGCGACAGGCTTTCCGGCCCCCAGCCGGGGATGATGCCGGTCACCGCCGCATAGTTCAGCCCCACCGCCAGCAGCATGATCAGCGGTTTCTGTTGACGACACAGCCGGGCAAACACGAAGAACAGCGCCAGTGCGTAGAGATACCAGGAGGAACTCATCGCCAGCAACATCAGCTTGAGAAACTGCCACGGCGAGTCGGCCCAGGCGGCATTAATATTACCGGAGAGATGCTCACCCATCATGCCGACCGACACGCCATTAATCATCAGCCACTGTATCAAACCCCAGAGAAAATAGAGGTAGAACAGGTTCGTTACGCGACTGGTGAATACCTGTTTCCAGGGACGATTCAGAATAGCATTGGCCGCCAGCAGGCCTGAAACAAAGAAAAATGCCGGCATACGTAACGGGGAAAGTTGGTTATTAAACGCCAGCCAGAGTTTGGCCGGTAACTGCCCGGCGGTCAGTAAAGGGGCAATATCGGCATAACCAGGAAGAACCACGTGATAAAGCACCACAAGTAAAATACAGCCGCCTTTCAGGGTATTAACCCAGGCGATATCTTTTTTGGTCGTCATATTCATGACAATACTCCTGCTGTGAGCATCTGATGTTGATAAAAGGGAAAGGCATCCTCCGTCACGGTCTTTTTATATTTTTTATGGGTATCGATAAAAATATACCCGTCATACTGATCTGCATGGCGGGTATAAAAATGGCCGAGTTTATCGGCCAGGTATGAAAAAATTAGCCGTTGTTAGCGACATTCTCCACAGGCCGCGGTTTACGCAGCAGCCTTGGGTACATAAAGAGTGCTTTGCCCGGCCCGCGATTCAGCAGATTCCAGGCGATCAACGAGATACAGGTGGTGATGCTTACCGCGAAAATCGGCAGCAGCAGCGCCCAGGCCAGCGAGAATCCCTGATTGTCGAACAGGCTGTATTTCACCGCCAGCGTCAGCATGGTCAGGCCCAGCAGTTCGATAAAGATGCGGTGCAGTACGTAGATTTGCAGCGTGTTGCGGCCAATCCAGTTCAGCCATCCCATATTGAAGCGGTTATTCAGCGCCCGGCACAGCACAATACCCGCGACAATCGCGACGATGCAGTAGAACGGGTTTTTCATCATCCCGGCAGCATGATGCGCCACCCCAACCAGCACCATCGCCCCTAACAGAGCCAGATGACGGCGCGACAGCTGGCTGATCTCCACCAGCGTGTGGCTGAAGAAGGCCCCCAGGACAAAGTAGACGAAGTTCTGCACCACGCCATTCGGGCCCCAGCCAGGCACCAGATGAAACTGCGTGGCATAGTTCAGCAGCACCGCGCCCACCAGCAGCGCAACTTTTTGACGATGGAACAATTTCGCCGCGATAAAATAGCCCGCCAGCGCATACAAATACCACAGGCTGGTCATCGACAGCGTTAGCAGCTTAACGAACTCCAGCGGCGAACTGGCATAAGCGGCATTGACGGCGGTGGAGAGTTTCTGTCCAATCAAATTGGCGGAAATATTGTAGATACTTGCCCACTGAATCACCCCCCAGAGAATATAGAGGTAGAGAATATTGGTGAATTTCTTAGTAAATACCTCGCTCCAGCTCTTTTTACTGATGGCACTGGCTGCCAGCAGACCTGAGACGAAAAAGAAGGCCGGCATACGCAGCGGCGAGAGGTATTTATTAAACACAACCCACATGTCAGCCGGTATCATTCCGGCCGTGAGATACTGCAAAGAGGGAATGAAGGTGGTAATAATGGTGTGATGCAGGACCACCAGTAATATGCACCCGCCCTTGAGGGTATTAATCCACAGGACTTCTTGCTTGCCAGCGACAGACATAATAATAAAACCCAATCTCATCATAATATCCCGAAAGTATCCCTTGATACTCTACGGATCACTATGAGGATCGTCTGAAAGCGTTCCGAATGCTTTCAAATCCTTAATGTTTTTCCTGCCCTCATCCGCAATATGCTCTGATTTCAGGCAGGTAACATTTTACTTTAAGAATAACCTTATTAAAGTTTAGGGGTGATAGGCAAACAGCGCGGGTGAACCCCCGGTGTGAATAAACACAATCGGCCCTTCACGACGAAAACGCTGCCGGGTAATCCCGTCGATCAGGCCCGCCATCGCCTTGCCGGTATACACCGGATCGAGGAAGATCCCTTCCAGTCGTGCCAGCAGTTTAACCGCTTCCATGCCCTCTTCATTCGGCTCGCCGTAGCGCGGAGCAAAGTAGTCATCCCATAACGTGATGGGGGCTGTACTCACCATCTCCAGCGACCGGGCCAGTTCCTGACGGATTTTCTCGACCTTGGGTAATTGATCGGCCACCTTACGTGAAACGGTGACCCCCACCAGCTCCGTCTCCGGCAGCAGATGTTCCAGGCCCACTGCCAGCCCGGCATGTGTACCCGCACTGCCCGAAGCCACCACCACCGCAGCAAAGTCGACCACGCCTTCACTCTGGTGGGCAATTTCCTGCGCGCAGTCAACGTAGCCCAGCGCACCCAGCGCATTGGAGCCGCCCACCGGGACGATATAAGGGCGAAAACCCTGCGCCTCCAGCAGCGTGGCCTGCTCTTCAAGCTGTGCATCCGGGGCGTGCAGCGCATCGACCATCACAATCTCGGTGCTCATCAGCTCCAGCAGCAGGCGGTTACCGTTGCTCAGGTAGTTTTCAGCGGTGGTGCCAATTGGATTCTCCAGCAGTGCCACACACTTCAGGCCCAGCTTCGCGGCGACCGCCGCCGTCTGGCGTACATGATTGGACTGAATCGCCCCCGCTGTCAGCAGAACGTCAGCCCCGGCACGCAGCGCATCAGCGGCGAGAAACTCCAGCTTTCTGAGTTTGTTACCCCCCAGGGCCACCGGCGTGACATCGTCACGTTTGATAAAAATATCGCGGCCGAGATAATCAGACAGACGGGGGAGATGCTCTAAAGGCGTGGGCGAACCCAGCAGTTCAAGACGGGGAAAATTAGCAATATTGTGTAAGGACAACGCGGCCTCCATAGCAGGCGTTCAGGTTATCCTTACAGTGTTGCAGAAGATGACCTGATGGTCATCTTCTTATCATCGGTACCATTAATTACGTTGCCAGCCGAGGAACTGATCATACTTACGCAACGCAATGCGGTAATTGTTATTTCCCGCATCCGGTAAATCATTTTCGAGGCATTCATGCCAGCTTGGGCCACTCAGGCGCTCTGCCGGGAAGCCTCGTGCTGAGAGCATATCGTCAAGACGACGCAGGCGAACAACATATTCGCGAATGGTACTGTGGCTCATTTCAGTCTGCTCGAACAGGTACTGTTTGAACGCCATGATGTCAAAGTAAGTCGGATGTGTGTTGCAATAAATGTCGCTACAAAAACGGCACAACGCCGTAAGCTCATTCTGTAATTTTAACCAGACCTGATCGTCGATCAGCTGATCCATCCGGGCGATGGCCTCTTTGTTAATGATCTGACCACGAAAAACCAGTGCCATGCGGTCTAATACTTTTCCGCAATGTGAGCAGTTGCTCTGGCTGTGTTTGTAGTCTTTCAAATAACGGCTCAACGGCCTCATTTTAGTTTTGGATCCCATTCGAGATTCCCCGGTTGGTGTTGAGAGTGCAAAACTGACTTCGTCAGCGCGCCCCCGTTAACCGGGCGCGCAGGCGTTTTATCGCCTGACTGTGCAGTTGGCTGACACGGGACTCGCCCACCTCAAGCACTGCGCCAATCTCTTTCAAATTCAGCTCTTCCTGGTAATACAATGTCAGCACCATTTTTTCGCGATCGGGCAAAGCCTCAATTGCTTCAATGACACGCTCGCGCAGACTGCCTTCCATTAACTGGTGCAGCGGATTGGCTTCTTCATGGCCGTCCGTCACCAGCTCTGCGCTGTCACCGTGCTCTTCACGATACTCATCGTAGGAGAACAACTGGCTATTATTGGTATCCAGCAGGATCTGCCGGTACTCCTCCAGCGAGACATCCAACTGCGAAGCCACTTCCTGCTCGGTGGCTGAGCGCCCCAACGCCTGCTCCACCTGATGCATGGCCCCCGCTACTTCGCGCGCATTGCGGCGCACGCTGCGTGGTGCCCAGTCGCGGCTGCGAAGTTCATCGAGCATCGCCCCACGGATACGCTGTACGGCGTATGTCGTGAACGCAGTGCCTTGTAGCGCGTCGTAACGCTCTACTGCATTCAGTAGCCCGATGCCTCCCGCTTGTAACAGGTCATCCAGTTCAACGCTGGCGGGCAGACGTACCTGCAAGCGCAACGCTTCATGGCGAACCAGCGGTATGTATCGCTGCCACAGAGAATGTTTGTCCATCACGCCATCGGCGGTATATAGATCGTTCACTCTGACCTACCCTGCTGTAATTAAGTTATCGGCACGATTATCTGTTTCTGTAGGGCAGATTGATTGGGGGAATAGCGGTTAAAAAGGCGGGTTATTTCATTTTTGTGGACCTGAACGATCCCGGCGACGCGATTTTTCGACGCGGGGATCCCTCAGCATAGAACAGGTCAAACTTTGCGCAGCAAACGCTGCCGCGTGTTCTCCGGCACCTGCTGCCACAGCGCACAGACCTTCCCTTCCAGCTCCTGATAAAACGGCAACAGGGTCTGATCTTCCTGTAACGTGCGGCGAAAATGCACCGTGCCGTTTAACGGGTCGATAGTCATTCTGCGGCTGGTAAACAGACGTTGCAGATCGCTTCGCAGGAACAGGCCGTTATCTGCGCTGTTATCCAGCAGGAAGCCCTGTTCGTTCTCACGTATATCGATGTGGCAGGCCTCCACCCACGGCCAGGCATGTTCGTCGGTAAGCAGCGTACCGGTGATGACACAGGCACCATAGCGCTCGCGTACCGCATGGCTGAACTCATGATGGCTGGCCCGATGCCACAGCCGGGCTTTCACGCGTCGCCCGACCTGCGTACCCTGGATGACACCGGCTGGCGGCGGCAACAGCGGTGAGGTCAGCACCACGATAAACTGCAGCTGACGCGAATACTCAAAGCATGGCTGCGACTGGCGGTCATACAGCTGCCAGTATTCGTCATCTTCATCGCTGCGTAACAGCGTCAGGGTGTAACCCCGCTGCTGTAACAGGCTTTGCGCCATGATCGATGCCGGATCCAGCATCGCCAGCACTTTGCTCTCCCCCATCACCTTCCAGGTATTCCACGGTGTGGGTTCCAGCGGGCGACGGAAATAGAGAAAACTCTCCTGGCGCTGCAAATAATGCTCGAAGCGCTGCAGGTAGTTTTTACGTTCGTTATCGTTGGTAATAAACAGCAGATCTTCCAGCGGAATATGGCTGTCTTTGCTGGCAAAGATGGCGCGAATAGTCCAGTTTTTGCTGGAGGTTGACGGGCTCAGCAACCCTCTGGTCGTCAACGATTTATCGTCGGGGTACTTTCTGCTGTAGCGGTCGTTTATCTCCTCAAACGGCAGCAGTTCCCCAGGTAACAAGTCATAATTGAAGCGCATAGCACACTCCAGAGAAAAAAAACCCCGCAAAAGCGGGGTTTTAAAGGGTTCAACGTGGCGTTAAGTCGCCGATTAGCCCTGCAGCAGAGACAGAACCTGCTGTGGAACCTGGTTAGCTTTAGCCAACACTGAGTTACCTGCCTGCTGAACGATCTGAGCTTTAGACAGGTTAGACACTTCAACCGCGTAGTCAGCATCCTGGATACGGGACTGTGCTGAAGACAGGTTGGTGGTGGTGTTGTTCAGGTTAGTTACCGCTGAATCCAGACGGTTCTGTACCGCACCCAGGCTTGAACGGAAGGTATCAACCTGTGCAATCGCTTTGTCCAGCAGCGCCAGTGGGTCAGCAGAAGCTGCGCCAGCGAAGGTAGCTGTTGCAGCAGCGCCGCTCAGTTCTACAGTTGCAGTCACTGAAGTTGCAGTTGCAGTACCGCTGTTTGCCAGGCCGCCAGTGGCTTCGTAGTTTTTACCGTCAACAACAGTGTAAGCCGTGTTCACGCCAGCTGCAGTGGTACCCACTTTGATCAGTGAACCCGTCTGAGTTGCAGCAGCAACACCTTTGTCGTCATCATCGTAAGTTACGTCTACGGTGTTCAGTGTCACGTCACCCGTGGTCGCATCTACAGAAGCGGCATAGTAGTCGCTACCAGATTTAACAACGTAGTTAGCGGTTGCTGCACCAGTGCTGTCCTGCAGGTTGTGCAAAGTCAGGCTGTCAGCGCTGATGGTTTTGCCAGTCGCGGTGCTCAGTGAAGTTGCAGCAGCAGTCAGGTCAACAGTCTGTGGAGCTGCAGTGCCGTCGCCGATTTCAGTCAGTGAAGCACCGGTTTTCACTGCGTTGCCGCCTACTGAGTAGCCGCCCAGGCCCAGAGTAGAAGAGTCAATTTTCTGCAGGTCGATGGAGATAGTCTGGCCATCGTTAGCGCCAACCTGAATTTTCAGGGAGTTGTTGCTGGACAGCACGTTCACGCCGTTGAACTGAGTCTGACCCGATACACGGTCAATTTCAGACAGACGGGAAGTGATTTCGTCCTGGATTGAAGTCAGGTCTGAATCAGAGTTAGTTCCGTTCTGTGCCTGTACAGTCAGTTCACGAACACGCTGTAAGTTGTTGTTGATTTCTGACAGTGCGCCTTCAGTGGTCTGCGCCAGTGAGATGCCGTCGTTGGCGTTACGAGCAGCCTGAGTCAGACCTTTAATGTTAGAGGTGAAGCGGTTGGCAATTGCCTGACCAGCAGCATCGTCTTTCGCGCTGTTGATACGCAGGCCAGAAGACAGGCGCTCAATAGAAGTAGACAGAGCAGACTGGTTCTTGTTGATGTTGTTCTGAGTGATCAGCGAGAGGCTGTTGGTATTGATTACTTGTGCCATGATAAAGTTTCCTGTTAAATCATTTCGGGTTAAGTGGTTGGGCTTGTTTGCCCCCCGGCTTCATCGCCGTCAAAGTTGTTATCGTCTGTCCCCCAATAACCTTTAGAATTTTTTTACCCTCTCCCCCATTTTTTTTCGTTTTGCCCTACTGGCCGAAATACCCCTCTTTATTACCGCTATTCGTTTTATTGCTGTTGCGCAAATAATCGTAAACTTTATGCATCAATCGCCGATAACCTCGGTATTCATACTCCGTCCTGATTAAATAAAGGAAACATCATGGCTAGTATCTCTACCTTAGGTATCGGCTCCGGCCTCGATTTAAGTACTATTCTTGACAGTATGCAGACGGCAGAGAAGGCAGCCTTAACACCTATCTCTACGCAGCAGACGGCTTACACTGCCAAACTTAGTGCCTACAGCACCATGAAGAGCGCACTGGAAACCTTCCAGACAGCGAATACCAAATTGAACAGCGCTGACTTGTTTAGCGCGACGAAAACCGTCAGCAGCTCAACGGCATTCAGTGCGACCACCAGCACCGGCGCCGTGGCGGGTAAATACACCATCGCGGTTTCCCAGCTGGCAACAGCGCAGACCCTGACCACCGCCGTGCAGACCAGTAACAGCACCGCACTGGCCACCGCCGACAGTAAGATTTCGATTAAACTGGCCGGCAGTGACAAAGCGGTAGAAGTGAGCGTCAGCGCAGCGGACTCCTCACTGACCGGTATTCGTGATGCGATCAATAAAGCCGATACCGGTATGACCGCCAGCATTATTAAAACCGGTGACGGCAGCTATCGTCTGTCCCTCTCATCAAATGAGACCGGTGAAGATAATGCGGCCACTATCAGCGTGACTGGCGACAGCGCGATGCAGAGTCTGCTGACCTATGACGGCAGCGGTAGCGGTAATGTCACTCAAAGTGTGACCGCACAGAATGCCCTGCTGAAAGTGAACAACGTTGATATTGAAAACAGCAGCAACACCATCAGTGATGCACTGGAAGGGATCACGCTGAATCTGACCGCCGAAACCACCGGCACCCAGACGCTGACCATTACCAAAGATACCAGCAGCGCATCTAAGACTATTGCCGACTGGGCCACCGCCTATAACACCCTGCAAGATTCGTTAAATGCGATGACCAAATACACGGCTGTGGAGAGCAATACTGATGCCCAGGACAGCAGCAACGGCGCGCTGCTCGGTGACAGCACCCTGCGTTCCATTCAGTCACAGATGAAAAATATGCTGACCAACACCGCCAGCACCTCAACCTTTAAGAGTCTGTCGCAGATTGGCATCACCACTGACCCAACCACCGGTCAGTTGAAAACCGATCAGACTGCACTGGATGCCGCACTGGCGAAAGATCCTGACGGCATTAAAGCGATGTTTATGGGTGACGGTAAAACCACCGGGATCACCACTAAGCTGGCGACTAACCTGACCAGCTGGTTATCCTCCACCGGCGTTATTCAGGCCGCAAAAGACGGTGTCAGTAAGACCCTGAACAGCCTGACCGACCAGTACAACAAGGTGAGCGACCGCATCGATTCCACTATCGCTCGCCTGAAAACCCAGTTTACCGCGCTGGACGTGATGATCAGTAAGCTGAATAACACCAGCAGCTATCTGACGACGCAGTTTGAAACATCAACCAGTAGTACTACCAAGTAAGGAGCCATAATGTATAGCGCAAGCGGTACTCAAGCCTATGCAAAAGTCGGCGTGGAAAGTGCAGTGATGAGTGCCAGCAATGATCAGCTGATCACTTTACTGTTTGATGGGGCACTCAGTGCCCTGGTTCGCGCACGCCTGTTTTTGCAGGATGGCAATACGGTCAAGAAAGGAGAGTCGCTCTCCAAGGCTATTAACATTATCGAAAACGGTCTGAAATTGGGTCTGGATGAGACCAGTGAAGACGAGTTAACGCGCAATCTGGCCTCGCTGTATCGTTATATGGTGCATCGTCTGCTGCGCGCTAACATTGATAACGACCCTGATGGGATCGAAGAAGTCGAAGCGCTGTTGCGCAATATCGCCGATGCCTGGAAAGAGGTTTCTGGCACAACCGCTCTGGTTTAGGACTCTGTAGACAATGAACATTGCCCCACATCTGCTCGCGATTTATCAGGAAATTTTGACTCACAGTCAGTCCATGCTGCGTCTGGCTTGCGAAGGACAGTGGGACGAACTGATTGATATGGAAGTTAATTACCTCAGCGCCGTGGAAAAACTGGCGAAAGTGACCCAGAACGAGCCGGTTCCCACACATACTCAGGAACAGTTGCGTCCGATACTGCGCCACATCCTTGATAATGAGGCGGAACTGAAAAAATTGCTGAAAGCTCGGCAGGATGAAATTTCTGGCCTGATCCAGCAGGCGGGGCGTCAAAAATCAGTCAACAGTGCCTATACCAAAGTATCCGGCGTGGTGTTGTTTCCCTCGGGAGCCAACGGATAAACCAGACAGTTAATTCGCATGACCCCTCACACATTCTCCTGTGGGCCAGAGTGGAATAAATAATTCCCTTCTGGCCCGCACTTTTTCTGCCGCCTCGCTCATACTTCATTTTCCCGTCTGGCGAAAATGGACCCACTACATGCGCAATCCCACACTGTTGCAGTTTTTTCACTGGTATTACCCCACAGGCGGCAAACTCTGGCCAGAAGCGGCAGAACGTGCGCAGTGGCTGGCAGAGGCGGGCATTACTGACGTCTGGCTGCCCCCGGTTTATAAAGGAGAATCCGGCGGCTATTCGGTTGGCTACGACAGCTACGATCTGTTTGACCTCGGTGAATTTGACCAGAAAGGCTCGCGTGCCACTAAATACGGTGACAAAGAGCAGCTGCTGGCCGCCGTTGAAGCGTTAAAATCGCACGGCGTGGGGGTGATCCTCGACGTGGTGCTCAACCATAAAATGGGTGCCGACGAAAAAGAACAGGTGCAGGTCAACCGCGTTAATCCGGACAACCGCGATGAGATCGACCCGGAAGTGCTCACCGCAGAAGCCTGGACGCGCTTTACCTTCCCGGTGCGTGCCGGGCAGTACTCGCAGTTCGTCTGGGACTACAAATGCTTCAGCGGCGTCGACCATATCGAAAATCCCGATGAAAACGGCGTATTCAAAATCGTTAACGACTACACCGGGGATGGCTGGAACGACCAGGTGGATGACGAGCTGGGCAATTTTGACTATCTGATGGGTGCCAATATCGATTTCCGTAACCACGCGGTGACCGAAGAGCTGAAATACTGGGCGCGCTGGGTCATGGATGAAGTGCATTGCCGCGGTTTTCGTCTGGATGCGGTGAAGCATATTCCCGCCTGGTTCTATAAAGAGTGGATTGAACACGTACAGGAAGTGGCACCCGAACCCCTGTTTATTGTGGCGGAATACTGGTCGCACGAAGTGGATAAGCTGCAACAGTACATCCACCAGGTCGATGGCAAAAGCCTGCTGTTTGACGCCCCGCTGCAAATGAACTTCCACAATGCGTCCAAACAGGGTGCGGGGTACGACCTCAGCCAGATCTTCACCGGTACCCTGGTGGCTGCCGATCCCTGGCATGCGGTCACCCTTGTGGCTAACCATGACACACAGCCGCTACAAGCGCTGGAAGCCCCGGTGGAACCCTGGTTCAAACCGCTGGCCTACGCGCTGATCCTGCTGCGTGAAAACGGCGTGCCGGTGCTGTTCTACCCGGACCTGTTCGGCGCGCGCTATCAAGATGAAGGCGGTGACGGCGAACAGTATGACATTGAGATCCCGGTCATCGCCGAGCTGGAAACCCTGGTACGTGCCCGCCAGCAGTACGCCCACGGAGAACAACGTGAGTGGTTTGATCACCCTAACTGCATTGCCTTTGCACGCAGTGGGACGGAAGAGATGCCAGGCTGCGTGGTGATCATGTCAAACGGTGAAGCCGGTGAGAAAACGCTGGATTTAGGGGAGAACTACGCCGGGAAGCGCTGGCACGATCTGCTGGGGCACATCAGTGAAGAGGTCGGGAGCGACGAACAGGGCAACGCGGTGTTTCGTTGTCCGGCGGGCAGCGTCAGCGTCTGGGTGCTGAACTAAGGAGGATCGTGGCCACGATGGCCACGACAACCTGATTACTTCTCGGTGTAGATCATCTTATTGTGTTTTTTGGGCTGCTCTGTGGCGGCGCTGGCAGGCTGTTCACCCTTCGTTTCCTGGGGTTTCGCCTGATCGGCCAGCGCCTTCTGGCACTCCACGGTGGGTTGCGACACTTTCTGCAGCGTCAGTTTATCGTAGTGCAGCTCGGTGCCTTCCAGCTCCAGCGGCATCACGCGCACCTCGTTGTTTACATTCACCCACTCGCCGTCAAAATGCGTCACTTTACCCGGCTTGGCAATCACGCGCTGCCACTGACGGCAGTCCAGCGTATCGCCTTCGGCGGTGATTATCAGGCTGGCTTTAGCCTCCTTACTAATCAGGCCTTTCTGTGGGCCGAAGGTTTGCCAGTTTCCTACCAGCGCGGCCGGTGGCGGCGTTTTCACCGCACTGGCGTAATCGGTTAACTGCGCACAACCACTTAAGGTCACCACCGCTGCGGCGGCAACAATCCACTTTTTCATTTTTCTCATCCTGATTTTCTCAATTAGGCGATACGTTATAATTTTTCCCTGCCCCGCCGCAAGCCCGGCGCGCCCTGCCGCTGTGCTTTCTGATTTTTCATGTCTTTTCTGATAGTTACTTTGCAGCATAATTAAGCAAATCGTTAAAGTTTGCCTTATGTGCTGCCGATAGCAGTTTAATGAGGGAACCCGCCGCACAGAGAACAACCACCCTCCCGGACTATTGAATTGTCAATTCAGGGGAAACAACTGCTATGCGATTAACCATTCGCGCCCGCTTAATCGGGATCGTGGGCCTGCTGTGCATACTGCTGATTATCGCCGCAGTATGGGGAATTATCGGGCTTCGTGCTGCTGACCAGCGCGCCGCCGCCACCTACCAAACCGAATTGCTCCCGTTACAAAGTTCTTCCCGCCTTTATCGCCTGGCCCAGCTGCAATCCGCCACGCTGTTTGAAGCGCTGCGTTACTGGACCGACGCCGGAGAAGTGGATAAACGTCTTGCCATTATCCAACAGTATGCCAGCCAGATTGAACAGGTTCGCGGACAGTACCAGAGCCTGGCACAGATCCCCGGAACCGAAAACCTCAGTAAACAATTTGTCGCAGACCTCACTCAGTGGCAGCAAGCGTTGAAAGACGCGGGTGCGCTGCTGAAAACCGGCAATCCTTCTGCGGCGTTGGTGATCATCGAAACCCGCCTGCGCACCGGCAGCCTCGCACTGCAACAGGGCATTGACCAGCTTGATCGCCTGATGCGCGAACATGCAGAACGTAACTACCAGCAGAGTGCGCAATCTTACCAACTGGCACGTAACAGCCTGATCGGCATTCTGACGGTTGGCCTGCTGCTGGCACTGGTGGCGGGGATAATGCTGGTGCGCTCCATCAGCCATTCGGTGGGTAAAGCCCGTCGGCTGGCTGAAGCGATCGCCAACGGCAAGCTCGATCACCATATCGAACGTTTCGCCCCTGATGAACTGGGCGAACTGATGCGTGCGCTGGCCAGTATGGACCATCGCCTCTCCGGCATCGTGCGTGAAGTGGGCGACAGCGCCGTGGCATTGAATGATGCCGCCCACCAGATGGCAGAAGGCAATCAGGATCTCTCCGGTCGCACCCATGCCCAGGCCAGCTCGCTGGAGCAAACGGCCGCCAGCATGGAACAGATGACCGCCACCGTTAAACACAACGCGGATAACGCCGCACAGGCGAACGAACTGGCGATGACGGTGCGTGAACAGGCGCTGCGCGGCAGCAAGGTGCTGGAGGATGCCGTCGGTGCGATGCGGGAAATCGAAAGTTCCAGCAAGCAGATTGGCGATATTAACCGGGTGATCGATGAGATTGCTTTCCAGACCAACCTGCTGGCCCTGAATGCGGCAGTGGAAGCCGCGCGTGCGGGCGAAATGGGCCGTGGCTTTGCGGTGGTGGCGTCAGAAGTTCGTCAGCTGGCCCAGCGTTCGGCGCAGGCAGCCCAGCAGATTAAAACCCTGATCCAGGCCAGCGTCAGTAAAGTCGATACCGGCAGCTCGCTGGTGATGCGCTCTGGCGAGATGCTGCAGGAGATCAACGGTGGCGTGGCGCGAGTGGTGGCTATCGTCGGTGAAATCGCCGTGGCCAGCCGTCAGCAATCCAGCGGCATTGAGCAGGTCAACCTGGCGGTGATCCAGATGGACAGCGCCACCCAACAAAATGCCGCACTGGTCCAGCAGGCGAGTAGCGCCAGCCAGACGGTGAATCAGCATGCCGGGTTGCTGGTTGAAAAAATGGCCTTCTTCCGTTTTCGCGGTGACCGCCCCCGTTCCCCTTCGCTGTAAATCAGGAGCGACTATGCGTAGCAAACTGACCGCCGCCCTGCTGCTGATGCTGGCTGCGGGCGCTGCCCGGGCTGACACCACTCTGACCATTGCCACCATCGCCAACGGTGACATGACCATTATGCAGCAGCTTTCCGGCACCTTTGAGCAGGCGCACCCCGGCATTCACCTGCGCTGGCAGGTGATGGATGATGCAGAACTGCGTAAACAGGTGCTGGCGGCGATGAACAGCGGCCAGCCGACTTTTGATGTGATTACCGTCGGCACCTATGAAGCACCGCTGTGGGGCAAGCGCGGCTGGTTAACCCCGCTGGATGCCCTGCCCGCTGATTATCAGGTGGATGACCTGCTGAAGCCCGTGCGTAAAGCCCTCTCCTGGCAGGATAAACTCTATGCCCTGCCGTTTTACGGCGAAAGCAGCATGACCTATTACCGTAAAGATCTGTTTGCTGCCCGTGGTCTGACGATGCCTGAAGAGGTCAACTGGAGTGATATTAAACGCCTGGCGGCGAAGCTGACGGACAAAGCGAACGGCGTTTATGGCCTGTGCCTGCGCGGCCGTCCGGGCTGGGGGGATAACGTGGCGTTTGTCACCACCATGGCCAACGGCTACGGTGCACAGTGGTTCGATCTCGACTGGAAACCCACGCTGGACAGCCCGGAGTGGCGGGAAGTGCTCAGCGACTATGTGCAGATGGTGCACGACTACGGCCCGCCGGACAGTGCAGAGAACAGTTTTGGTCAAATCCTTAAGCTGTTTGCCGAAGGCAAGTGCGCTATGTGGGTCGACAGCACCGTGGCTGCCGGTCTGCTGATTAACCCGCAGATCTCCCGTGTGGCCGACAAAATTGATTTTGCCCCGGCCCCCGGTGAACTGACGCGCAATGGCTCGAACTGGCTGTGGTCCTGGGCACTGGCCGTCCCCACCAGTGCGGCGAACAAAGCGGCCGCACAGGAATTTATAAGCTGGGCAACCTCACCCGCCTACATTCAGCAGGTAGCGCAAACGGTCGGCTGGGGGGCCGTGCCGCCAGGCAGCCGCTACTCAACCTACCAGCAGGCGAGCTATCAGCGCCTGGCACCCTATGCAAAACGGGTACAGGCCGCCATGGAAAGCGCCACGGTGGAACAGCCGACCCTCGGCCCGGTGCCGTATCAGGGCGTGCAGTACGTCAGCATTCCCGGCTTCGACCAGATGGGCAATGCCGTGGGTGAGAATATCGCCGCGCTGTTACAGGGCAAACTGACGCTGGACGAAACCCTGACGCGAAACCAGCAGGTCGTGACCGAGATTTACACAAAGACCCATCCATAAACGGGTGGCGGGCAGCGCTGCTGCCCGGCTTTCCCCGACCAATCCAGCCGTGTACACTAGCGCCAGTCAATTTTCCTGCATGAATCCGGGCATTATCGTTATGAAAACCGTTGAAGAATATTACGCCATCGCCAAAGATCTGTTTCTTGAGGCCCACCCGACGCTGAAAGCCGGTATTGAAAATCTGACGGCAGACCAGGCCGCCACGCTCGGAATGACGGTGGAGCAGCTGCAATCCATGCAGAAAGATCGCGCCTATGCCGCGTATGTACGTGAAAAGAAACTGGACGGCATGCTGTTTGCCATTCAACTGGCTGAGCCGGATAAAGCGGTGATGGTGAATGCGATTGAAGCGTATCTGCACACCCATGCCGAAGCGCTGGGGATGAGCTGGGAAGAGTTTTGTATTAAAAACGAGTTGTAATCGTATTCACGGGCCGATCGGGAAAAATGATCGGCCCATGGGCACAGGGCAAACCTCTTTATCGGCCCACCCCGTCACATAAAACAGTGGAACTACCCCGCTAATCGCGCTGCGGACGATAATGATGACAGCTCTTCTTCGCGAAACGCCTCGCGCTTCACACTGAAACCATCGTACCAACGACACTCGACCATACCGCTGGCCACTCCCGTCACAATCATTGCGGGGCCACCATCCTTATGTTGCACTTCATCACTGACAATAAAGCTCATACAAAGTACCTCCCTATCTGGTTATCACTGGTTATGAAACGTCAAATAGTTATAGCATCTGAATATAAACCGTGCTGTTAACGCCAGGTAAAGTATTTGTTAAATTCAAATAAGCAGTTAAAAACACTAAATATAAAAAAAGCGTGTAGTTTTACTACACGCTTTTTATGTGAAACTCGTCGCATTTTGCGATTAGATTTTGCAGCCTTCGCAGTCGGCTTCATCGCCTAAGTCAGCCGGTACTTCGGCCGCTTTCTTCTGGGCATTGGCTTCTGCCTGCTCAAGTTGAGCATCAATATCAAATTCAAACATATCGTCGTTCATCATTAACCCCTGGATATTTACTGATTTCAGCCCGTCTTTATACTGATGACGGGCGCATTTTGGCAATCAAATTTACCGCGCACAGCACAATCGACCCCACAATAAAGCCGATCATGAGGTTAGCAACATTGCTCAACAGCATCGCCAGCAGACCATGCAGGCCTGCGCTAACGCCTTCAATAAGATGGTGCAGTAATGGCACGCCGTGCACGATAATCCCACCGCCGACCAGGAACATCGCCAGGGTGCCCACCACCGTCAGGATTTTCATCAGCCACGGTGCGGCCACCAGCAGCACGCCGCCCACCGCTTTCGCTGCCGCCGAAGATTTCTGCTGCAGCCACAGGCCGAGATCGTCAATCTTCACGATACCCGCAACAATCCCGTACACACCAACGGTGACCGCAATCGCCACGCCAGCCAGAACGATCACCTGATTCAGCAGCGGTGCTTCAGACACGATACCCAGGGTAATCGCCACAATCTCCGCCGAGAGAATAAAGTCCGTGCGTACCGCCCCTTTTACTTTTTTCTGCTCAAACTCCGCTGGGTTCTGCTCGGCCGCTTTCAGCAAACGCGCTTCACGAGCCTGCGGCGTTTCCTGGCTTTTATCTTTATGCAGACTGTGCAGTACTTTCTCCACGCCCTCAAAGCACAGGTATGCACCCCCCACCATCAGCAGCGGGGTGATCGCCCAGGGGGCAAACGCGCTGATCAGCAGCGCCAGCGGCACCAGAATCAGTTTGTTAAGGAACGACCCTTTCGCCACGCTCCACACCACCGGCAGTTCACGGTTGGCTTTTACCCCGCTGACCTGCTGCGCATTCAGCGACAAATCGTCGCCCAATACACCGGCGGTTTTCTTTGCCGCCACTTTGCCCATCACGGCGACGTCATCCAGCAGTGTGGCAATATCGTCCAGTAAGGTCAGTAAACTACTTCCGGCCAAAATCAGATTCCTTATTCATGTCCATCATGTTGACAACAGGGGCACAGCTCCATTTCGGTCACCGCCATATCGGCAATGCCATCACAGTCCCACTCAACGCGCACTGGCTGCCCCTGCGTTTCCGCATGGTGCAGATACTTACTCACCGGGCTTTCGGTCATCCCGCTGATCTCTTCCGTGGCAATCAGGCGATCGCCCACGAAAATACGCGCCGTCGCCTGAGTATTGACCATGCGCTCGCCGCTGAGTTTATACAGACGTCTTACCGTCAGTTTGACACTGGCCATGGCTCACCCCTGGCTGGCTGTATTAAAGAGGGAACAGATCTAAGCAATTATGGGCATGGAGTGCAAATTTTGTAAAAAAATAACGCCCGCCGGGGAAAATTAGTGGCAGAATCGGGTCCTTATAACATTTTCACAACCTGATATAACTTTAGGAAGAGTCTCTGACATGACGTTACGCCGTGCCCCCGCCCTGCTGCCCCTGCTGGCCGCGCTCTTTTCTCTCTACTTTATCTGGGGTTCCACCTACCTGGTGATCCGTATTGGTGTGGAAAGCTGGCCGCCGATGATGCTGGCCGGGTTGCGCTTCTTACTCGCGGGCGTGGTGCTGCTGGCATTCCTCCTGATGCGAGGGGAAAAATTGCCTTCCTGGCGTGAAGCCGGTAACGCGGCGATCATCGGTGTCCTGCTGCTGGCAATGGGTAATGGTGCAGTCACCGTTGCAGAACATCAGCATGTGCCTTCCGGGCTGGCTGCCGTGATGGTAGCGACCGTCCCCCTGTTTGCCATGTGCTTTAGCCGTATGTTCGGCATTACCACGCGCTGGATTGAGTGGCTGGGCATTGGCGTCGGCCTGGTGGGGATTATTTTACTTAACAGCGGCGGCCATCTGGCAGGGAATCCGTGGGGTGCCCTGATGATTTTGGGCGGATCGCTGACCTGGGCCTTTGGCTCGGTATGGGGGTCACGTATTGCGCTACCGCACGGCATGATGGCCGGAGCTGTCGAGATGCTGGCCGCCGGGGTGGTGTTGCTGACCGCCAGCCAGTTGACGGGTGAACATCTGGTTCAGAAACCCTCACTGGCGGGCTTCTTCTCGCTGGGTTATCTCAGCCTGTTTGGTTCGGTGATTGCCATCAATGCCTATATGTTCCTGATCCGCAACGTCACACCCGCTATCGCCACCAGCTACGCCTATGTCAATCCGGTGGTTGCCGTGCTGCTGGGCATCGCTTTTGCCGGTGAAAGCCTGTCAGGACGTGAATGGCTGGCGCTGGGCATTATTGTGCTGGCGGTGGTGCTGGTCACGCTGGGTAAATACCTCTTCCCGGCAAAACCGGTGGTGAAACCCTGCTCGCCGACTGATTAAATCCTCAGCGTGTGCAGCATGACCTCTAAGGTATACCCACAAAAATGAATGGCTTCCCGTCTGGCGTCAGGTCCGGGGCCAGTTTGAGCACGCCGGAGCGGCAAAAGACGCATCCCTGCGGGCCTCGGCACGCGCAGCGGGAAAGCGAAACGCCCTTGACGTTGACCTGGCCAGCGTCGCTGACAGAGGGTTTACGGTAGTACGCGAATCCCTTGTTCATCGATCTCGCCGTTGGTTTCCGCGGCGCAAATCCACTCCTCCAGCCGCGTGCGCAATGCCTCTTCCTCCAGTCGCGTTTTCCCGCGTAGCGCACATTCCCATACCAGCAACACACGCCAGCCGCTGGCCGTCAGCTCCTCGACATAACGTTTATCACGCGCCACATTACTGTCTATTTTGCCCTGCCAGAACGCCGTGCGTGTCGCCGGCATCTTGAACAGATGACAGTGATGGCGATGCCAGAAACAGCCGTGAACAAAGATAATGGCCTGATAGTCTGCCAGAACAAAGTCGGGACGACCGGGCAACGATTTATCCTGCACCCGGTAACTCAGGCCCAGTTCAACCAGCAGTTCTGCCAGCCGCTTTTCGATTGCCGTATCGCGGGTACGAATAGCGCGCATATTCTTACTGCGCACGTCGGAAGAGTGAACGTCGGCCATCTTGATATTCCTTTAACGAAGACCTTAAGTGTAGCTAAAAGCGGCCCTGCCGTGATGGCACCGGGCCACATTTCACTGGCGCTGTTGTACCGCCTGTAGGATCCAGGGGCGCAGGAGTTTGGCAACCGCCGCGAAGGCAGGCACCACCACCGAGTTACCAAACTGGCGATAGGCCTGGGTATCCGATACCGGAATATGGAACGCCTCCTGGCCGGGCTGTTCAAAGCCCATCAGTCGGGCGCACTCGCGTGGCGTCAGACGACGCGGTCGGTTCTGCTGATTGTCCGCGTTATCGAAGTCCTCCTCACCCAGCGCTTTGTCCCAGCCGCGATCGATCAGGATCTCCGAACCATCTTTGTAATAGCGTGCCGACAACGTCCGAACCACTCCCTGCTCAAGCGCCGGATCAACCAGCCCGTAGCCAAAGCCGTTACCGCGAGCCTGGTGCTTCTTCGCATAGAGGTAGAGATACTTCCATAGCGTTGGCGTCAAAATATATTTCGCATCAACGACCGGGTCGAGTAAGGCTTTGAGTGGCGTGCGCTGCGGCGGGTAGAGCGCAGATAACGCGCTCAGGCTGAAAGCGGGCAGCGCCAGATCGCGACGGAACCCTACCAGCACAATGCGTTCACGGTGCTGCGGCAGGAAATGCTTGCCGTCGATAATTTTCGGGTCCGGCGAACCGGTGACCGCCGCATCCGCCACGTCATAGCCCAGCTCGTCCAGTGTCGACATAATAATGCGGAAAGTATTGCCCTTATCGTGGCTTTTCAGGTTTTTGACGTTTTCGAGGACAAAGATCGCCGGTTTTCTGGCCGTGATGATGCGTGCCACATCAAAGAACAGCGTCCCCTGCGCTTCATCTTCAAAACCATGTTTACGGCCCAGGGCATTTTTCTTCGACACACCCGCCAGTGAGAAAGGCTGACAAGGGAATCCCGCCAGCAGCACATCATGGTCCGGCACCTGCTGGCGAATATGCTGATACGCCTGCTCTTCGTCCACTAGGGGATCGCCACTCAGCGTGACATCGCGGATATCCTGATTAAAGCGGTGCTGCTGCTCATCACAGTACCAGTTGGCTTTATAGGTGCGCACCGCATGTTTGTTCCACTCACTGGTAAACACGCACTGGCCGCCAATCGCTTCAAAGCCGCTGCGGATGCCGCCAATACCCGCAAAAAGGTCAATAAAACGAAAAGCATAATCGGGATGATGTGCCGGAGGCGCAGGCAGCATACTGTGCAGCAAACTGACTTCGGCTTCATTCAGCGTTTTGCGGCTGTTGCCCTTCACCCAGCGATTAACAGACTCCCGCGTCCACTCCTGCTGACTGACCTTTCGCAGGGTCGCCGCGACCGTTTTCTGGTCATAAATCTCCAGCACCCGCAGCAGCAGCTCACGATCCTGCTGTTCTTTATGCCGGGCATCTTCTCGTGCCTGTTCAGCCAGTTCTGCGGCCACGCGGTCAAAATCGCTCATATTTACTCAGTTAACAGGGGATAAACGGGTGTCAGTCTATCACTTAGTTGACCCAGCGCCAGGAGGAAATTGGCCGCAGCGAGGGCAATTAATGACAGCGCGTCATGCTGCCTCTACACTGATGCGGTTTTACTGTTAACAATGGAGCTATTACCGATGAACGCCACCCAACGCGAGCTGTTTAGCCTTCCCGATGGCGCTAAAAAACTGCTGCTGCACTCCTGCTGCGCCCCCTGCTCCGGCGAAGTGATGGAAGCCTTGCAGGCATCAGGCATTGATTACACCATTTTCTTCTACAATCCAAATATTCACCCGCAGAAAGAGTATCTGCTGCGTAAAGAAGAGAATATCCGCTTTGCGGAACAGCACGGCATCCCGTTTGTCGATGCTGACTACGATACCGATAACTGGTTTGCCCGCGCGAAGGGCATGGAGTGGGAGCCAGAGCGTGGCGTGCGCTGCACCATGTGCTTTGATATGCGCTTTGAACGCACCGCACTGTATGCCTATGAAAATGACTTTCCGGTGATTTCCAGCTCTTTGGGTATTTCGCGCTGGAAGAATATGCAGCAGATTAACGACTGTGGCGATCGGGCGGCCGCGCCCTACCCCGGCATCCAGTACTGGGATTATAACTGGCGCAAAAAAGGCGGGTCGGCGCGCATGATTGAGATCAGCAAACGTGAGCGTTTCTATCAGCAGGAATATTGCGGCTGCGTGTATTCGTTGCGCGACAGCAATTTGCATCGCAAAAGTCAGGGCCGGCCATTAATCAAGCTCGGCGTCCTCTATTACGGTGATGAAGAACAATAACGCTGAAAAACAGCGGGGTAATTTGCCTTATCAGCGGATAATCCCCTGTTTCCTTTTTCTATTTTATCGCGGTAACACAAGTGACATAAAAGCGGCGAATACTCCCTTTTATTTTAAGGGAAGCTTATGTCACTGCTCACGATTTTACCCTTACGCACTATGCTGCGCCGTCCACGTTTTGCCTCGTTGATGACCGGTTGGGGCTGGCTACGCAGCCTGCGGGGTGGCTTCATCCTGTTTCTGCTGGTCTTCTCGCTGCTGCAGTGTGCCAGCGTGTTGCTACTGACCCGCCTCGTTTCCAGCACGGGTGACAATATTTCCGAGATCCATACCCTGTCTGGCCGCCAGGCGCTGTTGGATAAAGCCCGTATGGAACTGCTCACCGCCAGCGACAACAGCCACCGCGCCGGGATCTACCTGATGCAGGATAACCAGACCGGCTCCGTCGACAGCTGGAAAAGCCTGGCCGAAACGGCTCAGACCTCACTGCAAAATGCGCGAAAACTGTTTGGACAGTATCCGGTGGCGCAGGACAGTCCGCTGAAGCAGAACTTCGATATGCTGGCCGACGGATTGCAGGAGCAGTTAAAAGGGCTGAATGCGAAAGATATTGATGCCTTTTTTATGGTGCCAATGCAGGCCTTTCAGCAGCAGTTTAATGACACCTACTATCAGGTGCTGACGCAGGCCAATCACCAGGCCGACGATCTCAACCTCTCTACGCTCTCATCGCTGACCACCAGCCGCAATCTTTCCCTGGGTATCTCTGCCCTGCTGGGCGGACTGCTGTTACTGAGCGGCGGGTTACTGCTGATGGGGGTGATCCAGCCGATGGAACGCGTGTCGCGCTGGCTGGCACAGATCGCAACGGGCGATATCTCGCAGCAGGCGTATCAGAGCCGTTACCAGTCAACGGAGATCAGCCAGCTGATACAGAATGTGGACGGGATGCAGCAAGGTTTACGGCATATCGTCGGCGAGATTAACGCCATCTCCGGTGCGGTGCGTGGCAGCGCAGACCGCATGGCACAACAAAATGATGAGTTTAGTGCCCACAATCAGCAGCAAAGCAGCGCGTTTGAGCACATCAGCCAGCGTCTGAACCGGGTGGCAGAGGAAGTGGGCCACAGCGTGACGTTTACCCATCATGCGACGCAGCAGGTACAGGCCGCCGATGAACTGACCCGCCGCTGCGGCACCGTGGTGACCGCTGTTGATGCGCAGATGCGCCAGATTGTTGACGCTTCCGGTCAGATCGCCGGGATTGTTACCCTTCTGGAGGGCATTTCGCTGCAAACACGGCTGGTGGCACTGAATGCCGCTATCGAATCAGCCCATGCCGGCGTTTATGGGCGCAGCTTCTCCATTGTGGCAAAAGAGATCGGCCTGCTGTCGGAGAAGAGCAGTGCCTCGACGCGGTTGATTGACGGGCTGATCGGCTCAACTCATCAACATATTGATAGCGGCTTTAGTCAGGTACAGACGCTGGAGGGATTGTATCGGGAAATTACGCATGCCGTATCCGGCGTGGTTACCCTACTGAGCGAGTTGCAACACAATGCGGATGCGCAGAGTAAAAGGGTCAATGCGATAGCGCTGGAGATTACTCGCCTGAATCAGCAGGTCAAAGAGAGCGAGCAACTGACACGTCGCAGCGCAGGGACATCGGAAGCGTTGGTGGATCATGCGCAACGGCTCTCGCACAGCGTGAGTCAGTTTGTTATGTAAGAGGGGTTGAAAGCGTCTCTCAGAACGAGAGACGCTGGATAAGACGGGCTTACTTTTTCTTCTTCGACTTTTTCAGCAGTGCGCGAACTTGTTTCAGTTCTGCCTGGCTCAATTGTTCGGCCGTCTCTTCTTCTGTATGGGTACTATCTACCGCATCAGGTGCCTGAGCAGAAAAACTCTTTACCAGATGCTGGGTAACCAATTCGCTAAGGGAAATCTCACTATCCAGAGCGAGTGTTTTAATCGTTTCTTTTAAGGCGGGATCGATCTTTATTGTTAAGCTAACTTTGTCGGTCATTGCCTGATTCTCCTGAGAATTGTCCCAACAACGTAACCTGTAACGTACGATTTAACCATACTGTCATAAAAATTTAATATTTGACGATCCCGGGCTGAATTCTTCCAGTACGGTTTGATCCAACGCGCAAAAATCCCCCTTCAATTCAGCGCACAGCTTCGCCATATAGGTCACGAGAAAGCGGGCATTAAATTCAGCCAGGCGTCGCCCTTCTGCCGTTTGCATCGTTTCAGGCAATTTCAGTAACTTTTTCTGGAAATGGTCCAGCGCCCATTCAGCATCATCCAGAGGGCGTTCGCGCCCCAGCGGATCGCGACTGTCAAACAGAGAACGCCCTAATGCGCCAGAGACATAAAACACCCGCGCCAGACCAATAGCGCCCAGTGATTCCAGACGGTCGGCGTCCTGCACGATCTTAGCTTCAAGGGTTTCTGCCGTTACGCCAGCACTGAAGCTGTGCGCGTGAACCGCGTGGGCCACTGCTTCAATTTTATCGCTGGGGAAATCCGTAAAGACCTGTTGTAACGCGCGCCGGGTCTCGTCAGCTGCCTGCGCGGAAGCCAGATGGCGCTCAGGGTGATTTTTAGGCAGGTTGACAATGTCATGGAAGTAGCACCCGGCCAGCACCACCAGCTCATCGGCCCCGGTGCCCACCATAATGCGCTGTGCAGACTGCCAGACGCGCGTCAGGTGCGCCACATCATGGGCTTTATCATCATGTTGCCAGGTGTCGTGCAGCCACTTTTCAAAACGTAATTGCCAGTCAGTCAGAGTCATAGACTTCTCCTTAATTGTTTGAACTTTTTGAGATGTCAGTGGTGGTCACCCACTGCAACGGGTTAACCATTTCTGCTTAAAAATGAGATCCACATCAAACTTATAGCGGCTGTTACGCGCTGGTGACAGCATTTTTCCCATTTTCAGTTTTTTCCGGCTCACTTTTAACTGGCTGTTTTTTGATCTAAATGATAAACAATAGTTATGATCAGATGCGGGTAATGGCCCCTCAAACAACAACACAGGTGCTGTACATGCCCGGTCTGTCAGTGATCATGAGGAACAGGCGATCGCCACGGTTAGAGGGCATCGTCGGTAAGCATTCGTCACACTAACACATTGTAATATGGTAAAATGTCAATTTGGTTACGGCATGACGACCCCGTGATGACGACGCGGGACGCACCAGACGATTGCGTCCGGCAGATGTGCAAATTTGCCCCAAGTCATTTTTTTATTGGTTTTTCTGAAGTTTAGTAAAATAAACGTGCTGAAACGTTTTTTTGAGCTAAGGTTAGGAATTATCTGTATTGTGTTTCTACTTTGCTTATGAACCAGGAACTGGTCAAGAAAGTCATACTAGAGGTTAAACCATGAAAGAACGCCCGATTCTATTTAGCGATCAACGGGTGCGCGCCCTGCTCTCAGGCCAACAAAAACAGACACGGCGCATCATGAAATCCCAACTGTTTGGGCCAGGCCAGGACAATCATGAAGGTTGTTACGGCATTGATGTCCTGAGCAACAATTTGCAAGGTAACCGTGTTCTGGGCATGGAAAACCTGAGTTATCACTGCCCTTACGGCCAGCCGGGCGATCGCTTGTGGGTGCGCGAAACCTGGCGCGGCCCTGTGGTGCCCGCAGAAGAGATGACGAAATATCAGACCTCTCCTGCACAGTTTAAAAATATTGACTACTGTCAGTACCGTGCCGACTCCAGCATCTATACCTCTGACGAAGAAGAGACCAACTTTGGCTGGCAGGCCGGTATTCATATGCCGCGCTGGGCGAGCCGTATCGACCTGACCATCACGGCTATCCGGGTCGAGCGCATCCAGGATATCAGTGACGATGACGTGCTGGCTGAAGGCGTGCAGGTAGACTCTCATTTTCTCAATAACTTTTTCACCCTGCATAGCGAAGCCGTTTCCGCTAAAGATGCTTATCGCAAGCAGTGGGCCATTCAATACGGTGGCACCAGCTGGGAAGTGAACCCCTGGGTCTGGGTGATTGAATTCGCGCGTATCTGACCCTCGCAAATCGACGCGGCGCTGACTTTTTTCAGCGCCGTTTGCGTTTCGTCACAGACAATCTGCATTATAACTGATTGAATCTTCCCCTTATTCAGCGGCATTAACGCCATCATCAGGCAGGAGTGACAACAGCATGATCAAATGGCCGTGGAAAGGCGGTGATGACGCAGTGGAAAGTGGGCTGCCATGGCAACAGGCGCTGGAGATCCCGCTGCTGGCAAGCTTAACGGCTGCTGAACAACAGACGATCTGTCAGCTTGCGACCCGTTTTCTGCGCCAGAAACGTCTGGTGCCTTTACAAGGCTTCGAACTGGACGATGTGAAAAGCTGCCGACTGGCTCTGCTGTTTTGCCTGCCGGTTCTCAGCCTCGGCTACGACTGGCTGGACGGTTTTCATGAAGTGCTGATCTATCCTTCCCCGTTTATGGTCGATGATGAATGGCAGGATGAGTTCGGCCTGGTGCATCGTGAACAAATGGTGCACGCCGGGCAAAGCTGGCAGCAGGGTCCGATTGTCCTGAACTGGCTGGATGTGCAGGACTCATTCGATCTCTCCGGTTATAACCTGGTGATCCATGAGGTCGCGCACAAACTTGATGCGCGCGGCAGCGGTGAAGCTAACGGTGTACCGGCCATTCCCCTGCGCGAAGTGGTGGGCTGGGAGCGCGATCTGCGTGCGGCAATGAGTGCAATACAGGATGAAATTGACCAGGTGGGTGAAAACGCCACCAGCATTGATGCCTACGCCGCCAGCGAACCCGCGGAATGCTTCGCGGTATTGTCAGAGTATTTTTTCAGTGCGCCTGAGCTGCTGATCGCCCGTTTTCCGGCGCTTTATCAACGGTTCCGCCAGTTTTATCGCCAGGATCCCCATCAGCGCCTGGAGCAGCAGCAGTTACACCATAATGCGGGTGGAATTGTTCACTAATCGGGCGGGTTGATTCAAACGCAGCCAGTTGAAAGCTAAAATGTTTTTTGCTGTTGACAGTCTGAGGGCGTATCGCTACTATTCGCCTCGTTCCACAATTCCTCTGTAGTTCAGTCGGTAGAACGGCGGACTGTTAATCCGTATGTCACTGGTTCGAGTCCAGTCAGAGGAGCCAAATTGAGAAAAGCCCGCTTAAGGAAACTTAAGCGGGCTTTTTGCTTTTCTTGCATCGTTGCGATTATTTATATGATTTAGGTTCAACGAATTAGCGTGAAAAACCTTCCCAGAGTCCGACACTACACCGCCCTTCCCCTTGAATGAATACCCCAACGGTTGAATCGCCTTGATGGCTATCATCAAGGAAAAGAATTAACCCGGCTCTCTGTTTCTCTCACGTCAGGCTTATCATTATCATTCCCTGTCCCAGATCAGGTCTATGAATTCCATTCATAGCGCCTATTTAAGTAGCGTAATTATCTTTCACCACAACTTCGATAATCTGGGTTTATAACAGGAGTAAGCGCTGTGAAATGTTGCGGAAAGTGGCTACAGCTCATGGACGTGCCCCAGCCTGCCCGACCGGGGCATCACCGGGGATGACTAAATATTCTTATCGAAGAAGACGTCTAACTTTTGCAAAGCCTTGTCAACGTATTTGGGCACCCAATACGTCTCGATATGGGTGGCACCCTCGATCAGGAAGAGTTCTTTGTCCTTCGTACCGGTGGCTTTCGCGAACGCATCTTCAGTCATATAGCGCGTATCCGCTTTTGTACCGGCAATCATCAGCAGCGGTTTATTGATGAGATTGATATGGTCCGTCACGTCAAAGTTCATCAAGTCTAACAGACTGCTAGTGGTGTATTTAAACGTTGAGTTCGGGTGTGCGTGGGTTTTCCAGTAGTACTCGTAGCCCTGCCGGTATAAGGCAAAAGGTAGCTTAGCGATCTGTTCATCAGTCAGATTGGCATCACCGGAGTAAAGCACTTCGCCTCCAGATGCTTCCTGAGCGCGGGCGTCAGAAGCCTGCTGAAGACGCTGCTGGATAGTATTCAGCTGTGAATCCTGCATACCATTGCGACGTACAAGCCCGGAGTTAAACATACTGATGGTTGCAATCGATTTGAACCGTTTGTCTGTTTCGGCGGCAACCAGTGAATACCCGCCGCCTCCGCAAATACCCAGCAGACCAAGGCGGGCGGTATCTACACCAGGATACTGGCTGATGTAGTCAGCCATGCCGTGGATATCCTCAATACGATTAGCGGGTTTATCCACGCTGCGAGGCATCCCACCGCTAGCGCCCTGATAAGCCGCATCGGCGGTAATCGTGATGTAGCCCTGTTCGGCGAGACGCTGGGCATACAACCCAGCGACCTGCTCTTTTACGCCACCATTAGGATGTGCAACCACCACCGCAGGATATTTTTTGGCGGGATCGTAGTTAGCAGGGGTATAAACATTCGCCGCAATCTGGATGCCATGCAGATCGTATTTCACCGGATGAATATTGACCTTGCCTTTGACGTTCTCAGTAATGGCACCGTCATAGACGAGTGTGAACGGATTTTTTTTGTAATCAGCCGCATTGACTGAGGTCACTCCAGCCATTGCCGTGATTAGCATTGCACTGATAAGCGTAAATTTCATGGTCTCTCCCGATGAGTGTCGGCCTGGTTATCCAGGCTCGCGGAATCAAATTTGCAGGCTCAGATTAGGGGAAGAAGGCTGTCAGCAGCTTGACAGAGAAATAACATTTTTGTCAGGAAAGGGACTGAGATGGGAAGCGTTTCTGACAACGCTGTCAGGTAACCGTCAGCTTTATGTTGGCAATCAGGAGGCAGAATGATCTCGATTTATGAGATTTATATTCAATTTTTTGAGAAAAGGAGCGATCAATGACAAGCCAAAACAACCCAACAATGCCAGAGCGACGTAAGCTATTAGTCGCCGGAGCAGGCATTGCAGCCGCCTCGCTGATTCCCCACGTATCGGCGGCAAGCCAGTCCTCTCTGGTCGATTCATCCAGAAAAACCAGCCAGCGCACTGCTGCACCGGGTAAACGTAAACTTGGGAAGCTTGAAGTCTCTGCCGTTGGTCTGGGCGTGCAGAACATGAGTCGCAAATACGACACCTCTGTTCCCTGGCGTCCCGAGATGGTCAATGTTATCCGCCAGGCATTTGAAGAAGGGGTGACATTTTTCGATGCAGCTGAAGCCTACGGCCCCCTTGAAGTCGAAAAAATTCTCGGTGAAGGCGTCGCCCCGTTCAGGGACAAAATCGTCATCGCCACTAAGTTTGGCTGGAACATTGATCAACAGACAGGCAAGCGCCTGCCGGGGCTTAACAGCAGGCCGGAGCACATCAGGCAGGTCGTCGAAAATATGCTCAAACGCCTGCGTACCGATCGTATCGATTTACTGTATCAGCACCGGGTTGATCCGCAGATCCCGATTGAAGATGTCGCCGGTGTGGTTAAAGATTTAATGGATCAAGGGAAAGTCCTGCACTGGGGTCTGTCTGAAATGGGCATCAACACGCTGAGACGCGCCCATGCGGCATTACCTGTTTCCGCCGTACAAAGTGAATACTCCATGCTCTGGCGTGGCCCTGAAAAGCAGGTGCTTCCGGTGTGTGAAGCGCTGGGCATTGGCTTTGTGCCATGGAGTCCACTCGGCGTGCAGTTTTTAACGGGCTGGATTGATGAAAATACCCGGTTCGCTCCCGGAGATTTCCGCGCGACAGAAACGCGCTTCTCGCCTGACAACCTTCCACACAACTTACAGCTGGTAGAGCTGCTGAAAACCTGGGCAATGAGAAAAAATGCCGCACCGGGTCAGATTGCGCTGGCATGGCTCCTGGCCCGTAAACCCTGGATAGTTCCCATCCCTGGCACCACCAATAAAGACCATATGCTGCAAAACACAGCGGCTACCGGCGTATCGCTGACTGCGGCAGAGATGACCGAGCTCACCCGCTCACTGGATGCCATCACTATCCAGGGTCAACGTCTGCCGGATGCCGTGCAGGTTTATTCCGATGTTGAAGCACCGTTGAAAAGTTAAGAGGAAGTCCCCCCTATGCGCCTGTTGTTAGTCGAAGATGAAGAAAAAACGTCAACCTATCTCTCCCGTGCGCTGGGTGAATCCGGGTTTACGGTAGATGTCTCTGCAGATGGCGCTGAAGGTCTTCATTACGCGCTGGAGTTCGACTACGACGCGATAATACTGGATGTGATGTTGCCAGGGATGGATGGCTACCGGGTACTTGAGGGTGTGCGGGCAGCCAAACAGACGCCGGTGCTGATGCTCTCGGCTCGTGGATCGGTCGACGAGCGCGTTCAAGGGCTGCGTCTTGGCGCGGATGATTATCTGCCCAAGCCCTTTTCGCTTATTGAACTGGTGGCACGTATTCAAGCACTGGTGCGCCGCCGCTCTACGGATGGCGCAGATATCACTCAGTTGCAAATTCACGATCTGCATCTCGACTTACTGGCTCGCCGGGTATTTCGTGGGGGGACGAGGCTGGAGCTAACCGCAAAAGAGTTTTCCCTGTTGAGCCTTCTGGCCCGGCATCAAAGTGGAATTCTGTCAAAGATGATGATTGCTGAGCAGATATGGGACATGAATTTTGACAGCGATGCCAACGTGGTTGAAGTCGCCATTAAACGTCTGAGAGCCAAAGTCGATGCCCCGTTTGACGTCAAACTGTTACATACCGTTCGTGGCATGGGATACGTCCTCGAAGTCCGGCCAGAATAAAAAGAGGATAAGCATGATTAAGCGTTCCATTTCCGTTCACCTGGCGCTGATGTTTGCCTTATCCGCGCTGCTGATTGTGTCCGTTATCGGTATTCTTCTGCGAAGCTCTTTGCATGATTCTCTGCAAAAGCAGATGCACAATGAGCTGTTGTTCCGGGAATCATTAATGAGTCCGTGGATCACCGCACGAACCTCGGCTGACGGCTGGTCGACGCTGGCCAATAAATTCACTGTGTTAACTAATTCCGAAGGTGAGCGCGTCCGCTACTGGATAGTGAGCGATAACCCACGCTTTAGCATGGGGGGAACGCCGCCAGTGGGTGTTCAATGGTCTGCTTTGCGGGAAGGCTTTAATAAAGTGCCCGGCGCATCGGAAGGTGCATGCTCGCTCTTTCTGTTAGTGAAATCGCTCCCCGCAAACGGCGAAAGGCCTGAGCTGCGCTATGTGGTTGCCATCGACTCCACGCCGTACATGGGCACACTTGATGCATTCACGCACACCCTGCTGATTATTACCGGGCTGGGTGTGCTTATTGTGGCTCTGCTGGGCTATATGGTTTCAAGAATTGGTCTGCGTCCAGTTAGGGCTCTCAGTAAACAGGCCCAGCAACTCGCTCCCAGTGACCATGGACAGCGTCTGAACACCCGCGATTTACCCGAAGAACTGCAGCAACTAGCGTCATCATTTAACGGTGTGTTAGAGCGTCAGGAAATCGCCTGGCGTCAGCTCGAAAGCTTTAACGCCGATGTTGCGCATGAACTCCGTACACCGCTGACTAACCTGATTGGCCAGACGCAGTTAGGGCTATCACGCCGACGCTCGCAGGATGAACGGGAAGAGTTATTGGGTTCTAATCTGGAAGAACTTGAACGCATGACATCCATAGTTAACGACATGCTGTTCCTGTCTCATGCTCACGCGGGTGAGCATGCATCCCAGCTTACCCGGGTGTCCCTGCGGGAAGAATCCCTGAAAACAGCGGAGTATGTTGAACCCTCTTTTGCTGAAAAACACCTCTCTCTGGATGTTCAAGGTGACGTCACCGTGCACATCGACCGGCGACTGTTCCACCGCTCACTGGCTAATTTACTGGAAAATAGCGCAAGACACTCCCCCTCCAACAGCACGGTTACGGTGCGCTTAAGCGAAAAAGGTCATCAAGCCTGTGTTGAAGTTTCTAACCCTGGCGATCCGATAGCACCAGAGCACTTACACCGGCTTTTCGAGCGGTTCTATCGCGTTGACACCTCACGAGCCAGGAGTGATACCCATCATGGGCTGGGATTATCGATAGTCCGTGCCGTCGCCATTATGCACCGGGGAGATGTCTTTGCGCGTAGTGAAGGTGGCATCAATACATTTGGCCTCACCTTTGCTATGCAAACGGATAAAGCGGCGGGCAATGCTCAATCCGGCACTGAGCCGGGACCAGGGTTAACTGACAGAATTGTCAGGGGGGCGTCAGCCTGACGTCATCACCCCCTCGATAAAATGATCGCAGGCAATCCCCTCTTCATTGATAAGGACGCTTTGCATGATCGGACATTTACGTTACCTCGGGCTGTTACTGCCCCTCTTTACGTTTTCATCCTGGGCAGCGGAACACAATCCCGCTACCCATATCGCCCCCGCAGGAAGTCAGAACGCGGTGTACGGGCCAGCCGAGAATTTTACCGGTCGCGTCCGGGTTGATCCTCTCTTCAAACCCGACAATGATATCAGTGTTTCCGGGGCTTATGTCACCCTTGAGCCTGGTGCCCGTTCAGCCTGGCATACACATCCCGCAGGCCAACGGCTGATTGTGACCTCGGGTGTTGGGCTCTCCCAACAGGAAGGCCAGCCAGTGCAGGTCATCCGCGCTGGCGACGTTGTTTCTTGCCCGGCGGGGGTCAAACACTGGCACGGAGCGGCGCCTGGCAGCGCGATGACGCACCTGGCGATAACCGGGATTGTAGATGGCAAAAGCGTTAAATGGATGGAGAAAGTGACAGATGAACAATACCACGCCCATTAAAGCATTAGCGGCAGCGGTACTGCTGACCTTTGGTTTGGGTCTCGCGGCACATGCTGCGCCCGTCAATAAAGGAGCCTCAGAAATGAACCACAAACAAAAGGTTTCAGATACGCTGTCAGCCAGTCAACAGGCCATCCCGTTGATTGCGGCATCGATGGCCAGCAGTCAGATGGATAAGCTGAATGCAGTTCTGAATCAGGGTCTTGACGCAGGACTCACGATAAACGAAACCAAAGAGATTCTCGTCCAGCTTTATGCCTACACAGGCTTTCCCCGTAGCCTGAATGCACTTAGCGAACTGATGAAGGTCGTCGAAGCACGTAAACAACGTGGTATCAAAGACATTGAGGGTAAAAAGCCGGTTGCCCCGCTCCCTGTCGGGGATGAGCTTCGCCGCGTCGGTACCGCAAACCAGACAAAAATCTCAGGCGCTCCCGTCCAGGGTCCGCTGTTTGATTTTGCCCCGGTGATTAACCAGTTCCTGCAAACGCATCTTTTCGGCGACATTTTCGCCCGCGATAACCTCGACTGGCAAAGCCGCGAACTGGCAACGGTTGGCGCATTAGCGGCCACACCAGGCGTTGAAGCCCAGCTGTTATCGCATACACGAGCCAGCATGCGGGTCGGCCTGACGGCAGCGCAGCTGCGCCAGCTGGCACAGGTTCTGCGTGAACATGGCGAAAATGATGCAGCAACGCGAGCTGAAAAGGCGCTGCAGCAGGCGCTCGCAAAAAATTAGGAGTGGGTTATGGAGCATGATCCCAACCGCAGAATGTTAATTACCGCGCTTGCCGGGCTCACGCTGGCGAACATCTCCCTGGCATCAGCTGCGACCGGAACCGCAAACGTGCAGGGTAAAGGCCGAATTCTGGTGGCGTACTTCTCCCGCAGCGGAAATACACGGGTGATTGCGGGCGTCATTCACCGCAGCCTGAATACCGATCTGTTTGAAATCGAACCGGCAACGCCTTATCCGGAAGACTATTTCCAGACCGTTGAACAGGCAAAAAATGAGCGTGAGCGGGGAGTCAAACCCGCATTGAAAAATAGCGTCGCAGATATCTCACGCTATGAGACCGTGTATTTAGGCTTTCCCATCTGGGGGACCAGCGTGCCCCCTGTAGTGCAAGCATTTCTCAGCAGCCACAACCTTGCGGGCAAATTACTGATCCCCTTTATTACTCACGGTGGCTACGGTAAAGGAGACAGCGACGACATTCTTGCCAGTCTCGCCCCAACTGCGCGTCGGGAAAAACCGCTGGTCATTGAATGCGACCAGGAACGAAGAACTACTGAAGCGGTCACCCGTTGGTTAGAGACTATACGCAGTTAATCGTCCGCATTCATGAACCTGCCAAGTTAAGGGCAATCAGGGGTGCTAAATAATTAACGCTGACAACTCAGATATGATTGAACGGCGAACATAACAGAGGATGTAATCTTGAAGACAATCTTAAAAACGCTGGCCAGCTGCGTCATGGCGGGAGGTCTGATGGCTCAGTCGGTATATGCCGAGCCGCTGGTCATTCAGGAACAAGGAAGCTTTTCTGCTGGCGGCACCCTCATCACCGCCCCAGGAACATTTGATGCGAAAAAGCCGCTGGATTCTGCTGGCCAAACCTGGCATGGCGATCATGCGTCTGTGTTCTACCAAATCCCGGAGAATCCGCATAAATACCCTATCGTCATGCTGCACGGCGCAGGTCAGTTCTCCCGAACCTGGGAAAGCACCCCGGATGGTCGCGAAGGGTTCCAGAACATATTCCTGCGTCGTGGATTCTCAACCTATCTTGTCGATCAGCCACGCCGGGGCAGCGCCGGTCGCACGACTGTAGAGGGGACTGTTACGCCTAAACCGGATGAGCAGATGTGGTTCAACCAGTTCCGCGTTGGCGTGTGGCCAGAGTATTTTAAGGGCGTTCAGTTCTCTCACGATAAAGAAGCGCTGAATCAGTATTTCCGTCAGATGACCCCGAATACCGGGCCGTTTGATATCAATGTTATCTCTGATGCGATGTCGGCCGTGGTGGACAAATCCGGCCCGGCTATCCTCTTCACCCACTCTCAGGGTGGCGGGCCAGGCTGGTATACGGCGATGAAAAACGACAAGGTCAAAGCCATTGTCGCCTTTGAGCCAGGCAGCAGCTTTGTCTTCCCGGAGAAAGAACTCCCTGCCCCTATGCCAAGCGCGTTTGACACGCTTAAGGGTGAGCCTGTTCCGATGGAGCAGTTTATGGCACTGACTAAAATCCCGATTCTGATTATTTACGGCGATAACATACCGGATAAGCCTGTCGCCATGCCCGCACAGGACAGCTGGCGCGTACGTCTGGCGATGGCTCGTGAGTGGCGTGACGTGGTGAACAAGCATGGCGGGGATGTCACTGTCACGCATCTGCCTGAAGTGGGAATCAAAGGGAATACCCACTTCCCGTTCTCTGATTTAAATAATGTGCAGATTGCTGATTTGGTGAGTCAATTCCTTAAAGAAAAAAAACTACAGTAGGAAGAGATAATAGCGAGCCTTCATTATTGAAGGCTCAATACAAACATCATCTTTATAAAAAATAAAGTGGCTAAATCATGGCGGAAAAGCGTTAAATGTGACGGTCTGCTTCGCGCACAAAGCCGCCCCCCCTCTAAATTAATGAACACATCTAATAAACCCTAGCTCATTCCCCCGTCTAATCAAATAAATCCCTTTGCGTTATGCTTTTCCTACACAAAAGCTGAAGGATAACGCCATGCAAACTGTAAAACTGAACAACGGTATTGAAATGCCCCTGCTGGGCTTTGGTGTCTTCCAGATGACGGATGCCACAGAATGCGAAAGAGCCGTTATTGATGCTATCGATACAGGATACCGCCTGATCGATACCGCTGCGTCTTATCAGAATGAAACCCAGGTCGGGAACGCACTGAAAAAAAGCGGTATCGTCCGTGACGAACTGTTTGTAACCACCAAGCTGTGGTTACAGGATACAAATTATGAAGGCGCGAAAGCACAGTTCGAGCGCTCTCTGAATCGACTGCAACTTGATTACGTTGACTTGTACCTGATTCACCAGCCTTACGGTGATGTCCATGGGGCCTGGCGTGCCATGGAAGAACTGCAACAGGCAGGCAAAATTCGCGCCATTGGTGTGAGTAACTTCCATCCTGACAGACTGGCCGACCTTATCGCCTTCAACAACGTTGCCCCTGCGGTAAACCAGATTGAAGTTAACCCCTTTAACCAGCAACTGCATGCCGTTCCATGGAATCAGAGCCGTGGCATTCAGCCGGAAGCCTGGGCACCGTTTGCTGAGGGTAGAAATGGTTTGTTCCAGCATCCCGTATTAACGGCAATTGGTCAGAAGTACGGCAAAAGTGTGGGCCAGGTGGTACTGCGGTGGATCTTGCAGCGAGGCATCGTTTCGCTGGCGAAATCGGTGCGCAAAGAACGCATGGAAGAGAACATCAACATTCTCGATTTTGAACTCAGCTCTGAAGATATGCTGCAAATTACCGCGCTCGACACCGCAACCAGCGCCTTCTTCTCTCACCGCGACCCAGCGATGGTGGAATGGCTGACTGGCCGCAAACTTGATGTTTAAGTCGCGATAAAAGAGGTATTTATTCAATGCAAAAACGTTATCTGGGTCAATCTGGACTCGAAGTCTCCGCGCTTGGGCTCGGTTGCATGGGCTTAAGCCACGGCTACGGCCCGGCGACCGATACCCGTCAGGCTATAGAACTTATTCGTACAGCAGTTGAACGTGGAGTTACTTTTTTCGATACAGCTGAATTGTATGGCCCCTTCCTTAATGAAGAGGTTGTAGGCGTTGCCTTAAAACCGTTTCGTGACCGTGTGGTTATCGCCACCAAATTTGGTTTTACCTTTGGTACGGACAATAAGCAGCAGATTTTAAACAGCCGTCCAGAGCATATCCGTGAAGCTGTGGAAGGATCATTACGCCGTCTTAAAACAGACGCTATTGATCTACTGTATCAACATCGTGTCGACCCGGATGTCCCGATTGAAGATGTTGCAGGTACTGTAAAAGACCTGATAGCTGAAGGAAAAGTTAAACATTTCGGTCTGTCCGAAGCAGGTGCACAAACCATTCGTCGTGCGCATGCCGTACAACCTGTCACAGCCCTGCAAAGCGAATACTCCATGTGGTGGCGCGAGCCTGAGCAGGAGATCCTGCCGTTGCTGGAAGAGCTGGGCATTGGTTTCGTTCCCTTCAGCCCATTAGGCAAAGGCTTCCTGACGGGATCGATTAAGCCAGGAACCACTTTTGGCAAGGATGATTACCGTAGCACAGTGCCGCGTTTCGCCGGGCAGGCGATTGAAGCCAATGAAAAGCTGGTCTCATTGCTGGGTGAACTGGCGGCAGAGAAAGGTGTGACGTCTGCACAAATCGCGCTGGCATGGTTACTGGCACAAAAGCCGTGGATTGTTCCTATCCCTGGTACCACGAAACTACACCGGCTGGAAGAAAACCTGGGGGCTGCCGACATCATTCTCTCGCAGGATGACTCACGCCAGATAACCCAGGCGCTTGAAACGATTAAAGTCGTCGGCGAACGTTACTCTCCTGAGCACCAGGCTCGCGTGGGCCGTTAATACCCGGACGGGTCCGCAGCGAATGGCGGACCCGTTATTACTGGTAGCGAAGGGCATCGATCATCAGCGCAAAAGCGGGCGGATGCTGCTTACGGCTTGGGTAGTAGAGGTAATATCCGGGGAAAGACGAGCACCAGTCCTGCAGAACCTGAATAAGCTCTCCTGACTTTATATAATCCTTAACCCTGTCTTCAGGTATACAGGCGATGCCAAAACCAGATAATGCCGCATCAATCCTTTCCGCCTGCAGATTAAACGTTACCTGCCCTTCCACTCTGACCCGTAACGGTTTCCCATCCTTCTCAAACTCCCAGTGGTAAAGTCCACCGGCTGTTGGCAGGCGCATATTAATGCACCGGTGATTTTGTAGCTCGTGCGGCGTTTCAGGTGCAGGATTTGCAGCGAAATAAGACGGTGCTCCTACTACGGCCATTCTCATGTCCGGCCCAATTCTTACAGCAATCATGTCCTTATCTACGCTTTCGCCCAGTCGGATCCCGGCATCAAAACGCCCCTCAACAATATCGACAAAACCGTTATCAACCACCAGTTCGAGATTAATTTCCGAATATTCCCTGAGGAAGGGTTTTAACTTCGGCCATACCAGACTTCGCGCGGCATGCTCCCCGGCAGATAAACGGATATTGCCGGAGGCAGTGCCGTTCAGCTGAACAAGCGATTCAAGTTCCTGCTCAAGATCGGCAATACGCGGTTCAAGGCAGGCAATAATTCTCTCACCGGCCTCTGTAGGGGCTACGCTTCGGGTCGTACGGGTCAAAAGGCGGATATTCAGCCTGTTCTCTAGTGCCTTGATCGCGTGGCTGAGTGCAGACTGAGAAACTCCCAGTTTTCCCGCTGCTTTGGTAAAACTTCGCTCCCTTGCCACTACAAGAAAGAGTTGCAGTTCGTTGAAGTTTTCTTTAAGCATCGGCGATTTCCTTATGGAGGCATTCCCTTCATCACATACTCATGAAGGGTGTTCATAGACATAACCATTTTAGCCCCATTACTGACAATAATGATAATGGATATCCTGACTCTATCGAAAATAAGGCTGAATTATCAGAAGGATTATCATGAAAATAGTCGTTGCAGGGGCGACAGGAAGTATTGGTCTTCATGTCGTGAATACCGCTATTGAAATGGGCCATCACCCCGTAGTGCCGATCAGAAATAAGCGCAAATTTTCGTGTTTTTTGAGGGACAGGATACCCGGTAGAAAACGTGCCCGGGCATCAAAAACCTATCAGAGGGTGTTACTCATTGCCCCATTGATTCAGAAACGTCGCGATATCATCAATACGCAACGCGTGGATACCAGCTTCAGTGGCCATCTCTTTCTGCTGTTCTTCGCTGATTTCTTCGTTATTGGTTAAATGCGTCATCAGCAACTCGAAATAACGCGCCAGAGGGCTGCGCTCTGATTCGGTTACCGGCTGTGCGGCTTCCGTCGCATACTCATCTACGAAGTCATAATACTTAAGGGGGATGTCATTGCTCATCAGTCGTTTCCTGAAGGTAGTGCCAGTTTTTTCAGCGGGTGCAGGTTAATCAGGCTTAGCATCTGATATCGGCCTGATATATCCCGCTTGTCAACCAGTGGATAATGCGGGGGATTATACCTGTAATTTGGCAGGCTGTACCCTGTTTAACCGAACAGTTTCCCCAGCCGTTCTTTTGCCTCAGCGGGAGGCAGTAACTGAATATGCAGCCCCTGAGCATCCAGCGTAAAAAAGCCTTTGCACTCATCCGGCATCGCATCATATTGCGCATTGAGCTGTTCTGATGCCTGTATAAAACAGGCATAGCCATAGTGCGCCACTAAATAAGGCAGCCCAAATTGAGATCGTAACATCTCATATTCCTGGTAAGGATAGCGTGTATGCGCGGGGAGCTTTTTGATGATATCGGAAAGTTTAGTCATCAGCGGAATCACCTCTTCTTCAGAGGCATAGTGCGTATAACCGCGCAGGGCGACTAATCGCATATCGACATGACGTTCTTTTTTGAATGCCGCCAGGAAAAAATCTTTCAGGTCCCTGTCCGGACAAGTTAAGACCAATGCATACAATATCTGATTACGGCTGAAAACATCTTTTGATGTGAGGTAGTGCGCCTCAAAAAAAGCCACATCGTCATCCGTGAAGGTCTCAAAACGCATCTGTATCATGGCCTCACGATACACAGGGTTATCCTTGTACCCTCTTTTGCCCACTACACCCCTGACTGTGTCGATATTCGTCATACTTTATCCAAATATACCCCTTGAGCGATAATTCTAGCACGATGTGAAATTTGACAGGGCAGATCTGCCGTTCTGCCCTCTCCTCTCTGCCCGGCGCCGATAACATGATCCTGTGTTATCGCCGGTTATCCCTGCGCGAAAACATACTCGCCATGCCCCACCGACCAGCGCTTGCCGTGTAACGCAGGCTCCCCGGCCGTCAACACCAGTTCCACCAGTCGGTTGTCCGCACCGGGGCGGAAAATAAACTGCTGGTCACCCAGATCCAGCCCTTCCTGCGTGGCATCCGCTAATGGGGCAAAGCCAAACAGCGCCTGCCAGTGAGCGCGCACCGCCTGCGGGTCCTGCACGTCAAACACCGCACGCGTCAGCGCCACCTCTCCGGCAGGATGCGGGCTGTCCAGCCCCTGTGCCCGTAACCGCGCCAGGCGGGCATCATCATCTTCCCCCCATTGCAGAACAAAGGGATAAGGCAAACCGTTAACGTCGCCATCAATGGTAAAAATACGCCAGCTGATCACGTTGCCCTGCGGATCGTTGCGCTGGCCGTCCGCAATCGCCGACACCTGTAAGCCTTTGCGGTGCAGGTCCTCGTGCGTCTGCACAATATCGTCGCTGCGCAGGGCCACCCGATACAGTGCCTGGTTTTCCGGCAGTAACTGCGCCGCATCGCGCGACAGCAGGAACCTCTGTGCGGCAGTCTCCAGCTCTGCCTGGTCAGCAATCGCGAGAAACTCGATATAGGTCAGGCCGAAGTAACTCAGCGCATTCCGGGTGCCCCACCCCGGATGGCGCCCGCCCGGTATGGCGTTCAGCTGCTGTGCGGCGAAAATCTGAATCGCCTCTTCGGGATGATTGACAAACTGAACCGCATGATCCCACTTTAGTGTTGCCATCCTGCCTCCTGAATCTGTTGGTAAAGATGGATGGCATCATTATCTTTTGGCCGAATAATGCCTCTTTTACCTGTATCGCACCGCTATACAGGGTTCTGGTGGCAACTATATTGCCGCGACGAGGGCAAAAACAAACAATAAAATAATCTATCCAAAGTCGTAAAAATCGCTTCCCTCATGAAGGATAAAACCAATAACTGATTATTGTTACTTAAGTTGCTTTTCGTTGCTAAAGAGAAATTATTTCATAGCGACGCATCAACAATATGGCATCATACACCCGTCACTATTGATCTTCAGCGTATACGCACTTCCCCCAAAGTGGTTTAATCATATGCAGTGATCCACTGTAAGGAAATTGCGCATTTTTATTTCGCTGGTCCTGCAGTACCAAATCAATTTCGGATGTGATAATGGCTTTTACTTTTGAATGATATCGCTGAAGTGAAATATCACTGATAGGAACAGGTAAGCGCAGGCTACTGTCATTTTTCATCTTACTGTAGACACCATCTTTGATGCGCATTCTGTTGCCATCAGGGATCCCCATTTTCAGGTCGTAGCACTTCAATCCCGCCAGTCGCACCGCAACGCTGATTTTCTCGATGCGTTTATCTTTGGCGCTAATCAACAGTACTTTGTTGTTTTCATACCAGTTTTCAAATGATTTAACGATGCCCACCTTCTCCTCAGAGGAGCGCCAGGTTGATCCTGGAAATTTCCAACTGTTTGAATCGTGTACTTCGCATTCTCTCTCGGTAATTTCCGGCGGGATATCTTTATCTTTAGCCCCTTGTGCAGCGGCTTCCTGGTAGATATACACTAAACGGTCCGCTAGCGTAGCGGTGGCGTCATATAGCGTATTCGTCTGAATAAGTGCCAGCAGGTTATCCCGGCTGATTGAAACCTGACAATAGTCGCTATCCCACGCAGTCGTTCCCTTGCTCTGAGCCTCTTCCTTTGCCTGGTTTGTCGTCTGCTTAACCGTTGTGAATTTCCAGCGATAGGGGGTGGATTGCTGCGCTTTTAAATAACACTGGATATCGCCAATCCATTGATAGATATCAGTCGCATAAATCCCGATGTATCGATTGAAAATACGCTGGGCATCATGTTCTGTGCCCTGGGTGATAATTCCCTCAATAAACTGTTGCCGGCCATCTCCTTCAAGCAACTCAACAATTTTCCCGAATTGATGACTGCTGCGCATTTTACCGAAAATTGAGCCCTGGCACGCTTCATCAAATTGAAGAAGCCAGGCAGGGAGCGCGATGTGTTTATGACGAAAATCATTGATAAGATCGCATACAGTTTCAGCAATGATCTGTAATGAATCGATTTTATGATAATCATCTAACCGTTCAAGCAGGAGGTCGCTGCACGAATGGGCGATGGAGAGATCCTGATGGCAATATCCTCCGCGCGCCTGCGTAGGAAGTGGTATGCAGCGTGTTTTGCTCTCCGTTAAAATGGTGAAGAGATCGCCCCGAATAAAATCATCCTCGCGCTTTTTTTGCTGTTGGAAACGACCATCCCAACCTGCTGGTTGGCGGTTCATTTCTCCCCAAGTCTTCAGGCTAACATTACCCTGATCAAATCCTTCATACAGCGAGTACATAAAAAAAAGCGCACTATTGAGGCTATTCTGCGGCTTCTCTTCAAACCCAACAGCATAAGTATCCCGTGAGTAAATTTCTTTAATTTTATTGTGCTGCGTACGTAGTCTAACGAGTACCTCGTGCTGCTCCGCGAACCAGTCACTGTACTCAGGAACCTGATTAAGCTGTCGTGCTTTAAAAATAAGCAGCAGCAGTTGCTCGCTGACTGCGTCGTATATGTTAGGGAAAGGGGATTCTGTGCCGGACAGAACAGTCCGGAATCGCTGCTTTTGGTACTCGGAAAGTGGCATAACGACTCCATAGTTGTGATCTTAATCACATAATTTGACAATACTTGTTAAGGTTTTCCCTTCGGACATTTTGGACATGTAGCCTATTACGAGCAGCCTATACGCCCCTTTTGCATCAAACCCATCAAGAAATCACTTTAAAAATCATTAAAACAAAATACTCACATAAAAAACAACTCAAACTCATATAAAAAAGTCATTTTATTTTTTATTTAAGTTAGTTTTTACTAAAAACATGAATAAAAATCAAATTAATATCTATTTATGGCAATTTGACCTTTTTACTGGCCCGTGTTTATCATTATCTCAACGAGGCATGGTGCCTCTTACTGCAGAAAATGGTGACAGTTATGCTTGGTTATATCTTTGATTATATTAGTGAAAACCCCATAAAATCTCTCGCAATTGCCGCTGCAACAGTGGCTACCGGTGGTGCCGCTGCAGTCATGGCACCCGCGATTGGCGCGGTAGCAAGTGCAGCAGGGCTCGGCATGGCAGGTGGTACGCTAAGCGGTGCAGCAGCCTCATCTGCAGGGCTTGCTGCATTAGGCGGAGGTAGTCTGGCCTCAGGAGGGTTAGGAATGGCGGGTGGTAAAGTGGTTGTCACTACCGTAGGAGCGTTAGTCGGTGGCAGCACTTCTGGCAGCATGTCGTCACTTTTTTATAACACCTAACTCACTTTTTGGAGAAGCAAATCATGGGTATTATTGCTGCAGGTTTACGTGAATGGAACTTCCAGAAAATCGCACGACTGACAAAAGCGGGTTTGAGCGACCGTACCATTGCGAGCGCGATTAATGACGATCTTAAAGAGCGAAACATTGAGGCGGGTCCGTTGTTGACCGCAAAAGACATTGGGTCATATAAAAAAATTTCCCATCTGGCTGGCGAGCGCTCATTAATAACAGAACCGAAGGTTCGCGCGCTGATTGATGATCCGGACCCTAATGCCCCAGTGTTGTAATTGTGCCGATATTGCGGGTTACCCCGCAGTAACGAAGCAGATAGGTTCAGGGATCAATTCACTACCTACTGCACGCTAACTCAAAGGCCCACTCAGCTTTTCTGAGCGGGCCTTTTTTATTCAGCGATCAAGCTGATGAAACAGGGTCAACCCGGAACACATCCACCATCACCATCAGATCGCGCGCCTGTTCCTGCATCGATGCGGCGGCAGCGGCAGACTGCTCCACTAAGGCGGCATTTTGCTGGGTTGCATCATCAATGTGATTCATGGTGTTGTTGATCTGCGCCAGACCATCGCTCTGCTCATGGCTTGATCCCGCAATATCACTCATCAGGCTCGCCATACTGGTAATGTTCTGCACCATATCCTGCATCGCTACATCGGCTTTCCCCACCAGCTCACGACCTTCGTCAATCTGGCCAACAGAACGATCAATCAGCTCACGGATCTCCTTCGCGGCGGTGGCACTGCGCCCTGCCAGCGTGCGCACTTCGCCCGCCACCACCGCAAAACCGCGCCCGGATTCTCCGGCACGGGCTGCTTCGACGGCGGCATTCAGCGCCAGAATGTTGGTCTGAAAAGCGATGCTGTCGATCACCTGAATAATATCGGCCATCCGGGAAGACGAATCATGGATGCCCTGCATACGGTGAGTGACGGAGCGCATCAACTCCCCGTTATGCCTGACAATCCCGCCCGCTTTGGTCGCCAGCTGATGTGCCTGCCCGGTATGCCCGGCCGTCTGGCTGAGCGTGCTGGTCAACTGGCTGAGCGTGGCTGCCGTTTGCTCAACGCTGGCCGACTGCTCTTCGGTTCGCGCCGACAGGTTGCTGTTGCCGGAGGAGATTTCATCCGCAGCATTGACGATTTCACTGGTGCGCACCTGGATGCGGTGAACAATCTGGTTAAGCTGCGCCTTCATGCCCGCCATGCTCTGCAATAACTGGCCGATTTCATCCTGACGATCGCTATTCAGCGTGCCTGTCAGGTCACCATGAGTAATACGGTTGGCCTCCTGTAGGGCTTCATTCAGCGGTGGAACGATCTGCCGGTGAATACTGACGGCAACGATCACGCCGACCAGCATCGCGACAATACCGAGAACACCCAGCAGCCAGCGATTCCAGGCCAGCAGCTCAGCGGAGTGCGACTCTTCAGCCCCGTAGATTTTATTGATGTCTTCCAGCAGGCCCGAGATCCGCACCTGGGTGGACTTATCATTGCGGGCAGCGGTGCTTTGCAGATCGGTACGGAGGCCGTCGATATCTTGCTGTATGGTGTCGGCTAAGGGCGCGTACTGGGCTGGCCAGTCGCCTTCGCGGATCAGTGAGTGGATTTTGTCGAGTTCGGTGCTGACCGCAGCCAGCTTCGTCATCGCGACGGCAGGGTTCTCCTGCAAGCCATCCTTGACGGCACCGGCATTATCATACAGTGCGCCGACCACCGATAAACGTGCCGATGAATCTTCCGCCGTGCTGAAACCACTAAAGCCGCAGTAACAAATGGCGGCGACAAAAAAAAGTAATACACCGAAACCTGCCGTCAGTTTTCGGCCAACCTTCATGTTCCTGAGCAGTTGCAGCATCAACATCCTCCGTGAGACAGCATGAGTGGGATTTTTATTTAAGATGACCTGATCAGTTACGGCATGTTGGCGCCGATCTTTATAGTGTTTCTATTTTTCAGGCAGTTAAATATAAAAGAAGAGAGGCATTCACCCGTAGTGGCTGACCATCTGTTCCGGTCAGCCAGCAAAGCTGACCTGATCCCTGGAACACTCCATCAGCACGGCTCGTTCGGAAAAGATGATCGCCCCCTGAGGGATCCCCACAAAAATTAATGGCTTCCCGTCCGGATTCAGGTCCGGGGCCAGTTTGAGCACGCCGGAGCGGCAAAATCCGCATCCCTGCGGGCCTCGGCACGCGACGTCCTGTCGCGTGACGTCCGGCTTACCTCAATCTGGCCCCCTCCCCGCAAGATAGCGCTCGCTGTGGGTTTTAAAACGCTACGACGTGACTGACTTTGCTGATTGATTTGGGTTTTGACCTGGGTTTTGACGTTGAGGCGGCATTCAGCAGCGCTGAGGAAGCACAGTGAACCAGGACGAACCGCCAGGACGGCGGTGAGAGGGAGAGCCGGCACAAGGATGTGCCGTCACGACCAGTCCGTCGGTGAACGACGCTTGCGAAGGCATCCACGCAGTGGACGCAGCGCCTGCCGCAAGCCCGGGTCCCCAGGGTGGGGGCGACTGCCCACCCTGGGTCGCTCAGCCCGCGCAGCGGGAAAGCGAAACGCCCTTGACGTTGACGTTGACCTGGCCCTGGCCCTGGCCCTGAACCATCGTGCAAACCATCCCCCAAGGGTCGACCGGAAAAAGGGTCGCCCCCTTCGGCTCGCCGCCAGGCTCCCCCCTTTAATTGTCAAAGAGTGTAATCCCACACAAAAAACATTCACACGGAGATATAGCCTGTGCTATACCTTATAGCAACTGCTAATTACGTCGTATTTTTAAGCGCTTTCTGGGAGATTTCTATGCGTTTTCAGTTCCGGTTAAAAAGGTGGATCTGCGCCACTCTGCTCGCCACCTTGCCGCTGGCACCCGCGCTGGCACAGGAAAAATTCAAGGTCATCACCACCTTCACAGTGATTGCCGATATGGCCAAAAACGTGGCGGGTGACGCCGCGGACGTGGCCTCCATCACCAAAGCCGGTGCAGAAATCCACGAATATCAACCCACGCCGGGGGATATCAAACGCGCCCAGGGCGCACAGCTGATCCTCGCCAATGGTCTGAACCTGGAGCTGTGGTTCCAGCGTTTTTATCAACACCTTTCCGGCGTGCCGGAAGTGGTGGTGTCTGACGGCATTGTGCCTATGGGCATCAGCGAGGGGCCTTACAGCGGTAAACCCAATCCTCATGCCTGGATGTCACCCAAAAATGCCCTGATCTACGTTGATAACATCCGCGATGCGCTGGTGAAACACGATCCGGCCAATGCCGATATCTATCGTAAAAATGCCGCCGCTTACAAACAAAAAATCAGCGCCACGGTGGCCCCGGTGCAGCAGGCTCTGGCGAGTATCCCGGCCGATAAGCGCTGGCTGGTGACCAGTGAAGGCGCCTTCTCCTATCTGACGCGTGATTTCGGGATGAAAGAGCTGTACCTGTGGCCGATCAACGCCGACCAGCAGGGCACCCCACAGCAGGTGCGTAAAGTGATCGATAAAGTGAAGCAGGAGAAGATCCCGGCGGTGTTCAGCGAAAGCACGGTTTCCGATAAAGCCGCCCGCCAGGTGGCGCGTGAAACCGGCAGTCATTACGGCGGCGTGCTGTACGTTGACTCCCTCAGCGCCGCCGATGGGCCGGTGCCGACCTATCTCGATTTACTGCGCGTCACCAGCGACACCATCGTTAAAGGCATTCAGCAGGGGCTGGCAAAATGAACACTACCCAGGCGGCACCCGACGGCATTCGGGTTAACGATCTGACGGTCACCTATCGTAACGGGCATACCGCCCTGCGCGATGCCACCTTACAGGTACCCGGCAGCAGCATCGCCGCCCTGGTGGGGATTAACGGTTCGGGTAAGTCCACGCTGTTTAAAGCCATTATGGGCTTTGTGCCGCTCTCACGTGGATCAATTACCCTGTTGGGCCAGCCTGCGCACAAGGCACTGAAGCAGAATATGGTCTCTTATGTGCCGCAGTCTGAAGAGGTTGACTGGTCCTTCCCGGTACTGGTGGAAGATGTGGTGATGATGGGCCGCTACGGCCATATGGGGATGCTGCGCATTGCGCGTGCGGAAGATAAACGCCTGGTGACAGAAGCCCTGGAGCGCGTCGGCATGGCGGAGTTTCGTCAGCGTCAGATTGGCGAGCTTTCCGGCGGGCAGAAGAAACGCGTATTCCTGGCGCGTGCCATCGCCCAGCGCGGCCAGGTGATCCTGCTGGATGAACCCTTTACCGGCGTCGACGTCAACACCGAACGCCAGATCATCAGCCTGCTGCATGAGCTGCGCGAGGAAGGCCGCACCCTGCTGGTCTCCACCCATAATCTGGCCTCGGTCAGTGAATACTGCGACCACACGGTGATTGTGAAAGGCACCGTGCTGGCCTGCGGCCCGACGGCCACCACCTTTACCCGTGCCAATCTGGAAAACGCCTTTAGCGGCGCACTGCGCGACGTGGTGTTCGGCGACGGCGATGCGCGTCCTGCGCTTTCCATGGTGCAGGGGGATCGCTAATGGCGTGGCTGGCGGAACCGTTCCACTATCAATATATGCTGAATGCCATGTGGGTATCGGCGCTGGTGGGCGGCGTGTGTGCGTTTCTCTCCTGCTATCTGATGCTCAAGGGCTGGTCCCTGATTGGTGATGCGCTGTCACACTCCATCGTACCGGGCGTGGCCGGGGCGTATATGCTCGGGCTGCCTTTCGCCCTGGGCGCGTTTCTCTCCGGCGGGCTGGCGGCGGGCAGTATGCTGTTTTTAAATCAGCGCACCCGGCTGAAAGAGGACGCGATTATCGGGCTGATCTTCTCCTCCTTCTTTGGCCTTGGGCTGTTTATGGTGTCGCTCAACCCCACGTCGGTGAACATTCAGACCATCGTGCTGGGCAACATCCTGGCGATTGCCCCGGAAGATATCATTCAGCTGGCGCTGATTGGCTTTATCTCGCTGCTGATCCTGCTGATCAAATGGAAGGATCTGATGGTGACCTTCTTTGACGAGAACCATGCGCGCTCCGTCGGGCTCAACCCCACGCGGCTGAAACTGCTGTTTTTCACCCTGCTGGCCGCCTGTACCATTGCCGCGTTGCAGACCGTGGGGGCATTCCTGGTCATCTGCCTGGTGGTCACGCCGGGTGCTACCGCCTATCTGCTCACCGACCGTTTCCCGCGCCTGCTGATGATTGCCGTCGCTATCGGCAGCACTACCAGCTTCTTCGGTGCGTGGATCAGCTACTACCTGGATGGCGCCACGGGCGGCATTATTGTCGTGGCACAGACGCTGGTGTTTCTCACCGCCTTTGTGTTTGCCCCTAAACACGGACTGCTGGCCCGCCGCCGTCGCGCAGCCGCCCCGCAGCAGGAGGCATGATGAACCTGACAGAACTGCTGTTAAGCCCGTTTTAATTTGATTTTATGAACACGGCGCTGACCATCTCGGTGATTGTCGCCATCCCCTGCGCCCTGCTCTCCAGCTTTATGGTGATCAAAGGCTGGTCGCTGATGGGCGATGCCATGAGCCATGCGGTGTTCCCCGGTGTGGTGATCGCCTGGATTGTCGGCATTCCGCTCGCCATCGGGGCCTTTTGCGCCGGACTGTTCTGTGCGCTGGCCACCGGTTATCTGAAAGAGAACAGCCGCATCAAGCAGGATACGGTGATGGGGATTGTCTTCTCCGGGATGTTTGCCGCAGGGTTGATCCTCTACATCTCGATCCAGTCCGAGGTGCATCTCGACCATATTCTGTTTGGCGATATGCTGGGGATCTCCACCAGCGATCTGCTGCAAAGCGGCGGCATTGCCTGCGTGATTGCGGTGATTATCGGGGTGAAATGGCGCGACCTGGTGCTGCATGCGTTTGACCCGCATCAGGCGAAAGCCAGCGGGCTGAACACCACCCTGCTGCACTACGGCCTGCTGAGTATGATTGCCCTGACGATTGTGGCGACGTTAAAAGCGGTGGGGATTGTGCTGTCGATTGCCCTGCTGATTGCACCGGGTGCGATTGCCATTCTGCTGATGCGTCGCTTCTCCAGCGTGATGATCTGCGCGGTGCTGTTGTCGGTGGTGGTGTGCTTTAGTGGAACCTATCTTTCTTTCTTCCTCGACAGCGCCCCCGGCCCGACCATTGTCGTGCTGTTCGCCCTGCTGTTTATCGCGGCCTTTATCTGGTCGGTGCGCCGCGAGCGTATGGTCGTACTCTCCTGACAGGTAAAAAAACGGCGTCTGCACAGGACGCCGTTTCTGTCGGTTTAGCTGATATCCTGGCCGTTGGTGGCGATCACTTTCTGATACCAGTGGAAGGATTTCTTCTTGTAGCGGTTGCCGGTGCCGCTGATCTTGTCGTCCAGATCAACATAGATAAAGCCGTAACGCTTGCTCATCTCCCCCGTCGACATGCTCACCAGATCGATGCACCCCCACGGGGTGTAACCCATCAGCTCAACGCCATCGTCAATCGCTTCCGCCATCGCATCAATGTGCTTACGCAGGTAGTTAATGCGGTAGTCATCGGCAATGTTGAAGTTAGCGTCTGGCTCATCCACCGCGCCCAGGCCGTTTTCAACAATAAACAGCGGCTTCTCATAGCGGTCGTACAGCTGGTTCAGCGCAATGCGCAGGCCAACCGGATCAATCTCCCAGCCCCAGGCACTGGCTTCGAGGAACGGGTTACGCGCCCCGCCGAGCAGGTTGCCGCTGGCGGCTGCCGCATCCGGGTCGGTGGCATAAGTGGTGGAGGACATGTAGTAGCTGAAACCGATATAGTCGACGGTGTGCTGCTTGATCAGTTCCAGATCGCCCGGCTGGATATCCAGCGTCACGCCCAGCGACTGCCACAGTTTTTTGGCGTAGTACGGATATTTCCCGCCCGCCTGCACATCAGCACAGTAGAAGTTAAACGCCTGGGTTTCTTTCAGCGAGGCCAGCTGGTTGAGCGGATTACAGTCGTACGCGTAGTTGGTGGCAAACAGGATCATGCAGCCCATCTGGATCTGCGCGTTGGTTTCGTGGGCAATTTTTACCGCCAGGCTGCTGGCGACAAACTGGTTATGCCAGCCCTGGAATTTCGCCTGCGCTTCCAGCGCGCCGGTTTTCACCGTCAGCCCCTGGCTCATCATCGGGAAGTGCGCGGCGCTGTTGATCTCGTTAAAGGTCATCCAGTACTTCACTTTGTCGCCGAATCGCTCCAGCACCGTGCGGGCAAAGCGCTCAAAGTGGCCGATCACCTCACGGTTTTTCCAGCCACCGAACACGGTCGCCAGGTGCAGCGGCATTTCGTAGTGGGAGATCGTAATCACCGGCTCAATGCCGTGTGCAATACAGGCATCAATTACCTGGTCGTAATGGCTGAGGCCCGCCTCGTTCGGCTGCTGTTCAATACCGTTAGGGTAGATGCGCGTCCAGGCAATCGAGAAGCGATAGCATTTGAAACCCATCTCAGCAAACAGCGCGATATCTTCGCGGAAGCGATGATAGTGGTCGATGCCTTTGTGGTTGGGATAGGTGTAGCGGGTTTCATCCAGCGTAAAGTCGAACTCTGGTGCGGCCACAATGCTCAGGCGCTGTTTGCCGCCCGGGATGGCATCGACAATCGACAGGCCTTTGTCGTCGACGTCGTATGCTCCTTCAACCTGATTAGCAGCCGTTGCGCCGCCCCACATAAAGCCCTGCGGAAACCTGTCTTTCATGCCACTTTTCCTTAAATGATACGGAGAGTTAGCGGCGCCGCAGCGCGAACGCACTGCCCTGACCCGACGTCAGCACCGCCTGAACGGCAGAAATAGTAGAGCAAAATCGGTGGAGTGAACAGCACCATGAAACCGATTGCAGAAATGAACCATGCGATAAAACTTACCCTCTCCCGCCCACTGCGCTTTGGCACGAATAACTTTCGCAGCATGCCCTGTGGCTGAGGTTACTGACGATAAAACACGATAAATGTTGAGTAAATCATCAGGTTGCTGCAAACATCAGCAGTTGGTTGCCCATCGTAACTTTTGCCGTTGACACCCAGGGTCGGGATCATTAATATGCGCCTCGTTCACACGATTCCTCTGTAGTTCAGTCGGTAGAACGGCGGACTGTTAATCCGTATGTCACTGGTTCGAGTCCAGTCAGAGGAGCCAAATTTAGAGAAGCCCGCTCAGGGAAACCTGAGCGGGCTTTTTGTTTTTGGCGCGTATCAATCGTGGCGGGATCAGATGTCATTCATCAAAAGCGATGTGCTTTCGATGCTGCGCTTGGTGGCTTTGAAAAAATATAGCGTTTGTCGTTCTTCAGTGCTTTCAGCCAGGAAGCGATATAGCTTTCATGCTGGACCTCTCCGACAATCCCCAGATCCGCCATCAGGAACGCGCTTCCCAGCTCGGCGATCAGCTCCTCAAAAGCATAATTCTCACTGCCAAACTTTCCTTTCATTTCACGGTTCAGCCGGCTTTTTGCCCCGCTCCAGTGAACCAGCTCATGCAGTCCGGTGGCGTAGAAATTGGCCGCATCGGTAAAAAGACAACGTTCAGGTAAACGGATTTCATCAGTTGACGGTGCAAAAAAGGCGTTTTGTCCCTTCTCAATGATGGTTGCACCACTGTTACGGAAAAGCGCTTCCACCTGCGGTAACGGCTCAAAGGTCTCTGCCGGGAAAACGGCTTCGTCACTCAGAGGCAAACCATCAATTTGCTCAACATTAAACACGGTGAACGTCTTCAGCATCGGGATAAAGTCAGTTTCTCCGTCGTCATTTTCCTTTTCCAGTGTGGTATAGAAAATGGCGGTAGTGCCGTGTTCCCCTTTACGCACCTGCCCGCCTTCCGCTTGCGCCTGTTTGTAAGTCATCCAGCGGGAATCGCTGAATCCCTGCTCGGACGCACTGCTCCACAACAACATGATATTCATTCCACTGTAGGCCGCTCCAGTTGAGTAATTTGTAGGTAATCCTGACGTGCCCGGTACCCGCTGCCACGGGCAGGACCACGGTTTTACACCGGCTTCAAGCGCTGTGATGATGCTCTCGGTAACTGTCTGATAAATATCCGTCCTGGTTTTAGAAAATTTCGTTTTTGAGGAGCCTGACTGCTCCAGCGGGGATACGCTGGTCGCCGCTGCGGTGTTAGGGGCGCTAGTCTGGGTATGCAGGGAAATCGTCATGATTTTTTCTCCGTCAGTGGTGTGATTTTCGTCTTCGTATCGCCTGACGGTTCGCTTTCCCGACATCGTTCCGGCACGCAAGGACGCAGAATGCGTGCCATTTATCCTTGCAGGACGGGTTGTGTTGGGAAACGATTAACCGAAAGCCGATACAGGAACGAAAAGCGCACAGGAGAAAAAACTGCCCCTGCATAGCCGGGCGTAGCGCCCCTTACTCCGCAGTGGTGAAAAGTAGATTGGTGGTGTTGAGTCTAGGACCGGCACTGACAGGAACTTCATGTAGGTGTTAGCATGCTTTCCTGCCGGAAGTGGCGATCCTGCTAACCGGGGGCGGTTTGTTCTTAAATAGTCTCGTTCCAGCATCAATTACTACCTGTTTCGGGCTGTCTCTGTATTGAACGCATCGTACAGTCTGTCCACCACCACCCGGATCCGGGGTGAGAGATTTCTTAAGCAGCCCACAACGTCGTAACCGGGGCAACCGGGCTTAGCAAGCGGCCCCAGCTTGCTACGCAAGTGTGACTATGGTTTTGATAGTAACCAGCATCGTCAGTTGTGATTCTGGTACATATAAGAGGCGGTCTTACTCGCTAGCGACTCGCTCTCCCACTTAAGTAATAAGCCTAAAGTTTCGTAATTATCTGATTGCCAGATTGACCAAATCCATAACATGAGTAACATTTGTAAATATTCATACAAGTGCAGTGCCTATGCAGCTGAGGGCGGTAGCGTGGGCCGAGGTCTCACTTTCTACTTTGGAAGCCAATTGGCTATCACGTTCGAGCCTGTTCTTAGCAGCAAGAGATTGAAACGTGCTATCCGGTTAGTCCAAAGTATGGCTGGACCAAATTCTGGATTAGGTCCAATAAACTATATCAACCAGAAAAATATTTTTATAGCATGAGGGTTTGTTTATGCACGTCATTTACGGAGAAACTATTAACGATGTAATAATGAAACTCCTAGAAAAAGTGCTTAATGAAGGAGTTCGTGTTTCGACAAGGAATGGGGATGCTATAACTATTTATGATGTTAGTATGATCTTGCGAAACCCTAGATCAAGGCATTTAAGTTTAGCAGGTCGAAAAAATAACATCTTCTCCACATTTGCTGAAGCTATATGGGTATTTTCTGGCGATAACCGAATTAAACCATATCTAACTTTTTTTTTACCAAGAGCGCCTAAATACTCAGATGATGGTGTCACTTGGCGAGCAGCTTATGGAGAAAGACTATACGCTCACGGGCAACTTGAAAATGTCGTCCAACAATTCAAAAACGAAGGAATATTTACAAGAAGAGCGGTTATTAGCTTATACATGCCTGACAGAGATACAAGTGAAAGTCTCATAAAGTTATACAACATAGAACATAGTGTCGATATACCTTGTAATAACTTAATTCATTTTTTTATCACTCCTGATAAAAATTTAAACATTAAAGTAGTCCAAAGAAGTGGCGATCTAATATTTGGAGTGAGCAATATAAATATTTTCGAGTTTAGTTTACTTCAAGAGATAGTACTTTCAATGTTACAGAGGGAAGTTGATAGCGAGATTAAACTGGGATACTTACATCAGTCTGTAACTAATCTTCATATATATGATGATAGAATAGGACAAGCCAATGAAATATACAAAAGAAAAGAAGAGCAAATGACAGATTTGATTAACGGTGATGAAATATCATTCCCTCCATCACTCCAAAATATAAAATCATTGTTCTGTGATATAGTTTTATTCCTTCAAAGAATAATAACAGAAAATGCACATAAAATAGACACAATAGACAAGGAAACTGAAAAACTAAAAAAAATATTTATTGAACATTTTGTAGAAACTGAAAGAAATTTACTTTGGGGATATGCAGAAGCAGCTTTATCATATATTTTTCAGGAAAGGTTTAACCAACCGATAGAGTTAACAGCTAAGTTAAGCAATGATTTCAATCTAAGCGTAACTTCCAATCACTTTAATAACTCTAATAAGGATCGCCTATGAAAATTGCACTCATGGGAATATCTGGTAGTGGAAAAGATTTTCTTGCCAATTATCTAATATCCAACTATGAATTTGTTAGATTATCATTTAGCGATCAACTAAAAAAATTGGCCAATTATATCTACCCTTGGATGGAAAAGGATTATAGCCCTGAAAAGAAAATGTTACCACTCAATATAACCTTACCTACCGGCGACTTTATCAACCATTCACCAAGAGATATATGGCTGAGCTTAGACAAACTAAGGGAAATTGAAGAAAAAATATTTATTAGAATGCTATCAGAAGAGTTGAAAGTTTTAGAGAAAAATGAAGGGGTGAATAAAAACATAATAATTACTGACATAAGATCAAATGAAGAATTATTATGGTGTAAGAACAATCAGTTCACAATAGTACATATAGAACGGGAAAATAATAATTATAAAAAATACGAAATTGACAAGTATGTTAATGAAAATAAAACAAAATCAGACTATCATTTTAACAATAGTGTGAACGGAATTGATAGTTTTAAAAAATTCTTCGAAAAGGTATTATTTAGTGAATAGTAAAAACGATCAACTTTTTTGTAATGTCAGAGAAATGAAAATTAAAACCGCCAAACCCATCTTAAATGAAGATGTTATCAGGGAATGGTTTTATCATCAACGAGAGAGAACCTCTATATATTACAAGAAAGAGATACTTAACCTTCCGCCATATTGGACAGAAGACAAAATATTGAGAAACTATAAATTTGTAAATACTAAAAGAACATGGGACAAAGAAACCAAATGGTTATTAAAAAACATAACAAGCAATAATGAATTGAGTTATGAAAATAAAATACTCAATTCATTTTTATTTAGAGTGGTCAATAAAAGCGATACGTTAAATGAAATTGATGCGCCCTTTTATTTCAAAAAAATCACGACTCGTGATATTAATGAAAAGATCAGGGAAAAGATTCTCAATATATCCACAAAAAAACCAGGCTATGTATTTTTTAGTGCAGCCTACATTTTAGGAGGTCCGAAATTTAATTTCGGGAAATACTTAGAGAATATCGAGGGCGCAACGGAAAATGACATGGTAATTAGAATGATAAAATTTGTTTATTATAACCAAGATAAAATCGTTAATGGTGTAAAATCATCAAGAAATCAGTTTGAAGTTTTTGAACATTTAAAATCATTTTCAGGGATTGGGGATTTTCTAGCATATCAAATTTTCATAGATCTGACATACATAGCCAATTTTCCGTTTACAGAGTTGAATTTTGTTATTTCAGGCCCTGGTTGTGAAAGAGGAATAAATTGGATTTTTTCTAATAGAGATGGAATGAATAGCGAAGAGTGTTTGTTCTGGTTTACTATTAACCAAAATAACATAGCAGAAAAATACAATGAAAACTGGAACATGGATGAAATATTCCATTTCATGCCTAAAGAAGAAAGAGTTTACACCTTAATGGATATGGAAAATAGTGGTGCATGCGAAATAGATAAAAGATGCCGAACTAAATTTAACAATAAAAGACCTAAACAAAAGTATCATTATCAGAGTAATAATATAGAATTATTTTATAATTAGCAAATTACAAAGGATTTTAAAATGGTTAAAGAAATTAAGAAAAATGTTTTTGTTAGCCATCATCATAAAGATGACGCTAGTGTTGATGGAGTTTCTCGTTTAGCTGCTGCAAAAGGTTATCATTTACGTAATAGTTCTATCAGAATGAAACCTGAAAACCAGCGACGAGTTGAGGAAAAAAAACTTAGTGATAGAACGATTGCACGTTTACTTAGAATGAAAATGAGGTGGGCTAGTCAAGTTATAGTTGTTATCGGGAAAGAAACACATACCAGACCTTGGGTAAACTGGGAAATTCAAGTAGCTCATCAACTTGGAAAACCAATTATAGGTGTATATGAAAATGGTTTAAAAGGCGATGTAAAACTACCAGAGAATCTCGAAAAGTATTCAACCTCTATAGTGGCCTGGAGAAGTGACGCCATTATCAACGCACTTGAAGGTAAAACTTCCTTTGAAAAACCTGATGGTACGGATCGTGATAAAGCTCAAGGTGGGAATGTCGTATGCTAATTGAGCCTAACTCTCACCTTTATGTCTATGCAATAACGAGAGACTTTGGTTTTGCACCCAATCCATTTCATGGAGTTTGCACCTTGGCAACATGCAAACCTGGAATTAGAAAGTCGGCTAAAGTGGGTGATTGGATACTCGGAGTTGGTGGAGCTAATTTAAAATTAGCTAAAAAAAAATGTATCCTATTAATGAAAGTTTCAGAAAAAATTAGTTTCAATGGTTATTGGGAGGACACAAGGTTCTCTATCAAAAAGCCGGCTAGAAATGGTAGTCATGTACAAATTCTGGGCGATAATATCTATCATCAAAATGAAAAAAATGAATGGATACAAGAAGATTCTCATCATAGCAATGCTGATGGTTCATTTAATATGACAAATCTTGAACGAGACACTAGTTCTAATAACGTGCTTATTTCAGATCATTTTTATTATTTCGGTAATAAAGCGATTGAAGTAGACTTAGACTCAATTGAATATCATAGAATTAGAAACTATAAAAAGATCTCTTTAAATTATACTATACCAGCCATTAACCTTATAAATAAAATAGAATTTGATTGTCGTAGTGATAAAAATTTAATTATATCTGACCCATGTAATTTTTCCGATTTCTATAAACGTGTAGATCAGGGAACTGGAGAACTTTATTAATAAGTACATATATTTTTGTTCCATGTTTTTAAAAGTAGAAGTGAAATAATTTTGTTAGACTATCGCAATTTTCTCTTATCTTTCGAACTTGCTAATCTGAAGGAGCATCAGGTCTAGAATGAGCAAAACATTACTATTTTTCCGCGTATTTCATAAAGTATCTATTGCTCAATTCGTAGTGATCCGTTTTATTAAAGAGAAAAATCGTCTTATCCAATACTTTGATTGAATTAATTTTGTAAAATGTGATTATTACTTCTACCACAACAAAAATCAATTATTTTTAAACGATTTTTTGAATGCATTAATTTTTTTTAAAATATAATTTTAATGTTTAAAAATGGAGATTTTAATGAAACTTGAAAAACTAATCTTAAGGAACTTCCGTGGCTATCATGGACAACATAGCATTGACATTAACTCATTAACTGCATTAGTTGGTCGTAATGATGTTGGTAAAACAACTATCCTAGACGCACTTGGTATCTTCTTTGAACATAAACTATGTAAATATGATGCTACCGATAAGTGTGTCGATAGCATGGAAAATGAAGACGTGTCAATTGGTTGTATCTTTTCAGGGGCTGATATACCTATAGTTTTGGATGCCACGTCTATAACTAACCTTAGAGAAGAATATTTATTAAATAGTAATGGAAAGCTGGAGATATATAGAGTTTTTGCAAAAGGTAAGGGATCTGGCAGCGTTCAAGCTAAATGTATGGCTCCCTCAGTAAAAAGTGCGAAATCTTTACTTGCCAAAAAAAATGATGAACTTAAAGTAATTGCCGAATCTATTGGCGTGGATGGGGCGGATAAAAGATCAAATGTTAGTTTAAGACAAGAAATTTACAGGAAAGTTGGAGATTTGAAGCTTAAAGAAATCTTCGTTAAATTAAATGCTGAGGAGGGCAAGGTTATTTGTGAAAAAATATATGACAAACTCCCCCACTTTGCATTATTTCGCGCAGATAGACCGAGTACCGATGAAGAATCAGAAGTACAGGACCCTATGAAGTCAGCGGTCCAAACAGCATTGCAGAAGATTGATATTCAACTTGAATCAATTAAAGAAAGCATAAAAGAACATGCAGTTGAAGTGGCTGAAAATACAATTAAACATTTACATGATATATCTCCTAATCTTGCTGCCGGGTTAATCCCAAAATTTAAAGTGGAACCTAAGTGGGAAAATATTTTCAAGCTAACATTAGAAGATGATAGAGGAATAGCTATCAATAAACGTGGTAGTGGTGTTAGACGCTTAGTTCTGATTAGTTTCTTTAAAGCAGAAGCAGAAAGATTGCAAAAAGAATTCCCGGATAAAGGAGTTATTTATGCAATAGAAGAACCTGAAACTTCTCAACACCCATCTAATCAAAGACTACTTATTGATGCATTTCAAGAATTAGCAAATGCTGATAAATGCCAGGTGTTAATTACCACCCACGTACCTGCACTTGTGGAAAAGATACCTACAGAGTCTCTACGCCATATAACCCGAACACTCGATAATGGTTTGGAAGTTAAAAATGGTGATGATGATGTGCTAAAGAACATAGCGAATGATCTTGGCGTATACCCTGATAGTAGGGCATCTGTTCTTGTATGCGTTGAAGGCCCTAATGATATAAACTTTTTAAAGAACATCGGTAAAATTTATCTCGACCATGGTGTTCCAAATGTTCCTGATATGATAAATGATCCACGTATAGTTTTCATTCCAATGGGCGGGCATACTCTTAAAGATTGGGTTAATAATAATTACTTAAAAATTCTAAGTAAACCAGAGGTTCACATCTATGATAGAGATGTTGCCATCCCTCCTCAGTATGAAAAGGAATGTAATTCAGTAAATGCAAGAAATGATGGTTCCATCGCATTCATGACTGTAAAAAGGGAAATGGAAAATTATTTACACCCTGATGCTATTCAGGCGGTGTTTGGTGTAAAAATAACCATAGATGATACGACAGATGTCTCGACAGCAGTATCCACTTTAACACGTTATAATGAAAGTAAAGCGAAGAAGAAGATTAATACATTTGCTACAGCAAAAATGAGTTATCAAATGCTCACTGCATGTGATGCAAAAGGCGAGATATTAACATGGTTCAATGCTATATATACGAGATTATAACATTTGGGCCGCGATTGCGGCTCTTCCTTAATATTATAATGATTGCTCTGCATATCGTCATCGTCTCACAATGTTGGCTTATCCTTCGGCACTTCTGTTACTTATACAAATTAAAAGGCTACTATGTGTACTGGCTTGTCGCCACTAGCACAGAACTACATATTAGATTAGGTTTAGCTCCGTGCCGCAAGAGTGCCAAAGGAAGTCTAAGCTAATACATATAATGATAATGGAATTTAAAGTCTTTTTTCAGCTACGTTTTACTAATCGAAAAAGCCCTCTCAAAATCATAGCGATAGCTTGGTCCACATGCGGAGTCTGTGCTAGCACAGTATTTTCTTCCTCAGTGAGGCCGTTATTAAGATCCTGGAAAGAGAAACCAACAAATTCTTCCCGCCCTCCCCAGTTGCGTTGCTGCATTCCATCAGATTCCACAATATTCAGACACTCCGTGATATCTTTTGCACATCCACCAAAGCCTCCCATAATAAAAAGGGGTTGTTTAGCACGAAGTGATAATACAGCCTCTTCTGCTATACCGGGCATTGCCCCCTTATACTTATCAACCTGCCCGCCAAGAATAATACGGGCATGTGTGTCTTGTAACATAGCATGTCGCATTGCTGTCAAACCTATTGCCCAATCTTCATCAGAAGGAATAGTTGCTATGTAATGGGCTCGTTCTGCCATTGGCAACTGCTCGCCATCCCGATTGAACAAAACAAGTCTTGCCATTCCTTTCAGGTCCGCACTGAGCCTTTCCAAGTCACTGGCATCTTTTTGCATATGCACCGGCCATGCAAGATAGTTCAATATACTGGAACGTTCATCCCCCTCATCGGCATCTCTTCTATGGCGTGCTACTAACTCAAATAACAGTTCAGTAAAACCATTTGCACGTAGATCTCCGCCATAAACAATCCGGGCTCCCAAGGCTAATAAATGACGCGCAATTTCTGTCATCGCGTCATATAAATGCTGTTTACTTAACCCCAATACAGGCATATCTGGGCTATCTGATGTAGATATTGCAATAACATGCTGACTAAGCATTTCACGATAAGTCATGATGTTCCCTCTGCCAGCCATTCGGTAAAACTTCTAAGCCTGATACCGGGTTTAACTTCTTCAAATAATCGCTCCTCTTCGGAACTTAAGGGGGGGTCAGGATATACAATTGTAGGCTGCCCAATACCGGGGAACTTTAAACCAGCAAGTGAAATTAACTCCGGCGCACGTGGAACAAACTGCACTGCACTTTGTTCAGTATTAATCAATTGTATACGACAACGCCACAGAAAATCTTTCAGAACCTCATCAAGCAGGCGTGCAATAATGATATTAATTCGTTCAGTCTGCTGGGGATCCATTCTCACTATGGGGACATTTCCCATATAAGGAAATCCCCTTTCATCCAATTCGCTAATACAGTTGGCAACAACTAAAGGTACACTATTACGTTTAGCTTCTATAATCTCTCGGCGACACCATTCACGCGAAGAATAAGAGTCGGTATGTATGGCAACAACTGCGCTTTGCGCCAGCTGTTTCAATAGCACCTGATGAAACCGAAGCCCGGCAGGGATATCATGGACATCAAAGAATGAACTTAACCCATGTCCACTATGTAATTTCTCACGTATCAAACGAGCAATCCGCTCTCCATCTTCATCATGTTTAGAATGGCTAAGGAATATCTGAACCTTCTTGAGATAATTAAGCAAATCATCTTCATCTTTTTCTGGTTGTTTCAGATGCTCCAGGTAATGGCGCAGCATCCTACAAAATTCGTATGTAAGCTCACTAATCAATCGTATATGAAGATTTGCTGTATTGTTGCTCCCATCCTGTATCCATTGGTCCCAGCGCAATGCCTGTTCTTCCAGTCCAAGATTTAATCCTTCTCCTTCAATAGCAATGGGGAAAAGATGTGTACCCAGTCCAGCTATTTCCGACTGTATTGATAGCTCCCGAAGGTAAGTCCCCCATTCAGGATCATTTGCCATACATGATTCTGCAAGTATAAGGACTGCGGTGGTCTCTGATTCTGAAAAATTGATCGGCAATGGCTTCCGCGTTTCAGGTAGAGGCTCAGAACGAAAAATAACACTTAAACCGGTTCCTCCAGCAACGTTCTGATAGAGTTCCCGACGAAAGTGTCCCCGCAATATTTCAGCCAGTCCAGCACCACCGGCGAAATCCGGGTGCCAAATGATATAAACAACAAGAAATGGTTTTGCTAAATTCGTCTCAAGCATATTATGCATTCCTTAAGCGGCGTTCACGAGTATTTCTTATCAGAGTATTACTACGGCAATTGGCTTGTTCGATATATCCCCTACACGACGAAATATTAGCTGTAAAATTAACCCAACTTACCCACAGTGCATATCCAGAATCAATATTATCACTGAGTCGAGCGGGCACATTCACTCGTCCAGAAGAATTTGATAACAATGTTGGCAACTGGACACCAATAAGTCCATGTTGTTTATCAAGCGTCGCGTTAATTTCCCAGTCAATATATTTACTCCCCCATGATTCATTACCGACCAAGACAATAGAACATGAAGTCCCTGTGATATAATACTCACGAATACGTCGCTTGACATAGTCAATATCCTCACTATCAACTCGACGATTAAGGGAATTATCCGTTACAGCCTCATATTCATCATGAAATTTTTTTGAGAATTCATTATAGTAATATTGGTCACCATCATGGTGGTAACTTAAAAAAACCTTTCTTTTAATTACTTTGCTATTATACATATCTGATCTCTTAAATTTATCTTAGCGTAAAAACAATCTCATCACCATAGTAAATTAGTTCTTATAGCCGGGACGTCCGCGGGATTTTTCTTTGCTGCTGGTTCCATAACATTTCTTTTATCAAATGCCTGGTTAATATAAAATTCACTATTCCCTATAAAATCTGAATAGTTAACTAGTGAGCAGTAAACATCCATATCCTCATAGTGAGGGACGACTTTTGAAAAGCTATGGTTTTTTTTAATTAACCAAGGGAGATAATGTTCATAACCCCAATCAATGGTTCTAAGTCCAATGCCGCAATTGCAAAAAATATCACTACACACACCAGAGCTAAATACGCTCGAATATATTTCATCTCTAATTACACCGATTAATCCAGCAGGATTTGCCCCCCATAAAGATGCCTGAATTTCTGAGTTAACGAAAGGTCTGTTGGCAGTTTCTGTACCTATGAGTACTACTGTTACGGTAGAGTCACCAAGATAGTCCTCCCGAATTTTCCTCATAATGTAATCTTCACTGACATTAGTGCTGATATCCCCGTCACTTACGGACTTGTCAATAAATGACGCACCACCAAATGCTTCAATGATTCCGTCCTTCAAATCTTGTTCGTTTGCATGATGATAACTCAGAAAAGTTTTATGCATTACTCCTCCCACTTAGCAATATCGATGTCAAAAATAACACTAATTTCCTCACAGAAAAATTTATTAATGCATTCAAAATCAGCCATCAATTGGCTGAAATGATAGTAATGAGTCTGGATTATTCCAATTGGTGTTAAATGATAAATTAAAGAAACATTTTCACCATTAGAATCTTTATCCCTCGTCAATACAATATCGTTTGTTGAGATGTACTTATGCCAACGCCTGTAATTATTCTGATGTTTGGTTAGCAATTGATTCAGTTTTTTTAGTATTTTATTAGATATAAGATACAACTCTATATCTCTTTTCCGCTTAACATCCAGCACTCTTATTTCAATACGAATGAAATTATAGATATCATATAAAGAGTTAAAAACCTCTTCAAATGAGTCAGAATGTGGATCAATTTTGAATACACTCCTTTTAGTATCAAGAAAATTTCGAACAGATCTTTTATATAGCAAGTCAGAACTATCAAATAAAATATTTAACCCACCGAAAGTTAGTTTTTCTAACTTTAATGAATATTTTTTCTCTAAAATACCGAAAAACAAAAATATAGTAATCAATGTTAATATTAGAATTGAAAGGAGCGCTTTTACAAAATCAAAATTTGATATGATATTTTTGATAAACCACCATTGTGAGGCCGGTAGAAAAGAGAAGCACCCCATTAAAATAATTGCTATTAAAATAATTCCAACTAGTAACAATCCCCTAGCCATAAGCGAATCCTTATGAAAAAATTTCAATCAAGTTGCATTTTTGTCAACAAACTTATAAAAAATATTATTCTTTATTATCAATGAGTTACAACTTCATAACACAACTATTCATTAATACTCAGAGACTACTATACCCTGATTCGGATTTATCCGAAATCCTTTAGGATACCAATTTCACTTTTTACAGCCCGACTAAAAATTTAGATATATCTGGTGGATTGCATTGGAGTTTTCTCTAGACAAGCAGTGGATATCTTCATCAGCTAGCTGTTTGTTGCAATGCAGGACTGTAGCAGATCACTAAAACATAATTGTAGGTATCCCTGCAAAAGGAACCGTTCACTTTTAGAGATCTTCCGACATACTGATTATGCCCCTGAAGGAGATCGCCATACGCAAAACCCGATTCACTGAGCATCAGATCATTGCCGTTTTGAAGTCCGTCGAAGCCGGACGCACCGTTAAGGATGTCTGCCGCGAAGCGGGTATTTCAGAAGCCAGCTATTACAATTGGAAAGAGAAGTTTGGCGGTATCCGCTGAAAATGCGGATGGATAACGGGCCGGAACTCGTATCTCTGGCTCTGGCGCAATGTGCCGAAGTCCACAGTGTGGTGCTGGGATTTATCAGGTCGGGTAAACCCACTCATAATGCGTTTATTGAACGTTTTAACCGGACATACCGGACATACCGGACAGAAGTACTAGATTTTTACCTGTTCAGAATGCTGAATGAAGCACGGGAAATAACGGCACGCTAGCTGACAGAATACAACAGCGAGCGTCCCCATGAATCTCTGAATAACCTGACGCCGGAAGAATACCAGCTGATGGCTGAGAAACCGGAAATCTCAAAAAGTGTGTGGAACTAAAACGGGTATGCTTACATTTGAACTTTTATGTTCTTAATATTCAAATACATTACTCGGATACTTGCAAGACAAAAGCAAGAGAATAAATAGATACCTCACAAAATAAATTACACCCATAAATTCATTAGGTTATAGTACTTTTCAGTATAAAATGGTAGGATTTTCCGCATTAAATTACGATACTTTCTCACAGCTATAAACAAAAAACGGGGATTAAAAATTGAGATGTTGGGAAATTTACTTTTACAAACGATTACGTCCACCGCTTTCAGCCTAGTATTTCTGGCTGGCGTTGGATGGCTTTTTAGAGCCTGGATTGGAAACCGAATTCATTTAAGCATTAAAAATGAATATGATAATAAATTAGAGAGGCTTAAAGCTGAACTTAAAACAGAAGGCGATGCTCATCTTACAGATATGAAGGCAGAATTAGAGCGACAATCAAACATATTAAAAATCGCTGCTTCGTCTTTCTCTGAGGTACAAAAAGCAACAATTTCAAGAAAAATTGATGCAGTCGATATTCTTTGGAAGGGGATAATCGACTTTCGCAAAAAATTTCCTGGAGTTGTGTCTTTTTACGGACATTCTCACTGATGAAGAAATGAAAAAATTTTATACTGATGCACGATTATATAAATATTAACATGAATTGGAGCAATTTGATCTGACCCATTTAATCAATGCAAGTTCTGAAGACGTTAAGTTGGTAAGGCCACATATTGGTGAGTTTGTGTGGGCGCTCTACTCTACTTACTGTACTATTCTGATGCGTTCCATTTATTTATTAAAGGCAGGAAAAGAGGAGCCATCCAAAGTGGCATGGCATTGCGATTCCAATATTGAAAATTTAATTTTAGTTGCATTTGGTAAAGAGTGTTTTTCTGAGTTTAAAAAACTCCGTTGGGGGAGATATCAATGGCTTCATAACCAGTTTGATTCGTCATTATTTAAAGCGATTGACACTCTTCTAACTGGTAAAAGTTTTAGTGCCGCAGCTTTACATGAAGCACAATTGATGGAGCGTCAAATTAGCGCCAGTAGATCAAATGAGCTCAAGATTTCACATCCTCTATAATAGGCGTGATGATTCGCACCATTCTAGATATACAATCTAAATGGTGGTCATTTTGGTGGTCTTGACAAGACTGAATTTCTGATTTAGCTTAATATTCAGCCAATTAATGGCAAAGGCGATCCCAGTCAGAGGAGCCAAATTTAGAGAAGCCCGCTCAGGGAAACCTGAGCGGGCTTTTTGTTTTTTGCTGGATGAAACTGGGCGGCAGGTTTGGCCTAGGGGCTGACCATTTTTTCCGGTCAGCCCGCAGGCACAGGTGCTAACTTTTCACTCGAAGCGGCTGAAAGGTTGGTGACAGGCCCGGGGGGCCAGTGAGGGGCCCCCCGGATCGGCAAAATCCGCTTCCCTGCGGGCCTCGGCACGCGACGTCCTGTCGCGTGACGTCCGGCTTACCCCGAACTGGCCCCCTGCCCGCAAGAATAGTGCTCGCTGTCGGTTCTAACACCCGCAACAGCATCACGATCTGGCATGGGGGTTTACCTGACGTTTTAACCATTCTGCTTTTGTTTCAAATATCCTAACAACCATTGCAAAAATTCAATCGCTGATGGATGGAGAAAAGACAGATCGCCAACTTCCATCCTGGTTATGTCATTCAGAGAGCAAGCCGCAGATTCATTGTCTGGATACTCTTCAATGAAAATAGAAAGTTCATCAACAAGGTCATCCACCAAACCAGAAAGAAGCGTTGTTGCTGTATCGACAATTTCACTATAGCTGTCGCTGTAAGTATCCATCACTAACAGACTCGACCAACCAACTCGAGAGCGCTGTTTTTGTGCAGCAGGCTACGAATCCTTACACCTGTTGCAGGATTGATTGATGAATAATTACGCAAAGTATATACTTCAGGTATGCACACAAGAGGAGCACGTCCATGAAACACAGAGTCAGCGTGACTGTAGACAAAGAGAACTATCTGGTTCTGAATGCTGCGGGCGTCAATATTTATGGTCTGGTGAATGATGTCATCGGCAAGGAAGCTCGTCGTATAAAGGCAGATGAGTGGAAAGACCAGAACCGTGAAGGGATGGAGGAAGTCGCCAGCTTTATCGCAAAGAATGGCTCTTTCGCCGATGAAAACAGGAACTGGTGATTATGCAATTTATTGTTTATCAATATAAACGCACCAGCCATTACAAAATTTTTGTCGATGTGCAAAGTGATATTGTCGATACCCCTGGGCGACGCATGGTTATCCCGCTCATTGAATCGCACCATCTTTCTGAGAAAGTGAATAAAACCTTGTTCCCGCTGATCCTCATCGAGGGAAAAAATCACCGATTGATGACCACGGAACTTTCTAGTGTCCCTGTCGAGGTTATCGGTGATGCAGTAGTGGATATCACCCGGTGTCAGGATGATATCAAAAATGCCATCAACCTCATGTTTTGGGGTATTTGAAAAAGCATTCACGGTGCGTGCCGTACGGCTCACCCCAAACTGGCCCCTCCCCACAACACTGTGCTGGCTGTCGGTTCTAACACCCGCAGCAGCATCACGATGCTGGCATGGGGATTATCTAATCCTGGGGGAACGTCAGTATGGCTAAGTGTCACACTAGCAGGCTCTATCGCCGTCAGTCCATCGCTTGATATCACTTATATTTGGCGACCTGATGCCCGTACTCAAAATATTCTTGGTTGTGTACAGGCTGATCTTAGCTTTGTCACCATCATGACTTTCTATCTCAATGAGTGTGTTGTTGATCAACAGTCCCTCTGAAACCAGTTTTTGAGTGATCTCACCTTCTTTACGCTCACCGTCAAACTCGCTAAATACGATGACCGGATTTCCTGAATATGACTCATATTCCAGACACTGCCTTGCAATGTGCCTTAGGGTTCGATAAGTATCGGAGGACCCCGTCTTGCTAATGAAACTGCCGTCTAAGGAGGATTCGCTGTTTTTTAAGTCGCTGACGGTTATGGCACATCCGCTCAGTGATATAGAAAATAATACTGTAGCCAGGGCCAAATATTTCAATTTATGCTCCATTATTCTGGTAAATGTCCTGGGCAGGATGGGGACTAAAATTGCGTTCTCTTTCAGACGGAATTGTGATTTGGGATATCAACAATAACCATGAGCCCGCCTTCTGCTGAGGTACTTAGAAAAACACTGCTGTTGTGTTGCTGCGCAACCGCTTTGACTATCGCCAGCCCCAATCCACTCCCGCTTTGTATCTGATTGGGATCACGAAAAAATCTGTCGAATACCCGCTCCCTCAATTCAACCATGATTCCGGGCCCTGCATCTGAGATACGCAATTGAGTGGATTTATCTAACAATCGTACTTCTACCTCAACCCGCCCGCCCTCAGGACTGTACTTCACAGCATTTTCAATTAAGTTGTCGATTAGCGACATCAGGCGTTCCCTGACCCCTGTAATCCAGACTTCATCATGAAAGTAGAATTCAAGCTCAATTTGGCTCTCAGCCGCTAGCGGTGATAACTCAGCCATTCGCTCTTGTATGAGCGTCGTCAGCGGCACAGGCTCCATAACAGTATCAATACGCGCTTCACTGTGCATCAGCAGCAGCAACTGATTGACGAGTCGAGCAGCACGGCTATTGCTACGAATAATCCCTGCAAGCAATTCCTGTTGACGAACGTTGCTGACATCGGACTGCAAAGCCTCAACATTGACGCGCATTGCAGCCAGCGGAGTACGCAACTCGTGAGCGGCATCGGCAATGAACGTCCGTTCCCTTTCAGTGCTCTCTCGTACCCTGGCAAGGAATATATTAATCGCGTCCACTATTTGGCGCAGCTCCTTGTGCTTTGGAACTGCTTTTAAGGGAGAAAGATCTTCTGGTGTTCGTAAGGAAACTTCATTTGCCACCTTGTTCCAGGGACGCATGGCAATGCGGATTGACAGCCACGCAGGAAACAAAAGAAAAGGAATGCATACCAGCAGCGGTAATATGTAGTATCCGCGCGAGTTCAGGTATATGAAGAAGTTCCAACCGCCAGCAGGAGTGAGCAGTGTTACCTCTGTGTCGGAGTTCCCGGACTTCAGAGTTCGGCTCGTCCAGGTGCGACCGTTACTCTGAATACTCTGAATCATCCCATAACCGGTGTTTGTCACTCCTGCCGGAGCGCCATCAGATGAGTAAATTATCTCTTTATTCTTCCGAACGATTAGGCTGATTGACATTTTGGGGTCTTCACCTCCGCCATAGCCTTCCCGCAATGCCTTGCTGAATTTTTCCAGCACATCGGTGAGATCGTGCGGACGATCCACCATACGATCCACCAATGTCAGAATGGTTTCATAGGTTTTGCTGCCTGATAGCATGGGAGGGTTACGTAAGTTATCCCATAAAATGTAGGTCAGAAAAATACACCAAAGCAGCGTCAGTAATAGCATCTGGGCGATCATCATTCGCCGTACGAGCGTTGGGATTCTCAGATAGCGCCAAAAATTACGCATCAACCGGCCCCCTTCTGAATGGGGACGGTATCAATGACAAACCCCACTCCTCTCACCGTTCGCACATAGCCGTCACCGATTTTGCGACGTAAATTTCCCATATGTACATCGAGTGCATTACTCATATTTTCTTTTGCACCGAAGATCTTTTCTTCCAGAAAACTACGTGTCATAACACGGTCAGCACGCAACATTAATGTTTCAAGCAGCGCGTATTCACTTGCCGTCAAATCAACATGCCTTTCGCTCACGGTCACGCGACGAGTCGGCACATGGAGCGATAGCCCTCGAATCTCTATCACCTGATTCTGAAAACCGTAACTGCGCCGCACAAGTGCCCTCACCCTGGCCAATAACTCGGCGAGAACAAAAGGTTTGACGAGATAGTCGTCTGCACCGGCATCCAGCCCCGTCAAGCGATCTTGCAGAGTGCCCCGGGCAGTCAGGATGATGACGGGGATCCCCTTGAATTGCTGACGCAGACGCGCCATCAGGCTCATGCCATCACCGTCGGGCAGGCCGAGGTCGAGCAAGACAAGTTCTGGCACGCATACATCAAGTTGATGCAAAGCATCCACTTTTCGGCGAACCCATATGACATCTAATCCCTGGTCTGTAAGGGCAATACGTACGCCGTTGCCGAGATCGATGTCGTCTTCAATTAGGAGAATTTTCACAATAGTGACTTTATCAACAGTTAATGAAGAACGTCTGAAGAAAAAACGGTATCCGTAAATCTATCAGGTTTGCAGAACGGGTACTTACTTCAGTATTTCTTCATTTTGGGCTCATGAGAACTTCAGGGTCAGCATTCAAACTGAGCGTTCTGGCGTTTAAAACCGCTTGCATCGTAGTCAGTTGAACCCACAAGGACTTCCTTAATGAGAAACATCGAACTGAGTCATAAGTTCCTCCCTTCACTCTCGGGGCAACCCCTGGGAAAATTGTTGTCAGGATTTGTCCTCGCGTTACTGGCAACCCCAATACTGGCAGCAGAACAGAAACAGGGCAACGAGTTGACCCTGGGAGGAGGTGTGGATGTTGCGCCACGTTATTCTGGTTCGGATGAAAGCCGAGTCACGACGGCCCTGGTGATTGATTACTCTATGCTAAATGGTTTCTTCATCAGCTCCACGCGTGGTATCGGTTACGGTAACAACATCGGTAATTTTGATTACAGCGCTGCGCTGAGTTATCGCGCAGGCAGAAAGGATCGTGACGTGGACAGCGACTCGCTCAGCTACGGTAGCGACGACTTGCGAGGTATGGGTGACGTTAAAGGCTCAGCTATCGTTGTGCCTGGCCTGGGATACAAGGTGACCGACTGGCTTAATTTGCAATTGCAGGCTGAGGTGCCGATTTCTCAGCGAAGCAATGGTGAGGCCCTGCATTTCAGCATTGTCAGCCCGCTCTATACGTCATCGAAAAACGCTGTGACGCTGGCGCTGACCAGTAGTTGGGGGACCAGCAAGTACATGCAGACTTACTACGGGGTAAGTGCATCACAGTCGGCCGCATCGGGGTTTACTCGATATGAAGCCAGATCGGGAATTTATGCCTATTCACTGAATATGGACTGGACGCACAAGCTTAACCAAGACTGGAGCGTAGTTGCCGCAGCAGGTTTTACGCAGCTGGCTGGTGATGCACGCAACAGCCCAATTGTTCAACGAAAAACATCGCCCACTGGCAGCCTGAAGGTGACATATAGCTTCTGATCGTTGTTCGACGTGTGCTTCCCGGTAGCTTGTGGCTATGCTCTGTCAATAAAGACACATTCGCCCCACCCTATTTCAGATGATGGGGCGCTTGTAAATATCCCGCTTAAGTGCCCGTTATGTGAGACGGGCCTTTCGTATCAGGTTGCGTTGTTATATTCGGATGTCGAGAGCAGTGTTTTACTTCCTTTCAAGGTAAATACTGAAATAAGGGTAAAGCTCAGTGTGATACAGCCTAAAACAAGATAAGCCTGATGGAAGCCTACGGTGTCATACATCCGGCCTACCCATGTCGACAGTACGACGCCCGAAAGTTGCTTTGATAAATTAAAACCAATCAGGAATAAGGTTGCCGAAAGTTTTGGGTTAAATGCGGAGGAGATATATTTAAAGGTGCCGACCAGGAGGAACGGCAGTTCAAACATATGGAGCATTTTTAAGATAACCACTTCTGTGGCTGAAGAGGCAAAAGAAGAACCCAAAATACGCGCCGACATAATGACGCCTGCGGCCAGGAGGGCGTTCTTCGCACCAATGCGGTTAACGATGGCAGGGGCAAAAAACATAATCGTTGCATTGAGCATTTCCCCACCGGTAGTGACAAAGCCAAACACTTCGGTCCCGCGTTGTGGGCTGGAGAAAAAACCTTTGAAGAAGTTAGCAAACTGCTGGTCGAATACGTCATAGACACTGGCGACACCTACAACGTAAATAATAAATCCCCAGAAGCGTGGCATCCGCAATAGCTCGGCGGCGGTGCGCATAGAAAAAGCCTGGCGGTTGGCACCAAGCGCATCGATAACCCGCTCGCTGTTGCTCCCTTCCGGGCGAGACATCCATAACAGTACGGCAAGCGCCAGGGCAAAACCGGAGGCAATCCAGAATGTAATATTAGGGTCGATGCTAAATAAAATACCGGTGATTGATGCACATAACGCCCAGCCAATACAGCCGGAAACGCGAACCTTGCCGTACTCAAAACGGTTAGCCCGACTTACGCGTTCAATATAGGCTTCTACCGCTCCGGAGCCACTGGAGAAGACGACGCCCAGATAGATCCCGCCAGCCAGTGCACCAGCAAAAATATTCATCTGCAGTAGAGGGGACAGAACAAAAATAAAGAATGGCGCAAATAAAATCAGTAAGACCGTGATAATCCAGAGCAAGTGTTTGCGTAATCCCAGTTTATCGGAGAGCAGACCAAACACCGGCTGGAAAATAATTGCAAACAGCGAGATAGATGAAAACACAATCCCTGTTTCTGTTTTGGTTAAGTGGTTAACTTCTGCCAGCCAGACCGGAAAGAAAGGAAAGTAGGCCGACATAATGAAATAATAGAAGAAAAAGAACAACATAAAGTAAATGAAGTTATGTCGTTCTCTTGGTGCGAGTTCAGAGAGTTTCATTTTGACTGTTCCATCTGGTTATGCCGGTAAGCCCGGGGCTCACGCTTCGATTATTATTGGAAATGAATCGTTAACTGATATTTCCATTGTGTTTCAAGCAATAGCCATTGCTGCAGTACGCTGGGCGTCCAGGAGTCATCACCGCCGACGCCCATGTGCTGCCCATCAAGGGTTATCCAGACGCCACTTTCCGGCTGCATCCAGTGCCAGTGGTCAGTCTTCATTAATTGCTCGGTGCCGTAAGGCTGTAGGGAAAAGTGGAAATCGCCCGCCACGTGCCAGCGCCCCCAGTCCAGTGCTTTGTTATCACAACGCAGGCCATTCTCGGTGGGGAATATGTACGGTGTCGTCATCTGGTCCAGCGGCAGCTCCCAGCGGGAGAAACAGGCGCTGGTGCGACGATCCGGGTAGTTCTCATGCGGGCCGAACCCCAGCCATGAGACCGGTTTGTTCTGATCCAGCACCTGGAAATTCAGCCCGATGCGTGGCAGCGGCGGCAGGGTGCCAGCACGTTCGCCGTCAATGGCCAGGTGCAATTTGCCCTGCGCGTCAAAGGTCATCTGCCAGTGGCTGACGATCATAACCTCGTCCCCGTTCAGGTAATGCCAGCGGCTATCTACCACAACGCTGCTGTTCAGACGCTGCGCGTCACACTGCACGCAGCGGGTAGTGAGGTTGTACAGGCCAGCACTTTTCCAGCGTTCAACCCAGGCGTTGGGATCGATGCGCTCCACTTCACTCACACCAATATCATTATCCAGTGGTGCGCGTACAAACTGGTCGCGCAACGGGGTCAGCAGTTGCTCCACGCCGTCCACCTGCCAGTGTGTCAACAGTCCGCTTTGACGGTCGATCACCCACTGCTGCGAGCCGCTGCGCACCGCCCATGCACTGTCACTGACCTCAAGCTCAGGCGCATTTCCTGCTGACAAAGGCGCCCGAAGCACCAGCGGTGCTGCGAGGGCAAACTGCTGCCAGGCGACGCGATGCCCGGCATCGGACCATTTCGTGGCCTGCGGCTGGATAACCTCCAGCGTGAGCCATACCTCTTTGGCCCCGGCAGGCAGTGTTAATGTCCCCGACAGCGTCAGCTCGCGCTGTCCTTCAGGGCCAAGCTCAAGTGTTAAGCTGCCGCTGGCAACCGTTTCTCCCGCAGCCTGGACCTGCCAGTGCAACTCCTCGTTATCCGTTGTGCGAAACAGGTACTCACTGGTGATGCTAATGCAAAGCGGAGTTTGCGACAGCAGGGTAAACTGGAAGTATTGCTGTGCATGTTTGGCTTCAATTAATGACGGATGAGGGCTACGGTCGGGGAAGACAAGACCGTTCATACAGAACTGGCGATCGTTGGGTTTATCGCCAAAATCACCGCCATATGCCCAGCCGACGCTGCCATCATCGAACGTTTTAGTGATGGCCTGATCGGCCCAGTCCCAGATAAAGCCCCCCTGCAGGCGCGGATAATCACGGAATGCCTGCCAGTAATCGGCAAAATTTCCCAGGCTGTTGCCCATGGCGTGAGCGTATTCGCAAAGGATTAACGGGCGCTGCTCGCCAGGCAGGCTGATCCACTTTTTAATCCCCCATTTCGGTACCGCAGGGATAAGCTGATCGCTGTCTACGCGGGCATACATCGGGCAAAGAATATCGGTGGTCGTGCTGTTAGCGCCGCCGCCTTCATACTGCACCGGACGTGACGGGTCGTTACGCTTGAGCCAGTGGTACATAGCTTCGTGATTGCCACCCACGCCGGACTCATTGCCCAGCGACCAGATAATAATCGACGGATGGTTGCGATTGTTTTGCACCATCCGTGTGACGCGGGCGCTCCAGGCCGCTAACCAGGACGGATCGTCGGAAAGACGGCTCATTGGCACCATGCCGTGGGTCTCGATATTAGCCTCATCGACCACGTACAGGCCATAGTGGTTACAGAGTTCGTACCAGCGTGGCGCGTTAGGATAGTGAGAGCAGCGAGCCGCGTTAAAGTTATTCTGCTTCATCAGCAGAATGTCCTGCACCATATCGTCTTCGGTAACAACCTGACCGCGCTGATGATGGTGCTCATGACGGTTTACCCCCCGGATCAACAGCGGTTTACCATTCAACTTCAACAGGCCATTATCGATTTCAACCCGGCGAAACCCGATATCCCAGGCTTCGGCTTCAATCAGTTCATCGCCGCGCCACAGTGAGACGACTGCCCGGTAGCAGTTCGGTGTTTCCGCGCTCCACAGTGCCGGACGTTCCACAGGGAAACGTATCACGGTGCGTTCAGCATAATTGCCGCGTTCATCCGTGACGGGTGAGCCGAGCGACTGCTGATGTCTGGCGACCCGTTGCGTGTCATTCCACAGTTCAACGGCCACCGTCAGTTTTTCCAGCAACGGTGTCGGGGCGGCGACGGTGGCATTGACCTCCAGTTCGGCATCGCGATAAAGCGCATCGAGTTGCGGAGTGAGGTGGACATCGTTCAGGTGCAGCGTCGGTTTATTCAGCAGCCAGACGGAACGGAAGATCCCGCTCATACGCCACATATCCTGATCTTCAAGCCAGGTGCCTGCGCTCCAGCGCATCACCATGACGCAGAGGCGGTTCTCGCCCGCCTGTAGGAACGCACTGAGATCGAAGGCCGCGGGCAGGCGACTGTCCTGCGAGTAACCGACCCATTCGCCGTTGCACCACAAGTGGAATGCGGAGTTCACGCCATCGAAGATAATCTGCGTCTGGCCCTCAGCCAGCCAGTCTTTCTCCACGCTAAACGAGAGTGAATAGCAGCCGGTCGGGTTTTCGTCTGGTACGCGTGGCGGCGTAGTATCGATGGGGTAACGCACGTTGGTATAGATTGGCGCGTCATACCCCTCCATTTGCCAGTTCGAGGGGACCGGTGTACTGCGACTGCCCGCCAAATCGTTTTCCAGCCAGCTGGCGTCCACCGCAAACGGGCTGCGGGCATAAGAAAATTGCCACTGACCATCCAGCAGGCGTCGGTGCGCAGAGAGCTGATTTTCCCTTGCCGAGCGAAGATCGCGCCAGCTGGCAAAGGTCGGATGGGCCGGTAAACGGTTCAGGTGGGTAATGGTCTGGTTTTGCCAGTCTTCACGGGCAAGTACGTCATGAAAAAGAGGACCACCGGAGAGGTGACAATCGTGATGTCGCATAGGTATACCTGTAGAATCAATGTAAAATGTCATTCGCCAGACAAGATAGAATGAGTTATCAGATATTTTGTTCAAAGCGGCAATCATGTTGAAGTTGAAACTCACGGACGATCACGAAACAAGGCTAAAGCAACAATTTATTGTCGTCTTTCTGACATAAAATGTTAGCGAACGACATTATTGTTAAAGGGTAAAGGAGAAAACGATGGAGCGCCGTACGGCAACCTTAGAAGATGTGGCTCGCGAAGCCGGTGTATCCCAGCAGACGGTCTCACGCGTGCTGAATAAACCTGATGTGGTGGCTGAGCGTACCCGCGATAACGTCATTCGTGCAATGCAGGCACTGCACTATGTACCGAACCGCTCAGCACAATTGCTGGCGGGGAAGTCGGCACCGTCTATAGGGTTGATTACCGCGTCGTTGACCCTGCACGCGCCCTCGCAAATCGCTGCTGCGATAAAAAGTCACGCAGGTACACATCAACTGGAGGTTGCTATCGCGATGCCGGTGATGGCTGACTATGCCTCACTTCAGGCGCGGCTGAATGAATTTCGCGCACAAAATATCCGGGGCGCGGTGATTAATCTGCCCCTTGAGGATCACATTGCGGAAAAAATGGTGAATGAGAACCCGGATATTTGCTGTCTGTTTTTAGATGTTTCGCCGGAAACGGATGTCTGCTGCGTAAGGTTTGATCACCTTGATGGCTGCGGAGCATGCATCCGTCATCTCTGGGAACTGGGGCATCGTGAGTTCGGCCTGCTTGCAGGGCCAGAGAGTTCCGTTTCGGCGCGTATGCGATTGAGTAGCTGGCGTGAGACATTGCACCGGCTTGGAGTGAGTAATGCGGTTACGGTCTTTGGTGACTGGAGTGCCGCCAGTGGCCGGAATAAGGCCCTTGAGCTGTTACATCAGTATCCGCGGATTAGCGCGATCGTCGTCGCGAACGATCAAATGGCGCTAGGGGTTTTGAGCGCCCTCGCGCAACTGAATCGCACCGGCAGCAGGATGGTTTCCGTCACCGGTTATGATGATACGGCGGACAGCCTCTATTTCCAGCCACCGCTCACCACCGTTGCGCAGGATTTCAACAAGCTGGGTAAGCGGGCCGTCGAGCTGTTAATCCAGCAGATGGCCGCCCCTCAGATTCACATCCGTGAATTGCTGCCGACACATTTGATTATCCGCCAGTCAACCTGTCCTTACGGTGGAGAAGAAGAGGATGAGAAAAAATCTGTCATTGCACAATTAAAATCACTGGTAGAAAAGCTGTGAAAATTATCAAATCCTCCCCGACAGGCCGAGGTTTACCGCTGATAAATTTGTGCCTCATAAGCCCGTAAGCTTTGCCGTTTCCCCTGCTCCTGATAATTGCTCAGCAGCGGTTGCCAGCCGTCCAGTAACAGCTGTTGCGGATCTATCTCCTGCTGATGGGCACTGAAATTGACGATCACCAACACCTGCTGCTCATTCAGACTACGGGTATAAGCATAGATCTGCGGATGTGTCGGCAGCAGGAGTTGATAAGCCCCTTCAATCAGTACCGGCATCTTCCGCCGCAGGCGAATGAGCGCACGATAGAAGTTCAGCACGGAACCGCTGTCAGCGCGTTGGTCCGCCACGTTGATCTCAGGGTAATTACTGTTCGCAGGGAACCAGGGGGTGGCATTGCTGAAACCGCCGTGGGTACTCTGATCCCACTGCATCGGGGTGCGCGAGTTATCGCGCCCGGTGCGGCTGAGGAAGGCGAGGATCTCGGGCTCTTCCCTGCCCTGTCGGCGCATTTCAACGGCGAGTTTCTTCGCGGCAACGTCGTCAAAATCCTCCAGGCTGGCGAAATGCGTATTGGTCATGCCAAGTTCCTGCCCCTGATAAATAAACGGCGTACCTTTCATCAGGAAGAACATCGCCGCAATGGCGGTCGCGCTTTCACGTTGATAATTTTTATCGTCGCCCCAGCCCGATACCACACGGGGAAGATCATGATTTTCTACGTATAACGCGTTCCAGCCTTTGTTTTCCAGCAGTGTCTGCCAGCGCGTGAAAATCTCTTTTAAGCCGGGTAAATCGAGACTGGCCTCCAGGGTGTCCTTTTGCCCATCCTGCCACAGCTTCACGTGCTCAAACTGAAAGATCATATTCAGCCTGCCCCGCTGCTCGCCGACCCACTCTTCACCCTGTTCAGCGGAGGCACCGTTCATTTCGCCGATGGTCACAATGTCATAGTGACTGAACACCTGTTCACACATGTCATCGACGTAATCAAGCAGGCCGTCGTAGTTGAGGTGGCGCTCGAATGACGGTACGTAAGGCAGCGCCAGGGGATTAGGCATATCGCTGAAAGTCGGCTCTTTTTTCATATGGCAGATGGCATCAATGCGAAAACCATCTACCCCTTTGTCAAGCCACCAACGCATCATGGCATACACCGCCGAACGCACCTCGGGGTTTTCCCAGTTCAAATCTGGCTGCTTTTCGGAGAACAAATGCAGGAAATACTGCCCGGTCGCCGCGCTGTATTTCCAGGCAGAACCGTTGAAGATGCTTTCCCAGTTGTTCGGCTCAGCGCCCGCTTTACCGTCGCGCCAGATGTACCAGTCGCGTTTCGGGTTATCCCGTGATGCGCTGGACGCTAAAAACCACGGATGCTCATCAGAAGTATGGTTCACCACTAAATCAATAATCAGGCGCATACCGCGCGCATGCACCTGTTCAAGCAGACGGTCAAAATCGTCCATCGTGCCAAACTCAGCCATGATTTTCTGGTAATCGCTGATGTCATAGCCGTTGTCATCATTGGGGGACTGATACATGGGGCAGATCCAAATCAGATCGATGCCCAAATCTTCCAGGTAATCGAGTTTTTCCGTGATGCCATTCAGGTCACCAATGCCATCGTTATTGCTGTCGTTGAAGCTGCGCGGGTATATCTGATACGCCACGGCCTCTTTCCACCAGTTTGCCATCACAGCCTCTCAATAAGTAATGCAAAGGATTCATAAGGTTGCAGTTCCATAATCGGCTCCAGCCGCTCCCGTGGCGCGTAATTGTTGATGAGACAACGGCCCTGCTGGCTCTGCAGATTGTCGGGGATCGCCAGCATCACAGCGTCTCGCGTGAAGTTATTGATCACCACCAGCGTCTGCTCCCCCAGCGTGCGCAGCCAGGCAAACACCTGCGGATGGTCGACAACGATCTGCCTGAAGTCGCCGTGCACCAGCAGCGGCAGCTGCTTACGCAATGCCACCAGCTTCTGGTAGTGGTAAAAAACAGAGTCAGGATCGTCAAGCGCAGCCGCAACATTCACTGTTCTGAAGTTGGGATTAGCCTCAATCCAGGGCTGACCGGTGGTAAACCCGGCATGTGGACTGCTGTCCCACTGCATCGGCGTTCGCGCATTATCGCGCCCGTTGGCGTGGATACCGTGCATCATCGCTTCATGGCTCATCCCTTCGGCGATCCGCTCCTGATAAAGATTCAGGCTTTCAATATCCCGATAGTCGCCAATATCAGCAAAACTCACGTTGGTCATGCCAATCTCTTCACCCTGATAAATGTAAGGTGTGCCTTTAAGGCAGTGAAGCGCGGTGGCGAGCATTTTTGCTGACACCACGCGATACTCACCATCATCACCAAATTTGGAGACCGCGCGAGGCAAATCATGGTTGCTCCAGAACAACGAGTTCCAGCCATGGTCAGCCAGTGCCGTCTGCCACTTGTCAATCACGGCCTTAAAGCGCAACAGATCAAACGGCTGGTTGCACCACTTCCCGTACTGTTCATCCCAGAAAAGTTTGATGTGCTCAAACTGAAAGACCATCGTCAGTTCTTGCCGCTCTTCGGCACTGTAGAGCAGGGCGTCTTCCGGCGTTGCGCTCCACGTCTCCCCTACCGTTACGCTGCCGCGCGGGCCAAAGGTCGCCCGGTTCATCTGCTGAAGATACAGGTGAAGATGACGGCCATTCGCCATGATCTGTTGATCCACTTCTTTCCCGATCAGGTCGATAACGTCCATTCGAAATCCCCCGATGCCCTTATCCAGCCAGCGGTTCATCATGGCGTGGATGGCTTCGCGAACGCGCGGGTTTTCCCAGTTGAGATCGGGCTGGCGCGTGGAAAACTGATGCAGGTAGTATTCACCGCTGGCCTCATCAAGCGTCCAGGCACTGCCACCAAAGTTCGAACGAGAGTCATCAGGCGGCCCGCCGTCTGCCGCCGGTGCTCGCCAGATATAAAAGTCACGGTAAGCACTGTTTTTTGAGCTCAGTGCGTCGATAAACCAGGGATGTTCGTCAGAGGTATGGTTGACCACCAGATCCATCAGGATCCCGATATCACGCGCTTTAGCTTCTGCAATCAGGCGCTCCATGTCGCTCATCGAACCAAAAATGTCGGCAATCTCTTCGTAATCAGAGATGTCATAGCCGTTATCGTCCATCGGCGAACGGTATACGGGCGACAGCCACAACAGCGTGATGCCGAGCTGTTGCAGGTAATCGAGCTTGCTGATAATACCGTTGAGATCGCCGGTACCGTCGCCGTTACTGTCCATAAAGCTGCGCGGATAGACCTGATAAACCACGGCCTCTTTCCAGTGCGGTGTGCTGCGCATATCATTGATCACGTGATTTTCCCCCAGACGAATTAGTGTACTTTTGCCAGATGACGTTGGAACGCCTGGCCGTGACTGTCGAACAGGTAACAGCATTCCACCGGAAGCCGTACCCCAACGGTTTGGCCAACATGGATGGCGGAACGCTCGGCATGCCGCACGACCCAGGGTTCGCCCGCATTGCCGTTGTCCAGATACAGCAGGGTTTCATTGCCCATCTGTTCCACAAACATCACCTCGCCCTGGTATTCGCACTGTTCCACATTGCCACTGCGAATATGTTCTGGACGAATACCGATGTTCACGCTGCGGCCCTCCGCCTCGGCCGGGGTGGCGATGGATAACACCAGCGTTTTGCCATTGTCCAGTTCCACCACGCTTTGCTGTTCGCCCGACCGGCGCAGCGTGGCCGGGATCAGATTCATCTTCGGTGAACCGATAAACTGGGCGACAAATTCATTGGCGGGCTGGTCGTACAGCTCAAGCGGCGTTCCCACCTGTTCGATATTGCCCTGATTGAGCACCACGATCCGGTCAGCCAGCGTCATCGCCTCGACCTGATCGTGCGTCACATAAATAATGGTGACACCCAGACGTTTATGCAGGGCAGAGACTTCCATACGCATCTGCACCCGCAGCGAGGCATCAAGGTTGGATAGCGGTTCATCGAACAGGAACAAGCGCGGTTCGCGCACAATGGCACGCCCGATCGCCACGCGCTGACGCTGGCCACCCGACAAATCTTTTGGCCGTCGTTCCAGCAACGGCTCCAGCTGTAAAATGCGTGCACACTCCCTCACCCGCTGATCAATCTCCGCCTTTGAACAGTGCGCAAGCTCCAGCGCGAATGCCATATTCTGATAAACACTCATATGCGGATACAGTGCATATGACTGGAAGACCATGCCGATACCGCGTTCGGCCGGGCTGTCGTCATTGGCGTAGTGACCATCGATGTACATGCCCCCACCGCTGATCTCCTCCAGCCCGGCAATCATACGCAGCAGCGTTGACTTGCCGCAGCCAGAAGGCCCGACAATCACCACAAACTCTCCGCTTTTAATCTGCAAATTCAGCGAACGGATGACCTCCGCCTTCGCGCCATAGCGTTTTTGAATCTTATCCAGCGTCAACTGCGCCATATTCCCCTCCCGGTTCTCGATAAAATGATGCCGGCCAGCCACCGGCATGAATGAAATGACGCTATTTCAGATAGTTGAGCCAGGGCTGTTGACGAGAGATCATCACATCGACCAGCTCGGGGATCGCACGGCATTGGTTATTCACAGAGTCCACAAGCAGCGCCTGAATCACCAGATCGCGCGAGCCGGCAATAATGGCCTCGGCCGTAAGATCGTGAATGGCAATCTGATTACTGAGCAGCCCACCAATACCCGGTGGGATGTCTACCTGAATGCCGTGCACGCCTTTACGGTCAATGATTGCCGGCACTTCTACCGCGATAAATTCGGGCAGTTGTTTAATAAACCCGCGATTAGGAATGTTGACGGCGGCCTCCTCATAGCCGGAGTCGGTCAGGATGCCCTCCATAATCGACACCACTCTTTCCTTTAATTTAAGCTCGATCTTCGGCTGCACCCCGCCAAGGTAGTTACGGTAGAAGGTGTAAAAGTCGAGAATGCCACGATGGTCACTCACCTCACCCGCCCAGCTGATGTATTCGCCAAAGTGGCTATCCACGGTGATAGGCATGCAGTGGAACTTCTCCAGGATCTCTTTGAACAGGGTGCGGTCTGCCCACGGATACGAACTGTCTTTGCCGCCCAGCGCATGACGCTCAGTACTGCCCTCGGTATCCACCAGTTTGCCGTGCTGACGGGTATACGCCAGGATGTCGCTGTAACCCGGCAGGCTGGCGAAATAGTCAGGCGCTTTGGCGCGGACATCGGCATAGGCATCTTTGCCACTGTCTTTGTAACGCGCGTCCAGCAGCACGCTGAAGTGGTTAAGGCCACCTGCACGCAGGCTCAGGTTATCGAACGAGGTGTTGAGCATTTCAGGCAGATAGCGCTCCAGTGAGGCAATTTCGTGGCACATGCCAACAAAATTGAGTTCCGGGAAGCGGCGATGAACGGTGGTGCAAATGCGGCTCATGGGGTTCGAATAGTTAAAAATCCAGGCATCAGGGCAGATGTCAGCCACATCGGCACAAATATCGAGGATCGGTGGAATAATACGCAGCGAATGGAATAACCCCCCCGGCCCCCCATTCTCACCATAAACCTGCTGAATGCCGTACTGCTGCGGGATCTGCCAGTCAAGGTCCCACAGGGCAAAACGGTCGCCCACCTCAATCGAAATGATGACAAATTCGGCCCCGCGCAGTGCCGTGCGACGGTCGGTGGTGGCACTGACGATGAACGGCAAATCTTCTTTTGCCAGAAAGTCTTTCGCTGTCTTTTCGGTCACCGCCAGTGCAACAGGATTGATGTCATGCAGGATGATTTCACTGCCGTACAGCGCACGGCTCTGAAAGATGTCACCCAGGGTGCCGTAGCCAAACTGTGCACTGCCTGCACCCACTAAAACGATTTTTGTAGCCATGTTTACGTCTCCTGACGAGGATAATGTGGGCATTAGCCCTTAACTGCACCGTTGGTTAATCCACTGACGATGCGTCGCTGGAAGATCAGCACCAGCGCCACAATGGGAAGCGTCACGATCACCGAGGACGCCATGATGGCTCCCCAGGGAAGTTCAAATTGAGAAGATCCCTGCATCATGCCGATCGCGACAGGCACGGTGCGTTTATCACCGGAAATGACAAACGTCAGGGCGAACATGAATTCATTCCACGCGCCGATAAATGCCAGCAGTCCTGTTGTCACCAGCGACGGCCCCATGATCGGCACGAAAATGCGACGGATGATGGTCCAGGTACTGGCACCGTCGACGATGGCCGCCTCTTCCAGCTCCGTTGGGATAGCCTTCATAAAGGTGGTCAGCACCCAGATGGTGAACGGTAATGAAAAGGTGGTGTAAGAGAGCACCAGCGCGCCAAGCGAGTCATACAACCCCATAAAACGCACCAGCTCAAACATGCCGGAGAGCACGGCCACCTGTGGGAACATCGACACGCAGAGAATGGTGAACAGCAAATACTTGCGGCCTGTAAACTGAATGCGCGACAAAGCAAAAGCGGCGGTAATCGACACCAGAAGGCACAGCCCCACGGTCAGCGTTGCCACCACTGCCGAGTTGAAAAGGCTGCGGGCGATGCCGTTATCCATCAGCGCCGTGACATAATTTCCCCAGTTCATTTCATTGGGTAACCACTCCACGTTGAAGAGATTCTGCCCTGAACGCAGGGACGTGATAATGGCGTAATAAAACGGGAACAGGCAGATCAGACAGGCGAGTGTCGCTGCGGTCAGAATCATTAAACGCCGGGCAAGCTGTTGTTGTTGACGGTTCAGCCTCATGATTTTGCCTCTCCATTGCTGCGGCGGCCCAGCATCACAAAGCAGGCTGCAATCCCGGCCACCATCATGAATACCAGTACCGACGCAGCGGAACCGGACCCCATTTCCTGATAACTCACTAACTGATCGCGTGCGTAACCTGACACCGACACCGTCGCCTCACTGTTGGAGGTCAGGATATAAATCAGATCAAAGACGCGCAGCGCATCCATGACGCGGAAAATCAGCGCCACGATCATCGCCGGCATAATTAAGGGCAGCGTGATGCGACGAAAACGCTGCCACGCGTTGGCACCATCAATACGTGCCGCTTCGTACAAGTCGCGGGGGATCAGCTGCAGCGCGGCCAACAGCATCAGTGCCATAAACGGCGTGGTTTTCCACACGTCAACGATCACTACCGCCCACATTGAGAGCACCGGGTCCGCTACCCACGCCAGCGGCGTGTTGATCACGCCCATTTTGAGCAGCAGGTCGTTCACCACGCCGTACTGATCGTGGAACATCCAGCTCCACATTCTGGCTGACACAATCGTCGGGATCGCCCAGGGCACGAGGATTGCGGTGCGCACCAGCCCCTGCCCGCGAAACTTCTCGTTCATCAGCAGCGCCAGCAGCATGCCGAAGACCAGCTCAAGCGATACCGACATCATGCTGAAACGCAGCGTGTTACCCACGGCCATCCACCACAGCGGGTCCGCCAGCACGCCGTAATGATGGCCACCCGCAGCAACGTCAAAATAATTGGAAAAGCCGACAAAGTGGTAATCGTCAGGCGCATCCAGCATGGCATCAGTGAAGCTGTAAAACAGCGTACGAAAGAGAGGCCAGCCAGCGACGGCGGCCAATAACAGTAGCGCAGGCGCCACCAGCAGCCAGGCAATACGGCTGCGGCGCAATTGATAGCTGCGCTTCGCCACCGGTGCGCTGGCGGTGTTGTCAGGAAGGGACAGGGAAGGCGTTTCTTGCTTCATACATCGTACTCCGGACCGTTAATGGGGCATTGGGTTCAACGCCATCCTCTGGCTTTAATTCTCTCCAGCCGCTGCTGTAATCCGGCCACCGCGGTTGCCCCATCAATGTCACCGCGCAACACGTTGTAGGTGGCGTTATAGATCGCTTTAGAGACCTGCGCGTACTGCCGCCGGGTCTGCGTGGCGGGGCGCGGTTTGGCCAGCAAGAAGATGTTTTTGAAGTCAGACAGATAAGGTGCCTGCGCCAGGACCTCAGGATCGTCATACAGCGCGGTGCGTGACGGAGTCCACCCCATCAGCGCCAGGGTTTTCTTCTGTGATTCGGCACTGCTGACGATGTTGAGCAGGGCAATGGCTGCCTGTGGATTTTTGGTATACGCACTGATCGCCCAGTGCCAGCCGCCCATGGCGCTGACCGATGTGCCATCGTCGCTGGCGGGTAACGGCATAACGCCGACCTTGCCACGAATGGCGCTGCTGCGGTCTTCTGCCAGCGTATAGGCGTAAGGCCAGTTGCGCATAAACAGGGCATCACCGTTTTGGAATACCGAACGCGACTCCTCTTCCATATAGCCCAGCGCCCCGGGCGGGACGATTTTACCGATCCACCCTGCGGCCCTATCCAGCGCTTGTGCAGCGCGCGCGTTGTTGATGGTAATATTGCCTTGAGAATCAATCACACTGCCGCCGTTCTGTGACTCCACCCACTCCAGCGCGTTACAGGTCAGCCCTTCATAGGCTTTGCCCTGAAACACCATTCCCCAGAAATTTTTATGCCCTGATTCGCGTTCACTCTGCTGAATGCGCGTGGCAATGCGGGTCAGTTCTGTCCAGGTCACCGGGGGCTTTTCGCCGTATTTAGCCAGTAAGTCTTTGCGGTAAAACAACGCTCCCGCATCCATATAGGCGGGAATCGCTTTCACGCGTCCATTGACCACATCGTTTTGCATCGCGGTGGGGAAAAAGTCATGGCGGATATCGCTAACGCTGTCCGTCAAATCGAGAAGATGTTTGTCCAGCACGCCAATCCATACGGTATCCGCCTGAAACAGATCAATGGCATCGGAATCTTTCGCGGCAAACAGCTGCTGAAACAACGACAGTTTTTCATTAGAGGCAGGAGGAAGATCGATAAATTTCAGGGTATGGCCCGTTTGAGCCTCAAACTTCAGCTTAATATAGTGACAAAATTGACGGCCTTCCTTGCTTGGCGGGCACTCCATGCGCAGGGTATCTGCAGCAGCCAGACCCGATGTCAGGGTCAGTACGGCAAGCACCAGTTCCGGGATCACTCTTCTCATAGCTTGTTCTCAGGTGGGGGCGAGAATATCGTCATAGGAAAAAAAATAGCGAAACCATGACATTGACGGAAATTGATTTTCACCGCTAAGCTATAGAAAAAATCTATAGCATGAAGGGAATATGTGATCGTGGATAAAATTCTTCGTCAGTTTATTGAAGTCGCGATGTTCAAAAATGTGAGTCATGCTGCAAACAAACTTTGCCTTAGCCAGCCCACCGTTACCCATAATATGAAGAAGTTAGAAGAGAGTCTGGGCGTGCAGCTGCTGGAGCGCACGTCAACGGGCGTGAAGACCACCGAATATGGCGACCTTTTGCTGGAGCAGGCGCAAATGATGCAGCGGATTTATGAAAATACGCTGACAAAACTGGCGTTTATCAAAGCACGTCAGGTGCAAAGCCTGCGCATGGGCACGGGGCATGCCTGGTGGCATCTGTTTATCCGCGACAGCTTCACCGCTTACCGAACGCTGCACCCTACCGTCAATATTCACATCGACCAGGGAAACCATCTCAGGTTGATGGATCTGTTACTGGGGGGGGATATCGATCTGTTTGTCGGGCATGAAATTCAGGGTCTGAATTCGAAGGCGGGGATCAGCTTTGTGCCGCTGTTTAGCGTCACTGACAGCCTGTTTGTCCGGCAGGGTCATCCGCTGAGCAACAGAGTTATCGAACCGGTTGAACTGCAGGACTATCCTTGTGTGGAGCTGACGCCGGATGAGGGTCGCTTTCAGCATATGATGGAAGATATGCAACCGAAAAGGCAGGCAAGAAACCGCATGCATTTAGAAGAGAGGGTGATCTGGTCAACTAACTCCATGATGGCGGCAGTCGATATGATCAACGAGTCGGACGCCGTGATGTTGAGCTATCCGTTATGCATGGCTGACTACTTTTCTCGCCATAAGATTGTTCCCTTGCAAACCACGCAACCCAGTCCACGCTATAACGTCGGCTTTTATTTGATGCGTGAGAAGAGGGACACGGCTCACGTGGTGCAAATGCAGGAACTGATGCAACAGCATCTTGAGCCGATCCGCCACCTGCTGGTTTAACGACGGTGATCGGTTAACCCCGTCAGCGCCTCATACAACGAACGGGAGTTACCCGGGCCGACAACCAGGTGATACTCAGTGCTGTGCTGAGCCGTGTCGACTTCCAGCACGGATTTAATCGCGTCTAACGCTTCTAACGCGTGCCTGTCGAAGCACGCGTTGTCACGAATGGTCACCCTGATGCGACTGGCGCAGTAACTCAGCTTAATGAGATTATCCGCCCCCCCTAATGCCTTCAGCACACCCGCCGCGAGCTGTTGTTTTTCCACATTTCCTCCTGAGAGCCTTTCATATTTTCCGCTGTAGCATAGGGTTGGCATCAGGCGAAGTGAAATTGATTTATTGCCGAGAGATATAGAGTCCATCTATAACTCGCTTCAACAGCATAGCGCGGTGGATATTTTTCAATGAAAAAAAACAGAACTATCCCCCAGAGAGCAAAAGAAACTAAATCGATTCAGCTTAATATCACTTATTCTGAATAAAAATAGAGAACATGATTCCTTTTAGCGACGTAAATTTTATTTCACATTTACTTGATCACTCAAGAGTCGCATAATTAAAAAAACAAAAACACCCGAAATAATTAATAAAAAATTAGTCAAAGAGTCTATTTTTGACATTACCATCTCAATACTTTACCCCACGCATATTAAAGTGATAACTCATCATCTCTCTATTTTTTAGGATTAATCATAGGAGAATTATGTTATGTCCTCTCAAGGATTGAAAACGGCTGTCGCTCTTTTTCTTGCAACCACTTTTTCTGCCACATCCTATCAGGCCTGCAGTGCCGTGCCAGATACCGCCCCCTCACTCACCGTTCAGCAATCAAATGCCCTGCCCACATGGTGGAAGCAGGCTGTTTTTTATCAGGTATATCCACGCTCATTTAAAGATACGAATGGGGATGGCATTGGGGATTTAAACGGTATTATTGAGAATTTAGACTATCTGAAGAAACTGGGTATTGATGCGATTTGGATCAATCCACATTACGATTCGCCTAATACGGATAATGGTTATGACATCCGGGATTACCGTAAGATAATGAAAGAATACGGTACGATGGAAGACTTTGACCGTCTTATTTCAGAAATGAAGAAACGCAATATGCGTTTGATGATTGATATTGTTATCAACCACACCAGCGATCAGCATGCCTGGTTTGTTCAGAGCAAATCGGGTAAGAACAACCCCTACAGGGACTATTATTTCTGGCGTGACGGTAAGGATGGCCATGCCCCCAATAACTATCCCTCCTTCTTCGGTGGCTCAGCCTGGGAAAAAGACGATAAATCAGGCCAGTACTACCTCCATTACTTTGCCAAACAGCAACCCGACCTCAACTGGGACAATCCCAAAGTCCGTCAAGACCTGTATGACATGCTCCGCTTCTGGTTAGATAAAGGCGTTTCTGGTTTACGCTTTGATACCGTTGCCACCTACTCGAAAATCCCGAACTTCCCTGACCTTAGCCAACAGCAGTTAAAAAATTTCGCCGAGGAATATACTAAAGGTCCTAAAATTCACGACTACGTGAATGAAATGAACAGAGAAGTATTATCCCACTATGATATCGCCACTGCGGGGGAAATATTTGGGGTTCCTCTGGATAAATCGATTAAGTTTTTCGATCGCCGTAGAAATGAATTAAATATAGCGTTTACGTTTGATCTGATCAGGCTCGATCGTGATGCTGATGAAAGATGGCGGCGAAAAGACTGGACCCTTTCTCAGTTCCGAAAAATTGTCGATAAGGTTGACCAAACGGCAGGAGAGTATGGGTGGAATGCCTTTTTCTTAGACAATCATGACAATCCCCGCGCGGTTTCTCACTTTGGTGATGATCGACCACAATGGCGCGAGCATGCGGCGAAAGCACTGGCAACATTGACGCTGACCCAGCGTGCAACGCCTTTTATCTACCAGGGTTCAGAACTCGGCATGACCAATTATCCCTTTAAAAAAATCGATGATTTCGATGATGTAGAGGTGAAAGGTTTTTGGCAAGACTACGTTGAAACAGGCAAAGTGAAAGCTGAGGAATTCCTTCAAAACGTACGCCAAACCAGCCGTGATAACAGCAGAACCCCCTTCCAGTGGGATGCAAGCAAAAACGCGGGCTTTACCACTGGAACCCCCTGGTTAAAAATCAATCCCAATTATAAAGAAATCAACAGCGCAGATCAGATTAACAATCCAAATTCCGTATTTAACTATTATAGAAAGCTGATTAACATTCGCCACGACATCCCTGCCTTAACCTACGGCAGTTATATTGATTTAGATCCTGACAACAATTCAGTCTATGCTTACACCCGAACGCTCGGCGCTGAAAAATATCTTGTGGTCATTAATTTTAAAGAAGAAGTGATGCACTACACCCTGCCTGGGGATTTATCCATCAATAAGGTGATTACTGAAAACAACAGTCACACTATTGTGAATAAAAATGACAGGCAACTCCGTCTTGAACCCTGGCAGTCGGGCATTTATAAACTTAATCCGTAGAAGATCCTCGTGGGGCTACAAGCGTTTGTAGCCCCTTCCAGGCTCAAAAAAGGCCTGGCGACCCGGTTTACTCTGCTGCCCATTCGATTCGGTTCTTGCCCCGGTTTTTCGCTTCATACAGGGCGACATCCACGCGTTTAAGTAAATTCTCTACCGTTTCGTCTTCTTTTTTGTGGCCGGCGCCGATACTGACAGTAAAGCGTATTTCATCCCGGATGATTAAGTCCCGGGTTCGGGATAATATCTTTTCCGCCACAACGCTGGCGTCCTGTTGTGATGGCAATTTCACTATAACGGCAAATTCTTCACCGCCGATTCTTGACGCGGTAACATTACCGTCATGCAGGCTACTCAACAGATTACCGAACTCCCTAAGGACTTCATCACCCATATCGTGTCCATATTTATCATTGATGTTTTTAAAAAAGTCGATATCAATGATAAAAACATAATTATCTGTGTTTTTTAACTCCAGAAGAATGTTTCTGAAATACCGTCTGTTTGGCAAGCTCGTCAATTCGTCACGATAAGAATCAATGCTGATATCGGCATATTTGCCATTGACATATCTCACAATAAAATAGATGCCAATCGAAACACAGAGCATCCCTGCCAGCTTGAAGACATCTTCAATATAATACCCCACCCACCGTGGCTGCTGGATAAATTCATCCATCACATCAAACGCAGCAGAGATGATCCAGATATGCAGGCCCAGGTTAATGCCTCTGCGCAGGCTGGCGTTAACCGTTAAACGGTTAAAACTCCATAAGATAAAGTTAAGTATTAGCCACTGAATGATGTCCACTATCCAGCCGGAATTTTCCATCCATGAATGTCCAATTTTCTTTTCCGGAAAGCTGGCCAGATTAATAATCACCACAAAAAAACATAACACCAGAGAGGATAGCATTGGTATGTAAAGATTTTTTAGTGATTCATTTTTTGTAAAAAGTCCGTCTTCATATTTCACAAATGGCATACTAACCCCTGATAAATATTGAAATGAAAATCATTCTCATATAAATTTTATGCCTGAATATTTCATTATTTACCTATCCCTGGCGGTTATAACAACATGTCATCTCCTTGTTTTGGTTTGCGTGAAAACATTGTGCTGATCTTCTCGGAACATAACAACTGGCTACCTGAATTTTACCCTGTACCAAAATCCTGCCGCACTCAGCAACAGAATTCCGGCATGATAAACACGCTCCTGAACGGAGGAAGAATGAGAAAAGCCCGCTCAGGAAATCCTGAGCGGGCTTTTTGTTTTTCATAACTTTGCACGAACCTTTGTATGATTTTAATGCATCTGGGTGAGCGGGAAAAACATCCCTACGCTGGCCTTACCGGTAAAAAGGTCAGAATAGCCCGTTGAGAAAATTTCATTTTTATTCTTTCGCATCGAGCTGAAGATTTTTGCGCACGACCTTATCCAGCAATGACGCAGGGGCGAATCTGAGAATAAAATTCAACTGTCCTGCCAGCGCGCCCGCCGTGTAACGCACCTTCGGGCGTAACGCCTGAGCCGCCTTCACCACCACGTCAGCCACAACCTCCGGGCCTTCCGCTGCGTCCATTGCTTTGCTCACCACTTTCGCAAGTTTAGCCCGGATCAGATCATACTCTTCACGCTTCGCATCCGGCTCAATGTTATTGGCTTCAAACTGCGTTTTCGTATAGGCCGGTTCGATGACGGACACTCTTATACCCTGCGTGCGCAGTTCATGATCCAGTGCTCCCGTATACCCTTCGACCGCATGCTTACTGGCCGCATACAGAGCCACGTAGGGCAACGGAACGATCCCCAGTATTGAACCGATGTTAATGATCCGCCCACTGCCCTGACGGCGCATGTGAGGGATCACTGCCCGCGTCACCCTGACGATGCCCAGAAAGTTAGTGTCGAAAATGCGCCTGGCCTGTTCGACAGAACTTTCTTCCGCCGCCGCCGGGGCAATCCCGAAGCCCGCATTGTTCACCAGAATATCAATCCGCCCCTCCAGACGCAGCAATTCCTCAATGGCAGCCTCGACAGAAGCGTCGTCCGTCACATCCAGCGTTAATAACGGAAACGGATGCGTTCCCGCCTGGGAGCCACGCCGACTCGTGCCATAGACCGTATAACCCGCGGCTAACAGTTTATGAGCCGACGCTTCGCCGATACCTGAGGAAGCGCCGGTCACCAGTGCTACACGTTTTTTTGTCATGCTGACAGGACCTTATTCACTAAAGCGTTTTATATCGCTCTGCGGCTTCATCTTGTTTGATGTCCGAAAGCAGAGCCTGACGCGAGGCATCGAGGGTGTCCCAGCGTGCAGCATGATGCAGTGGTGGGATGGTGACGAGTTCACGGCGATCAAAGCCCACCAGTGCGGCATCCACTAACTCGCCCACTTCCATGAATTTTGACGCATTAGTGATGTCGATCCCCGCACGATCCCAGATTTCCGTGTAAGTGCCGGCAGGGAGCACCGCCTGGACATAAATGCCCTGAGATGACAGCTCGACATTCATTCCCTGAGACAGGAAAAGAACAAAAGCTTTGGTTGCGCCGTAAACCGACATAGAAAATTCAGGGGCCAGGCCTACGATAGAACTGATGTTGACGATCGATCCTTCACCCGCTTGCACAAACCGTGGTGTCACGGCACTGGCCAGTCTCGTCAGGGCGGTAACGTTAAGCGCGATAAGGCGTTCTATCGAATCAGGCGTCTGCTCTGTAAAACTGCCGGACTGCGCGATACCCGCGTTATTGATCAGAATGCCAATCTGCGTGTCTTCACGCAGGCGGGCTTCGACCACGGCTAAATCACGCGTTTGCGTGAGGTCCGCAGGTAACACATCGACAGAAATGCCATTTTCCTGTCGCAGGCGATCGGCAAGTGTCTCTAACCTTGCTTTGTCGCGTGCAACCAGAACAAGGTTGTGTCCCCGGCGGGCGAACCGCTCAGCATAAACAGCACCAATACCCGTCGAAGCGCCTGTAATAAGAACTGAATTTTTAGTCATAAGGTGATCTTCTTTATTAATGTGTAATCAGAATCCGCAATGTGCGGTCCGGGTAGAACCTGGACATCGGCGCTTTACTTGCTGGTTTCAGCAAGCGACGGGTAATCGGTATATCCCGCTGCGCCACCGCCATACAGCGTGTCAGGGTTAAGTGAGGCCAGAGGTGCGCCCGTTTTCAGCCTGTCGACCAGATCGGGGTTAGAAATGAATGGGCGGCCAAACGCGAACAGATCGGCTTTGCCTTGCGTAAGTTGAGCGGACGCCAGCGCCAGGTCGTAGCCGTTGTTGCCGATCCAGGTGTTTTTAAAGCGGCGGCGCAGGGAGCCGTAATCGAACGGCGATACATCACGCGGGCCGCCCGTCGCGCCTTCAACCACATGGAGGTACACGATGCCTAATGCATTGAGTTGATCGGCAACGTAGTCATATTGCGGCTGCGGATCGCTGCATGAAATCGCATTCGCAGGTGAAACCGGTGAAATGCGTACGCCGGTGCGATCAGCGCCGATCTCCTCTTTCACGGCCGCCGTCACTTCTAACAGCAGACGCGCACGATTCTCGACAGAGCCGCCGTACTCATCGGTACGCTGATTAGCGCCGTCTTTCAGGAACTGTTCCAGCAGATAACCATTTGCGCCATGGATCTCTACGCCATCAAACCCGGCGGCAATGGCATTGGCCGATGCTTTTCTGAAATCGTCGATAATCCCCTGTATTTCTGGTAACTCGAGCGCACGTGGCTCAGAGACATCAGCAAAACCGTTGTTCACAAAGGTCTTCGTCTCGGCACGAAGAGCAGACGGTGCGACCGGCGCAGCGCCACCCGGCTGTAAATCGACATGCGAGATGCGTCCTACGTGCCATAGCTGTACAAAAATTCGCCCACCTTTGGCATGAACCGCGTCAGTCACTTTGCGCCAGCCTTCGATTTGCGCTTGCGTATAGATCCCCGGCGTATCCTGATAGCCCTGTGCCTGTGCTGAGATCTGCGTGGCTTCGGTAATCAGTAATCCTGCGGTGGCACGCTGGGCGTAGTAAGTCGCTGCCAGTTCGCTGGGTACCAATCCTGCTCCTGCCCGGTTACGCGTCAGGGGTGCCATCACGAGATGGTTGGCCAGGGTGATGGTCCCCAGCTCGTAGGGTTGAAATAATGTCTGGTTTGTCATGTTTAATCGCCTGCTCAGTGGATGGTCAACGTGTCGATGTAATGATGATGATCGTAATCTATAAAGTCAACTGGTTTGATTATGGTCATCATCAATGTATACTTACCTCCTATTTTTGAAACGGGCAGAAAGCATGAAAGTGTCGAAAGAGCAGGTTCGGGAAAACCGAATACGCATTGTTGAAACGGCCTCAGAACTTTTTCGTGAGCGCGGTTACGATGGCGTGGGCGTCGCGGAATTGATGTCAGCGGCAGGCTTCACCCACGGAGGGTTCTACAAGCACTTTGGTTCCAAGGCTGATCTGATGGCGGAGGCAATGAGCTGCGGTTTCACGCGATCGGCAGAAAGCACGGCAGGTGTGAACCGGGAAAAATTTATTGAATACTACCTCTCCCGACAACATCGCGATGAGATGGGAAAGGGATGTGTGATGTCGGCACTGGGCACCGATACGGCCCGTCAGTCTGAATCCATCAAGGCGACATTTGCGGCCGGGATTGAACGTCAGCTGGCCGTTTTAGGCAATGAAAACGGATCGCGCGCTGAGCTGATAGACACCATTGCGCATCTTGTCGGCGCCCTGGTGCTGTCCCGTGCCTGCCCGGATGATTCCGCTCTGGCTGATGAAATTCTGGATGTATGCCGCACTCGCCTTCTCATTCCCAGGGTAAACCTGGCTCCCAGCGTTCCACAAGCAGGTCAATAAAGGCTCTGATTCGCGGTGATAAATGGCGTTTGCTGGGATAAATGATCCGAATGGGTTCCGGGGGGAAAGGATACTCCTCAAGCACAGGGATTAACTTACCGCTACGCAAATCTTCTCCGAGCAAGTAGATGGGCAAGTGAACGAGACCAAATCCAGCAATAGCCGATGCCCGCATGGCTTCCGAACTGTCGAGGTTCAGCCGACCGGGTCCTTCATAGACAAACGTGCCTTCCGGAGTCGCAAACCGCCAGCTGCGTCTCTTTTCTGCACTCAGAAGAAAGATAGTGTCATGCCCGGTTAAGTCTGCGGGTGTTTCTGGAACGCCTCGTGAGGATAAGTACTCGGGTGATGCACAAGTGACAATATGTTGCGAAGCAATCGTTCGGGTAAGAATGCGTGAGTCGTCGCGAGGTTCACCTATGCGAATAGCAATATCAAAACCCTCTTCTATCAGGTCAACAAACCTGTCGCTAAAGGAGACTTCTGCACGAAGTTCTGGCCACTTTTTCAGATAAATATCCAGAACAGGAAGGATATGTCGCTGCCCAAAAGAGAGCGGCGCACTCAGCCTGAGAGTCCCCGTTGGCTTAACCCTGCGCATGGCCATGGTGGCATCGACCTCCTCCAGGTCATCCAGTATCTGTCGGCAACGATCAAACATGACCCTCCCTTCATCGGTGAGACTCAGACTTCGGGTAGTACGGTTCAGTAAACGCACCCCCATACGCGTTTCGAGCCTGACAACACTTTTGCCAATGGCAGAACGAGTAAGCCCAAGGGAACTCGCTGCGTGGGTATAACTCCCGGCTTTTACCGCAGCGACAAACGCTGCGATATCACCAATGCTGTTGATCTCCATGCTTTATTTATCTCATCCAATACGGGCGTTAACGTACCCTGATATGGGAAACACATTCCCCAAATGTTTATATATTATAGGTTCCTGTTCTTTTTTAACGCAAATACAAACAGGAATAAAAATGTTGAATCAACAAACCAGGCAAGCCGTAAAAGAGTGGTCAGAAAGCCTGGCCGGTCTGGGTCCAATTATTACGGGTGAGGATACCGTAACGCCGATGAGTGAGGTGCGTGAAGCCTATACCCGTATGCTGGCTAAAAATCCTGCACCTGCCGGTGTCAGCTTTACTGAGATCGACATGGGGGGCGTTCCGGGAACACTGGTGACTCCCGATACTCTTAAAACAGAGGCCATCGTTATGTACATCCACGGCGGGGCCTATATTGTCGGCGAACCGGCTGGCTATCACGGTATTGGTGGCAACTACGCCAGCATGCTGGGAGCACGGGTGTTCATGCCGGATTACCGACTGGCACCAGAGTATCCTTTCCCGACGCCCGTTACCGATACAGTTCGTGCGTATGAGTGGTTGATTGAACAAGGCTTTGACGCCAGCAAAATCGTGCTGGCCGGCGAGTCTGCGGGCGGCGCGATGGTTATCACCGTGATGGTTGCTGCTCGCAACAAGGGTCTGCCACTCCCAGCCGGCGGTGTTTCTATTTCACCCTGGGCTAACCTTGAGCACACTGGCTTCTCTATGACCAATAGAGAAGGCCTTGATCCTCTGAATACCAAAGCGGGTCTTGATTTTCTTGCGCGAACGTTCCTCGGCGAGGCATTGCCTAATCATCCAATGGCATCACCGGTATTTGCTGATGTAACGGGCCTGCCGCCGGTGCTCATTCAGATTGGCGAGAACGAACTGATGCTGAGCGACGCTATGCGTCTTGCAACTCATCTGGGTGATAACCGCGTTCGCGTAAACCTGGAAGTCTGGCCGGGTATGTTCCACGCCTGGCATTTCTTCTCCACGCTACAGCCTGAAGCGGTACAGGCGCTTGAGAGTTCAGTCGCTTTTATTGAACAGGCTTTGCGGGATGCAGCGAAGTCATCATTATTGATGATTGACTAAATAACGGGCGCAGCAGATGAACGCTGCGCGCTAGCTAACCGTGTCGGCAACTCTTTTTTGAGTTCCTCAAGTAAGACTCTCACTTTGGGAAGCACCGCATGAGTCCTGGGCCACATTGCAGAAATGGGGGTGGGTGGTGCCTGATATGCGGGTAAAATTGTTTGAAGCTGCCCCTTTTTAATGGCATCCCCGCACAACCAGTCAGGCAACTGCGTCACCCCACATCCGGCAATGGCGGCCTCCAGCATGGCATGACCATTATTGAAACGATAAGCAGAGGATACGACATGCCTTACAACGTGCCCCTCTTTACCCCTGATTAACCAGTAAGTTTGCCCATCTGAAGGCAACCCTGAAATGCAGTTGTGTGATGAAAGCCCATGAAGATCAATGGGGGTGCCTGCTCGTTCCAGATAGACCGGAGAGGCGCAAATAATAAGCCTTTGCTCGCCCAGTCGGGTGGCTACCAGGTCGCCTGAGTCAGGCAGAGGGCCAAGCCTCAGAGCCAGATCAAAGCCGTCTGTCGCCGGGTCGCGAACACGATCGCTGAAATCAACTTCGATATTCAGGGCGCGGTATTTTAACGCCATGATATTGAGTAAAGGCATCATAAAAAGATGCCCAAAGGCCACCGGTACCGTCAGGCGCATCAGCCCGGAAGGTTCCACTGTCCCCGCCTCGATTTTGCTTTCGGCATCTGAAATCATCTCCAGAGCAGCATTGCAGCTATTGAAATAGATCTCCCCTTCCGGTGTCAGCGACAGGCTCCGCGTACTGCGGTTGAGTAAGCGAACCCCCAGACGTGTTTCCAGACGCTTGATGCTTTTGCTGAGTGCCGAACGCGTCACGCCTAAACCGTCAGCTGCAGCGATGAAACTGCCTTTTCTGACGACTTCAGTAAATTCCTGTACGCCATTGAGTTGTGCCGTCACAGATATTGGTTCCTTTATGTCAACACTGAGGGTTTTTTTGACCAGGTAATCAGGGCCTGTAAATCAAGGTAAGATCCTCGACACTAGTTTTTTACCATGAAATTCATTCAGGAGACAGAATGAGCGAGTTATTGAATATCTATACAATGAATGGAATAAGTCTTCGTAATCGCGTCGTTATGGCACCAATGACCCGATCCCGGGCTTACAATCTTGTCCCCACTGACAGTATGGTCACCTACTATCGTCAGCGCGCCACAGCAGGTTTGATTGTTTCCGAAGGTTCACCTGTTTCAATGGAAGGTCGTGGACAAGCTTACACACCGGGAATATACACTCACGAACAGATAGAGGGCTGGAAAAAGGTCACTGAGGCAGTACATGCGGAAGGCGGGAAAATATTCATTCAGCTTTGGCACGTGGGACGTTCTTCCCACATTGCTCACCAACCTGATGGACAGGCACCGGTCAGTTCCGTCTCACGTATTGCAGAAGGCTGTACAACTCACATTCCCGGGGAAAACGATCAGTCTGTACGTGCATTTCACAGCCAGCCTCGGGCATTAACAACGGATGAAGTACCGCGGGTGACGCAGGATTTCGTTCAGGCGGCTAAAAATGCCATTGAGGCGGGATTTGACGGTGTAGAGATCCACGCTGCTAACGGCTACCTCTTTGAGCAATTTATCAATGGCGGACTTAACGACAGAACAGACCGCTATGGCGGTAATATTGCTAATCGCCTGCGATTCACGCTGGAAACGGTGGATGCGGTCTCTGCTGCCATCGGGAGTCATCGGACGGGTATCCGTATTGCACCTTTTGGTCGCCTGCAGGATATGCATGGCTTTGATGATGAGCAGGAGACCTGGCTAGCCTTGGGTATCGAACTGCGTCGTCGTCATCTTGCTTATGTGCATTTGAGCGATCAGGAATCTCTGGGAGCTCAGGCCCTCCCTGCCGGCTTCCTGACAACGTTTCGCGAGACCTACGAGGGAACTCTCATCGTCGCGGGCAGCTATACACCGGAGCGCGCAAAACGGGCACTCAGGGAAGGTTTTGCCGACTTGATCGCATTTGGACGCCCTTTTATCGCCAATCCCGATCTCGTTACACGCATGAAGAACGAGTGGCCGTTGGCTGTTCCTGACAAGAATACGTTCTACACCGGGCGAGATGCAGGTTATATAGATTATCCCTCGTATCACGTGGATTAGGTAAACCCGCAGTAATATCTCTGTGCCAGATGAGGGCTCACCCGCGCAGGTTCTCTTTTTAATTGATGACAACGTGTCTGGCTTTACGCCATGCTTACGTCAATGTTCATCAGGATGAAATCAGACATGCTCATCAGGCCCGCTCCACTCTCTGTGGATTTGCCCGACTGTGGTTACAATAACGTCAGTCCCCCCAGCCAGGCACAATTCTGGCGTGATTCGACTACGGGTTATGTGGAAAGTCGTCGCGCCTGTAACAGCCGTGCATGTTATAAGCCACACAGTCACCCCACCTTTTCAATAGGGGCAGTGGATGCAGGCGGTAGCACATTTACAGGAGCGTCCGGGGGCCCTTGCGCTCTTCGGCCAGGAATGATGGTTTTCATTCCCGCTAACTGCGTTCATGCCTGTAATCCATTACCCGATCAGTCCTGGAGCTATCAGATGCTGTATCTGGATGCTGCATGGTTAAATGAAGCCATGGCTGAAATAAGCCCTATTTCAGGGGGATTCATCAGTAAAAAAGACATTCGAATCATTGATAATGAAGCGGTCTATGGCCGCTTTTGTGAAATGAATGCCACCCTGTTTTCAGACGCCAGTGCAGAAGACAAAAATACGGCGTTAATAGAGTTTATTGGCGACTGTGACTGTGGCATCAATCTGGTAGACACATTTCCTGGGTTATCAGCGGGTGTCAGGCTGGCGCTGAAAAACGTTATCGATGTGTTGCAGCAAACTGACCGGCAGCCGTGGGCATTAGCCGCGTTGGCAAATATTGCAGGCATGAGTCGCTATCAACTCATCAGGGAGTTTCGCGCGGCCACCGGAATGACACCACATGCTTACCAACTCAATGTGCGTATTAATCAGGCACGCCGCTGGCTACAGTCAGGCCATGAAATAACAGAAATTGCTTATCGACTGGGTTTTGCCGATCAAAGCCATTTTCAGCGCGTATTCAAGGCTTATGCTGGCGTAACGCCGGGTTGCTATCGAGCCTGAGTAAAATGCAATTTTATTCAATACAATCCTGCCTCAAGGCTGCACCCTATTAAAAAATATTTTCTAAAAGGGTGATACCGTGATGCAACAATTTCTTATCGTGGCCGCAGCGCATTTTTTGGCGTTGCTGTCGCCAGGCCCGGATTTTTTTCTGGTTGCCCGAACCTCAATTAAAGCTGGCTGGCGTCACGCAGCGAAGGCTTGTCTGGGAATCGCGATCGCTAACGGTGTTTTTATCTTCGCGGCTTTCAGTGGTCTTACGCTTCTTCGCCCTGGCAGCATGAGCTTTATTGCCATTCAGCTTGCAGGCTGTGCCTACTTACTGTACATCGGTATACTTTTCATCCGTTTTGCAGGCACGAGCACTATCGCCGAGCATCATGTCAAAGCACCCGGGCGTGTCACCGCATCTGCCGATGTATTGAGTCACTGGCGTGTATTCGGCATGGGCTTTTTATCGGGTATTCTCAATCCAAAAAATGCGCTGTTTTACGTCAGCCTGGCCACGCTGATTGAGGGATCTCATACCGAGACAAATTTGAAGGTCTTCTATGGTGTGTGGATGTTTAGTATTGTGCTGCTGTGGGATTTACTGATAGCCATCTTCATTGGTAATCGTCTGGTATTACAATCCTTTTCGCAGTTATTACCCTGGCTGGAACGTATCTCCGGAGTCATGCTGATTGGGCTGGCGCTGAGTGTCCCCGTGGTCAATGTCATGGCACTGGCTTGAAAAGCAGCGTACTCCCCGCTTCCGACATCCGTATTATTTCGCAGCATCCACGTCTGCTGTTGGCACGGCGCAGATCGAGGCCGGTAGCAGGTCTGCGATAAGCGGACTAAGGTCTATCCTATCCGTTCGGAGCTGTAACCGGCACATTCCAAAGCCTTTGTATCCATTCCTTAATGATTTTATCATCTATGATAAACCCTTCTGTCAGCTTGACCTGGTTTATCAGGGATAAAATAACAAGGACTAAACGCATGCTTACCGTAAATATTCGAGCCACGATCGGAGGGGCTCTTTTATTGATGTCAGTCGTGGTCTCAGCGTCCGCAACTCAGTCTTTGTCCGTACCTTCTGAACATCCGAACTCGCAGCGTATCTCTGTACAGACGGAAGGTTCAGGAACGGATGTCATATTGATTCCGGGGCTGGCGTCGTCTCGCGAAGTTTGGGCCGAATTAGCATCAACTTTACGCAGGAGCCACCGTATTCATCTTGTTGAACTTGCGGGCTTTGCAAGTACGCCTGCCATTTCCAATCCTGAGGGAAAGGTCATCGCTCCGGCAGTTGACGCCATTGCTGATTACATTCACACCCAGCACATAAAAGCACCGGTGATCATTGGCCATTCTCTTGGAGGGGAGATTGCATTGATGCTGGGGGCCCGTCATCCCGACCTGGTCGGTCGTTTGATGATCGTCGATGCCTTGCCGTTCTATACGTTGATGATTGACCCTGCGGCGACCACCAAAACCGCTGCCCGGCATGCCACAGCCACGCGGGATTGGCTACTGGGGCAGTCGCCGGAACAAATCAAAGAGTCTCAGAATACATCTATCGCCCGTTTAGCTAAGACCGAGGCTGTGAGGCCTGCTCTGGTGGCTGCGGGGATCCATTCTGATCGCAAAACCGTTGCGGATACCGTGTATGAATTGATGATTACCGATTTGCGCCCCGAGCTTGGACGCATTAGAGCGCCGATTGAGGTCGTGTACGCGTATGACGCCTTATTCGGGGTTCCTGCAGCCAGCGTGGATGCGATGTACCGTAAAGCCTATGCATCTGCATCTGATATCCATTTCACGCGTATCGATGACAGTTTTCACTTTGTCATGCTTGATCAGCCAGAACGTTTTTCCAGCGCGGTTGAGTCATTCTTAAATCAATAAAGGATGCTGCTACACATCAAGTTGACGTTGGAGCTGCAGCTAAGTCCGGCCAGCAGATATAGCTGCCAAAAACAGCGATCCGGTGAACCCACTTGCCGCTCCGCTTAAGTGAAAGGCATCGCGGCATGAGGTTTTTTTGATGGTAAACCGGTCACACTCGCTGACCGGATCCCTGCTTAGCATCGTGATTAAAGCATCATGGTGTCATGCCCGTCTGCTGGCATCATGTCAGGCTTTGTTTTCGGTAAACTCCCCCTTATCGGGCCGTATCCTGAACCAGATGGCATACATGGCAGGCAGGAAGACCAGCGTGATGATGGTGCCGCCAAAGGTTCCGCCAATCAGGGTATAAGCCAGCGTGCCCCAGAACACCGAGTGCGTCAGTGGGATAAACGCCAGAATGGCGGCCATTGCCGTGAGCAGCACCGGCCGGGCTCGCTGCACCGTTGCCTCCACCACCGCATGGAAGGGTGCCAGCCCTTCCTGTTCGTTGTGATGGATCTGCCCTATCAGGATCAGGGTGTTACGCATCAGGATGCCCGATAGCGCAATGAGTCCGACCAGCGCATTGATGCCAAACGGCTGATTGAACAGCAGCAGCGTGGGCACTACGCCAATCAGCCCCAGTGGCGCGGTGAGGAAGACCATCACCATCGCCGACATCGACCGCACCTGCAGGATAATAATCAACAGCGTCATGGCGATCATGACCGGGAACAGCGGTGCCATCGCCTGGGTGGCTTTGCCGGATTCTTCAATAGAACCCGCCTGCTCGATGCGGTATCCGGCCGGAAGCGTATCGATGACCGGCTGCAATGCTGTCATCATTGCCGTCGAAACATCCGGCGGCTGCAGGTTTTCGGCAATGTCCCCCCGCACGGTAATGGTCGGCGTACGATCGCGACGGCGCAGAACAGGATCTTCCATTTGCACCTCAACCTCCCCGATCTGCGACAGCGGAATGCGCTGGCCGGAAGAGCCCACTAAGGTAAAGCCCGCTATTTTGGCCGGGTCGAGCCGGATATCTCCTGCCGCCCGCCCCATGACCTGCACCGAACGAATATCTTCACGCACAGCGGTAACAGGAACCCCAGAAAGCAGGAACTGAAGCTGCTGCGCGACCGCATTCGATGTCAGCCCCACCGCCTGCAGGCGGTCCTGATTGAGGGTGAAATGCAGCGCCGGTACACGCGGCCCCCAGTCGGTGTTGACGGTCCTCATCATCGGGCTGGCCTGCATCACCTTTTCGACTTTGCCTGCAATTTCGCGCAGTTGAGTCGGATCCGGCCCCATAACACGGTAAGCCACCGGATACGGTGAATACGGACCAAACACCAACTGCGTCACGCGCACGTGCGCCTCAGGCGCCAGGCCGCTGGCCGCTGCCTCACGCAGTCTGAACTTGAGCGCTTCGCGCGCTTCCTGGCTGTCCGTCAGCACGACAATTTTCGCGAACGACGGATCGGGCAGCTCGGGTGCCATCGCCAGATAAAAACGTGGCGATCCCTGGCCGATGTAAGATGTGACGATTTTTGCCTCTTTTTGCTTTTCCAGCCAGGCTTCGATTTTCGCCGTCGTGGCGCTGGTCTGTTCAATCGCAGTGCCATAAGGCATCTGCACTTCGACCAGCACCTCCGGACGATCGGAGGTAGGGAAAAACTGTTTTTTCACCAGTCCCATACCGAGAATCGCTACCGTAAAGACGGCAATAACGGTGCCAGCCACTATCCACTTGCGCGCGATCACGCGGGTCAGTACACGGCGAAAACGGTTGTAATGGCGGGTGTTGTAGATAGCAGCGTGTCCCCCTTCAACCTTTTTGATGTCGGGCAGCATTTTCACGCCCAGATAAGGCCTAAACCACGACCGCCACGACCCAGGAGGCAATCAGGGCGATACCGACAATCCAGAACATGTTGCTGGTGTATTCGCCGGCGGTGGACTGGGCAAAACCATTGGGCATGAAACCGACGGCAGTGACCAGCGTGCCCGCCAGCATCGGGGCCGCCGTGTGGCTCCAGGCATAGGCCGACGCTTTGACGCGGTCGTAGCCCTCTTCCATTTTCACCACCATCATCTCGATGGCGATAATGGCATCATCGACCAGTAACCCGAGAGCCAGGATCAACGAGCCCAGGGTAATGCGGTCAAAGTTTTTGCCGGAAGCCTCCATCACCACGAAGACGATCGCCAGCGTTAACGGCACCGCTGCGGCCACCACCACGCCCACGCGCCATCCCATACTGACGAAGCACACCACCATCACCACCAGCAGCGCGACAAAGAATTTAATCATAAACTCGTCAACGGCGGAGCTGATGTTGACTGACTGATCCGTGACCTTGGTCAGGGTCATGCCCAGCGGCATGCCCTCATTGATGTTGACCATTTCCGTATCCAGCGCCTTACCCAACTCCAGACCGTTCCAGCCGTCGCGCATGATGACGCCCAGCAGCAGCGCCGGTTCACCCTGATTGCGGATCTTAAAGGTTGCAGGGTCTTCATAGCCACGCTCAACGGTGGCTACGTCAGAAAGCTGCAGGGTCCTGCCCTGCACAACGACGGGCGTTTTGCGGATTTTTTCCAGTGTGTCGAAGGCACCATCCAGGCGGATAAAGACCTGCGGCCCTTTGGTATCAATCGAACCCGCGGGCGTCAGGACGTTCTGGCTGTTGAGGGCGGAAAAAATATCCTGAGGAGAAACGCCCAGCGTGGCCAGCCGGTCATGTGAGAACGAGACAAAGATGCGTTCGGCCTGTTCGCCAATGATATTGACCTTCTTGACCCCCGGCACATGCAGAATTTGCTGGCGCAACGCTTCCGCATCGCGCACCAGCAGCCGCTGTGGCTCGCCTTTGGCCTTCAGCGCAAAGAGCGCAAAGGTCACGTCGGAGAATTCATCATTGACCATCGGCCCGATGACGCCTGCCGGCAGGTTTTTGGTCTCATCCCCCAGCTTCTTACGTGCCTGATAAAACGCTTCCTGCACCTGTGAAGGCGGTGTGCTGTCCTTCAGCGAAAGCATGGTAAAAGCCAGACCGGGACGCGTATACGTTTCGCTGCGGTCATACCACTTCAGCTCCTGCATCCGCTTTTCCAGCGGTTCAGCCACCTGATCCTGCATCTCCTGCGCGGTGGCGCCCGGCCAGGCAGAAATAATGGTCATCTGCTTGACCGTAAACGGCGGGTCTTCAGCCCGTCCCAGTTCAAAAAATGAAAGAATACCGGCCACAGTAATCAGGATAATCAGGAACAGCGTGATTGAGCGCTCACGCACGGCGAGCGCTGAAAGATTGAATCGCCCCCCGCTCATGGCTGGCTCCCGGCGACGCGGGCATCGCTTTGTTCGGCCATGCGTACGGCATCACCGTCATGCAGCAGATGCGCTCCCAGGGCGACCACCTGCTCTCCCGGCTTAAGGGAACCGGTCACCCTCGCCGCATCGTCACCCAATCCCTGCACCTGTACAGGCCGCCATGACACTTTGGCGGGCTTACCCGAAATCTCCCAGACCCCCGGCCCTTTGCCCGGATCATAGATGGCCGCTAAAGGCACCTGCATCACCTGGCCCGGTAATTTATCGTCTGCAATATGAAGGGTAACGGTGGATCCCAGAGGCGCGCTCGCCAGTGCCCCCTCAAGCACATATCTTGCCTCGAAGGTACGTGTGAGTGGATCTGCCGCATCGGAAAGGAGCCGCAGTTTCGCAGGGACGGACTGTTTACCGGTACCGTACAACGTTGCCCCTGCCTCGCTTCCGGCAGCCGGGCGTAGCGTCTCGGGCAACTGCACGATGGCCTCGCGCTGCCCTGCTCTGGCCAGACGAACCACCGGCTGACCGGCACTGACAACCTGACCGGGTTCAGCCAGCGTATCCATGACCACGCCGTCGGCATCCGCCAGCAGCACGGCGTAGCCCGTCGCGTTTTGCGCCACATTCGCCTGTGCCTGGGCCGCACTGAGTTCGGCTTTCGCCGTATCGGCAACGGCCTTGATCTGATCGTAGGCCGATGCCGATACGGCACCGCCCGCAACCAGCCCGCGGTAACGCGCCTCGTCAGCAGACGTTTGTTTTGCACGAGCCCGTGCCGCCGCGACGGCCTGTTGCTGAGCCTGCGCCTGCAGGCTCAGGTCAACCGGATCCAGACGCATCAATGGCTGGCCGCGTTTAACGGTCTGGCCGGTATCGACCAGACGTTCAAGGATTTTGCCTTGCACTCTGAAACCGAGATCGCTTTGAATCCGGGCGACAACAACGCCGGTAAATGATCGGGAGACATCGGCAGCACTCACCACGGTCGCAGACCTGACCAGAGGAGGCTGAGTACGAGGGTCGTCGGTGACGGAAGTGTCACCGCAGGCCACAAGGGCAAGTGGCAACAGGCAAACGGCAAAGGTGGCAGGATTAAGCCTGAGCATGGGTTCCCTTCATTACGTTAACAGGAGAGTAACCGCATTCTCAGACCAGTGACCAATAATGTCAATAGTCACCTTTTCAGGGTGACAAACTTCTCAGGATCAGTGAGGACAGGAGCGTAGCCGCAGCCGGTGCTGTTTCCAGATTGTATTGTAACTGGACAGGACTGATGTAAGGCCGCATGACCAGATATATCGCATGAGCCGCCTCGTCCAGCGGGGTTTTACGTTCAAATTCTCCCGCCTGCCGCCCTTCAACAATGATTTGCTCAATCAGTTTTCGCAACCGTTCTTCATGAGCCTCTGCTGACGGCCACTTGTCCCGCGCCGCGACGGCAGCAATGTCGTAAAGCTTGCGATCGTGAAAAAACAGATCACTGCCGGCTTCAGTCAGTGCTCTGAATAAACGCCGCAATTTTTCGGAAGCTGACGGCGCATCAGCAATCGCTGAATTGACAATCGCCATGATCATCGCCAGCCGGTTGGTGCAGATCACCTCGCCGATCGCCTGCTTGGAATCAAAAAATTTATAGATATAAGCTTTTGAAAAACCTATCGCTTTTGCCAAATCGGAGACGGTGGTTTTTTCATAGCCAAAATGCCCGAAATGCTCTGTGGCCGCGTCCACAACCTGATCGCGAACACCGTGATCCGATGGCCCCCTTGGGGCATGTACATTTATATGTTTAGTCATTTTTCCAGCTTAGCTCAATGAGCCCTGATTGACAACGAGTGACCATTTGGTAATGTAGTCACTCCTCAAAATTGACTCAAGGAATATCAATGTTCCCCCTCCGTACTCTTGCACTGGTGGTGAGCGCCGGCTTACTGGCGGGTTGCGCCGTCGGGCCGGATTATCATCGCCCGGATGCGCCACTTGCGGAACGCTATCAGGCGCAGTCGGCCGTCCAGCAGAGAAGCGCATCCCGGCCCGCCACTTTTGCTGAGTGGTGGGACGGCTTCGACGATCCCCTGTTAAGTCAGTTCGTTGCGGATGCCCTCGCGCAAAATCTCGACCTCGCCCAGGCCACTGCCCGCATGGCCCAGGCCCGTGCCGGACTGGGCGCAGCCACAGCAGCGCTGTTGCCCTCTGGTAACATCAGCGGGCAAGCGGCACGCGCGTATCAGTCGGCCGAAACCCCGCTGGGTCAGGTTCTCAGCGCCACGCAGGATTATAATCGCTACGGCAGTAGCGATGAAACCAATCTCAACGCAAGCTGGGAGATTGACGTATTTGGGGGGCTGCGACGTGGGCGACAGGCTGCACTCGCAGACTATCAGGCTTCCGAAGCGGGCGTTGCCGCAACCCGTCTTGCCGTCGCGGCGCAGACTGCCGATATCTATATTACCCTGCGCGGATTACAGACACGGCTGTCCATTGCGGAGAAACAGGTCAGTACGCAGCAGGAACTGCTGGAAAAGGTACAACTCCTGAACGCTAAAGGACTGGCGCCCGGGTATCAGGTTCGCCAGACCGAAGGGGAACTGGCGCAGGTTCAGGCAACCGTACCGGTTCTCCGTACGGGGCTTGATGCGGCCATAAATGCATTAGACGTTATGCTTGGCACGCCGCCCGGCACCCATCGCGCTGAGTTAGCGTTGCCGGGGACCATTCCGCAGGCTCCGCAAATCGTCTCAACGGGCACACCTGCCGACCTGCTGCGCCGCAGGCCTGACATTATCGTGGCGGAACGTCGTCTCGCCGCCTCAAGTGCACGCATCGGCGTGGCCATCAGTGAGTATTATCCGAAGTTTTCACTCAGTGCACTACTCGGCAGCGCAACCGCCGTGTCGGGGAATAACCTGTTCTCCGGCGGAGCCAGCCAGTCGGCAGGCGTGCTGGGACTGCGCTGGCGGATCTTCGATTTCGGTCGTATCAACGCCCAGATAAACCAGGCAAAGGGCCAGGAACAGGAGGCGCTCGCCGCTTATCGTCTGTCGGTATTACGCGCTACTGAAGACGTCGAAAATGCCTTCTCCGCTCTGATCAATCGCGAAACACAGGCAGCCACGCTGACACGAGGTGAAACCGCGCTGGCCAGCGCGCGCGAATCGTCATTCATTGCCTTCCAGCAGGGAACAGCCAGCCTGATTGACGTCCTGCATAACGATGAAACCCTGTTGCAGGCTTCCGATGCCAGAGTACAGGTCCAGACAGAATCCGCACGCGCCGCTGTCGCTACGTTCAGGGCGCTCGGAGGGGGTTGGCAGCCCCCGGAAGCGGCCCCAAAGCGTTCATAAATCGCGTGTCCGGGGACACACGGGCAAAGACATGACGAACCTTCTACCGCGGATAGCATCAGGTAACCGTACTGATAACCGGTGGTATGGATGAAAAAAACAGGTACTCCTGGCGTTAATACGTTAACCGAAGAACGGATCTGAGCACGTTTACCCGCCGGTGGTTGTGATGAGGAAATCAATCAATGTCTTTACTCGTTTCGTTTTACCCGCGCTTTTCGGGTAATAGACATAAACCGGTGGGTATGTTTTCCAGTAGCGCTCCATCACGGGGATCAGTTTTTCCCGATCCGGTTGTAAGCGGTGAATGGGTTCAAATAACCTTCCAATCCCCAGCCCGTTACGTATTCCGTCAGCCATCACCTCAATATCATTGCTGATTAACTGGCCGGGCATCTCAACGGTCAACAGCTCCCCGTGGTCATCCAGGATCAGGGGCAGAATTCGGTTGTTGGTGATAAAGCGATACCCGATAAGCTTGTGCTGATAGAGATCGGCGGGTGCCTCAGGCGTACCGTACTCGGCAAGATAGGCAGATGAGGCATACAGCCCTTCCCTGAAGGGCTTCATTAACGGGCGTGCCACTACGCCGCCATCCAAAATATCGCCAAAGCGGATCCCCAGGTCGAAGCGATCGTCAATGATATTCACAGTGCCGTCGTAAACTGAAATCTCTAGCTGGATACCCGGATACTGCTGACAAAACGCGGCCATCACGGGTTTGAGTATCAGCAAATACGCGAAGCGAGAGAGGGTAATCCTCACCAGACCTGACGGTTCCTGATTCTGATCGCGGATGCTTTGCAACGATTGCTCAAGCGAATCCATCGCTACTGCGGTTCGCTCAAGCAACTGCTGCCCGATATCGGTCAGCTCAATGCGCCGCGTGGTTCGTACAAAAAGCGGATGCCCAATGTGTTGCTCCAGCAACTTCAGGGCATGGCTCACTGAGGGAGGGGTAATTTCATGCTTACGAGCGGCCGCTGAGATACTGCCTTCCCGGGCAATACTTTGAAAAATACGTATCTGGTTATAAATGGCGTTATTCATAGCGTCATCCTCAAACAATAGCCACCTGATTGTTAGATACAGACTAAATATCCTTAAGTCAATGATGGCCTAATCTTCCCGAAAAAGTGAACTTATACTTCTCATCTGTTCAATCTGAGAGTCAGTTCGGGAGACTGAAATGCAAGTTCTATGTTTGGATAATTGGGGGCTGATATGTGGGATTATCGTGACAACCAGGATGCGCAACGCATTATCGGTGAGGTGTACAAAAGCGAATGAATAATATTCTGATCATTTCCAGCCATCCTGACCTGAGTTCATCCATCGGTAATGCAACCATTCTGCGAGAAGTGGCTGCTGCCAGGTAGGCAGTTTATCGCACGACTGAAAAAGTGATTTTCCGTTATATGAATATTAACCCTCGATGATAAAGGTTATCTGTGAAAAACATTGGCGTAATGACCCTCAGTCTGATGATGAGCAGTTCCGTCATCGCGAAAGCAACGAATTCTCCGCACAGCCCGGTAATGAGCATTTTTGAGCTCAGCGTGAAACCCGATAAAAACCCGCAATATGATGAAATGGCAAGGGATACGATTTCCACGTCACTCGACGAGGAAGCGGGGACGCTGGCGATGTACGCCCTCAAGCATAAGGATCATCCGCAACAGGCTTACATGGTTGAAATATATAAAAACAAAGAGGCTTATCACCATCACCTTAATTCTGCGCAATATAAGAAATTTATTGCCCATGCCCCTGAAATAATCAACCAGAAGCATCAGATAAAGTTAACACCACAATTTCTCAGCGATAAGCCCGTGATACAAAATTCAGGAACGATCAATAATCTGGTGGTTGTCGATGTGAAACCTGAATTTCAGGAGGCATTTAAACGTATTGTTCTTCCTGAAATGGCGGAGTCCATCAGAATTGAGCAAGGCGTTCTTGCTATGTATGCCGCAACGGATGTGAACAATAAGTACCGCTGGTATTTTTATGAAATTTACGCCAGCGAGGCGGCTTATCAGCAACACAGGCAGACGCCGCACTTTCGGGACTACATCGCGCAGACAGCACACATGGCCGTCAGCAAAGAATCCCTCCCTGTCGCCCCGCTCTCTCTGCGAAATAAAGGCGAAATACGGTTTGTTGAGTGAGGCTTCAGCTTAGCCGTTCAGACAACAGGTGAGGCGCTAACATGAAAAAGGTCATTGCGGCAGCGGCAATGTCGCTTGTGCTTGCAGATGTGACGAATGCAAATGAAAAAAGAGGTGAAGCTATGTTGAAAACTGAACCATCAGGCCTTTCCGAGGCCGATATTCTGTCTGTCTCTCCGGCACTTGCCCGGTATGGTCGCGAAGCCATTACAGAGGATCTCTGGCAGCGCAATGCGCTTTCTCCACGGGACCGCAGCATGATTACCGTCGCCATCCTCATTGCCAGAAACCACCCCACTGAGTTGAAGTATTACCTCGAGGTCGCGCTAGACAGCGGCGTCACAGCGGCCGAAGTTTCGGAAATGATCACTCACCTTGCCTTCTATTCCGGCTGGCCAAATGCCATGTCGGCGATTAGTGTCACGAAAACTGTTTTTCAGGAGCGTGGGGTCAAGGCTGAAGATCTGCCTGACGCCTCACCGGAACTGTTACCGCTCAATCAGCAGGCAGAAAACCAGCGTTCGGAAACGGTGGAAAAAAATGTGGGTCCCCTTTCTCCGGGGCTGGTCAAATTCACCGCCACCCCTCTCTTCCTCGATCTCTGGCAGAGACCTGCGCTGAAGCCCCGTGACAGAAGTCTGGTGACGGTCAGCGCGTTAATCGCTTCGGGACAGAGTGCGCAAATTAGCTATCACCTTCATCGGGCGATGGATAATGGTCTGACGGCTGCAGAAGCCGGTGAAATTATCACTCAGGCAGCTTTCTATGCGGGCTGGCCAAATGCTTTTTCTGCGGCGCCGGTGGTGGGTGAAGTATTACGTACGCGGCTGCCCAAAGAGGATTAATACGCCTTACATGAGGGGTGGAGGGTTTTAGTACAACAATGAATTGACTCAACTAAAAATTAACCGTCAGAAACATTTCATGTAACCTAAGCGCACTTTTTTCAAATGGATAGCGGATACCCCCCTACCGGAGAAATGCTCAGTGATTGATGATTCTGCACGGCGCTGGTTGCTCGCGCTTTCAGCCCCGATGGTGGCGATAAATGCCGGAGCGGGTGCCGCCTACGACTGCGATCAGTTTTATCCGTTTGATACCGGCGTGGACCTGAGTGACAGCTGGGGCATTGATTCCCGTGAAGAGCTGTTTGAGATGATTGTCAGGATGAGCGACAACGGCCACGCGGACGATCTGGCCCATTACTTCAGGCTCTGGCACCGTCTGCCCCTGACAGAGTGGCAGGATTATGCGGCACATCAGGCGCCGGACGTACAGCCCCTGCTGGCACTGGTGGCTGACAGCGCGGTGATGTGCGGTGACGGCGGGATCCGCGCCTGGGATTTGGCAAGAATGGGCTTTCTTTGCCGTATCGCGCTGCTTAACGGCTGGATTACGCCGCATGAAAACCTGTGGCTGCACAGCCGTCTGGCAGCGCGAGCTCGTTACTACTACACCAGCTGGCAGCGCTATAACGCCGGTTTTATCATCGGAAGGCTCTACTGGCAGTCACTCAATGCCTCCGACGCCGATGCCCGGCGTTATGCCTTCAGTGCCGATGCCGGTAGCACCACCAATATTGAATTAATGCGCCAGCTTTACACGCATCCGGATAGCCCGGTATCCCAACTGCCGTGGCACATCGCGATGAATGAAATTGAGAAACCCGCATCATTGCCGGAGATGGATCTATGAGTAACCCGTCATGTTGGGAAACCCTGGGCATTGAACCGACGCAGGATCAGCAGGTGATTCGCCAGGCCTACCGCGACCTGCTGCCCACCTGCCACCCGGAAAGCAATCCGGAAGGGTTTAAGCGTCTGCGTGATGCCTATGAACAGGCGCGTAAAGGCGTGGATGAACCCGCCACCCTGATGCCGTTTGCGCCACCAGCCCCCCCGCCAGAAACCCCCTCAGCCGATCCCACGGGCCTGCTTGATGCCTTCAGCCAACTGATCGCCTCCCCCGCTGAGCGTTATCTGCCGATCAACTGGCTGCGGTTTATCAGCCAGCTCGACGCTCACCCCGTCGCCACCATCGACCAGCTCCGCTGGCCGTTACTGGAGGCCGTTTTGCAGGTGAATTTTGTCTCGGCCGACTGCCTGCTACTGCTGGCTAACCGCCTGCAATGGCGCATGCGTCTGCAGGAACTTGATCAGGACATGGGCGCACGGGCGGACGACTTACTGAACTTTGCCGAGGGCGGCGACATTTTCGATCTTTCGACGCTGGCCCCTCTCAGTCTGGCAGCACAGGACGAAACGCTGGGTTATTTCCATCAGATTCGGCACTTTTACTGGGAACAACCGACGGGCTGGTTGCGGCATCTGCTGAGAGAACCGCGTGTGATTTACTGGCCATCGTGTCCACGCCTGATGAAACAGGTAGCACGCTGGTTTAATGTCGCGGCAGATTCTAACGCGGAGGTGCGTGACTACTGCCTGCGGCAACAGGAACGCCATCCGGATGACCCTGAGTGGCTTTATCTGAGCGCCAGCCACTGCAGTATGATGGGGGATCATGACACAGCCTTCCCGCTGTGGCTCATCCTGCATGAACAGTACCAGCATGCCGAAGCCGAACAATGGCTGCTGGCGTGGTGTGCCAGCCATTCTCCGGATTACCTGCCCCTGCTGATTCAGGCCTTTGACCGCCCGGATGTTCCACCGGCGGCCTCCGCCACCGACGAGGAGGAAACTGCTTATCGGCCGCAGGCACAATCACCTCAAACGCTGGTGCGCTGGGCCGAAACGATACCTGTGGATGTGTCCCCTGTCACCACTGACTTCATCAGCTGGAAATCAGGCCGCTATCGCGCGCAGGTGATGTTCCCGCATCTTTTGCAGGTCGATGGCTCGGATACACTGCTGCACCTCTACTGGCAGGCCAGCATGTTAACGATGGGCAATGAAGCCTTATTACAGGCGATCCTTGACCAGCCGCTTCCCACGGCACCGCTGGAAGCGCTGATCTTACGCGGTCTGCAGCGCCAGGCCGCACTGCGCCTGGCGTGGCTTCAGGATTCACCGGTGCTGGCGGCTTTCAGCGCGTGGTTATCTGCGCCAGAAGAGACGCCGCTGCCTGAGATTTTCGCCGACAGCGAGGGTGCCGCCTGGAAACAGAGCATCGCCTGGTTGTGGCACTGGCGCCCGCTTCCCCCTCACAGCCTGTCCAGGATGGCGCAACATCCGGCGTATGGCGAGAGCGTGTTGCCAGCGCATACCAGCTGGCTGTGCTATCTCCTCGGTCATGCCAATATTGCCTTGCCGGAAGAGGACCAGACGCCGCCGCACGATGCGCTGCGTCAGGTGATGCTGCTGGAGACAATGCTCGAACTGGATATCGGCAACATTTCCCTGCTCAGCCAGCTGAAGAATTTCCCGCTGGATGAACAGCACCCCTTCTGGTCGATGTATCAGGTATTTACCCAAATTGACCCGGCTCAGGGTGATGAAGTTGGCCAGCTCAAAAGCCATCTGGACCTGAACAACTCGCTGCATTTCAACTGCTGGACCCGGCTACCCGTCAGTATCGAAGAGTATATTGCGCGGCGTGAAGAGATCTCCTCCAACTCGGCCCACTACTTCTATCGGTATCAAGCCGAGTGGCAACCACGGCTGGCGCAATCCCCCTTCGCATATCAGGCCCTGTACCACGCGGTTTTCCTGTCGCATGACAATGCGCAGTATGCACAGGAAAATCTGGATGCTCTGGAGGCCCTCACCGCCAGCTCGCCAGAAGAAGCCGCGTTTAAGCAGCAATTGCTGTTACGCCAGTTGCCGGTATTCCCGACAGACGACACGGTTGCCAGCGGGGCAAGCAACGCGTCGGCGATCGCCCTGGGGATCCATCAGCTTGGCAGCAATCCGGAATATTTGCTGGACGCCAAACTGAGTGCCGCTGCCGGGCACTGTGCTGACGATCCCGCAATGGATATTGCGTTGCGCTTAGCGGCAGCGACGATGCTGCAAGTCAATACCCGCCGTCAGAATGCGTTCGAGCAGTACCCGCAGCGCCGCAGTTATTTCTGGCAGTTCTGGCGGGTTAATTCACGCCTGGGTCGGGTGGGGTTGATATTGCAGATTGTGCTGGGGAGCGAGCTCGCTATCCTGCTGGTAAACGCGATTGTCGCTGAAGGGCAGCTGGCGAATACCGCGCTGTCAGCGCTGCTGGTGGTGATGAACGTTTACAGCGCGATCGTGCGCCGTGGACGGGATTTGGGCCTGGCCTCTGCGGATAAACTGAAAGAGATTAAAATTCCGGTGCTGAAACTGCTGGGGATGTATCTGTTCAAACGCGGGATGCCTGAGCCAAACCGCTTTGGCCCTCCGCCCGGCTGGCGGCGAAAGAAATAGTCGGAAAGATGTGTATGCCGCCCTGGTTCACGGGCGGCATATTTTTTTGGTTTTACAGCGTCATGTCCTTGAGCATGCCTTCCAGTTGCTGACGCAATGGCGCGATACGGCTTTCCTGTTGGCTGGCTAACGCCATTTCAAACTCTTCTAACCACAGGCCAATCTGTCCACGGGTATCGCCCAGCGATTGCGCCCAGGATTTCTCCAGACGCGCCAGCAAGTTGCGGTTCACCAGCGTGTCGCGGGGATGAATTTTCACCGCTGTTAACCGTTCACGGCTGCGCTGCTGCTGTTCCGGGCTGAGGCCAATCGGGCTGTGGTCGATCACTTTACTTAGTGACTCACCGCTTTCGGGCAAATGCACATCCACTTCCAGCAATCCGTTAATGTCATAACTGAAGCGCACGTCGATATTCTGTAACGCGCCGTTGGGTTTGACCGGCACCTGTAATTCATCGATAAAAATGTTGTTGGCGACCAGGGGATTCTCACCCTGATAGATAGCAATGCGGATAAACGTCTGTTCGACGTGACGGGTCGTGAACGTCTCCACCCGTGACGCCGGTACAACGGTATTACGCTCAAGGATCGGGGAAAATATCCCGCTCCTTTGCTCGCTGGCGGTGGCAATACCGAGCGTATAAGGGCAGACATCGGTGAGGATCACCTCTTCAATATCTTCATTACGCAAGCGACAGGCGGCCTGTGCGGCGGCACCGAGCGCAACAATGGTGGCAGGGTCCAGATGCTGGTGAGGCAACTTCCCGAACAGTTTCACCACCAGCTTCTGAATCACCGGCATACGCGATGCACCGCCGACCAGGACCAGATGATCAAGCTGCTCCGGCCGCAGACGGGCATCGTGCAGCGCCTGTTCTATCGGGGCTCGCAGACGCGTCATCAGCGGCAACCAGATCTGTTCAAGTTTCTCTTCATCAAACAAGAGCGTCCACGCCTTATCCTGCCACTGCCAGCTCAACTGATTCGGGGCATTATGCTGACCGAGCTGGCATTTTAGCTGTTCAGCACAATCGGAGAGGCGCGCCAGTTCGGTCGCGGGGATTGTCTCCGCGTTGAGCTTCCACTCACGGAGACAGGCATCAATCATCGCCTGGGTAAAATCTTCACCGCCCAGATAATTGTCGCCAGCCGAACCATGCACCTCGATCAGCGGCAGATCGTATTCCAGCACCGTGACGTCAAAGGTTCCCCCGCCGAGATCAAAGACCAGCGTGCGGCCGGTATTTTGGGTATGCAACCCGTAGGCCATGGAGGCGGCGGTCGGTTCGTTAATCAGCCTGACAGCATTGAGCCCTGCCAGTTCTGCGGCAAAGCGGGTCTGTTTGCGTTGTTCGTCGCTGAAATAGGCAGGCACCGAGATCACCACGTCGGAAATGTCATGACCAAGGTAAGCCTGAGCATCCGCTTTCAGGGATTTCAGCACCAGCGCCGATAACTCGGGCGCATCAAAGGTTTGTGTCTCAAGCCGAAACTGTTTCTTACTGCCCATAAAGCGCTTAAACAGCGCCGCTGAGCGCTGCGGATGGGTGGTCAGACGCGACAGTGCCGGGCGGCCAATCAGCATTTGTCCATCGTCATCCAGGCTCACCACCGACGGTGTTAAATATTCATTCAGCGCATTGGGGATCAGCCGTGCCTGGCCGTCCTGCCAGACGCTGATCAAACTGTTGGTGGTGCCTAAATCAATACCGATCGCCGGGACAGCCATCTTCAGTTCCGTCATGATTCTTTCTCATCAATGATGTGTTCCATCGATTTTATTCAATCATATTGAATTATAGAAGCCTTTGTCACACAGCAGAGTCACCATACTGTATCAAGCCGAGTGAAATTGCAGGCGCCTGCTGACAGACTGCTGCCAGGTTCAGGGGGGACAGGGTAACAGTGGCCCACAAGAACGTGGACCGTTGAAGTTTATCTGGCGTTATGCTCATCACGCTTTTGTTTCAGAGTAGAGGAAAGCCATTCCAGGAAGCCAAGAAGTGTTGGTGTGTGATATCTCGTATCCCCCACAGAGCCGTCGGTAAGTTCATTCAGGGCAACAACTGCGGATTCATTATCCGGGTAACATTGGCGGAAGTCGTCAATATTGGTAATCAGGTTATCGAGATAATGACCACCATCTTCAACATAAATCTTAAAAGCAGAATCGACAATCTCTTGATAAGTTTCGCCATATTCATCGCTATCCTGTCCAAAAAAAAAGATAAAAAAGGTACTGATAGTTGTGAATTTTTTTAATTTTTAAAGCACCGGGTAAGCTGTTGCTATGTAGTAGTGTTTATTATTATATCGTTGTTTCTTCATTACCGATTCATTCTCCATGACTGCGGCCAGTTGCACCGGGGTCATGGCAATACAAAAACCGTTTTCCATCACATTTCCCTGTTATTAAACAATCCAGGGCTGAGGGTAAATAAGTGGGAGGACGCGGTAAATATTATCCTGTGCGCCATCCTCTTTTTCATAAAAACACTGACACGGCACTGTCAGGTCACAAGTTCCCAGGGGTGAGCAAAAAGCCACGGCGCTCGCTGGCGGCGTTTTTTTTTCTGATGCTGCGGATCGGCAAAAGGAATGCTGTCGATCAGCGATCGCGTATAGTCACTGGCAGGCCGGGAGAACAACTCACTGACCCGCCCCTGCTCAACCACATGACCGTCTTTCAATACCAGCACCGACTGGCACAGGCTGCGCACCACCGCCAGGTCGTGGCTGATAAACAAGCAGGCAAACTGATACTCCTTTTGCAGATTGCGCAGCAGTGTGAGGATGCTTTCCTGGATAGAGACATCCAGTGCCGAGGTGGGTTCGTCAGCAATTAATAGCTGCGGGTTCAGCGCCAGCGCACGGGCAATCGCAATGCGCTGGCACTGCCCGCCTGAAATCTCATACGGATATTTCTGCTGCCATTCGGCGGGAAGCCCAACCTCCGTGATTAATGACGTCACCCGCTTGAGGATCGCCGCCTCTTTTAACGTGGTGTGCGTGCGCAAGGGTTCAGCAATCGACTGGCCGAGCGTCATGCGGGGATTCAGCGAGCTAAGCGGGTTCTGGAAAATAGCCCCAACCTGCGATTTAATCGCTTTGCTGCGCGTGCGGCTGGGATGATAAATCGCCTCGCCCGCCAGCGTCAGCGTTCCCTGGTGCGGTTTAATGATGCCCAGCAGGCTGCGACCCAGGGTGGTCTTCCCCGATCCGGACTCCCCCAGCAGGCCGAGGAACTCGCCTTTGCCGATGTTAAAAGAGACGCCATTAACAATATTATGGCGCTTGCCAAACCCTGCCGGATAACTGATGTGCACGTCATCCACCCGCACCAGTGCCTCAAACGTTTCCTCAACGGCGACCGGTGTTGATGTGGATGATGGGATCGCCGCCAGCAGCTGGCGGGTATAGGCACTTTCAGGCGCGCGGAACAGGGTTTTTGCCGCACTGTTTTCCTCTATTTTTCCGTGCCGCATTACAATCACCCGCTGTGCAATATCAGCGACCACGCCCATGTCGTGGGTGATCAGCAGCAGCGCCATACCGGACTGCTGGTTCAGGCTGAACAGCAGGTCGAGTATTTCCTGCTGAGTGGTCACGTCCAGCGCAGTGGTCGGCTCATCGGCAATCAGCATCTTCGGGCGTCCGGCCAGCGCCATCGCGATCATGATGCGCTGGATCTGGCCACCTGAGAATTGATGAGGGTAGTTCTTCAGGCGTTTATCCGCCTGCGGAATGCCCACCTGCGACAGCAGCTCAATGGCACGCGCCTTGCGCTGTGCAGCCTTGAGTGACGGATCGCACAGGGCAATCGACTCATCCAGCTGGGTGCCGACGGAGAAAACCGGGTCGAGCGATGACGTCGGGTCCTGAAATACCATCGCGATCTCCCGCCCTCTGAGGGTGGAAAGTTCAGTACGATTTAACCTCAGCAGATCGATACCCTGAAACAGGATCTTGCCGGAAACGATGGCATTCGCCGGTAATAATCCCGGGATCGCCTGCGCAATGGCCGATTTTCCAGCCCCCGACTCGCCGATGACGGCCAGTATTTCTCCGGCAGCGAGACTCAGGCTGACCTGATCCACTGCGGTCACGCCTGCGTCCTGCCCCGGATAGCACACGGACAGCCCTTCAATGCGGAGTAACGGTGTGTTATCCGGCATTGTCGATTAATCCCTGCGCCAGCCAGCTGTCTAACCGCGGAATGGCGATCGCATAGACTTTAAACGCGCGCTTCAGGTTTTCAATCGACACAAACTCGTCAGGGCCGTGCGGAGAGCCATGCCCGTCAGGGATAAAGTCAGGGCGCTCGCTGACGTTTTCACCGTTAAACAACGCCGATGCACCCCGGCCAAATCCCGGGCCAAAGGTGATGGCGTTCGGCAATACCCGCGCATGGGTGCCGCCGCCCATGGTGTAAGGGTCGGTTTTGGCGTCCGCTATCGCGTCATAGGTTTGCTGCAAGCGCTGCACCAGCAGGCTGTCTTTATACACATGCATCGGCACGTCGTCACGCAGGATCGTTAAGCTGCCGTTCAGCGGCGCAATGGTCTGTTTCAGCGTCGCCAGCAAACCGTCTTTATCGGTAAAAATCGGATAGCGAATATCCAGATAGATCGCCACACCGTGCGCATTCGGGATCGCTAATCCCCCGTTCAACGTCAGCTTACCGGTCTGCTCATCTTCAAAGGCAATACCCGCTCCGTGCCCCCAGGGATCGGCCAGCAGCTGCGCAATCAGCGTTGCCGCATTGAGATCTGCATCAACCAGCAGCCCGGCACCCACGGCGGCATTCAGCAGCAGCGGGATGGCATTTTGCGTGTTTTCAGGAAAGGCGGCGTGCCCGGATTTGCCATGCGATACCAGCAGCACATCGCTGCCGTCAGGCGTAATCGACAGCGATTCGCGCAGCCCGGCCGGTAATCGGGCAAGCGCGCTGTCAACGGTGGCAATGTCCGTCGCGGTCAAACGCAGTGTCGCACTGGCCGGAACGGCATTTTCCGCCACGCCCGCCGACAGACGGGATAACACCGGGCCGGTCGGGATCTGTAAAATCAGGTTCAGACCGCCTTTTTGCGCATAGTTGACGGGGAATGCGCCATCGGTGATCACGGAAAAGCGCGGAACCGGCCCGTTTTTCGCGAAGTATTTCATGTCGCCCATACCAATTTCTTCTGCGCCCCCGTAGATCACGCGCAGCTTGTGATGCAGGGAGACGCCGAGATCGCGGAAGGCACGCAGCAGGTAGAGGTCCAGCAGCGCCGGGCCTTTGTTATCCGATGCCCCGCGGCCAATAACGAAACCCTGTTTGTGGAACGGTTCGAACGGCGCAAAGGTCCAGTTATCGCCAGGTGGCACAACATCAAGATGCGAGATCAGCCCCAAATCCTGGGTCGCGTTGCGGTTATCCGCCAGCACAGACAGCGCGTGCCCCTGATGCGCTTCGGTGGCAAAGCCCAGCTTCTCCGCCTGCGCTTTAACGTGCTGGAAAATCGCTTCCACCTCGTTACCATAGGGTTTGCCGTCCTGCGCTAATTTCTCATCGGCAATGCTCGGATAAGCCACCCATTGCAGCAGGTCCTGAATGAATTCTTCACGGTGTTGCTCAAACCACTGTTCAATTTTTTCCGAAAAAGCGGTCTCCTCTGCGGAGAGATTTCCGGTAAAGCCTTTTTCCTGCAGTGACTGACTCATGCGCTTTTCCTTTTTTGGGAGAGTTTCAGCGAGTGAAGGTGGATATCTTTCACCGGGACCGCAGGCCGTGGATTTAACACCCGGGCAAGCCCCTCGCCGATAAAGTTGATCGCCAATACCATCAACACAATGGTTAAGCCGGGGGGGATCCACAGCCACCATTCGTCATCAATGACTCTGATACTTTGCGCCGCCGACAGCATGTTGCCCCATGACGGCTGCGGCTGTTTGACGCCCAGCCCAATAAAGCTCAGCGCGGCTTCGGCAAGAATCGCATTCGCCACCGCGAGGGTAAGATTTACGACGATGGGCGCGCAGGCATTCCTCAGCAAATGCCGCCAGACAATCGTGAAGCTGCTCACGCCCATGGATTTTGCGGCCTGAACATAGCCGCTTTCGCGCAGCGACAGCAGTTCAGCGCGCACCAGCCGGGCGATGCCCGTCCAGTGAAGCACGCCGATGATCAGAATCACGTTCCAGACGCTGGCACCCAGCAGGGCGGCGAGAGTTATCGCCATCGCGTAAAAGGGAAAACACATGATGATGTCGGTGATGCGCATAATGATCATATCGGCCACACCGCTTTTATAGCCCGCGATGCTGCCGAGTACGATGCCGATCGCCGCCTGAAAGAGCACCGCGGCCAGCGCGACCATGATGGATACGCGGCCGCCGTAGAGCAGCCGCGAGAATACATCGCGGCCAATCTCATCGGTACCCAGCCAGTGTTCGCTGCCGGGCGGTGCCTCAATATTGTAGAGATCCATATCATCGGGGTTGTAGGGTGTCAGCCAGGGCGCGAAGAGGGAAAAAGCAGCAAGCAGCGTCAGTAGAATCAATCCACTGACGAAATAGTGATCCTTCAGCAGGGGATGCAGCCGGGTTCGCGGCCGCAGAGCCGCGTCATCATGGTTCAGCATCATCGGGTCAGCCTTACTCGCGGGTCGGCGAGTGCATAGAGAATATCCGCGAGGATATTGATGGCTAAAGTGATCACCGCCAGAAAGAGCACAATGCCCATCAACAGGGGAAAATCGCGTGACTGGATAGCATCAAAACTCAGACGTCCGATGCCCGGCCAGTTAAAGATAATCTCGGTCAGCAGCGTTGCCGAGAGCAGCGCCGGGATCTCCATCCCCACCACGGTAATCAGCGGTTTGGCGGCATTTTTCAGCAAATGCGGATAGATCACGCCCGATCGCCTCATTCCCCTGGCGAACAGCGCCTTGATAAAGTTCTGGTTAATTAACTCGCTGATGCTGGAACGCAGGTAACGGCTAAAAATAGCGATGTTGCCTAACGCCAGCGTGACTGCGGGCAAAACAAGGTGTTTAGCCACATCGACAATATGATCAAAACCGGTAAGGTGACTGCCCAGCGTAGAGACGCCCGAAACGGGAAACCAGCGCAGATTCATGGCAAAGACTTTCACCAGTAAAATGGCAATAAAAAATACCGGAATGGAGAGGATGACAAAAGACAACAGCGAGACCGCGATATCCGCCGTAGCACCACGGCGCAGACCGAGATAAATCCCCAGCGGCAGCGCCACGATTAAGGTGATCAACAGCGAACTGCCCGCCAGCAATAGCGTGTTGAAGACCCGTTCACCGATAAGCGTGAGTACCGGTGCCCCACTCTGTAAGGAGTAACCGAAGTCACCCACCATCGCTCGCGAAGCCCAGCGCAAGTATTGCAGCCATATCGGGTCCAGGTAGCCAGCCTGACGCAGCATTTCCTGTTTCTGCTCTGGCGTTGTTTCGGGCGAGATCATGCCGACCAGCGGATCGCCGGGCTGTAACTGTATTAAGAAGAAGACCAGCAGCGAGATGCCGATAAGCACCGGAACAGCGATCAGTAACCTGTGAAAAATAACCCTGAACATAAAAAATCCCGTGCTGAAGTGAACGGGTTTTACAGAAGAGGTGCTCTGTAAAACCCTGTACCGTGCAATGCGTTACTGTTTTACGCTCCAGCCAGCGACATCGGCGAAAGGTTCATAAGGGTAAGAGTGATAGCTTGTTATTCGCTTACTCAGGGCGTAGCCGATATTGGGGATGTAGAGCCAGACGTGCGGCACTTCTTCATTAATCCCGGTTAACCACCCGCCAACGCTGGTCTTGAGGGCGTCACGGTCGATGGTGGCATTAAACTGACTGGCGAAAGCGTCCAGCTGTGGGGTGGAGAATCGTTCCCACCAGAAGTTGTTATCATATTCGCCAGGCCTGAAAGTCCCTCCCATCAACACGCCATCGTAGACTTGCGCTTTGTCCTGCAAAATAGAGAGCGTGGCGTTGAAGTCGGCGACGTTAAGCACCACGTTGATGCCGATTTTTTTCAGGTTTTGCTGAATAACGGGTGCGGTGAGTTCGCGGGTGCGGTTCCCTGTCGGGTAGTTAATGGTTAGGGTGAAATCTTTGCCGTCTTTATCGACAACGCCATCACCGTTGGTGTCTGCCCAACCGGCTTCTTTTAATAACGCCTTCGCCTTTTCAGGGTTATAGGCATAATTATTTAACGCTTTAGGGTAGTAAGGGCTGTGCGGATTATCTTTGGTATTGAATATCTGAGCGTGACCGTAGAGTAATTTATCGATAATCGCCTGTCGGTCAATGCCATAGACCAGCGCCTGTCTGACCCGGCGATCGGACAGATTTTTATTGCGCGTATCCAGTGATAAATACTGTGCACCTACGCCCGGCTGCTCAATAATCTGAATGCCGGCATTTTTATACGTCTGTAAATCGCGGCCATTCCATGATGAGAGTTCAGCAATATCAACGTCGCCATTGATCAGCTCATTCTGTACCGTCTGTGCGTTAGAGACTTTAAATATCAGCGTTTTGGTTTTCGGTTTTCCGCCGTAATAGTCGTCGTTGCGTTCCAGCTTGACGTACTGATCCGGGAGAAACTCGACAAACTTGTAAGGGCCGGTGCCGACCGGGTTGCGCAGCAGGTCAGTCGCTTTATTCCACTCTTTAACCGGGACTTTGCTCCAGATATGTTGGGCCAGCACCGGACGGTCGGCAAAGTGAGAGAAGGCCGCAGCATACGGGGCTACAAAGGTGAAGCTCAGGGTTTGCGCGTCAATCACCTTGATGCCCGCTAAACGGTCCGTTTTACCCATATGGTAATCCTCGTAACCCACCAGGTGTTTGACAAAGCCAGGGGTGTCTTTCGGGAAGCCCGCATCGGCTTCGGTGGCATAGGTAAAATAGACATCTTCCGCGGTAAACGCGGTGCCATCATGCCATTTCACGCCCGGTTTTAAATGCAGCGTCAGTGTTTTTCCGTCAGCCGAGTAGTCATATTTTTCAGCGAGAGACGGTTTTGGGTTTTGCTGTTCATCGAGGGTAAACAAGCGGCCAAACAGAGTGAATATAACCGCGCGATCGTAGTCAGTAAAATAAAGCGTGGGATGGAAGTTACCGCTGGGATTGCTCCATATTGCGTAGCGAATAATATTATTACTGTTGTTATTCTCTGCCGCTGCAACGTTAAACGCCGTCAGGCTCATTGCCGCAAAAGCAATGGCTTTTGAAAATCCCTTCATTCCCACCCCAGATAAAGTTGTCATAATTCACCCCGTCATTTTACTTCCAGAGGTAAATTAATAATAAGCCCATCGTTAATACGCTATTTTTAACAACGTTACTGTTTGAAACAAACACAAGCAAATAGAATGATTGGTAATGGTTATCTGATTATGTTGCAAGTGAGGTGACGGCACGCTGACGCCCACGGGCGCACAGCCAGATTCGCCAGCTGGCTGAAAATTCGTTATTATCCGCCCCCACTCGCTACCGGGGCAGTCTGATGTCTGTGATTTTCGATACCTTTATTGCCCCACCCTGCCATGACAAGATTGAAGTCCTGTATCAGGACGATCACCTGGTGCTGATCAATAAACCCGCCGGGCTGCTCAGCCTCTCGGGGAAAAATCCGCTCAATCTCGATTCAGTGCATCACCGGCTGGTACAGCTTTTCCCCGGCTGCACCCTGATCCACCGGCTTGATTTCGGCACTTCCGGGCTGATGGTGATTGCGCGCAATAAGGCGATCAATGCCGCCCTTTGCCAGCAGTTCAGCCAGCGTACGGTAACCAAGGTGTACAGTGCACTGTTGTGCGGGCATCTGGATAATGATGAAGGGATCATTGATGCGGCGATTGCCCGCGATCCGGCGCTGTTCCCGCTGATGTCGATTTGTGCCATCCACGGTAAACCCGCCCGCTCCCGCTATCGGGTCGTTGAGCGCATTGTTCAGGAGCAGGAAGACGGGACGTTACTGCCTGTGACGCGGGTACAGCTCACCCCGGAGACCGGGCGCACCCACCAGCTACGCATTCACTGCCAGCAGCTGGGCCACCCGATTCTGGGCTGCGATCTGTATGGCGGTCGCCTGTTGCCAGGCACCGAACTGACGCCGCGGATGATGCTGCACGCCAGTGAATTACATTTTGTTCATCCGATCAGCGAAGTGCCGATCAACGCCTGCAATGCCTCGCCGTTCTGATTTACCACATCAAATCATCAGGTACTTTGAAATCAGCATACGGATCGTCTTCGTTTTGCTCTTCCAGGCTCAGGGCGCTATTTAACACAATGCTGCCTGCATCGCGCTGCGCAATCTTATCGGCGACCACGGCGGGAATGATGACGTATTCGCTTTCGCCGCTGTTGCCGAGCAAACGTGCAATGGCGAGGCGACCGCTGATAAGCTGAGCTTGCGTGGCCTTATCGACGGCGATTTTCTTAATCAGGTTGTTATCGGTGAAATTAAAATCAATGTTGCCTTTGGCAATGTCGACTTTGTTCATCTCAATCAGCTGCTTCACCTGCGCTTTATACTCTTTCGATAACGCCGCCTGCTTCTGCTGTTCACTGAGCAGCTTATCCCGCTCGATCTGCGCTTTTTTATTCTCTTCTACCGCTTCTCTGGCCTCACGGGCCTGAGCCTTAGATTTTTTGACCGTTCTCTGAACTTTGGCCATTTTTTTGCTGCTGACTAATCCCGCTTTCAGCATCTGCTCTTGCAAGGTGAGTTTTGTCATGTTCGCTTCTAAATCCGTTGAATAATGCGGGGGATTATACCTTTAATTTTTAGGGCTGTACCAGGTTGCGCCAAAATAGCCAGCCTTGCCGGATGGCCCCACAGGCTGTTTACTCTGCTACTGCGCACTCTCTGCAAACGGCACTTTCACTTCCCGACTGACGGTGGTGATTATCTCAGACTTATCGGTAAACGACGGCCAGTCGGAAGATTTGTTGATGAACTCCCAGGCATAGTACGCCTTCCCCTGGTCCAGTATTTTCAACTGCAAAACACGCCAGCTCTCATCGTGACAATGGGACTTGCGGGCATAATCCTGTTCAGAGAAACAGGCCCGGATCATTTCACGGGAGGAAAACAGAATATCTTTGAAGGCGGCGTTGTAACTTCCGTCATCATTCAACTGCATAAAGTCGGCGTAATTTTCTTCACGCCCGCCGCCCGAATACCCCGTCGACCATTGCGACACCAGGGCCACCGCCTGCTGGCTTTTACTCAGGGGATATAACGCGGGGTAGAGTGTGACACCGTTTGCAGACAGCTCATCATCACCCTCGTTCTTATCACTGTGACTGTGATGATACGGGCTAAAATCCCACGTTCCTTTCACGCGCCAGGTGCTGCCCGTTTTCTCAATCTTCATCAACTCGGGGGAGGAATTGATTAAATAGACGGTGTTCGCATCGGCCTTGCTCTTCCATAAGGTGGTTTCTTTCCCGGCGTTACAGCGATCTTTTAAAGCGGCACACAAACTGTTGTACTGATCGCTGCCGCTTTTCACCGCCGTCAATGCCAGCGGCCTGATGGAAGGTGGCACCTCAGCCGCCAGGACGGATGCCGATGCCACGGCCAGAAACGGAACCCAAAACCTGATCATAGTGCTCTCAAATAATGATGGCGTATCAAGGGATTATGAAGAATACGCCAGGCAATGCAAAGCAGTAATCAACGCAGGCGCGTCAGATGTCGATATAACGCAGTCGCCTGCGCGTGCGTGAGGGCGGCTCCAGGGCCGCCTTCGCTATCGCCGCACCAATGTCCGCACTGACAGTAATACCCTGCACAAACGGCCGATCGTGCATTAAATAAGGCAAGGCACCGAATGCAATGCGCCCCCGAGCATTCTCCGGTGACAGCAATGTGTAATCGTTACCGACGTCAGGAATATCATCGCCACAGGACTGCAACTGGGCGCGCAACGTCGGAAATGGCAGGTCACGGGTCTTCAGCGGTTTTTGCCCGCGGGCATCAATAAAGACATCAAACACCCGCGTTTGCCCTTCAGCGGAAATCACGGTCTGGTTGTCATCTTCGTGCAGATGATAATCCTGCCCGAGGGCCTGGATGCTGATGATCCCGGCCTCGCGCAGCGCCAGCAGTCGACGGATCGACTGTGATGGAATAGCGGCATAATTATCGATAAACACACGGGCCAGACCACCGTTGAATCTTTTCGCGTCTTTGTCATTGAGAAAAGGGACGATTTCTTCAACGGCTTCGTGTAAACGCAGCACGGTATAACGCCAGGCCACCGTGTGTTTTTCGCGCTTATTGCGCTCGACTTCATTAAGATTGGCGCAGGCCCAGTGAAAAGGGTCATGCTGATGCCGATCGGCGAACCAGGCTGCGGAAAAACCGTCGACGTCCAGCGTCCGCAGCGAGATATGTTGGCTCCAGGCCGGATCGCTTTGTGCCATCTCCTCAACCATCAGCCCGAACACCCGGTCAAGCAGGCCGTCCGCTCCCTCCGCAATGGCGTTTTCGATGGCCTCTGGCGTGACGATGCTCAACGGTTCATAAGGGATCGGGCAATAAAAATCGGCCTCCGGCAGGATGCCTGTGCGCGACATCAGCGTGATGTTCAGCCGCTCACTTCCCTTATTCAGTCTGAAGGTTATCTGTTCGTCATCGCCTTCTTTAAATGTCCCATGCTGAGCCACCACTGCCATTGCCGCATCAATGCCACTCAGCGACGTGCCCATAATGCCGACTTCACAGGGGGGAATACGGGCGTCCATAAGCCCGGACCAGGGGCTGGGGAAAAAGGTGCGGGTCGCCTTGCTGTCATCAGGCCAGACATGCCCTGTGGCAATCACCGCAAGATCAAACAGCGCCGGGATGCGTTCACCCTGCGCCCAGATATGCACGCCCTGGGAGGTGGCTTCCAGATCGGTCACCTGGCACGCTTCGTGGATATTGACTTCAAAACCCTGACGTTTAGCCTGAGCGACGATTTCCAGAAACTGGTGGCGGAAATATTCACCCAGCAGGATCCGCGGCAGGAACTGCCGCACATGCAGGGAAGAAGCCTCGACGCCATAGCGGGCCAGATGGCTGTCACTCAGGGTGCGCAGCCACGCAATATAGGTGATAAAAACAGGCGGAATTTCAATACTGGCGATATTGGCCAGCATCATCCGCGAGTTATCTTCATCGCTGTAGGGCATGCCGACGCCCGCCTCGGCGGCCTGCTCATAGACAGAGACAGACAGCGGTTGCGGATTGCCCAGCAGTGCGTAAAACGTATAAATGCCTGTTGGTCCCGCCCCGATGATGGCTATCTTTTTCATTGCTGCTCCCGCCTTATTATTGTTGTTAAATCCAGCTATTTTCCGGGAATACCTCTTTTCTGAATGAACGCCATTCCCCCCCTTTCCTGAACAACGCTCATCAGCCGGTAGATCAAGTCTATATGACTATTTTCGTTGTGCGCGTGGTCAGTGCCATTACGGCACTGGCCAGGGTAAAGAGTGCGATAATCCAGCCCATGGTCCAGGGCGTGCCATCGCTAAACAGCGCCAGTAGCAGCGATGAGATAATGCCGCTGCCGTACTGCAACGATCCCACCAGTGCCGATGCCGAACCCGCCATCTCCGGCGCAGCATCCAGCGCAGCTGCGGTCGATGTTGCCGCGATAATGCCGTTCATGGAGAAGAAAACGAATACCGCCGCGATAATCAGGCCTATCCCGCCCATGCCAGACCCGGTCGCCACCGCTAATAGCAGTGCGGCAAGTGCAGCAACGGAGGCGGCACACTTAAGCAGGGTTTCCAGCGGATAGCGATGTACCAGCCGTCGGTTCACCATGCTGACCGCCATTAATCCGACAATATTCACGGCAAACAGCCAGCCGTAATGCGCGGGTTCAACACCAAAATACGAGATGTAAACAAAGGGTGAGCCGGTAATAAACGCATAGGCCGCGACATAATAAAACGTCACGCAAAGCGTGAAGCGCATAAAGGTGGCATGCGTCAGTAAGCGGTAATAATTGCGAAAGGCACCGGACAGGGAGGCTTTCACCCGTTTTGATTCAGGCAGAGTTTCAGGCAGCCAGGCGATTGCCAGCAGCATCACGGCACCGATTATCGCCAGCAGCCAGAAAATGGCATGCCAGGAGGCGATGTGAATCATCTGCCCCCCCAGCAGCGGCCCGGCTATCGGGGCAATGGCCATGACGATCATCAGCGTGGACATCATCTGCGCCGCACGGCTGCGGCTATAGAGATCGCGGATCATCGTCCTGGCCAGCATCGGCCCGGTACAGGCACCCAGCGCCTGAAATACCCGCCAGAAGACGATATGCACGATATCAGTGGATAAGGCACAGCCCACCGACCCCATTACAAACAGCACCATACCGATGCACATCGGCAAACGCCGACCGAAGTGGTCACTGATCGGTCCCCAGACCAGTTGAGCTATGCAAAAACCGATTAAAAAGCCGGTGATGGTCAGCTCCGCATCGCCCTGTAAATCCTTCGCCATCACGGGCATGGCGGGCAGATAAATATCGGTCGATAACGAGGTAATGGCCATTAGTGCACTGAGGATCAGTACAAAGGTAAAGCCGGTGGTTTTTGGGGTGGCTAACGGCGTATGCGCCTGAGAGTCAGTCATGACAATCCATCGGGACAGAAAGGGAGAACGGTAGAGTAGCGGTTTGCCATCAGAAGATAATGTCCGGTAATCAGGCCGTCGTTATGAGCTGAATTCATAAATGGCGATAGCGGAAAATCGCACATCAACGAATTTCCAATAAAATACGCCGTTGTTATGCTTGAGCATCAGTGATGACTTATGGATGAAATTAAGGATATGTATGCCATTTAAGGAAACTAAGGATGGAAGTCTGCGCCTGATGACATTGGGTGAGATTAAGATGGCGAAAGATATTTTTCGCGACACCATAAACTACGGCAAAGTGTGGGTCCATAAAGGAAGTTACTTGCCTTTAGGCTTACAACTGCAACGGGTCTCGATGTCACCCAATGGAGAAATGTATTTTCGGGAGGATTATAGACCTGACTTCTCAAGAGCGGATATAACTCGCCAACAAACTTTTATTCATGAGCGTTCGCACGTATGGCAATATCAGAACGGCATGAAAGTGAAGTTAAGGGGGCTCGCTAGCTGGGCTGCAAAGTATGAATATGCTTTAGACAGCTGGCCGCTTAGCACTTATGGTATGGAGCAACAAGCCCAGATTATCGCGGATTATTATATCCTTACACAGCCTGACCGACGTGGTGACTGGGAGTCAAATACCTTATGTACTAACTGTGATGATTTATCCGATGAAGAATTATTGAGCCAGTATAAATACACGCTTCGATCATTCCCATGGAGTCTGTAATGAAAATCAATAATCCCCTCCTGCCCACCCTTCTCTCTTTATTGCTGACTGGCTGCTGGTTGGGGGATCACTTCCCGCCGTATGAAGTCGGGCAGGTTTCCAGAACGGACGCCGGATTCTGTTTCCAGATTAACAATGCCGGCGACTATTACGTACATTATCTTTCCATCAGAGACAGACATGCACCTGAAAGATCAGGTTTCAACCGCAAGTTACCTGCTTTAAAAGTTGCTAATAATCAGCTATGCATCCCAGACACTTACTATCAATTTCCGGACTACGGTGAAATTAACGTGGATATATCATTACGTTCTCCCACCGAAAGAAGAATGATACGCCGCATCATTATATCTGAGTTCAGGACGATAAAGGGTGTACCGCATCCCTTCGCACCGAGGGATTATTCCGTGCTAACGGTTGATTATATCCGGGAGAGGGAAAAAAACAGCGACTGACCACACCGTTGTGCAAGCCGTCGGACCGTTTCCACAGGAACTGAAGGTCGAACCCTGCAACGTATCCTGGTGCCCGGCCACCGACCGTAGTGGCCGACCTGCCGTTACGGTCGGTCATCAGTGATGACTTATGGATGAACTCAGGGATATGTATGCCATATGAAAATCAATAATCCCCTCCTGCCCGCTCTTCTCTCTTTGTTACTGACTGGCTGCTGGTTGGGAGATCACTTCCCCTCGCTTGAGATCGGACAGGTTTCCAGAACGGATGCCGGATTCTGTTTCCAGATTAACAATGCCGGCGACTATTACGCACATTACCTTTCTATCAGAGACAGAGATGCACCGCCGAGGTCGGGTTTCAACAGGGATTTCCCTGCTTTAAAAATTGCTAATAATCAGCTATGCATCCCAGACACTTACTATCAATTTCCGGAGTCCGGTGAGTTAAACGTGGAGATCTCATTACGTTCACCCACCGAGAGAAGGATGATGCGCCGCATTATTGTTTCTGAGTTCATGATGATAAAAGGTGTACCGCATCCCTTCGCGCCGCGGGATTATTCAGTGATAACAGAGGATTATTGCCGGGAGAGTGAAAACAACGACGGCTGACCAGGCCCCTGATGAATCCCCACAAAAATGAGTGGCTGATCATTCGGCTTCAGGTCTGAGGCCAGTTTGAGCACGCCGGATCGGCAACTGCCGCATCCCTGCGGGCCTCGGCACGCGACGTCCTGTCGCGTGACGTCCGGCTTACCTCAAACTGGCCCCATCCCCGCAGCACCGTTGCTCGCTGTTAGTTTTAAAACTGCCACAATATGGCGATCTCTGCGGTTTATTTGGGTGAGGACATCCCACCTTAGTGGGACTTAAAATGCCGCTCAATACTGTCCAGCATATTGCTGGCACTGTAATAATCCAGACGGAACGTATCCGGGCCCATTGCATAGACCCGCTCAGCCGTTACCGGCTCCAGATGCTCAAGGAAGGGATTGGCCCGTACGCGCCCCACCGTCTCGTCATCTGCTGAGAACAGCAACATACTCTTCCCGGTGAGACCGGCCGCCATATTCTCACCTGACAGCTGAATAATATCGTTACGCTTACCCATGCTGGTGCCGCCCTGCACTTCCGCGGGTGGCATCGCCAGCGTAAAGCCCAGTTCCGACAGCAGCTTGCCCTGCGCTGATGCCAGGGTCCACAAATTCACACCGCGGCCATCTTCATAATAAACCAGCGCGGAAACCGGCTGGGGTGGCAGCGTGATCGCCTGCTTCACCGCCTGCACCCGTTGCTCGAAACGGTCAATCACGGTGCTGGCGTCTTTCTCATGCCCGGTGATCTCCCCTAACTGCACAGCCAGCTGTTGCCAGCTTTTATCACCGTAGTCGATCACCAGCGTCGGGGCGATAGCCGACAGCTGATCGTAGAGCTTTAACGCTGAATCACCGCCCGTGGCGGCAATCACAATCAGGTCCGGCGCCGCAGCGGCAATCGCCTCGGCGTTCGGTTCAGAAATGTAGAGGGGTTGCAGATTGACTTGCTTCGCCACTGCACTCCATTGTTTAAAAAAACCCTGGTCATCCGACACCGTGCTGTTACGACTGGTGCCGCCGGAACCGACCAGCGGCGCATTGATTGCCAGCAGCGTTCCGGTAATGGTCACGCTGGTGGAGACAATACGTTCCGGGGCCTTAGTCAGAGTCAGTGGCCCTTTAGGGGTTTGCAGCGTACGCGGCCAGCCCTGCTGTGCGCCTGTTGGCGCAACAGCTGCGGCCGCAGCCGGTGGCGAGGCGGGTTGCGACTCTGAATACTGAGTTGAACAGCTGCGGACGGATACAACAAAGATCAGTGCGGCAGCCACCAGCAGTGCACACAGCACCGGGAAGGAGAACAGTTTTTTCATCTTAGCCATTTCATTGAAAATGAGTCTTATTATCATACATTTAATGGCGGGGAATTTAAATCGCTTATGACAACGGAGAAGAGGCGGGAAAAAATGGCTTACGCTAAAAAGGCCGGGCAAGCCCGGCCTGAGTAAAAATTTACACTTTCATCCAACGCCCTTCGGCGGCAGAGAGGGCAATCGCCTCCAGCACTTTCGATACCTGCAAACCTTCAGCAAAGTCTGGCCACATACGGTCATCGGCGGCAATCCCGTTAATCAAATCGCGCACTTCCACCGTTTTCTGATCGTTAAAGCCAATACCGTGCCCGGCAGAAATACAGAACGCCGCATAATCCGGGTGCGCCGGGCCAGTCAGAATGGTTTTAAAGCCCTGGCGACCGGCCGGGTCATCATGGATATACAGCTCCAGCTCCGCCATGCGCTCCTGGGTGTAACGGATGCTGCCTTTGGTGCCGGTCACCACGTAGGTCAGGCCCATTTTGCTGCCGCAGGCGATACGCGAGGTTTCAATCACGCCGTGTGCGCCGTTAGCAAAACGCAGCAGTGCGCTGGCCTGATCTTCGTTTTCCACATCACGCAGCTGGGACAGATTTTTCGGGTCCGGGCGCTGCTTGATGACCGTCATCATATCGCCGCTAACCTCATCAATGTTGCCCACCAGATAGTGCGCCATGTTGACAATATGCGCGGCCAGGTCGCCCAGTGCGCCGAGGCCCGCCAGCGCTTTCTGACAATGCCAGTCCAGCGGGGTGTTCGGATTCGCCAGGTAATCTTCATTGTGCGTGCCGTAGAAGTGCACCACCTCGCCGATTTCGCCACGGGCAATAATCTCTTTCGCCAGCTGGCTGGTCGGGTTTTTCATATAGTTGAAACCCACCAGCGTTTTCACCCCGGCTTTTTCGGCTGCACGCACCATCTCTTCAGCATCGGCGACATCCAGCGCAAGGGGTTTTTCGGAGTAGACGTGTTTGCCGTGGCGAATGGCTTCCAGCGCCATCTCTTTATGCAGGAAGTTAGGGGCACAGATATCAACAACGTCGATATTTTCATCCGCAACCAGTTCACGCCAGTCTCCGGTTGAACGATTGAAGCCGAGTGTGGCCGCCTGCGCGCTGGCCAGTTCCGGGTTCACTTCCGCCAGCATCTCACGAACCAATTCCCCTTTCAGGTTGAACACGGTCGGCGCCTGAGAGTAGGCAATCGCGTGGCAGCGTCCGATATAACCGGTACCGATCAGGCCAATTCTGACTTTTTTCATGATAAATCCTTAGATGTAGGGAACAGGAAATGGAACAAAAATTCAATATTGATGAAATGTATATTTCGCAACACTGTGATTCAACGTCAAAATGAAACAAACGTGATCGCCCTGGCGAAAATGAATGTAACGCCGCTGCAAGTCCCACCGCATCCTGCAACGCAATACGCAAAAGCACGATTTTTGTGGTAAAAATCACATAGGCTTGTTCAGTATGCTGCTTTATTCAGCAGTTGAACCTAAAGCGTGAAAACAGCCTTTGACATCCCCTGCCCTGCTGGATATCATGCGCCCCGTTCCAACAATTCCTCTGTAGTTCAGTCGGTAGAACGGCGGACTGTTAATCCGTATGTCACTGGTTCGAGTCCAGTCAGAGGAGCCAAATTTAAGAAGCCCGCTCAGGGAAACCTGAGCGGGCTTTTTGTTGTTAATGATTTCGTGCCGCCGGATGACAGGCAGTGGGGAAATGTGTGAAGGGGACGTTCTCAAAGGCCGTCAGCGATGCCGAAATCCTTCCGCTCAATGGCGCAGGATTTCGGCACAGGGATCAGTCCGGATGGTGTCAGACCTTAAGCAACTTCACCGTGCTGTCGATGTCGATCTCATCTTCCGAGAAGATCAGGGTTGTTCCCTGGAAAGTGGTGATCGCCAGTTTTTTTACCGTACGCATTTCACCCGGCTGAGTGGCTGATTTTGGCCGGATGCTGTTCATCAGTATGCCCACAGATAGCACCGTATTTTCTTTATCAATGCGGGTTTCCGCAGGGACTTCTTCGCTGTACACCAGGTAAGACTTGATCGAGGTGAGCTTCAGGCGCTCCCCCGCGATATAGATGTAGGAACTTTCGGGTATCACTTTCACATCATAAGCTGACAGCCCTTTGCTGTTGGTGGTGGGCTCGAAAGTCACCGCCGCATCTTTCTTAATCAGCTCAGGATTGGCGATTTTAATCACATGGACATAACGGTTATCGCCGTTTTCATCTTTGATAAATACAAAGCCTTTATCTTTAAACCAGGTTGTGATCGTGCCGTTCATCGCCATTGTCGCCTACTTAATCGTTAATCTACTCAATTTTCAGCGCGCAGTGTAAAACACAATGCCTGCGCAGACTATGCCTTTGCGGTAAGTCTGGACGATAAATTACGGGTACGCGAGGAACGGCAGGCAGGTGACGGCGGATAAGAGGCAAAGTGGGACGTGGAATGTGAGTGAACCCGGAGCGGTTGGAGAGTATGATGAACTTCCGCTCACCTCTTTCCTTCTTCTACCCGCGATCATGAAAATCGCTCATGTTGCTGTGAAATTATATCACTTCCCCTCACCCAGTGACTCTGGCATAAAATATGCACTATAGAATGTGTGCAGACGGCTGAATGTTGGAACCTGAAAAGAAAATTGCAGCTTCATGAAAAGTGCAAGAAGTAAGCTCAGGTTTGTAGCGGAAATTAGGATACCAGATTACGATGAATAATAACTTTGCGTTTACCATAAAAAAAATCTGTTTCGATGAGAATTATAATCCATCCGAAAATACGCGTATCACAACCAACTTTGCTAATCTGGCCAGAGGTTCAAAACGCCAGGAAAACCTGCGCAACGCCTTAGTGATGATGAACAATCGCTTTAATTCCCTGGCGCATGGGGATAATCCCAAAGGGGATCGTTACGCTGTCGAACTGGAAATCATCTCCGTTGAGATGAATATTGCTGTCGAAGGCAATAACGATAGCTTCCCGGTGATTGAGATTTTAAAAACCAATATTATTGATAAGAAAACAGATGAACGCATTGAAGGTATCGTAGGAAATAACTTTTCCTCTTACGTGCGGGATTATGATTTCAGTGTGGTATTGCCAGAGCATAATAAAAACCAACCCGAATTTAGCATCCCCGCTAACTTTGGCGACCTGCATGGCAATATCTTTAAACGCTTTGTGGATTCAGATATCTACAAAGAAAACTTCTCCAAAGCGCCGGTGATTTGCCTGAGCGTCTCAAGCAAAAACACCTATCATCAGACGGGTTATCAGCATCCTGCTCTGGGCATCGAATACCAGCAGAATGAACTGTCCCTGACCGATCACTATTTCAATAAAATGGGCTTACAGGCGCGCTATTTCATGCCTGCAAACAGTGTTGCGCCGTTAGCTTTTTATTTCGTAGGGGATCTGGTGAATGATTACACCGATCTGGAGCTTATCGCCACCATCAGTACGATGGAGACGTTCCAGAAGATCTACCGACCAGAGATTTACAATGCCAATTCTGCAGCAGGAAAGCATTATCAACCCAACCTGACGCAGCGGGACCATTCATTAACGCTCATTACTTACGATCGCGAAGAACGTAGCCAGCTGGCTGTTGAACAAGGAAAGTTCACTGAAGAGAAGTTCATCAAACCATATCAAACTCTTCTTGAACAATGGTCTGCTGATCCCGTTCTTTGATTAAACAAATACAAGGTTTCTATTATGAAAAAGTTATTGCCCACGTCCACGGCTGGCAGCTTACCTAAGCCTTCATGGATTGCACAACCTGAGCAACTCTGGTCCCCGTGGAAATTGCAGGATCAGGAATTAGCCGACGGCAAAAAAGATGCGCTGCGTTTGTGCCTGGACGATCAACAGCAGGCCGGTATTGATATCGTCAGCGACGGTGAGCAAACACGCCAGCATTTTGTTACCACGTTTATTGAGCACCTTGAGGGTGTTGATTTTGAGAAACGTGAGATCGTTAAAATTCGCGATCGCTATGATGCAAGTGTGCCAACCGTTGTCGGCCCTGTCAGCCGCAAGAAGTCGGTGTTTGTGGAAGACGCTAAGTTTTTACGTCAGCAAACCGATAAGCCGATCAAATGGGCCTTGCCGGGCCCGATGACCATGATCGATACGCTATATGATAACCACTATAAAAGCCGCGAAAAACTCGCCTGGGAATTTGCCAAAATTCTCAACGAAGAAGCCAAAGAGTTAGAGGCTGTCGGCGTTGATATTATCCAGTTTGATGAGCCTGCATTTAATGTTTTCTTCGATGAAGTGAATGACTGGGGTATTGCCACCCTGGAACGCGCTATCGAAGGGCTTAAATGCGAAACCGCTGTCCATATTTGCTACGGCTACGGCATCAAAGCCAATACCGACTGGAAAAAGACGCTGGGCACCGAGTGGAGACAATACGAACAGATTTTCCCGAAATTGCAAAAATCTAATATCGATATTATCTCACTCGAATGTATGAACTCGCATGTTCCTATGGAGCTGATGGAACTCATTCGCGGTAAGAAAGTGATGGTTGGTGCCATTGATGTGGCAACCAATAACATTGAGACGCCTGAAGAAGTCGCCGCGACGCTGCGCAAAGCCCTGCAGTATGTTGATGCCGACAAGCTCTATCCTTGCACCAACTGCGGCATGATCCCGTTACCGCGTGGCGTTGCACGCGGCAAGCTGGATGCATTAAGTGCAGGCGCAGAAATCGTGCGTAAAGAACTGCTGGCGAAATAACGGCGTCAGGCCGTCGATCATTTGAAACAACGCAGTCCGGATTGGGCGATCTGATCAATCCGGACTGTGCCCTCCCCCCCCCAGCGCCTCCCTGCACTTCCCTGTTTGATTTCTCCTTATGTTCGATTATGGGATATATTGAAGGCATTCTCGTTAAATGCTCCCTTTAGAACAGGTAATATCGGCAATGGCTCTGATCCCCAAAAACTACGCACGGCTGGAAAGCGGCTACCGTGAGAAAGCACTCAAAATCTATCCGTGGGTCTGCGGGCGCTGCGCGCGCGAGTTCGTTTATTCCAACCTGCGCGAATTAACGGTTCACCATATGGATCATGATCACACCAATAACCCGGAAGATGGCAGTAACTGGGAGTTGTTGTGCCTGTATTGCCATGACCACGAACACTCGAAGTACACCGAAGCTGACCAGTACGGCACCACCGTTGTGGCGGGAGAAGATGCGCAAAAAGACGTGGGTGCTGCCACCTATAATCCTTTTGCGGATTTACAGTCGATGCTGAATAAGAAGAAGTAACAGCTGACCCGTTAGCTTTTGGAACCCTACGGACTGCCAGCATATTCAATGTGAGCGAGCAGTCCGATCATTTCACCGGATGAATAATGATAATGAATATCACTATCCGATCAGCGCGAGTTTCTGATGTAGAGCGTATTTTCGACGTCAGAACCTCGGTTATTGAAAATCATCTGAGTCGTGAAGAAATGCGCCAGATGGGGATCACTGAAAGCCTGGTGGCCGATATGATTCAGAACAGCCCTTGCGCCTGGGTTGCGGTTGAAAGCGAAAAAATCATCGGTTTCTCCATGATTTTGCCGGATGAAGGCTGCCTGTTTGCGGCATTTGTTCTCCCGGAATATGAAGGCAAGGGAGCGGGACGCAGACTGGTGATGGCCGCTGAGCAGGAATTATTCAAACACCATGGTATCGCCTGGCTGGAAACCGATAAGAACAGCCGTGCTGCGAACGTTTATCTGCATCTCGGCTGGGGTAATAAAACGGATATTAATGACACTGATATCCGTTTAGAAAAGGCCAGAGGATAACGCTCTGTCAGTTAAGGATACGCATTGCGCCGGGAGACTTGCCTGTTACACGCTTAAAAGCCCGGCTGAAAGCGGCCTGTGAGGAGTAGCCCAGCCGCTGGGATACCAGGTCGACGGTGATTTTTTCTGACGATAACCAGCGGACAGCAAGGTGCATCCGCACTTCCGTGGCATACCGCAACGGTGGGATTCCGATCGTGGTCTGAAACCTTTCGGCGAAGGCGGATCGGGATATATGCGATTCAGCGGCGAGTTCTGCCACGCTCCAGTCGCGGCCCGGTTCGCGGTGAATCGCCAGGATGGCCCGAGCCAGACGCGGATCGCGCAGTGCTGCAGCGAGCCCCTGGCTGGTGCCGCAACCGCCTTCGACCCACCCTCTGATAAACATCGCCGCAACCACATCGGCCAGCCTGGCAAGAATCCCGGCATAGCCCACGCGTCCGGAGCATATCTCACGCTTCATCGCATCCAGGATATGCATCAGTCCCGGCCAGTTAGCCCCCTTCGCATCAGCACGCATAACCTCAGGCATCACGCCTGCCAGTCGTTGCATGCTTCCCAAATCAATTTCCATGCAGCCAAAGAACAGCACGGCACCTGGCGTTTCCTGGGTGCTGGGACAGGTATCAATGCCACTCACGTTTTCATCCAGGGGTACCGTTTCAAAATCATCGATATCCATCACGTCAGCGGCTGTTGCCGACATTAGCTGGTGCTCTCCGCCGTGGGGAATAAACAGGGCTTCCCCGGCTGAAAGCGAGAAACAATCGCCGTTTGCAGTCTGAAGCACCGCATCCCCCACCGCGACATAGTGCAGGTAAGCATGGCCGGGGCGGCAGGGGAAATTCAATCCAAACGTATTGCCCGTTTGAATACGCTGATACCGCACACCGTTAAGTCGCAGTCCAGAAAGCAGTTCACTGATCAGTTCAGATGAGAGGGCAAAAGGTGAAGTCATAACCATATTCGGGTTTTCGGGTAATAAAGGAGGCTTTTAGAGCATAGCTCATCCAGCGACACCTGAATAGACTTCATCCTTTAACCCCTTTACCTGGAAACTCAGTCATGACCAATGAAGCCTCTATCAGGCAGCACAAAGCCGTATTAACCACCGATGAGCCAATCCGGCCCGCCTGGCGGGCGGTGTTTTCGTTAACCATGGGCGTTTTTGGCCTACTCACCGCTGAATACCTGCCGGCCAGTTTATTAACCCCGATGGCTCAGGATTTTGGTGTGTCCGAATCTCTTGCCGGACAGGCCGTCACGGCGACGGCGGTCATTGCGTTATTTGCCGGATTACTGGTCCCGCGATTTACGCGTGCGTTTGACAAGCGCGCCGTACTGTTGAGCTTCACTGCGTTGATGGTCTTTTCAAACCTGCTCGTGGCGCTCTCTTCAGGCATTGTCATGCTGCTGGCAATGCGCGTCTTGCTGGGTATCGCACTGGGTGGATTCTGGAGCATGGCTGCGGCGGTGGCGATGCGCCTGGTGCCAGAAAGGCTGGTGCCGCGCGCCCTGTCGATCATTTTTAGTGGTATCGCGGTAGGTACGGTGGTTGCCGTGCCGCTGGGAAGCTATCTGGGGGGGATTTGGGGCTGGCGTAGCGCCTTTATTGCCGCTGCCGCGGTGGGTGTCGTCACTTTGCTTTTCCAGTATTTCACGCTGCCCGGAATGCCACCGCTGATTCGGAGTAAAACGGCATCGGTCTTTTCTCTGCTGCGACGGCCTGGTGTTAGCATCGGTATGATGGGGTGCGTGCTGGCACACACCGGCCAGTACGCGCTTTTTACCTATATACGGCCTGCGCTGGAAGGTCTCGCACAGGTGAATGCCGAAGGGCTGGCGTTACTGTTGCTCGGATTTGGACTGGCTAACTTTTGCGGGACGCTGTCGGCGGGATGGCTGATGGAACGCAGCTTGCGTTTGACGCTCATCATGATGCCCGCTCTGGTGGGTGCAGCCGCACTGGGCATGATCATCATGCCACTATCGATAGTGGGGCTCACGATGCTGGTGATGCTGTGGGGCCTGGCATTTGGCGGCGTACCGGTGGCGTGGTCAAACTGGGTCGCACGGACGCTTCCAGATGAAGCAGAGAGTGCGGGAGGTATGGTGGTCGCCGCCGTTCAATCCTCCATTGCTGCCGGTGCGGCCATCGGTGGCCTGATATATGGCATCAACGGCGTGACGGGGGTATTTATCACAGCGGCATGCATCATGTTCAGTGCCGCGCTGATTATTGCCTTCCGGGTCAGAGTCTCTTCATCACCGACAGAAACACAAAGCAGGACATTTCACTGACACGTTAACCACGCCGGGGACATCGCCTCCGTTCAGCTAGCGGAGCAGCCCACAAGCCGTTATCAATGCGGAAAATCACAGACATCTTTTAATGTAATGGGTAAAAGCAGAAGAGGCGGGTTCTGCTTTTACCCTTGTAACAACGGAATCTACACGGTCAGTATCACACTTCCTGTTGTGCGTCCGGCTTCGAGGTCAGCATGTGCTTTCGCCGCCTGCGTCAGGGAATATTCCGCTCCGACGGGATTTTCCAGTCCATTCTGCAGGGCCGCCATGAGGTCGCTGGCCCCCTGTCTGTAGAGATCGGCGTCGTCAGCATAGGCAATGGAACTTGGCCGCATCAGTGCGATTGAGCGGGCGAAGCCAAGATCCTCTACACGCACCGGTGGAATAGGCCCGGCAGGCTGACCCAGGCTTGCGACGATGCCAAAAGGACGCACCACGCCGAGCGTTGCAGCAAGCATGTTTCCTCCAATCCCATCAATGGCAAGATGCACCCCGCGACCCTCCGTAATTTCGCGCACGGTTTCCGCCCATGCCGCATCGGTATGAAGCAGCACTTCAGCGGCCCCTGCATTCTGCACAATGTTCACTTTAGCAGCGGACCCCGTTGTCCCAATCACCCTGGCACCTTTCATGGTTGCCCAGCGGGTGACAATCTGGCCCAGACCGCCCGCGGCAGAATGAACCAGCAGCCAGTCACCCGCTTTAACCTCCCGTACCTTGTGAAGCAACATATGTGCGGTAAGCCCCCTCAGCATCGAGCTTCCGGCGGTCCGAATCGTTACCCCATCGGGTATTTTAATGAGCCGACTGGCAGGGATATTCCTGAGTGCTGTATAGGCTCCCATCGGGTTCCCGGTATAAGCAACGCGGTCCCCGGGGATAAATGCGCGAACGTTATGCCCCACGGCCGTTACCACTCCGCCCCCTTCAAAGCCGGGCACTGTCGGGGAAGAGGACAAAGGGTAAAGCCCTGAACGGAAGTAAATATCCACAAAGTTGACGCCGATCACCTCATGCTGAATCTGAACTTCATCGGGGCCCGGTTCATTCTGCGTCATTTCAATGGCTTTAAGGACGTCGGGACCGCCCGGCTGACTGATAACGATGGCTACTGACATATTGCTGTCCTCACTGTTTACGTGAGAAAAATTATAAAGTCGTTTATGTCAGGAAAAATACGGGTATAAAAGAACCATGTATGTGTAAAAATGCACAAGGAAAGAGTGAATGGACTGGCAGGATTTACATTACTTTCTTGCTCTGGCCCGCTGGGGTTCCATGTCCGCTGCGGCAAAAGAGCTTCACGTTGACCATGCCACCGTAAGCCGCCGCATCGCCGCCCTCGAAACTTCGCTCGGCCTTCGTCTTACTGAACGATTGCCCCGGCGTACCGCGCTGACGGAACAAGGCAAAGTCATCGCCTCTTTGGCTGATGAAATGAACAGGATTGCCGACCGGGTGGGTATACAGGCGAAGTCGCTGTCTGCTGCGCCAGCGGCGGCTGTCAGGATCAGCGCATCCCCCGCGGTGGCTGCACAGCTGATTGCACCGGCCGTGGCTGAGTTTACGCAGCGTCACCCGACTATCTCACTCTCATTATCAGGCGTATCCCATCATGTTCAACTGAACAAAGGCGAGGCTGATATCGCGGTCCGTCTGACAAGACCGGATGATCCCGATTTGCTGACGCGCCGTATCGGGACGATGCGTTTCGGTCTGTATGCTTCACCTTGCTGGCTGGATAAGCCGCCCGACAGTTGGGTATTCATTGCCTACGAGAACTCGCTGGATCATGTGACGCAGCAGCAATGGCTGGAATCCCTGCTGGACGGAAGGCGGATTATATTCAGGGCCAGCGATCTGATGGCACAGCAGCAGGCTGCAAGGAGTGGGCTGGGCGTGGTGACGTTACCCTGCTTTATGGGGGACAATGACAGCTCGCTGATAAAACTGCCTGTCAGTTCGCGCCCCCCAGGCAGGAGCATGTGGCTGGTTGCCTATCCAGAGTACAGACGCGATCCCTTCGCGGTGATGGTCATGGAATTTCTGGCTGATGTTATTGGCAAGGCATGTCCGCCTGACAGAACGCCCTGAACCGTGATGTGGGTGACTTCTTCCATGGAGTATATTGACCAGCCCCCGGGTTATTAACGTATCGCGATGTTGGCTGTGAATTCAACCGATGGATCCAACACAATAAACCGTTGAACTCACATAACATTTGAGACATTAATAACAATATCCTCCCAACTCCCTGCCCGGACGGGCCATCAGCCCAACTTCTTTAACCAGCATCGCCGAACCATCAGAAGAGGCGTTTCGGGCCTCTGCGGAGGGGTCTTATGGCAAGGGCACAGAGCTTAGATGCGCAGCTCTGTTAACTCTCTCAGGTTATGACTCAAGAGTGCCTCCGAACATGCGCATAGTATTGAGCTGATCGATGCTATAAGGCCGGGAAATCCAGTCACTGTCGAACTGCTCAACGCCGAATTCTTCATGATTAATACCATTTATGGCAATAATTCGACCATTAGGAAGTTCAACCTGATAGTTAGGCCTGACGCCTGTTCCTGACATACCGATACGTATACAGATATTCTTGTCATTTACTTTCGGATCTTCAGATTTTCTGCGTCGTTCCGCAAGATCGCGTGCAGCCGACTTCATCTTTTCGAAATGATCTAAAGGGATATCCTTAAAATTACCGTCCCATGACTTATCCATACAGCCTCCTAAAACTCAGATTAATGCGCCGCATTTGCAGCAATGTCGTCAGGCGCGAATGATAACTTCAATACTATCGACTGAAACCTCATACTTTTTAGATAACAGTATCTTCGCTTGCTGAATTGTTATCCCTTCTGGGAAAGGATCTTCCTCAAGTACAGCCTTAGGTGGCTCAATCGTCACTTCAGGCATCTTTTTGAATTTTAGTTTATTTTCCTCAATACCCAATTCAAAAAGTGATGAGTAAGCAACGGGGTTTCGAGCGCCATCCCACATGTCCGGGTATGCTACTTCAGCGTACTGGCTGACTTTGACTAGCCATCTTTTAGGATGCTTTCCATCCCATTCAGGGGAAAGTAGGACGTCCGATATCATGCCAATAAAAAAGGCGTATTTGTGCGGGGCGGTTACGGTTCCCCAGTCGTCATTATGATTATCAGCAGGGTCTCTGTTCTGTACACAAACCACGTATTTACAACGCGATGCACGTTTTTCACTGAGAACCCAGGCGCTAGATCCTCCATCACTTATCAGACGATCAAGACCACGGGCAGTGAATACAACCAGAGCTGAATCGCTCATATACATCTCCTTAGTAAAGTATTAGTCAACTATATACATAAAAATAGATAGTCAACATAATGCAATAAAAAGTATATAAATGCATGTGAAAGTATCTTGGAGCAAGCCATTAAACTGGTTTTAAGCAGGAGTTCTGGACGTCGTGGTTAGAATTTGTGGGTTTCTGACACTTACCGTCAGACTCGTAAGCTTCACTGAACCGACAGATGCGGCGTTTCAATCTGGTGGCAGAGGTCTGAAGGTTCATTCAGAACGCTCAGCGCAACAGGCATAGCATCCCTGTTTCGCATTGTGTATCTGGATATAACTAATCAGCGGATCGGAAAAAAAAAGGCCAATAAGATTTTCAGAAAATTGTCCCTCACAGATATCTGCCCGTCTTAAAAAGTGATTTTCATCATAGGCCCGCAATGACAGCACTCTGGTTTTCATCACCTCAGGTAATTCATTGAGGTAAATGCCTTGTTGGGTACATCCCTCCCATATATAGATGGCATGAGAGCCGAAATAAGGGGTATCTGCAGGCTGGTAGATGTGGTTGATCAGAAGCGCGGTTTCGCCAGCAGGGATATCGCACAACGAGATTCTGTCGGGATAGCCGGGGTAGCTCACTACCGTTTTTCTGATGGCACCGTATCTTTTTAGATAGGTATCGCTCTGTCCAAAAAGATGGGTAAACTGCTCGGCTCTCAGGCCAGAAATTCTGTATTTCATCATGTCTCCTGTGGTTTTCAGCATGACATTAGCGGTTATTTGCAGGAGGAACTCGCTGTTATCGGTCAGGGAAATTATCACTTAGCTTTAACCGAGGCGCGGACATCCCCTTCTTACCGTCCCTGCCCTACGCTTTCACTCATCAATGATGTACTCAAATTTTTGGATGACATCATTGTGAGCGACTGGCACAGGCCCAACGACAGACTTTTCGGAAGCCATCATGGACAAGAAAGCAAAGAACATACTGTTCAAAACATATTGGAGCAGCAGCGGCTGGCTCTCTGAACAAAAGACCGCCCCCGACGACTTCGCTTATGCCAAATCCCAGGGGATGATGTTCGATCCGGTCAACGTGACCCACGACGAATGTCTGGAGAAAGTCCTGGCGATGGCGAAACGGATGTCGCCAACCAAAGCGGCACACGCCTTTCTGGCCAGCCTGTCGGCAAAAAGGCTCGACTGGCGGTCAGGCATCGCCTCATACAACCTCGCCCGTCAAATGGTTCCACATCAATACGCGCCGGTTATCAGCGGGCAAAGTTTTCGGCCGGACGGTTCCATAGAGAGCACGAGCCATACCTGCAGCGTTTGCCGGGATGTCGTACCCGGCCTCACGATTGGCGCTGAGCGCTATGAGAATGAGGATCTCAACGTCCTCAATTTCGAACGCATTAAGTGGGGCGGCGTCCGTCACGGCCAGCTGATCTATACGTGGTTTGATCTGCAAGAGTTGGAACGCGCCGATATTCCAGAGCCGACGGAGGAGGACATCGTGATCCTCCAGAGCATCCTCTCGACCATCGAATCAAGCCAACCGACCGACCATGCGGGTGCGCTAGAAAAGCGACTGGCTGCCGCCGTTAAATCGTCGAAGGACGAGCGACGTACAATCATCGACATCCTTGCCCACCTGGACGTGCTCAGGCCTGCATCCTTTGAACGCCCGATTCACGGCAAGAGCGACTGGTCAGCGGCGGCCGCAGCATGGCGCGGCGAGGACAAATATGACAGGGAGGCTGTTCGCCTCTACTTTGGGGAATGGTTGTATCGCTGATTCAGGCTCTGTCGCGTTAACGGATGAACGATGAAAATCGGGGTCGTCGGCGTTTTAGACGACCAGCAGATAACAGGAGCCCTTAGCTTTCAAGTGCAGCCAGGATAGCGGCTTCCATTTTCTCGGGGGGGGTGAACGGGGCAAAACGCTTTAGCGGTTTGCCGTCGCATCCGATCAGAAACTTAGTGAAGTTCCACTTGATCCGCCCACCCAGCACGCCGGGCAAGGCGTCTTTCAGATAACGAAACAGCGGGTGCGTAGCGTTTCCGTTGACCTCCACTTTCCCGAACATCGGAAAGCTCACGCCGTAGTTGATATGACAGGTCTGCGCGATGTCGTCGGCACCGCCGGGTTCCTGCTTACCGAACTGGTTGCAGGGGAAACCCAGCACCACCAGCCCCTGTGCAGCATACTTCTTGTAGAGCGCCTCAAGGCCTGCGTATTGTGGCGTGAAGCCGCAATGGCTGGCGGTATTCACCACCACAACCAGCTTGCCAGCGTAGTCGGCCATCGGGATGAGCTCGCCACCCAGACTGGTGGCGGTAAGTTGGTGAAAGGCGGTCATATCGGGATCCTCAGATCGTCTCTTGTTCAGGCTGACGTGAATTAAAAACGTACCGGCTAAACATCAGCCAGATGAAAAGAGCACAGAGCGCAATGCCTGCCAAAATCATATAGGCGAAGCTCCATGACGTATGGCTTACGATGACGCCAGCCAACGCCGGACTGAATGAGGCACCCAGCCCCTGGAGCAACATAACCAGCCCAAGCGCTGCGTTGATATGTCCTGAGCCATTAAACAATGAGGCGATAAGTCCGGGTACGGCCACGCCCAAAATTCCCGCACCGACACCGTCTAACGCCTGGACTGGAAATATAACAAATTCATTGCCCCAGAAAGACGCAATCGCGGCACGAACAGGTAATACGATCAACGCAATGACGATAAGCCTCGCGTAGCCATACTGTGCGGCATATCTTGCCGTGAGCAATGCAACGGGAATCATCACCGCCTGAGAAATCGCGACCGTCAGGGCGGCATAGGTGCCAGGCGTAAACAGGGAACCCGAGGGAGAGGAGGCGACCTGCATGCTTAACATCGGCAGTTGTGCCGCATTGGCCAGGTGGAAGAGGAGCAGTGTCACCCCCGTTACCGCCAGTTCAGGTCGCTTTAGTAACGCCAGAACAGAGACCGAAACCGTCGGACCTTCGTGTTTTTCCACCCCTCTCGCGACATCATGGTCAATATCGTTTTTATTAATCGCTAATGTACACATCACGGCGCATACCGCCATCGTGGTCATCAGTAAAAACACGGAACCCGTGCCCCAGACCCAGCAGGTTATCGCTGCCAGCACCGCCACCGCCATATTCCCGCTATGGTTGAAGGCTTCATTTCGGCCCATCTGCGACAAAAAACCTTTCTGACCGGCGATGCCTAAGGTGATGCCGGCAATGGCTGGCGCGACGATAGCGGCCGCGATACCGGTAATGATTTGCGATAAAATCACCACGACGGAAGTCGGAAAATACCAGAGGGCAAGCGCGCTCAAGGTAATGAGCAGGGATGAAGTGATAATTAACAGACGTTTGTAACGCGTGGCATCGACGATCATCCCTGAGGGGAACGTGGCTAACAATCCGGCCAGGCCCCCCACCGTCATCACCAGACCAATTTCTTCTGCCCGCCAGTGATGGGACACCAGAAATATACCTAAAAACGGCCCCAGCCCATCGCGGACATCCGCGATAAAAAAGTTGAGCAAACAGAGAACTTGCAGTGAACGTAATCTCATCAACATTCGCCCCAGAAAGAATCGTCATCACGAAAACACCGGCACGATGGTCCGGGTTAATTTGCCTGGCTTTTGATTGTTCAGTACTTGAAGAACCTTGCTGTTTATACGCGTGAACCCGGCTCAAAAATAGTGCTCATCTCCGGCCCCGTCAACGTCATTGCCACCATGGGACGACGAGAAGATGGGGGAAATGGCGTTAAGGGTCAAGGGGGCATGGGGAATGTCATCGGAACAGGGTGCATTCCGCCGATGGAGAGGAGAACTAAAGGCCAGCTTTGAGTGAAGAGCGGACCTTGGCGTTCTTTGTAAAAATCCAGTTTGTGTTGTTTTGCACTAGTTTAGAGACGAAAAATATTGCGTCGGTGATTTACCCAGCGCTTTTCTGAACATCGTAATAAACGCGCTGACCGAATCATACCCCAGAGTCCCGGCTACGCGCTGCACGGACTGACCTTCAGCCAGATGGCTCAGGGCAATCATCAAATGCAGTTGCTGACGCCAGCGCCCAAAGCTCATTCCTGTCGCCTCTTTTATCAGCCTGGCCAGCGATCTTTCGCTGGTGACCAGATGTGCAGCCCACTGCTTTAACGTTCGCCGATCATCAGGCTCATTAAAAAGTGCCTCCGCCATATTCCGGATTTTAGGATGATCGGATACGGGAAGATGGAGCGCTTCAACCGGCACATCCGGAATATGCTCCAGCAGCACCGCTGCGAGCCTGGCCGTTTTACTGTCAGGAGAATAATCATGTTCCTGCCCGGCCAGATACAGAACAAGCTCGCGGACCAGAGAAGTAATCGCCAGGGTACAGCAGATTTCCGGCATCGCTGCCGCGCCGGGTTCGATAAACAGAAAGCAGGTATCCGCATTCTGCGTGACCCGGCAGTTGTGTGGGGTTTCACCCGGCACCCAGACAGCATGTCCCGGTGGAACAAGCCACAGCGCATCCTGAACCTCACAACTCACTGCACCACGCAAAGAGATAATAAGTTGTCCCTTACGGTGAGCATGCGGACTCTGCCCGGCATACTCGCCTGATGATGATACATGGAGGGCGATAGCAGCCTGACTGAAAGCATCAGCATCAAAATCTTCAGGTGAAGTCACCGGTTTTTTCTTATTAAGTGGCATGATTTAGCTATATGTTGTCAGGTTATCTATATTCTGTAACTCATGCGTACTTTAAAGTCTTTCTTTTTTCCAGAGAAAGTCAAATTTATGCCTCACACTTCGAACAAGTGGCCTTCAATCATACTTGTAACCGGTATCCTTTTTATTGCCATTAACCTGCGCGTTCCCTTTACCGCTATCGCTCCCGTTTTAGAACACATTCGCCATGATTTTGGGCTGAGTATGACTGCCGTTGGGTTGCTTAACTCGCTGCCCTTACTGGCCTTTGCCGCCTTTTCTCCTCTGAGCGCATCTATCTCCCGGAAGTTCGGTCTGGAACGCACCCTTTTTGGTGCCCTGGCAGTGATTTCTGCAGGCATCCTGCTTCGCTCCACAGGCAGTATCTGGGCGCTTTATGGCGGAACAATTTTCATCGGTATCGGGATTGCCCTGGGCAATGTCCTGCTGCCTGGCCTTATCAAACGTGATTTTTCCGGCAATATGGCCTCCGTGACGGGGGCGTATTCCATCACGATGGGCGCCGCTGGCGCAGTTGGCTCTGTCATTGTCATTCCTCTTGCGCTGAGCTGGGGCTGGAACATCGCACTGGCGATGCTGGTAATTTCGCCTCTGCTTGCGCTGCTTTTATGGCTGCCCCAGTTAAAGAAAAAGCATCAGCTGCCAGCATCGGGTGAGAAAAAAACGGCGCCCGTCGCGGTCTGGCGCTCGCCTCTGGCATGGCAGGTCACCTTATTTATGGGCCTGAATGCGATGCCGTTTTATGTTGCTGTCGGCTGGCTGCCAGCCATTCTAACGGACAGTGGACTCTCCTCAGCCCAGGCCGGTGAAGTACACGGCATTCTTCAGCTGACCACCGCCATTCCCGGCCTGATTCTGGCGGCCACGCTGCGTCGCCTCAACGATCAGAAAGCAGCCGCTGCCGGCGTCAGCCTGTTAACCGCTGCGTCCTTTATCGGCATCCTGTACCTGCCGAATCTGGCGATGCTGTGGGCCGCTCTTCTCGGCTTCGGCTCGGGTGCCAGTATGATGCTGGGCCTGACCTTCATCGGGCTGCGTACCAAAAATGCCGGTGACGCCGCCGCGCTGTCAGGCATGGCGCAGAGCGTCGGTTATCTGATGGCGGCGATGGGTCCGCTGCTGCTGGGCAAAGTACAGGAGTTGTCCGGAGGCTGGACATTGCCATTACTGATGACCGCAGCAATCGCGGTCGCTGGTGCCTGCACAGGAATGGCTGCCGGACGAAATGCACACCTGGAACCGGTACAGCAGCCGGGCTGAATTTGCCGATACAACAGGAGAGCGCTCTGTTCTCCTGCTGCGGATACTCTCCATTATCGTTCCGATAAATATCCCTGCTACTTAAGCTGACCTTTTACAGAGAAGACCGTTTTTGACCTGTGCCATCGTTGAAAAGCCCGGCGACCCAGTCAGCAAAAGCACGCACTGCGGGAGAGAGAAAACGCTGATGCGGATAGAGCATCGTCACCGGCACTGAAGGTGGCTGCCAGTCTGCCAGAACCTCGACCAGCTTGCCTTGCTGCAGATTCTCCGAAATCACATTCTCAGCAAGCTGCGCCAGCCCAAAACCCTCAAGACACAGTCTGATATAGAGTCCCGTTTCGTTAACGGCTGCATCTCCTTCTACCGGAACGGAAAGCATCTCAGTGCCACGCGTAAAACGCAGTTCATTGGTCCGTCTTCCCGAACCGGAAAAGTAATGGATTGCCCGATGCTGCGACAACGCTTCCGGCGTCTCAGGGATACCGTACTCCCTGAGATAGTCCGGCGAGGCACAGGTCACCCAGCGAAACCGGCCAAGGGGACGAGCAACCAGCGTGGAGTCGGTTAATTCCCCGGTTCTGATGACGCAATCCACACCTTCCTGAACAAGATCAACCTGCCGGTCGCTGACGCCAATCATCAGATAAATATCCGGATAGAGCCGGTAAAAATCTTTCAGATTCGGCATGACGATAAAATGGGCGATCCCACCGGGCATATCTATCCGCAGTCGCCCCTGGGGCCGCCTGACGGAATCGGTCAGGCTGGATTCCGTGTGTTCAATCAGTGAAAGGATTTCCCGGCACTGCGCAAGATACTGCAGGCCTTCAGGAGTGAGTCTGACCCGCCTCGTCGTCCGGTTAAGCAGACGCACCTGCAGGTATTTCTCCAGATTTTTAATCGTGCTGGTGACGGTGGAAGCTGGCAGTGACAGCGTCTCTGCCGCGCGCACAAAGCTTCCAGCTTCAGCAACCCTTATAAAAACCTGCATAGCCTGAATCCGATCCATCATCCTGCTCCTGGGTAAAAGTGAGTCTGATTATTCGCGAATTATGAATTATGAAAACGGTTTAAGCATCTTTTTCAGGATAATGGCGTGGAGTATCGTTTCCTCATTAATCAGGAAAGAGGCAGGTTTAATGACCGACTACATCCGAAATATTGTTAACAATCAGAATGTCACTTCACGGGCTACGTTGATTCGTGGCGCAACGATACTGAGCATGGACGAGAACGTCGGTAACATTGAGCGCGGCGATATTCTCATCAACGGCTCAACGATTACCGCCGTCGGCCAGAACCTTGATTTGCCGGGTGCACATGTCATTGATGCCAGCAACATGATCGCCATGCCGGGAATGGTCGATTCTCATCGCCATGCATGGGAAGGACAGCTACGCCGCATTAACCCTAACGCCACCTGCCTGGACGACTACAGCAACGCCACGCACTTCTCGTTCGCTAAATATTACCGGCCTGCCGATATCTATGTCGGTAACCTGCTGACGGCGTTGGGCGCTATTGACGCAGGTATCACTACGATGATCGATAACTCGCACAACAGCCGAACCGCAGCGCATTCCGATGCCGCCGTCGAGGCCCTGCTTGATACCGGCATTCGCGCTATTCATGCTTCCGGCGCACCGGTAGCCGGCGAATGGGATAAGGCGCACTGGCCGGGAAACTGGCAGCGTCTGCAGGATAAGTATTTCACCGACAATCCTGAAAGCCTGGTCTCTCTCGCGGTCATGGCCCAGCTGGAGCCAGAGTTGTGGGCCGAGGCCCGCAGGCTGGGACTGTCGATTGTCACTGAGTTCTTTGGCGCTGAGATGGGGGCCGAACTTGAGTCGCTGCATCAGCAGGGGCTGCTGGGTCCGGACAATATTTTCAATCACTGTACGGCGCTGCCTGACCGGGGATGGGAAATTCTGCGGGAAGCCGGTGTCCGGGTGAACGTCTGCCCGCGCTCAGATTCGCACTATGGCATCGAAAGCGGAATGTTCGCCATAGAGGCCGCGCAGCGTCATGGCATCAACCCTGGCCTGAGCGTTGATAATGAAACGTCATACAGCACTGACATGTTTATGGAGATGCGCGTGGCCTTTTACCTGCAGCGCGTGATGGGTATGCATCAGCAGCAGTGCTGCGACTCTGAACATGCGCTGAAAACGCTTCCGGCGGCGCAGCTCCTTAAAGCAGCGACCCTTGATGGCGCTGCCTGTGCAGGGCTGCAGGATAAAGTCGGCAGCCTGACGCCGGGCAAACAGGCAGACCTGGTGCTGATTAATGCCAGTGATCTCAATCTTTACCCATCGGGAAATGCCTTTGGCACGGTGGTTCATGCCGCCGAGCGCAGCAACATCGACACCGTCATGATCGGCGGACGCATCGTTAAACAGAACGGTAAAGTGCTGGGCGTAGACAGCGCGCGACTACGTGCGGCGATTGATGAGTCGCGTGAGCACCTTTTTGCAGCCTCTGGCTACCAGCCTGACATTTTTGCTGACACCTTCCTGCCGCTGATGCAGGCGGACTGACCAGGATGAAAAGCATGGGCATGATCTATTACGTAATCGCTTTTGCCGCAGGTCTTGGGATCACCCTGCAGACGACACTGAACAGCCAGCTGGCACGCGGACTGGGCGGCGACCCGGTCACCGCTGCCCTGTTTTCCTTTACGGCGGGTGCGTTCAGCCTGGCGATTTACGCGCTGTTGCGGGGTGGATTGATGACATCGCTGGCGGCAATACCATCCCAACCCGCCTGGAGTCTGGCGGGCGGAATGATAGGCGCATGTGCACTGTTCAGCTATGTGGTGCTCGCGCCTAAAATCGGGTTTTCAGCCCTGCTCGGGCTGGCGATTGTCGGACAGCTACTCTCGTCTCAGATGATTGACCATTTTGGCTTGCTGGGTGCCGTGCGACGGCCGGTTTCGTTACTTCGGCTGGGGGGAATGGTTGTCATGCTGATCGGACTTGCCGTCATGCTTTTTGGCGATCGGCTCTCTGCTCGTTTTCTGCAGTAACGGCGTTATCCACTTTTGCCATCGTGCATTACGACCTTTTATATCCGGAGGATTATCATGTTTTCAATTGCAGCTGAGGTCAGGAATACACTGGGAGAGTGCCCGCTGTGGTGTGAAAGAACCCGCAGGCTCTACTGGACTGACATCGAAGGCAGTGAGCTGCTCGCCTTAGGAGAAGACAATGACGCGGTTATGCGCTGGTCGCTACCAGAACGCCTTGGCTCCTTTGCTCTGAGCGGACAAAGCCACATTCTGCTGATGGGGCTCGCATCCAGGCTGGCTTTTTATGATCTCAATACCGGGTTACTTACCCAGGTGGCCACCTCACCGGGAGAATCAGGCACCCGCATAGGTGATGGACGGTGCGACCGTGCCGGTAATTTTGTCTTTGGGACAATGGATGACGGTTATCCCGTAAAAGTTATCGGCAAATTTCATCGACTTAATGCAGCAACACTGACTGTTGAGACGCTTGCACTGCCCGATGTCGCTATCCCGAACAGCCTGTGTTTCAGCCCCGATGGTGGCACGATCTACTACAGCGACTCAATGCAGGGCAAAATCTTCTGCTGCGATTACCCCTCACTGCAAAACCGGCGCGTGTTCACCGAAATCGAAGGCAACGGGGCGCCCGACGGCTCCTGCGTGGATGGCATGGGCTATCTATGGAATGCTGAATGGGGAGGGAGTCGTGTTGTCCGTTACCGTCCGGATGGAACCACAGACGCTATCCTGTCATCCAATGGAATTCAGAGCACCTGCCCGACACTGGCCGGTGAGGGTTTCACCCGCCTCTATTGCACCACGGCTTCTGTGGGTCTTTCTTCGCCATCAATTTATGATGGGGCCTTGCTGAAGGCTGAGTCCGAAGTGAATGCCGGCTTATCAGAAAGCCGGTTTGCAGCAAATACAGTGTAACGATTTGGATACTAGCAGCACTGTGAGAATTTGCGATCCAGCTGATTGTTCAGCGTGGGCTGACTGCCCATCACAGCTATAAAGGATGGAACCGTCGTCGCATTGTTTGTGTGGCGAAAGGAAGTCTGATTGACGTCCGTAAGGATGATCACTGAGTCGACAATACGGGGCTGACTTTCCTAGGAAAAATGGAAACATCCTACTATAAGCCTATTTCCAGGGCAGGCATGACAGGCAGCTTTGAGCGGGGAGCAGACCTACAATGACTGTCTGCGTTTCCACTCATCGACGACATCACCTAAAGTTTTTGGAACATCATTACGTATCCAGGCCATAAATTCTCGATTAAATCGAAAGTCGTCTCCACACTCCTTAATCATGAAACGACGGACGTTTTGAGTGTTTTTATAGTTTTTATCCACATTCGTAGCGCGTGTAAGCAATGAGCTATGCCAATCTATTTTCAATTTACCCCCCTGTAATGATTTTTTTTGCATTTGTTCTTACCCGGAATGGTCTGAATGTCGACTTCATCGGTTGAACTCACAACCGTGAAGCGGACGATGACGCAAAACAGAGATTTCACGGACTACTGTTCCTGCTCAGCCCAGCGCTGGTGAATCAATTCCAGCATGGAAATCGTATTGATGGTCATCTCAGGACTCATCACTGGACTGGTTATCGCATGCTTATTCAGGCAATCGTGGATATGCCGGACTTCATAGACAAGCTCGTGATCGCAGGGGAAATTTAACTCCTCTTTATCACCGCTGGCGTAATGGACGGTTGCCTTTCTGGCTTTCCAGTAATCGGCTATTTCAATGTAACCTTTCTCCCCATAGATAAACGCCTTGTTAATGGCATTAACCTGCTGGGAGATTTTGCTGACGATAAGGACACCGGCCTGGGTGGTGAGATTAATGACGCACTGCGCGTCAGTACCTGACGGCGAACGGATAGCTGCGCCCGCAATATACTCCGGCATTTCATCAAACAGACAGGTGAGCATCTGAATGGTATAGCTGGCGTTTCCGTACAGGCAGCCCCCGCCGGCTTCAGGCAGGCCCAGCCAGTTGTTATAGGTTGCCTCGCAGGAGCTGGTCATGTCGACGAGCCGTACCTGGCCGAGGTGGCCACTTTGCAGGATGTTTTTTATCGCTTCCATTACGGGAAGGAACACCACCTTCTGGGCTTCCATGATGAAGAGACCGCGCTCAGCGGCCAGTGCGAAGAGGTGCTCTGCTTCCTGCTTTTTCAGCACAAAAGGTTTTTCGCAAATGACATGCTTACCGTGTTCCAGCGCCATCAGACAGTTAGCGTAATGTTCGCTGTTAATGGTGGCGATATAAACGATATTAACGTCCTTATCGTCCATGAGCGCCTGATAAGATCCATATGCGCGTTCAATACCGAGCGCATCAGCTTTCTCCCTTGCCTTGTCCGCAGAGCGTGAGGCTATTGCCAGCACCGTACCGTCACCGCTGGCGCGGACCGCGTTGACAAAACGCGGGACAATTGAAGCCGTGCTCAGAATGCCATAGTTCTTTTTCATCAGTTCATCTTCTCCTGCTTTACTGCTGTTTAATTTTTACTGCCTGACTGAGTGCAATGCTGCGGTGCATTGCATCCGCAATGAGTTCAGCTTCAAGCCCATCCCGCGCGGTGGCGATGAAAGGTCTGTTGTTGATCAGGCAGTCCATAAAGTCGGTTATTCGTACCCTCAATTCCGACGCCGATAACAGCCACGCGACGCTCAGACATGCTGTTTTCCGACTGTACAGGTTACGAAGAGGATCGGACGCAGTATCTGCTTGCAGACGGGCAGGAATACATGAACAATTTAAAAAAAACTGTTCAGGTTTTTAATATGCGGATTGTTCACCGTTTGAAGCAGTATGAAAAACTTTATGCGCGCTTTCTCGCAGAGCCCTGCTACATCAATGCCGAGAAGCTGGCCACGGTGTTCAGCTGCAGCGAGAGGCACGTCCGGACGCTTATTAATCACTTCCGTGAAAGAGGCTGGATCAGATGGGAACCTTCTCCAGGTCGCGGTAATAAATCGCTTTTACAGTGTTTACACGCCCCGGCAGAGATAAAAAAAGACGTCATTCGTGAAATGCTTGAAGCCGGCATTTCACTAACGGCGCTGCGGCTGGCTTTTCCGAAGGAAGACCAGCTTAATGCGTTGCTGGCACCCTACGCCGGTGGCCAGTGGCAGGCCAGTAAGCCAGTGCTGCGTATTCCTTTTTACCGGGCGCTTTCAACGCTGCAGCCGCTCAGAATTACGGGGCGCACGGAAGAGCACTTCTGTCGCAATATTCACGCCGGCCTTACCCGGTTTGAAACCGGTAATGCCTTTCCCCAGCCGGATATGGCACATCACTGGTTCCATACGCGGATGGGACGCCAGTGGGATTTCATGCTGCACGCCGGGCTGCACTGGCATGACGGGAGAGCGGTGACAACAAAGCAAATCCTCACCCAGCTTCTGAAACTCCGGGCACATCCGGTCAGCGCATTCCACTTCAGGAATGTCACGTCCATAACGGCACCGCATGCCCTCTGTATCCGCTTTACGCTGAACGACGCGGACTTCTGGCTGCCTTACCGGCTGGCCACGTTGCAGTGCCTGTTGCCACATCCTGAGAACGCCGATGTGGGGGCCGGCCCCTTCAGGATGGATTTTTTTAACCAGCAATTTATCCGCCTGGAGAAGCACCGTTTTTATCATCTTCGCCATCCCTACATCGAGCAGATTGAATGCTGGGCAGACCCGTTGGGGCGGAGCCCTGCGGCAGAGAAGAGGGGGCTGGTATCTCACGTACTGATCGGGAAACCCCAGCAGCAGCTGCCAGCCATGCCGGTCGAAAAACAAAACAGCGCAGGCTTTGCTTCATGGCGGTTAATCTTAAAAGAAAGTGGCTGACAAGAGAGCAGGCGCAATGGCTTAAAGGATATGTTCACCGTTCTGGAATCATTGAGCGTCTGCCGGTTGAGGATGATCTGATAACGGAAACCAGCGCGCTGCTCCCAGGCTGGCCCGACTTTATGAACCCCGAGCGAGAGGCCCCACTTCCGACACGCCTGAAACTGCTTTACAGGAAACAGCCCGAGCTGGTTCTGATGGCTGAGCGGCTGGCGGAAGAACTCCGTTCCTGCGGATGTGAGTTGCTGATCAGGGAGGCCGGTCCGGGTACGGGGCATGCGCAGCTGGAAGACGCTGATATCCTGCTGGGTGACTGTCTGATTGGCGATGCGGCGGAAGCAACGCTCGAAATGTGGCTGCACCGGGATCCGTGCTGGCCGGCTTTTCTGACGCCACGTGATATGGAATGTGCGGAAGCCCGCCTGTGCGATGCCAGGGCTGAGCAGGAACCGGAATCGCGCAATGCCATTATCCGACAGCTCTTTTCATGGCTGATGCAGAGGGCATACCTGACACCGCTGTTCAATTACCGCTATCAGTTAAGTTCGGTCAGTCAGGTTAACAATATTCGCATGACGGCCTACGGCTGGTTCGACTTCTGTGAAGCATGGGTTTCTCCCGCAGAAGACAGCTCCTGACGGGAAAGGACGCGCCTGAATGGCAACTGCCCCGGAATGCCTGCATTTCTTAGCCTGTAAAAAACCGTTAAAATTCTTACGGAGGTAATTTTTGGTTTTCCGGGAAACACTGCGCTTATCTTTTCATCCCGGGTGATGAATCTTTCATGCCATCGGATAAGATTGCCCGCAACCATCTGCTGCGTGACCAGCCAGCAGTTCTGATAAGCCTCGCCTCACAACGAAGACTCTCTCCTGGATGATTTCAGTCTGCTACGACAGAGCTGGCTATCGTTAAGACACCTGAGTGGTTTCAGCATCAACGTCAACCCCCCTCTTATCCCGATCGCTAATCCTCAGAATCGTAAGTCGGCACTGTATACTCATCCGCAGTGAAGGGCTGCGGCACGCCCTTCACCATTCTGAATTCAGACACAATATCGCGGCGTTTCATCTTTTGCGTTGGTGAACGTAAAGCAATATCGACGCGTACCTCACCGGAGTCCGGGAATGAATAATAAGTCTCAGGGATACAGAACTGGCTGTCGTCAATCTTTATCGCAGGGTGCAACTTGTTGAATCCAGACCTCTCGGGCGCATTACGATCTCTGATCGAGAGGTAATAAGCGTAATAATCACCAGGTTTTTTAATCGGGAAACAAAATCCATCATCAGTCCTGGAAACCGGTGCCATTTCATCCGAGGGAATATAGTCGCCCATCAATCCGCAACTGGTGAGAAGTGAGCTAAAAAGAGTCAAAAGCAGCATTTTTCTGATTATCATGAAAACTCCCTGGGAATGATCCCTATTTATCCTGACCGCTGGTGTCGTTGATCCTCAGCGGATAGTAGTGGGAAAACGTATTGTCTGTCACGCCCCTCCCCGGCATACTGAAATCACACCCCCTTCACAGCAACAACCACCTAACCTCAGGGAAAGACAGGGAATGAAACCCACGCCAGGCGATATCTATTGTGTTTTTTATCCCAAGCTTCAGCAGTACGTAGCCTGCCAGATCACTGCGCTAAAAGAGGGCAACCTGGTCGCGGTGCTGGATCTCGACTGGTCAGGCGATGCCTTACCCGATGAGGCTGCGCTGGCCGCGATGCAGCCGCTGGTCTGTGATTTCTTTTTCTGGCGGGGCCGCTACGATCACACCTTTCTCTCCGACAGTGTCCCATCCCATTACACTCGGGTCGGGAATATTCCGCCTCTGGTGAATGAAGAGGTGAACAGCTACGGCGGCGGCTGGAATGTCGGCAGCAGCCTGTATCAGCAGCGCTGCTGGGATCGGATTGACGCGGAAAAGCGCGCACGTTTTAAAGCCGCGTCCCGCGAGCGTCAGGTCACCCTGCCCGGCGGCGTGCTGCCTGAGAATGCGACGAAAATCAGCGATAATTTCCTGCAGGGCATCACGGATTATGCTGAACTGGACCGGCTGCCTTGCCTCACCTCACTCGACACGACGGAGGGCAACGCCAGGCTGGCGGAGTACGTTAATCAGCATGCCTTTATCTATGAACTCCACTGGTCATCCTCCAGCGTGACAACGCTCGATCTCAGCGGCAGCAAGCTGCAACGCCTGATCGTTGACCCTACGGGGCTGGTATCCCTGTCGCTCAACGACAATCTTAAGCTGCTCTCTTTCACCCGCCCCCCGGCTGCGGAATTGCAAATCAACAGCCGCTATCTTGGCCGTGACCTGACCGTTCAGCACAGGCAAACGCTGGCTGAACTCCAGGGGCTGGAAGCGCTGGGCGGGTTGCATTTAACCGAGGTGGCAGACGTCGATATCGCGATAATTGCCGATCGTTACCCGACGTTAAACACCCTGCGCCTGTGGGGTAAGCCGGGCATGGTGAGCAATATGGACAGCCTGTCACGCCTCGCGGATTTGCAAATGTTCACCACCGTTGATCTGTTTGGCTTCGGCCCGGAGGCGTTTCCCTCGCCGCCGCAGTTACCGCATCTGTCGCTACTGTGGATGAACAGTTTGCCTGCTGACGCGGCGAGTGCCATTAAAAAAGCCTGGAAGAAAGCCGCGTTATCGGGTGTGGATCTGGCGATCAAACAGGCGCGTAAACCGGCATGGCTGGCAGAAAACCTGAATAACCCGTTCCGGGACTGGGATGGCCGTGAACATATCAGTGCCGCCAACGCGAAAAAGGCCGCCACGCTGTATAAAAAAATGCTGGCCTCGCTGCGCACTATTGATGCCTCCAGCGAAGCGGCCAGTGTTACCGCCCTCGCTGAAGCCATGGTGCGCAGTTACACCGAGGCGTTTAATGCCATGGATCGCCGCAGCAACATCATTGAAACGATAGAGCGTGAAGAAATTGGTGAGGTGCTTTATGGTCTGTTATCCCTGATTGAGCAGCAAACCGCAGGGGCGTCAGAACCGTTTGATAAAGACCCGATGATGAATTTGTTCGATGAGTTACGTGATTTTTAACCTGACGATGAGGAGTTGAAATGAAGCTGATCGGTATGCTGGATTCGCCGTATGTGCGGCGTGTAGCGGTTTCACTGGCGTATTACGGCGTGGTGTTTGAAAACCAGCAGCTGTCGGTTTTCAGCACGTTTGACGCGTTTGCCCAGCTTAATCCGGTGGTGAAAGCCCCCACGTTGATTCTCGACGATGGCACGCAGTTGATGGATTCGTCACTGATCCTCAGCTATTTCGAGGCACAGGCTGACGCACAACATCAGCTACTTCCCTCAGCACCTGCCGCGCTGGCAACCGATTTAGCGCTGCTGGGTGTGATCCTGGCTGCCAGTGAGAAAGCCGTGCAGCACGTCTATGAGCACAACCTGCGCCCGGCGGAGAAACAACATCAGCCCTGGACCGATCGTGTTACCGGGCAGTTGCTGGCGGCCTGTCGCAAGTGGGAAGCCGCGCTGAGCACCCGCTCCACAGCGCAGGAAAAACCCGACCAGGTGGCGATCACCAGCGCCGTCGTATGGAGCTTTATTCAGCTGATGATACCTGATGTGGTGAAAGCAGATGCGTTCAAGGCGATTGCCGCCTATGCAGAGAAGTGGGAAGCGCTGGACGCGTTCAGACAATACCCGCAGAAATGATGCCATCGTCGTGGTGGTGTTAAAACCAACAGCGAGCACTCATTCTGCGGGGCACTACCTTTACAACGCAGGGCGTGAGACGTGCTCGGCCGCCGCACGGTTAGCCTTGCTGACGGCAGTCGCCAGCGTCGCGCCCTGTAATAACGTGGTGCACAGCATGCCCATAAAACAGTCTCCTGCACCGTGGGTACTGACCAGCGTCACTTTCTCTGCCGGCAAGGACTGGCTGGCACCGCCTTTCTCGCAGAACGCCACGCCATGTTCGCCAGCGGTTACCACCACGGCTGGGAAGCTCTGCCCCAGGCTTTCGGCAGCAAGGCACGCCGCAGACAGATTCGGCACCGCAATCTGGCTCAGGTCGCGCGCTTCAACCGCGTTCACCACCAGCAGATCAACGCTTGCAAGCATCTGTTCGCTGACCTCGCGCGCCGGGGCAGCGTTATAGCACACCAGAATGCCGCGCTTCTTCGCTTCGGCAGCGGCCTGATGATTAACGGCGTCCGGCACTTCATTTTGCAGCAGCAACATACTCACCTGTTGCCACAAACGGTCATCGCTGAGGGCATTGGGAGCAATCAGGTTATTAGCGTTAGACACTACCACCGCGCCATAGTCGCCCTCTGCATCCTGAATCGCCACGCTCATCCCGGACGGCACACCCGCTTTCACCGCCACATCCGCCGTGTTCACGCCATGTTGCTGGAGATACGTCAGCAAAAACTGCCCTTGCGCATCATCCCCCACGGCCCCGGCAAAACGCACCTTCGCGCCTGCCAGCGCCGCCGACACGGCCTGATTACCGCCTTTGCCGCCAAATTTATAGGCACAACTGCTGCCAATCACCGTTTCACCTTTTTCCGGGCGATGGTGTGCCGCCAGCATAATGTCGTAATGGAGACTGCCGATGACTAAGATGTGACTCATATTAGTATTCTCTGAGATCCTGGACTGCCTGCTGGGTTTTCTTCAGGTTCTTCTCCGCCGTCTTCAGATCCTTCTGCGCTATCGCCACAAACAGTGCATCCAGAATATTTAACTGGGCAATGCGTGACGCGGCGTTTTCCCCCAACAAATGCGAGCCCTGAGAGGTTGAATTGAGCACCACATGCGCGCTGCGCGCAATGGGCGACTCGGCATAGTTCGTAATCGCAATCACTTTGGCTCCGTTACGTGCGGCCAGTTTTATCGGGTCATTCACCGCACGCGTGGCGCCGGAATGACTGATGGCGATCACTACGTCGTCATCCGATAACACTGCCGCTGACATCAGCATAATATGCGCATCATCGTACACTGTGGTTTTAATCCCAATCTTCAACATCTTATGGGATAAATCCCGTGCAACGGCGGCAGAGCCGCCGACGGCATATAAATCGATATGTCGCGCCTTAAAAATAATATCAGCCGCCCGGTTGAATTCAGACACATCAAGAATAGAGCGTGTTTCTTCTATTGCCTGAATGGAGGTTCTGAAAACTTTTGCCAGTAATTGCTCCGACGAGTCATCCGCTTCAATTTCCGCATGCATCCCGGCGACTTCAGAATAGTTATAATAAATCAGACTACTTCTGAAATCTCTGAACCCCGAGAAGTTTAATTTCTTGGCTATTTTCACCACCATGGCTTCGGAAACATTATTTATCTGGGCAATTTCTTTAATCGATGTTTGCTCAGTTAAATCTGTTTTCGACGTAACGGAATCCACGACTTTCCTTTCCAGTGGCGTCAGGCTGGGTAAACGCATGCGTATTTGAGCGCCTATGGCTCGCGGGTCTTGCTTCATTACTTGCCTCGTGTCGCTCTGTCAATCAACATGGCTATGATAATAATAAGGCCTGTAGCAAGCAATTGATAAAACGCCTGAATATTGAGAAGCGTCAGACCGTTACGTAATGCACCGAGAATGACCGCCCCGATCAACGTACCGATAATACTGCCCTTTCCGCCCATCAGCGACGCCCCGCCAATGGCCGCAGCGGCAATCGCATCCAGTTCCCACAGGTTTCCGATGGTCGGTTCTGCGGCCCCCAGGCGGGCAATCAGGATCAGTGCAGCCAGCGAGGCCAGCACGCCAGAAATCACAAACACAGTCACTTTGGTGCGTTTAACGGGCACCCCGGCCACACGCGCCGCTTCTTCATTGCCGCCCACCGCCAGAATATATTCACCCAGCGGGGTTTTGTTCATCATCACCCACAGGAAAACGGCAATCACCACCACCACCACAATCGGCGTGGGCACGCCAAATACAGTACTGTTGATCAGATTACGGAACTCCATCGGAATCCCAAAGATCGGGTTGCCGTTGGTGAAGATCAGGGCTAAAGCACGGAACAGGGACAGCCCGCCCAGCGTCACGATAAACGGCTGTAATCCGGCATAGGCCACCAGCGTACCGCTGAACACACCGCACAGTGCACCAACGCCCAGCGTGGCCATCACCGCCAGCGGAACCGGCACCCCGGCCACCATCAGCGTGGCACCCAGTACGGCTGAAAGTGCCGCCGTCGGCCCCACGGAGAGGTCAATCCCGCCGGAAATAATCACCAGCGTCATACCAAGGGCAATAATGGCATTGATGGAAGACTGCTGAAGAATATTAAGCAGGTTAGGCAGCGTCCAGAATACCGGTGACAGCAGTGAAAACGTCACCACAATAATAAATAAACCAATCAGTGTTCCCGCATCGCGCAGATTAAATTTAAACAGCGCCGCTGACGGCACGTTAGGTTGCGTTTTATCTTGCGTCATCATCTTGATTACCTTCATTCGTTCTTAAGCCAGATCGTTAATCGCATAACGGGCGATGTTTTCTTCGGTGATAGCCTCACCGCTCAGTTCTCTGGTGATTTTCCCTTCACGCATAACCAGTACCCGATCCGAAATACGCATAATTTCTGGCATTTCAGAAGACACCACCACAATGGCTTTTCCCTGGCGGGCTAATTTTTCAATCAGATTATAAATTTCTGATTTGGCACCTATATCAATTCCCCGTGTTGGCTCATCAAAAAGAAACACTTTATTATCTGCGGCCACCCAGCGTCCGATAATCACTTTCTGCTGATTACCGCCGCTCAATGTGCCAATAGGCTTTTCAATATTCAGGGGGCGCAGGTTGAGGTCGGTCATCACCTCCAGCGCGACTTTATCGAGTTGACGCTGTCGCAATATTCCCGCGCGGGTAAATTTCATCATCGATGGCAGCGCCATATTCATTTTCACTGCGCGCTGCTTAATGATGCCCTCTTTTTTACGATCTTCCGGCACCAGACCGATGCCGGCCTTAATGGCGCTACTGACATTGAGATTTTTCACTGCCACACCGTCAACCAGCACACTGCCGCTGGTACGGGTATCAATCCCGGCAATCAGCTTCAGCAGTTCGGTTCGCCCTGCCCCGACCAACCCGGCAATCCCCAGCACTTCACCGGCATTTACGCTGAAGCTGGCAGGCTGAACCGCACGGTCGCGCCCCAGCCCCTCCACCCGCAGCACCTCTTTATCGGTGATATGCGACTGATGATGCACCTTCTCAATTTTGCGGCCGACCATCTTGGTAACAATGGTCTCTTCCGTTTCATCAGAGATGTTCACCACGCCGACCTGCCTGCCGTCACGCAGAATGGTGGCGCGGTCGCAAACCTTAAAAATCTCGTTCATCTTGTGTGAAACGTAAATCAGCGCCACGTTCATCGACTTCAAATCAGAAATCAGTTCGGCCAGCCGGTCAAACTCACGCGGTGTCAGGCTGGACGTCGGCTCATCCATCGCAATGATTTTGGCTTCATCCAGTAAGGCACGGGCGATCTCGACAATCTGCTGCTGCGATACCTTCAGATTCTTAATCGGCTCGTCCGGGTCGATGCTCGGATCAAGGCGGCGCAGAATGGCGATCGCCCGCTTACGCTGCGCCTTACGGTCAACAAAGCAGCCTTTGAAACGCGTCAGCGGCCTGCCGAGAAACATATTTTGGGCAACGGAGAGCTCAGGAACATGCTGCAACTCCTGGTGGATCATGGCAATCCCGGCCTGCCGCGCGGACAGTGGATTCTTCATCTGCACCACCACGCCGTTGACGCTGATCTCCCCGGAATCAGCGGAGCGCACGCCGGAGAGGATATTCAGCAGCGTGGATTTCCCCGCGCCGTTCTCACCGATTAATGCGTGAACTTCTCCGGGTCTGACGGAAAAATCCACACCCTGTAGAGCGGCCGCACTGCCGTAGGTTTTATTGATGCCGCGCATCGTCAGGCAAAACTGTTCCATACACCCTCCTGCCTTGATTACTGCTGAGCTAACAGCTGGCGCAGCTTGTCGTTATCTTTTGTCGAGAAGGCATCGGCATTATCTTTGGTGATCAGCGCCTGCGGAGTGGAGACCACGCGTGACAGCTTCTGACCATTAATCAGACGCAGCATCACTTCCATCGCCACTTCCCCCGTCAGAACCGGGAAGCTGTCGACGGTGCCGGTCAGCTCGCCGCGTTTGATAGAGGCATAGGCATCTGAAATCCCGTCGGTGCCAAACACCGCAGTCTGCGCCGATTTGCCCTGTGAACGCACGGCTTCCACCACGCCCAGCGCCATGCCGTCATTGTTAGCGTAGAAGCCAATCAGGTCCGGGTGCTGTTGCAGAATGGTTGAGGCTGCGTTGTAGGCATTTTCGCGGCTCCAGTTGGCCGGAACGCTGGCTACCAGGCTGAATTTGCTGTTTTTCGCGATGGTTTCACGGAATCCTTTGGTACGCTGCGCGGCGGCGTAAACCCCAGGCTGGCCTTCAATCACCGCCACTTTGCCGCCCTTCGGATAGTGCTGGATAAACCAGTTCGCCACGCGTACGCCGTTGTCTTTCTGCACGTTACCGACGTAGTTCGCCACGTTTGGCATCACGGCATCATTAACGTTGACCACCGGAATGCCTTTGCTTTTCGCCACTTCATAGGCGGGTTGCATGTTGGCGTCCGTTTGCGGGGATACCAGCAGGCCATTGAAGCCCTGAGAGATCAGGGTTTCCGCGATTGACAGTTGCCCCAGTTGATCGTCCTCGTTAGCGGCCGCCTGATACTCCACGGTGAAACCGTATTTCGCCGCGGCGGTTTTGTAGCCCTCACCCAGCGAACGCCAGTATTCGTTGGTCAGCGTTTTTGATACGCCGCCAATTTTCAGGGCTTTGTCCGGTGCCGGCAGTGGGCCGTACTTTGCCGTGAGCTGCGTCCAGTCGGTGCGGTCGGGTTCAGTATCCGACTGCAACGGCGGCAGATCAGCGGCATAAACGGTTGAGCAGAACAGCGTAGCGGTGAGTACAGAGAGCAAGTGTTTTTTCATAATCTATCCTGTTATTTTTATAGGGTTTAACACCCGGGGAGAGACGTTTATTGCGCCAGCATAATGTCGTTAACAATCTGCTGGGAGGTGACGGCATCCTGACGGCTGATGGCGTCCAGCAAAGCAGGATTATTGTCGAGCTTGTCGCACAGTTTCAGTAAACGGGTCACAGTGGCGATGTTGGTTTCGGCTTCACGTACCGGGTCAAGGCCGCTGGCATCCGGGAAGGTGTCGAAGTAATAGGCGCCGTTGTAGCCGTCACGCTTCATCTGCCAGAGGAACTCCAGCGTGGCACGCGGATTCACCGCAGCGACCATCAGGCCGTCATCGCGCTTGCCCCAGCCATCATTCAGGTCCAGGCCCAGCAGGCGGGAACGGCGGGCAACCATCGCGGCAGCGTAAGCCGGGATTTCATTGGCGTAGAGCACATGTGCGAAGTCGAGGGTAATCCCCAGGTTCGGGCAATCCGCTTCTTCCACCGCCAGCAGACAGGTGGTCACGTTTGGGAAAATGGCAAATGCACGCGGCTCATTGGGTTTGTATTCGATGCTGACATCCATATCCCCGGCGTATTCCGCCACTTCACGCACTGCGCTTACCGCATCTTCCCAGATTTTTTTGTAGTCAGCCTGGAAGCTGTAATCAAACCCGTCCTGCCCCATCCACAGCGTCATGATGCTGGCACCAAATTCACGACCGGCATCAATGCCGCGTTTGGTCAGCTCAATCGCCTGGCGGCGGATTTTGGCATCCGGGTTGGTGTAAGCACCGATTTTGAATTCCGGTGCATCCCAGCGCATCTGCATGCCGTTTACCGCCAGGCCGACATCTTCAATTTTCTGACGCATGGTTTTCACGTCGTCGGTGATGTGCTGAGGGTAGTTCAGATCCAGATGGGTCAGGCCTTTCGCTGTGGCAGCGCGCTCGATCATTTGCAGCACGGAAGGCTTGCCTTTCAGTTCAGGCCAGTAGCGAAAAGCGCCGGAAGCAAAGGAGTTAAGGCGTGTGGCAAATTTAAGTTCTGACATAGTTGATGTCCCTGGTCGTTGGCTCGTAAATTACTTTACAACTTCACATTTATTTGTGAATAAGTGCACTTCTATCATTAACGATAATTTGCCGCAACACAGCGTGCGGTTTTAATCAGCAATTTGAGACGCAATTCACGAAATTTTGACTGGCGCGGCAGGGAGAACAAAAAAGTCTCGCAACTGTGTGACAGGTCGCATTTTGCGCAATTAACACAGAGTGAGCGGCCCCCTTCCCGTTGTGTGATGCAAACGAAAGATTTACTGTTCAGTTAATGACAGTAAATTATCAGCGCACCCGCACAGGATGGAGACGTCAATGCAGCAATCCAAAATCACCCTCAGGAAATCCTTTTTCAGCACCACTCCGGTGGACATCGTCAGCACCGATGGCTGCCGTGCCGAACTGTTCACCTTCCCTTCCGCTATTGAAGCCGTGCGCCTCAGCAACCGGCGCGGGCACCTGATTATCCTGCCCTGGTACGGGCAGATGATCTGGCAGGCGGTGTTCGATGGCGTCGACCTCACGATGGAGAGTCGCTTTCGCGAGCCACGCCCGGCAACGGATGTCGTTGGCACCTACGGGTGTTTTATGTATCACTCAGGCCTGCTCCGTAACGGCAACCCCGGCGAGCATGACAGCCACGCCCTGCACGGCGAGATGCCGCTGGCCCCGATGGATAGCGCCAGTATTGAAACCGGCGAAGATCAAGACGGCCCGTGGATGGCGCTGGCCGGTGAGCGTGAATACCTGATGGGCTTTGGCGACCACTATATGGCACGTCCGCGTGTGGTGATCCGGCCTGACGATGCCACCTTTGGGATTCATATGGCGGTGGAAAATCTCGGTCAGGATACGATGGATTTGATGTACATGTGCCACGCCAACTTTGCCTTTGTTGAAGGAGGCCAGATCGTGCAACCCACCGGATTCAGTCGTGAGGATCTGGTGGTGCGCACCTCGGTGCCCGCCATCGTCAAGTCTGATGACAACTACCTTCAGCAGTTAGCAAAAATGCAGGAAGACCCCTCTGAGACAGCGGTGATCAGCACGGCTCTCGGCGTGGACCCTGAGCTGGTTTTTTATCTGAAAAACCTGAAGACAGCGCAGGACGGAAAGGTGCACGTAATGCTGCGCAGACCAGCAGGTGATGCATTCACCGTGAGTTACTCCCCGGATGAATTCTCGCATCTGGTGCGCTGGATTCTGGCTAACAACAAGCAAAAAGTGTGCGCCTTTGCCATGCCGGCCACCTGCGGCGTTGAAGGTCACTTCGCAGAACAACAGCAGGGTAATGTCCGATCGCTGGCCGGGGGTGAGCACGCCCGTTTCCACGTACAGCTGGGCTATCTGAATGTCGCTGAGGCGAAGATGAAAGACGCGATCATCCGCACTTCGCGTTAGCGTTTTTGCCGAAATTGCAAAACGGAGGTGTGAGCTGAATCAAATAAGGACACTTTGGTAGAGCAATAAATTTACTTTGAAAGTTTTTTCAGTAAAGTCGATGTCGTCAGACGGACATTTAATGCGGTTTGTTCCTGGCACAAAGAGAAGACGTGTTCGTTTTTGCCCTACACGCTAACGACGCGCACAACTCGTCCTGAAAGGTTAATTTTTGCCGATATCAACAATAAATAAGTGGGTTAAAAATGAATCGTCGCATCCTTGTTAAATTAATGAGTTTATCTGTCCTGATATCCATGACCGCAGGGATTGGCTGGTCAGGCATCGCTGCCGCTGCCGAGACAAAAACCATGGTTACCGTCGTGAAGACCGTGGGCGTTCCGTGGTTCAACATCCTCAACCAGGGGCTGGAGGAAGGCGGCAAACAGTTCAACCTCAAAACCTCCATGGTCGGCCCGACCCGTGCCGACCCGGCACAGCAGGTCAAACTGATTGAGGACCTGATCGCCAAGAAAGTGGACGTAATAGGGCTGGTCCCGCTGGATACGAAAGTGACCGCGCAGGTGGTAAAACGCGCACGAGATGCCGGGATCATGGTGATCACCCAGGAAGGGCCAAACCAGCCGGGGAAAACCTGGGATGTGGAGCTGATGAGCGCCCAGGCCTATGGTGAAGCACAGATGAAAGCGCTGGCACGTGAAATGGGTGAAAAAGGGGATTATGTCGTGCTGGTCGGCACGCTGACCACCACCGGCCATAACCAGTGGGCTGATGCCGCCATCGCTTATCAGAAAGCGCACTACCCTGATATGCGTCTGGCCGCCGACCGTTTCCCGGGGGCTGACTTTATCGATGAGTCTGAGCGCGTCACCCAGGATATTTTGAAAGCCTATCCTAAAGTCACCGGCATTATGTCGATGGGGTCCAACGGGCCGATCGGTGCAGGTAACGTGCTGAAAAAACGCCATTTAGAGAAGAAAATCGCGCTGGTGGGAACCACTATCCCTTCCCAGGCACGGGCCTACATTCTGTCGGGCGTGATCCGCGAAGGCTTCCTCTGGAACCCGAAAGAAGCCGGGCTGGCGATGACATCCGTGGCACGACTGGCGCTGGATAATACAAAATTTGAAACCGGTATGACTATCCCGGGCCTGGGTAAAGCCACGGTCGATACCGAAAACAACGTGGTGATGGTGGATCGAATTCTGATGATCACCAAAGATAACATCGCGGACCTGATCAAGCTCGGACTCTAAAACACACCGTTAATTATTGACAGGCATCGGGCGCCAGGGCCCCCTTTGCCGATTCCTTGTACCCTAAATTAATGAAAGGGGTAGCCTGATGTCCGTTTTTTTACAGCTGAATGGAATATCAAAAATATTTGGCGGGGTTCATGCCCTGTCGAACGTCAATCTCACGCTAGAAAAAGGCGAGGTACACTGCCTGTGCGGGCAGAATGGCTGCGGTAAATCCACGCTCATTAAAATCATGTCCGGGGTGCATCAACCTGAACCCGGCGGGCACATTACCATTGCCGGGGATCGCATCAGTCACCTGACGCCGGTAGAAAGCACCCGCCTTGGCGTTCAGGTGATTTATCAGGATCTGTCACTGTTTCCCAACCTGACCGTGGCCGAGAACATTGCCATTGGTCTGCACGCGGGGGGCCTGCGCCAGGTGAACTGGAAACAGGTTCATCAGCTCGCCCGCGATGCCATGCAGCGCATCGGCGTTTCGCTGCCACTCGGCGACAAAGTGGCCGATATTTCTATCGCGCAACGCCAGCTGGTCGCTATCTGCCGGGCAATGGCTGCCGATGCGCGGCTGGTGATTATGGATGAACCCACCTCCTCGCTGACGCGTCACGAAGTGGATGCCCTGCTGAAGCTGACACTGCAACTGAAAGAACGCGGTATCACCATCGTTTTCGTCAGTCACCGTCTGGATGAAGTGCTGGAAATTGCCGACCGGGTTACCGTGATGCGCGATGGCAAAATGCTCGGCACTTATGATGCCAGAGACATGTCCGACCGCAAGCTGGCCACCCTGATGACCGGTAAAGAGTTCAGCTACCAGTGTGCTGCCAAAGATCGCCCGGAAACCGACACCGTGCTGGAGGTTCGCGGGCTGTCTCGCAAAGATGAATATCACGACATTACCCTTGATGTCCGCCGGGGCGAAATCCTTGGTCTGACCGGGTTACTCGGCTCCGGGCGCACTGAGCTGGCGCTGTCGCTGTTTGGCCTCACCCGCCCTGAACAGGGTGAGATTATCGTGAATGGTGAAGTCGCAGTAATGCGATCCAACAGGGATGCCATTCAACGCGGCATCGCTTATCTGTCAGAAGATCGCCTGGCACTCGGGCTGGTGCTGGAACAGTCCATCAGCACCAATATCACCCTGTCGGTGATTGAAAAACTGGTCAACAAAATCGGTTTTATTCGTGATGATCTCTATGCAGACACCGTGCGTCACGGCATCGACGCCCTGACCATCAAAGCAGGCAATCCTGAGAACAAAGTGAAAACGCTTTCCGGCGGAAACCAGCAGCGCGTGGTGCTCGCCAAATGGCTGGCGACAAATCCCAGCCTGCTGATCCTCGACAGCCCGACCGTCGGCGTGGACATCCACGCCAAAGACGGAATTTACGCCGTAATCAGAAACCTTGCCGCACAGGGCATTGCCATCATCATGATTTCGGATGAAATCCCGGAAATTTACTATCACAGCGATCGCGTGCTGGTAATGCGTGCCGGGCGGCTTAACGGCGAATATATTCCAGGTCGCTGCTCGGAAGAAGAATTGAAGGAGGCGGTCAATGCGTGATTTTTTCCAGCGTTTCATCCATACCCACGAGTGCCGGTTGCTGATTGTTATCACGCTGATGGTGATCTTCCTCACCCTGTTCACCCCGGAGTTTGCCTCGCTGCAAAATCTGGTGGATGTCCTTGGGGCAACGTCATTTATCGGTATCCTCGCCGTCGGCCTGCTGGTGGTGATCATCACGGGAGGCATTGATATCTCCTTTGCGGCCACGGCCTCGATTACTCAGTTTGCCGCACTGACGGTGGCCAACCACTACGGCATCGGCTGGGTGGGGGTTTTCGCCATCGCTGTCGGGCTCGGGGTCGCACTTGGGCTGATTAACGGCCTGCTGGTGAATTCGCTCAGAACCTCGGCGCTGATTATCACCATCGCCACGCTGAACGTGTTCTTTGGCATTTTACTGACCGTCACCGGCGGTGCTGACATCTTCGCCCTGCCGGACTGGTTTACGGCGGGCTTTGAATTTGTTTTTCATACCGATGCTGACGGCATTCCTTACGCCGTGAACTTCCAGATTATCGCCATGTTCCTGGCCTTCCTGCTGACGTGGCTGCTGCTTAACCGCAGCAATGTAGGCCGTCAAATCTACGCCATGGGCGGCAATCCTGATGCGGCGCAGCGCGTGGGGTTTAACGTTTACCGATTGAATATGCTGGTCTACGGCTATATGGGGGCGCTGGCAGGTATTGCATCACTGGTGCAGGCGCAGCTGGTGCAATCCGTATCGCCTACCGCGCTGGTCGGGCGCGAACTGGATGTGGTGGCGGCCGTGGTCATTGGCGGTGCCAGTCTGACCGGCGGTTCCGGTACGGTGCTGGGTACCGTACTCGGGCTGGCGCTGATCGCGATTCTGCAAAATGGGCTAATCCTGCTCGGCGTGTCGTCGTACTGGTCGCTGTTCAGTACCGGTCTGGTGATCATCACCGCGATGATCATGATGGCGAGAGAAACGCGCAAACGTCACAAGCAGGCAGAACCCGGAGTGGCATCATGAAAAATCATAACAACGGCCTGTTAGATAACCTGCATCACCGCGTGGGGGCGACCAATGCCCGCCTGCTGGTGATGCTGGCCCTGATGGTCATCGGCCTTGGCCTGCTGGAAGGCAACAAACTGTTTGGCATCGCCGGGCTGCAGTCGATGGGCTTTCAGCTCCCCGAGCTGGGATTCCTGGCGCTGGCTATGATGATCCCGATGCTGTCTGGCGGTATCGACCTGTCGATTATCGCCACGGCTAACCTGTGCGCGCTGACGGTGGCCTATATGCTGGCCGCTCTGATCCCTGAAACTCAGGGTGTGGCCTGGGGCATGGTCCAGTTTGCGGCGATCGGTGCCGGGCTGGTGGTCGCCGCGCTGGTAGGTTTGCTCAACGGCATACTGGTGGCGTACGTGCGAGTGCCACCGATGCTGGCCACCCTCGGCACCATGACCGCGGCAAAAGGGCTGGCGATTGGTATCAGCCATGGCAATGTGATTTCCGGTTTCCCTGAGCCGATTGTCTTTATCGGTAATGGCACGCTGCTCGGCATTCCTGTGGCGCTGCTTATCTTTGCCGCCGTCATCGTCCCGTTAAGCATATTCGTCAATAAAACCCCGCTGGGTAATGCTATTGCGATGATAGGTTCCAACGAGCGGGCAGCACAGTATTCCGGCATCAATACACGACGCAGTCTGGTCTGGGTCTATCTGATCGCTTCCCTGTTAGCCGGTATCGCAGGGATCATCATGATGGCACGCTTCGATTCGGCTAATGCGGCCTATGGTGAAAGCTACCTGCTGGTGGCGATCCTCGCAGTGGTGCTGGGTGGTGTAGATCCCTTAGGGGGATTTGGCAGAGTGAGCGGCGTGATCCTGTCGCTGCTGATCCTGCAACTGATGTCGACAGCATCCATACTGCTCGATCTCAGCCAGTTTATTACGCTGGCGCTGTGGGGGGCGATCCTGCTGCTGGCCTCCGGCGGTCTGGTGCTGAAAGAGTGGATGTCTGAACGCGCGAAAGCGAAGACGGCGACACGGGCTTATAAGGTCTGACGCCCCCTCATGGACGTACAGATGACCCACATTGATCGTCACCCGATCAATGTGGGAAATCATTACATTAGCCCCACTCTATGGGTCATGATATGTTTACGCGTTAACACACTGAGTAAGGAAATAAGGTGTCTCATGGTCAACTCTGCCGATGATGCAAGTTCGATTGGCCCCCGGTTACGCATGATGGTGTCGCTGCTGACCCCGCTGGAAACGAAACTGGTCAACGCGGTGCTCTCAAACGACTTTCATGAACGGGTTGCCCTGAAAGACGTGGCCAGCCAGTGCGACATGTCTGAAGCCATGGTGGTCAAAACAGCAAAAAAACTGGGCTTCAGTGGCTTCAGAGAATTGCGCAGTAAAGCGGCGGAATATAATCGCCTGCCGATCACCGAAATGCATCAGGAAGTCTCCCCAACGGATACGGCAGCGGAAATTGTCACCAAGGTGTTTCGCACTTCGGCGCAGGCGCTGGAAGAAACCCTGGCGATCCTCGATATGAAAGCCTTTGAACGTGCTGCCGAACTGCTGGCGAAAGCGCAACAGCGTGATTTTTATGGCTTCGGAGGGTCAGCACAAATCGCCCGCGATGCGGTGCATAAATTTCTGCGTATTGGTGCGCGCGCCACCGCCTGGGATGATCCCCATATGATGCTGATGTCAGCCTCATTACTGGGTAAAAATGATGTGGTGCTGGCGATTTCGCATTCCGGCCAGACCAAAGATATTCTCGAAGCCGTTAAAGCCGCACAGGCCAACCAGGTGCCGGTGATCGCTATTACTAATTATTCCGGCTCGCCGCTGGCCAATCTGGCCGATACGGTATTGTGCTCCACGGCACGGGGATCTCCGCTCACCGGTGAAAACGCCGCCGCACGCGTCGCCCAGCTCAACATTCTGGATGCCCTGTTCGTGGTGGTGGCGCAAAGCGATTATGCTCATGCCGAGCAACAGCTCAACCGCACGATGATGTCCGTCGCCCACAAAAGAAAATAATCCGGCCGCTAGCCGGACTTATTCTGTGTGCGGCAGATCCTCATCCGGCGTCACAATGCGCACCAGATGAATAATCAGATACAGCAACTCATCGTTGGTTAATGACACCTGCAACAGGTTAAACACATACTCGCCAATCAGCTGACTGGCGCGATAGTGATCGGGATATTCAGCCTTGACCTGGGTGAAAATAAAATCGTCTTTATTGGCGATCTGCCGCCCCTCCACCATCCGTTGAATAAAAAATTGCAGGTGGGTCAGGAAGCGCTGGTAGTTCAGGGAGTCCCGGTTGATCTCCACGCGAAAGTGATACTTGATGATATTGAAAATATCTTTCAGCATCTTCACCGACAGCAGCGTGGTTTCCATGTTTTGCACATCGGTTTGCCCGTTAACCAGATGGAAGGCAATATTCCCGGCCTCCTCTTCCGGCAGGTCAATGTTCAACTGCTGGTTAAGCTGCCGCACCGCCTGTTGCGCCACGGCAAATTCACGCGGATAAAAACGTTTTACCTCAAACAACAGCCGGTTCTGGATGGCAATCCCTTTTGTAAAACGCTCAACAGCAAAGCTGATATGGTCCACCAGCGTAAAAAACAGCTGCTCACTCAGCCGGCTGTTTAACTGGGCGCTGGCACGATCGAGCAGCTCCTGCACCAGCGGCAGCAAAGACTCCGGCGCGTTTTCAATCACCCGCAGATAGTCGCGGCGGGTCTGGCTTCCCTGCACGATAAAGATCTTCTCAATCTGTGACGCATCCAGCGTATCACCCACCTTACTGTTAAAGCCGATGCCCTTCCCCATCACGATGACTTCGTCATGGTCAGCGGTGCTGGAGAGCACCAGACTGTTATTCAGCACCTTTGCTACGGTCATTTTATCCATCGTGCTGCCATCCGGCCCCTGTGCTGCTGATTGTGCGCTCTGTTTTACCGGGTCGCGCCGTTGCTGGCAATCACCCGCTGATACCAGCCGAAGCTGGCCTTGCGGATACGCCGTAGATCTTTCACGTCATGCTCGCCGCGATCCACATATATAAAGCCGTAGCGTTTACCATAGCCCTGATGCGTACTGACCACATCAATGGCTGACCACGGGCAATACCCCATCAGCGGCACGCCATCCGCTATCGCCAGCTGCATTTGCGCGATGTGCTGACGCAAAAAATCGATACGATAATCATCGGCAATGATATCGCCTTCCTCCAGCACATCCGGCGCGCCCATCCCGTTTTCTGTGATCAGAATCGGCAAATGATAGCGTTCCCAGGTTTTACGCAACGTCAGACGCAGCCCGACCGGATCAACCACCCAGCCATACGGTGTTTTCTCCACCCAGGGATTTTCGGCTGCCCGATATACACCCGGTTCGCCCAGCATGATTTGCTGGTCACCGGCACGTGCGCTGATATCCGACGCATCACCCTGACTGGCGGCGATGGTGGCGGTCGAGTAGTAGTTAATCGCAATAAAATCCGGTTTACCCTGGCGTAAAATCTCAGCATCCCCGGCGGCCATCTGTGGGGCAAGACCGCGATCCTGCAGATAACACCAGGCCAGCGCGTTATAGCGCCCGTGCACCGCCACATCAAGAAAACTCCAGCAGCGCAGGGTTTCCCAGTTATGCGCGGCGATAGCATCTTCCGGGCGGCATGTGGCCTGATACATTGACGTGGTATTGATCGCCGGGCCAATTTTGCTGTCGGGCAACATCTGATGACACAGCGCCATCACCTGTGCCTGGGCCAGCATCATATGATGATTTTGCTGCCAGAGGGACGCTGGCGACGGCAGCTCACCACCGGGTGGCAGGCCAATGGCACCCGGATGCAGGATCATGGTGTTCTGTTCATTGATAGTCAGCCAGTGTTTCACTTTGCCGCCAAAATGACTGAACAGCGTACGCGCATACTCAACAAATGCCGCTATCGTTGCGCGGTTCTCCCACCCGCCCTGTTCCTCCAGGCACCAGGGCAGGTCAAAGTGATAAAGCGTGGCAATCGGCTCAATGCCGTGACGGTTTAGTTCATCAATCAGTCGCTCATAGAACGCCAGCCCCGGCGCATTCACCTCACCGACGCCGCCGGGAATGATGCGCGTCCAGGCGATGGAGAAGCGATAGGCTTTCAGTCCGAGTTCGGCGAAAAGCTGTACATCTTCGATGCAGCGATGATAGTGGTCGCTGGCAACGGTAAAATCTGCCGTCTCCTGCGGGTGCTGGCACATATCGATAATCGACGGGCTTTTGCCGTCTTCATTCCATGCCCCTTCCACCTGATAGGCAGAGGTGGATGCCCCCCACAAGAAGCCGTCCGGGAAAGGCTGGGATTGTTGATAAATCATGATACGCTCGCTTGTTGTTTTGGGGTCAGGGCCAGCAACGCTGAGCCGCCATTGACCTGGTCTGTAGCCAGATTCTGCACGATCTGATAGTCATCACTGTTGACCACCAGCACCGGCGTAATCAGTTCATATCCCGCGGCGGTAATGGCTGCGCAATCAAAGGTCACCAGCACATCCCCCGTCTGGACACGATCGCCCACCTGTAATGAAGAGGTGAAATACGTGCCGTTCAGATTGACGGTATCGATTCCGACGTGGATCAACACCTCTGCGCCACTGTCCGACAAAATTCCCACGGCATGCTTCGACGGCAGAAAGGTCACGACCACCCCATTAACCGGCGAGAGCAGTTCACCGCGATCCGGCACAATGGCCACGCCCTGGCCTAACAGCCCCTGAGAAAAACCGTCGTCCGGTACTGCCGACAGCGGCAGCACACGCCCGCTCAGAGGGCTGTGCAGGGTTTCACTCACCTGAGTCGATGGCGAGGCACCTGCTGCCTGCACCGGCACAGGTTCGGCAGTCGCTTCATCCGCGGCTTTGGGATCATCAAAACCCAGTATCCAGGTCAGCGCAAAGGCGACGACCACCGCGATCAGGCAGGTCACCAGCGCATGCACAATATTCATCGGGTTTTCACCAATAAACGCTGGCAACGCCGCCAGGCCCGGTGAGACGAAGGCGTAGCGCACCAGCCCACTTAACCCGGCATAGATTCCGGCACAGCCGCCGCCGATCATCGCGGCAATCAGCGGGCGTTTTAACTTCAGCGTCACCCCGTATAACGACGGTTCAGTAATCCCCAGCAGCGCGGTAAAACCGGAGGACGATGCCAGCTGTTTCAGATCTTTATTTTTGGTTTTCAGTGCAACACAGAGCGTCGCCGCCCCCTGGGCAATATTGGAGGCCAGCATACCGGGGCCGTTAATCGTCTCAAATCCCTGGCGGGTCAGCTGCATGGTGGCGATGGGGGTCATCGCCCAGGCGGTGCCTGTGATCACCAGGAAGGGTTGCAGCCCGCCCATCAGCATTGGAATCAGCCAGCTGGCCTTGCCGTTAATCGCCGCCGCGCCGCTCGCCACCAGGTCATTGAGTAAAATCCCAAACGGACCTATCGCCACCAGCGCCAGCGGTGCCGTCACCAGCAGCACAATCATCGGTTTGATAAAGAAAGTGATCATCGACGGCGACACGCGTTCAGCGAAACGTTCCACCCACGACATGATCCACACGGTAAAGATGATGGGCAGCACGGAGCCGGCATAATCGGCCAGACGAACGTCGATCCCGATAAAGGTGATCTCCCCGCCTTTCGCCAGCATTTGCGCCAGGTTGGGGTGCAGCATCGCCCCGGCAATCGTCATGGCAAGGATGGGGTTGCAGGAAAACTTAATCGCCGCACCGTATGCCAGCAGCACTGGCAGGAAGAAGAAGGCGGCATCAGCAATGGTATCCAGTAGCTGATAGGTGGTGCTGCTGACGCTGATCAGCCCGCACAGTTTCAGAATCGCCAGCAGGGCTTTGATCATCCCGGCACCGGTGATTGCCGGGATGACCGGGGTGAACGTGGTGGAAATCACGCTGATAATCTGGCTGAAAATTCCGCCTTTTGCCGCCGCAGGTTTGCCGCCTGGCGCGGCATTGCCAATAGCATCCAGCATCGTACGGTAGGTCTGCTGCACCTGGTTTCCCACAACAATCTGGAACTGGCCGCCGCTTTCCACCACGCCGATCACACCCGGAAGTTTTTCAATTTCCGTCTCCTGTACCCGGCTGCGGTCGCTGAACTCAAGACGCAGACGTGTCGCACAGTGAGTGAGCCTGCTGATGTTATTTTTGCCGCCGCTGAGAGCTAAAATCTCATGGCCGAGTTTTTTATAATCCACGGTATTCCCTCAAAAAAAACCAAAAAAAAAGACCAAAATAAAAATGCGCCTCAATAAAGAGGTCATGCATTTTTATTTTGGTCTTGCCTGCTTTACCAGTGACATGCCGCAATAAAAAATGGGGGCAACCTGTAAAGCCGTTGCGCCGCGATTATCATCATTTCCGGCATTAACTGGCAATGACTCCCATAACAAAATGGGATCTGGCTCTCATCTTTATGCGGATAAATCCGGTCGCTACTGAATATACGTCGTCGCGGGCAGTCTGGCTTCAGGTTCGGGGCCAGTTTGAGCACGCCGGATCGGCAAAATCCGCCTCCCTGCGGGCCTCGGCACGCGACGTCCTGTCGCGTGACGTCCGGCTTACCTCAATCTGGCCCCATCCCCGCAGAACCGTTGCTCGCTGTGGGTTTTAAAACCGCAACAACATGGCGCTCTCTGTGCATTGGTTTGGATGTTGACCTGGGTTTTGACGTTGAGGCGGCAATTAAGCAGCGCTGAGGAAGCGATGTGAACCAGGACGAACCGCCAGGACGGCGGTGAAAGGGAGAGCCGGCACAGGGATGTGCCGTCACGACCAGTCCGTCGGTGAGCGGAGCTGACGATGGCACCCGCTGAAAGCGGGCGATGCGCCTGCCGCAAGCCCGGGTCCCCAGGGCGGCGGCGACTGGCCGCCTTGGGTCGCTCAGCCCGCGCAGCGGGAAAGCGAAACGCCCTTGACGTTGACCTTAACGTTGATCTTGACCTTGACGTTGACCGTCGTGCAGACCATCCCCCCGGGTCAGGGAAAGTCCCTCCCGGGCTACTCCAGCGGCACGAACTTCAGCTCACTCAGCGGCTGCACTTTCTCTTCACGCACCATTTTGTATTCGGTGTCCGGCCCCAGCCAGCGGTTCCAGATGCGGTCAATTTCCCCCCCCTGCTCCATCGCCATCAATCCGGCATTCACTTTGGTCAGCAGCGCCTCATCGCCTTTTTTCATCCCAACGGCGACCGGTTCCAGCGCCATCGGCTCTTTGATCATCGCCAGCTTGATATTGTCAGCCGCAGCGCGGTTAACCAGCTGGGTGGCGGTCATACCGTTGGTGACAAAACCCACGGATTTATTCTGTTGCAGTGCTAAGTAGGCCGATGCGGTATCCTGGAACGTCACCGGCTTAGCCTGCGCCATGCGAATGGATTGTTCTGAGGTGGAACCTTTCGTTGAACTCAGGCGCTTGCCTTTGAAGTCTGCCGGGGTTTTATCGGCATTGGGGCTTTTCACCACCAGCACCTCTTTCGCAATGTAGTACGGATCGCTGAACTGGATCTGCGCAGCACGGCTTTTGGTGTAAGCGAGGTTGGCGATCAGCACATCCACGCGCCCGGTCGTCAGCACCGCGATACGGGCTTCAACGGAAACCGGCATCAGGTTCACCTTGACTCCCAGTTGACCCGCCAGCGCCTGACACAGGTCAACATCCATCCCCACCAGCTGACGGGTTTTCGGATCCGGTGAGGAGAACGGCGGGACATCAGCGTAAACGCCACAGTTAAGCTGACCACGGCTGGCAATATCAGACAGCGTATCAGCCTGCGCAGACAGGGTGGCACTCAGCAGTAAGGGCAGGCAGATCGCCCACGACAGCGGAAGTTTCTTATTCATCATCGACAGACTCCGTTAATGTGCAGGTGAGATCAGTGCTGACGCAGATCGGTCAGGAAACGCTGGGCGCGCTCATGTGCGGGCCGGGTAAAAAAGTCTTCAGGTCGGGCTTTTTCGAGGATCTTTCCTTCATCCATAAACCAGACCGTGTCCGCCACTTCGCGGGCAAAATTCATTTCGTGTGTCACGCACATCATGGTCATGCCATCCCGTGCCAGACCGCGCATCACGTTCAGCACTTCCCCGACCATTTCCGGGTCAAGCGCCGATGTCGGTTCATCAAACAGCATCACCGGGGGCTTCATTGCCAGCGCCCGGGCAATCGCCACGCGCTGCTGTTGCCCACCGGAGAGCTGAGCGGGCCAGGCATTGGCTTTGTGTGCAAGACCCACGCGGTCGAGTAAAGCCAGCGCCTGTTGCTTCGCTTCACTGCGCTTCATCCCCAGCACTTTCACGGGTGAAAGCATCACGTTGTCGACCACCGACAGATGCGGGAACAGGTTAAAACTCTGGAACACAAAGCCAATGCGCGCCCGCAGCTTGTTCTGCTGCATGCCGCTGCCGTGAATATCATGACCATCGAACACGATCTGCCCCTCCTGGATCGGCTCCAGGCGGTTGACGGTGCGGATCAGGGTAGATTTGCCAGAACCGGACGGGCCACACACCACCACCACCTCACCGCTGTTCACTTCCGCGTTGAGGTCGGCCAGAGCGTGATACGCGCCATACCACTTATTAACCTGATTAAACCGGATAATCGGATGCATGCCTTACTCCTCAATAACGGGTTTGGTCACCAGCAACGTGCCGGACTGTGAAGAGGCCACCGGATGGCTGCGATTACGTTTCTGCGCAATGCGCCGCTCCAGCCAGTTCGCCAGCCACGTCAGACTGAAACAGATGATGTAATAGCTCAGTGCCACAATGGCAAACACCTGGAAAGGTTTAGTCAGCAGCTGGTTGTTGACCTGGTTGGCCGCAAAGGTCAGCTCAGGAACGTTGATCACATAGCCCAGCGTGCTGTCTTTAATAATCGAGACCAGCTGGCTGACCAGGCTTGGTAACATGTTGTAGAGCGCCTGCGGCAGGATCACCAGACGGAAGGTGCGGGTGTAGCTCATGCCCAGCGCACGTGATGCCTCGTACTGCCCCGGCGGCAGTGCCTGGATACCGGCACGGACGATCTCCGCGATATAGGCACTTTCATAGATCACCAGGGTGATCAGCATGGTGCCGAAGCCGCTCAGGGTGTGCCCCAGTAACAGCGGCAGACAAAAGTAGGTCCAGAACACCACCATCAGCAGCGGGATGCCGCGCAGCACGTACACCCAGGCGGTCGCTGGCCAGCGCAGCCAGCGGTAAGGTGAAACACGTGCCACGCTCAGCAGTACGCCGAGCGGCAGCGCAAACACAATCGCCAGTACTGACACCAGTAAGGTACAGAGCACCCCGCCCAGCGGGCCGTTCGGATACTGTCCCATCAGGAACAACATGCCGTTCTGCTGTAAAATCGTCAGCATTTCCGTCATCAGACGTTACCTCGCATAGACACGTTGGAAACGTTGCGCCAGCAGCGCACCCGCGCCCATCAACAACAGAGAGAAGAACAGGTAACAGAGCGTCGACACCAGGTATGCTTCAAAGGTACGGAAGGTGTAGTTTTCGATTTCCCGCGTCACGTAGGTCAGGTCTGCCACGCCAATCACCATCGCCAGACTGGTGTTTTTAAACAGCAGTACCGTGTGGTTAATCAGCGCAGGTAACGCATTACGAATGCCCTGCGGCAGAATGATCAGATGCATCGACTGCATATATCCCATGCCGAGGGCGCGGGCGGCTTCCGTCTGCCCCTCCGGCGTGGCACGCAGGCCGCTGCGGATGTCCTCGGAAAAATACGCCGCCTGGCACAACCCCAGCGCCACCAGTGAGAAGACAAATTCGGCGTTGAAATCATTCAGCCACATCTGCACCGATTCCGGCAGCAGCGTGGGAATGGCGAAATACCACATCATCAGCTGGATCAGCGTGGGCACATTGCGGTGATACGAGACATAAGCGGCCACCAGCCACTGCAATACGCGCAGGTTACTGAGGCGGATCACCACCAGCAGCATCGCCAGTACCATCGCCAGCAGCCAGGAACCCAGCGCCAGTTGCAGCGTCAGCAGCATGCCGTCGATGATCATCTGCCCGTACTGGCCATGCAGAATGACGCTAAAATCAAGTGAACCGTTCATTGTCGCTTGCCCTCAGTTAATCGGCTTGTCAGCGGATGGCATCACCAGGACGCATGGTTGACAACCCACCCGGCACCTGGAGCGTCGGCGTGATCTCGATATGACCGATATTCACCGCCACCGGGGCGGCCAGCGCGAAGGCAACGGTATCGGCGATATCTTTGGCCTGCGGCAGTTCGAAGCCGTCGATAAACTGACGGCGCGCCCCCTCTTTATCACCGGACACGTTACCGAAGATATCGGTCGCCACCCGGCCAGGACAGATTTCGGTGATACGCACACGTTTGCCATAACAGTCGACGCGCAGCTGACGCGAGAGCGCATGCACACCCGCTTTGGTGGCGTGGTAAATCGAGTTGCCACCGAAGTTGTAGATCGCCGCAATCGACGTAATGTTGATCACATGCCCGCAGTCGCGCTCCATCATGCCCGGCACCAGCAGGCGGCAGAGATGCAGCACCGCACGCAGGTTCACATCCACCTGGGTGTCTACATGCTGTTCTTCGGCACTAAGAATGGAGCCAGGATGTGAAACACCGGCGTTGTTGACCAGAATATCGATCGGCAGGTCGCGGCAGACCTCGGTCAGTGCGTTAACATCCGCAACATCCACTACGTGGGGAATACAACCGGTCCGGGCGGCCAGGCGCTCCAGCTCATCACTGCGGCGTGCCAGCGCATGCACCACAATGCCCTCTTTGCACAGGCGCTCGACGATGGCTTCCCCCATGCCGGCGGATGCGCCGGTGACCAGGGCCGTTTTGTAATCTGAAAAAGGCATAATGCACTCCTGTTATTCTTCTGGTGTTTTGACTCTATCCCCCTGGGCTTACCAGGGGGTAAGAGGTAAAGCCTTTGTGGCAATAAGCCACTCTTATAACCGGGCTTAACGGGCTTTTTGTTGTGACAGCGATCTGATTTCTCCGCCATTTGCCTGGATATCCCGGCGCAGACGCGCAATCAGTGCCAGCGCCCCCGGCGTGTCACCGTGCAACAAAATGGAGGACACATTCATCGGCAGCCGTGTGCCGTCGATGGCCGTGATGGATCCGGAGGTCAGCAGGTCGATCACCCGGCGGCTCACCTCTTCCACATCATGAATAACGGCCCCCGGAGACCCCCGTGGCACCAGCAGGCCATTGGCCTGAAAAGCCCGGTCGGCAAGGAAGGTGCAGGCGACATGCAGCCCCAGCTCGCGTGCGCAGCGTTCAACGGCATTGCCCGGCGTGGTGCTGATAATCAGCGCGGGATCAAAAGCCCGTACCGCCTGTAACAGCGGCCGTGCCAGCGCCTCCTCTTCTGCCGCCATATTGCCCAGTGCGCCGTGAAAACTCATGTGCGTCAGCGGATAGTGGGCAGCACGGGCAAAGCCGGATAACGCCCCCAGTTGATAGGTGACATCGTGCGCAAGCCGGGCCGGATCGATCTGCATCCGGCGGCGACCAAACCCCTGTAAATCCGGGAAACCAACGTGGGCACCCAGGTCAACACCGTGCTGTTTCGCCAGCGCAACGCTGCGAGCCATAATGGTGGCGTCGCCCGCATGAAATCCGCAGGCCACGTTCGCCGAGCTGATCAGTGCCATCAGTCCGGCATCATCCCCGAGGGTGTAGTCGCCAAAGCCTTCGCCGAGATCGGCGTTAAGATCGATGCTGCGCATGGCTCTGTTCCTCTGTCTGTGGTTTTTCCTGCGGCAGCAATTGCATCAGCGCCTGGGCGTACTCCACTGCCTGACCTTGTGTCGCCTCAATGCTAGTCAGGATGCCGTCCTGCGGCGCACGGACCGGCAGGCAAAGCGGCCCGGCCTGAACCAGCGCCAACAGACAGCCTGCTTCCACCGGCCCGGAAACGGGGCCGACGTTTTTACCGCTCAACGGGTCCTGTAACCAGAGGCGGCCCGGCATCGGTGCCGTGACGCCAACCGGCATGACGGGCACCGTTATGGCAGCAACCGGTTCGGGGGCAGCGACGGGCCGCTGACTTCCCGGCTGACAGGTCATGCGAATGGCATAGTCCGCGCTGTTAATTTGCAGGCTGGTCAGGCCGCTACGCTGCATCTGATTGACCAGGCCCTGTAACTCTCGAAATGCTAACATTCGTTCTCCTTTTATCGGGTCAGCCCGCGCTGCGGCGGTAACGTTCAATCTGATGACACAGGTTATCCAGCCAGCGGTCCTGCTCCTGCTGTGCCTGCTGAGCCTGAAGCAGATCCACTTCCACAAAACGTACCTGGCTGCCCACCGGCACCTGTCCCAACAGCCACATGTCGGCGTCTATCACCGTCCCCAGTTTCGGATAGCCTCCGCTGGGTTGCGCATCACGCATCTGAATAATCGGCTGGCCGCTATGGGTGACCTGGATAACGCCAGGGATGATGCCGTGAGAACGCATCTCCAGCGGCACTTTTGCCACCAGCCCTTCGCCTTCCAACCGGTAGCCGTAGCGGTTGCTTTGCGGTGTGATACGCCACGACTGCTGCCAAAAGCGCTGGACAGATTCCGCCGTGAAGCGGGTGTATTCGGCCGCGGGCAGCACGCGGATGTGCGGCACCTGCAATGAGCCTGCTTGCAACGTCAGTCGTGGTGAGGGAATACCGAAGTCAGAGGCACCACGATAGTCAGGGGTGCGGGCGTTCAGCCGGTCGCCTGCGCTGAGGCCGCGTCCCTGCCAGCCGCCAAATTCACCGCGTAACTGCGTGCTGCGCGAACCGAGCACCCGGGGAACATCCACCCCACCCGGCAGGTGCAGATAGCTGCGGGCGGAAAAACGCGAGGCATTGAGCGTCAGCACTTGGCCTGCGCGGGCGTGTGCCACCCACCATGCGGGAACCGGCTTGCCGTCCAGCGAGGCCTGGCTGTCACCGCCGCTGAGCGCAAACAGGCCATCGCTATGAAAACGGACACGGAAAGGAAACAGCGGGACTTCAATCACTGCGTCGTCCGGGTGATTACCCAGCAGCGCATTACCGAGGCGCAGCGCCAGAGGGTCCATCACCCCCGCCGTACCGACGCCGTAATGCAGCGCGCCGAAGCGACCATTATCCTGCACGCTGGTGAGCGGTGTGGTGCGTTCAATTTCGATCATGCCAGCACCTTTTCCACGCGAAAACGAATGCTGTCACCGGGCTGCAAACGCACCGGCGGTTCAGCGTGGGCATCAAAGAAGATAAAATCCGTGCGGCCGATGGTGTTCCAGCCGCTCGGTCCGGCGGAGGCGGAAACGCCCGTCTGCACACCGCCAATCGACACTGAACCACCGGGAATGCTCTGCACCGGGGTACTGCGACGTGGCGTGGCGATCTGCGGGTCCATATTGCCGAGATAGCAGTAACCCGGATGGCTACCGAGGGCATAAACCGGATAGAGGGGTTCGCTGTGACGCTGAACGATTTCCTGAATCGTCATACCGGTGTGTTCCGCCACATCGCAGATATGCGGCCCCGGTTCGCCACCGTAGATGACGTTCAGTTCGATGATGCGCCCGGAGAAGGTTTTACTCTCCCCCCGCTCCCACTGGCGCAGCAGCTGTTCCGGCAGCGATTCGGCCCCGCACCACTGTGGCCCGAACACCAGCATCAGGTTGTTCATCCCCGGAACCACGCCGCGAATACTGTTCAGCCTGGCGCTGTAGTCTGCCAGCGCCCAGATGCGCTGCTGGTTCACTAGTGAAAGTGCCCCCGGCGCTTCAAACAGCAGCGCGTGGGTGCCCAGCCAGCTGATTTGCGGTGCCTGTAACTGACCTGCTGGATCCATTCCTCATCCTCAACATCATATCCGTCAACGGAAAGCCCGACATAAGGCCACTGTAGCCCGGTCGTTCTGCCAGTCTGTAAGAGGGTTTCGCTTTAGGGGGATAAGACAGACTTATTACTCTTAAGATTTTGCGTGCATGAGGTGCATACCATCAGCACGGGTCGATCGAAAAAGATGATCGACCCCTACAGAGTATCGCCGCCTCCTTCAGAAGATGACCTTACCCTACCAGCGTCAGTGGGCGATTGTCCTGGGTGCGTTCGGCCATCAGCGCCAGCAGGATTTTTTTCACCGCCTCGGCAGGCTGTGAAAGCGGCAGGTGATCTGAGGTACAAAATGAGAGTGGCGCCTGAATGCCCGGGTCGACAATCTTCGCCATGCGTGCATGGGCCTGTGCCACCATGTTGCGCGCAATGGACTCCGGCAGAATAGTGGCACCGAGGTTATTATCCAGCGCCAGTGCCAGCGTAGAAGCTGACTCAATTTCACATTTTACGCTGTAAGAGAGGTTTTTCTGCACGAAGGCTTCATCGACCAGTTTGCGCATAATGTTGTAAGGACGCGGCAGGAACAGCTCCAGATGTGCAATCTCTTGCAGGGTAACGGTTTTACCAAAGCTGGCGGTGGCCTGCGGCGTCACCAGATACAGGTCCTCTTTCATCAGCGGGATAAACGCCAGCCCGTGCACCTGACGGTTGCCATACAGCACCGCCATATCCATACGCCCGCTCATGATCAGTTCACTGAGGGTGGTGCCGAAGCTTTCATTAAAATAGAGCAAAATGCCCGGGTGCTGTTTACGCACTTCTTCCATCAGCGGCAGGGCCAGCAGCGAGGCCGCCGTACCGGGCGCCAGCCCGACCGACACCTGCCCACTCAGTGCCTGCCCGGCACCATCAATGGCACTCTGTGCCTGTTCGCACTGGCGCAGGATCGCCTGGGCGTGCGCATAAAGAATATTGCCCGCCTCGGTGGGCGTGACGCCGCGTTTGGTGCGGATCAGCAGTTGCTGTTTGACTTCGCCTTCCAGCGATGCGAGCTGCTGGCTGAGTGCAGGCTGCGCGATGTGCAGAATATCAGCTGCCTGAGTCAAACTGCCGACATCGACAATTTTGATAAAGTATTTGAGCCGCCTGAGATTCATCGTGACCTTCCTCTTCTGCACTGCGCTGCGGTAACAATCGGGTGAAGGGGAATATAGCAAGATCCAGACCACTCTAAGGGTGAGCGCCGACACATCAAGAAAGTTAATATGTAAAACAGTGAGATAGATCGCTATTTTAACCGTTTTTTAACATCCTTTTTCTCCGTTCTGTGATGCAGCGCTGCACCAATAAATGGCTTTTGCTTATGGCTCTGCCCCATCCATAAGCTTTCGCTCTTGAATCAGAACAAACTCCTCTTAGCCGAAGCGCGCCGGTGTTCGTAACTTAAGGCTATTACGCCACCGACCGGAGTGTTGCCATGAGTGCCATCCATATTGCTAATCGCGTTACCCGCATTAAACCCTCGCCGAGCAGTACCGCTTCCGACCGCGCTAATGCGCTAAAACGTGCCGGAAAATCGATTGTTAATCTGGTGGTGGGTGAGCCGGACTTTGACACGCCCGCGGTGATCCGCCAGGCCGCCAGCGCCGCGATTGAGCGCGGTGAAACGCGCTATACACAGAATAACGGTACCCCGGCACTGCGTGCGGCGATCGCAGAGAAGTTCCTGCGTGAGAACCGCCTGACGGTAAATGCCGATGATGTGATTGTCACCAACGGGGCCAAGAGCGCCATTTTTAACGCCTTTGCCGCTACGCTGGAAACCGGCGATGAAGTGCTGATCCCGGCACCTTTCTGGGTTTCCTATCCGGATATGGTGCTGGCCTGCGACGGCCGCCCGGTGATTGTCACCTGTAGCGAGCAGGACGGGTTCAAACTGACGCCGGAAAATCTGCGTGCGTCGATTACCAGCCGCTGCCGCTGGCTGCTGATTAACTCCCCTTCCAACCCGAGCGGTGCCAGCTATACGCGTGCCGAGCTGCGCGCGCTGGCCGATGTGCTGCTGGATTACCCGCATCTGGCGATCATGACCGACGATATCTACGAGCATATCCGCTATGACAATGCGCCGAATGTGCATCTGCTGGAGGTGGAGCCGCGCCTTGCTGACCGTACCCTAATCGTCAACGGCGTGTCGAAAACCTACGCTATGACCGGCTGGCGTATCGGTTATGCCACCGGGCCTAAAGCATTGATCGCGGCGATGGGCACGCTGCAATCGCAGTCCACCAGCAACGCCAGCTCCGTCAGCCAGGCTGCGGCACTGGCGGCGCTGAACAGCGGTACCGAATTTATCACCCACAGCCTGGAGGTTTACCGCCAGCGCCGTGACGATATGGCCGCACGTCTGAATGCTATTCCCGGGCTGAGCTGCCGTCTGCCGGAAGGCGCCTTTTATCTTTACGTCAACTGCGGGGGGCTGCTGGGGAAAACCACGGCGGAAGGGCAACGTCTGTCCACGGATAACGACGTGGTGCTGTGGTTGCTGGATACCGCTGGCGTTGCGGTGGTGGCCGGGGCTGCTTACGGCCTGTCGCCTTATTTTCGCCTGTCGATTGCTACCGATTTACCTGCCTTGCAACAGGGCGCGGATCTGATTGCCGCTGCCGTTGCCAGCCTGAACTAAACGAGGATTGTTATGACTGTTGGTAACCGTATTTTCTTACAACGTGATTTACAGGCCGCGCCCTGGGTTGAGGCGTTCCGCACCCTGCCTGCGGCTGTAGTTGCAGACTGCATGAGCCGTCTGCCTGCACTGGCCTGCGATATTCGGCTGATGAGCAATCCGTCCCATTCCACCATGTGCGGTCTGGCGGTCACGGTCAAAGCCCGTTCCGGTTGTAATCTGATGCTGCATAAAGCGATGGATATGGCAGGTGCGGGTGATGTCATCGTGGTGTCGAACGAGGGCGATCGCAGCCAGGCGCTGATGGGGGAAGTGATGACCACCTGGGCACGCCAGCGCAATATTGAAGGACTGGTACTGGACGGCGCGATCCGTGATATTGAGGGCATCAGCAAGATGGATTATCACCTGTACGCTGCCGGCGTCACGCCCGGCGGGCCGTTCAAAGATGGCCCTGGTGAGATCAATGTGCCGATTGCCTGTGGGAATATTCATGTCTCGCCGGGCGATATCATTCTCGGCGATCACGATGGCGTGATAGTGATCCCCAAAGCAGATGCCGCGCAGATTCTGGAAGCCGCGCAGGCTTATCTGATTGTTGATGAGCGCAATTTTGAACTGGCGAAGCGCGGGGAGCTGGAGCGGGAGTGGATCGACCCCTGGCTGGCTGGTAAGGGCGTAGAAGTGATTGACGGGCAGTATTAAGCTTTTGCGATCTGTCGCAGGCTCTGCTGATCTGCACGATTGTCCAGGTCAACGTCAACGTCAACGTCAACGTCAACGTCAACGTCAACGTCAACGTCAACGTCAACGTCAACGTCAACGTCAACGTCAACGTCAACGTCAACGTCAAGGGCGTTTCGCTTTCCCGCTGCGCGGGCTGAGCGACCAAAGGGCGGCAGTCGCCCCGCCCTTTGGAATCCGGGCTTGCGGCAGGCGCATCGCCCGCTTTCAGCGGGTGCCTTCGCAAGCGTCGTTCACCGACGGAGCGGTCGTGACGGCACATCCCTGTGCCGGCTCTCCCTCTCACCGCCGTCCTGGCGGTTCGTCCTGGTTCACTGTGCTTCCTCAGCGCTGCTGAATGCCGCCTCAACGTCAAAATCCAAACCCAGGTCAAAAAACCAAATCAATCAGCAGAGTCAGTTACGTCGTCGCTGTTTTAAAACCCACAGCGAGCATTCTCTTGCGGGGATGGGGCCAGATTGAGGTAAGCCGGACGTCACGCGGCAGGGACGCCGCGTGCCGAGGCCCGCAGGGATGCGGCAGTTGCCGATCCGGCGTGCTCAAACTGGCCTCAGACCGGAAGCCAAACTATCCGCGATAAAAAATGCCTGGGGATCCCTCAGAGGTCGACCACTACAAATAATCGCTGACTTATTTTGTGGGGATATTTCTACTCCACGGGCGTGACCGCCCCCTTCCCTGCAAACCATCCCGCCAGATTATCCACCACATTTTGTGCCATCGCCTGACGCGTCTCGACCGTTGCACTGGCAATATGCGGCATCAGAACCGTGTTGGTCAGCGCCGCAAAACGTGTATCAATCGTCGGTTCATTGTCAAACACATCCAGTCCTGCCCCGCGAATGGCATGATTTTGTAGTGCTTCGATCAGATCATCCTCATTCACTACCGCCCCACGGGCAACGTTAATCAAAATGCCCTCTTTCCCCAGCGCGCTGAGGATATCCGCATCCACCATCTTGCGATTACGTTCATCTCCCGGCACGGCCAGCACCAGGAAATCACTGAACTGCGCCAGCTGATGCAAATCGCCAAAACGCTGCCATCCTGGCTCACTGCTCTGGCGACTGTTGCAGTAACCGACCTGCATATCAAAGCCCGCACAGCGCCGGGCAATAGCGGCACCAATCTTACCCAGCCCCATAATCCCCACGCGTTTACCGCACAGCTTATAACCCAACTGCGGCGGGCGTTCCTGCCAGGCCCCGCTGCGCAGAAACGCATCCTGCGCCACGATCTGTCGTGACACACCAAGCATCAGCGCCAGTGCCAGATCCGCCACGTCATCCGTCAGAATGCCGGAGGTGATGGTCACCGTGATATCGCGATCGCGGGCAGCCGACAGATCGATACCATCGGTGCCAACACCAAAAACAGCGATCAGTTCCAACGCAGGCAGCGCAGCCATCAAATCAGCCGCCAATCCGACATCTCCCCGGGTGGCAACCGCTTTGATCTTGCCTGCATGTTCCTCAAGAAAGGCAGCCATGTCCGTCTGTTCATACAGACGATGACAGTGATAGTGCTGGTGCAGAACCTCGCTCAGTTCCGGCATCAGTGGCTGAATAATCAGAATGTCCTGTTTCATTGCGGGTACCTTTATTATTAACGTCAGGGTAAGAGGAAAAACACGTTAATAACCTGGCAGACTTTCACTCTCCCTCCAGCAACATTCTACTTATTACCTGATAAGGTGAACTTATTGCTGCGCGGTGCGGGCTGCTGCAATCATGCCGTCCAGCCACGCCTGATGACCATTGATCATCGGATTGGGGCGGGCAGACGCCAGATCGCGGGCAGGTTTACCGTTCTGTGTTTCCTGCGTCAGCAAGCGGACGCGGCCGCCCGGCAGCGCTTCAATCAGCCAGGCATGATGCACATCCAGGCGGCTTTCGCTGTCGTCACCGCACCAGCCATGCCAGGCAATGCGTCCTGCGCTGCCCGCCAGCGGTGGCTCAAATTCGTTCACTTCGGCCTCGACCAGGAAACCAAAAGTGGTAAAGCGGAAGCGTGCGCCATCCGTCAGTCGTGGGCCAGTGCCATCGTGGAAATGTATATCACTGGCATTGCTGTAGTAATCCGGCCATGCCGCCGTATCGGTCAGCTTGTCCCACAGGGCGGCGACGCTGACCCCGGTGATGACCATTTCATTGGAGGCAAAGTTATCGCTAAAACCGGGAATATAGCCTTGTGGCCAGTTAATGCTGTTCATCGGGAGTGCCTTCATTAAGATTGAATTCACCGCTATGCTGCACCGGCCTGAGACATAAAACCAATCGTCATTTTTTATTTAAGATATTCTATATTCTAATATCTTAATCAGTGAGTCTGCACCATGGCCGATCTCCGAACCCTTGATCTTAACCTGCTGAAAACCCTGGATGCCCTGCTGGATGAATGCAGTGTGACACGTGCTGCTCAGCGTCTGGCCCTGACGCAACCCGCCGTCAGTGGCATGCTGACCCGGCTGCGCGAATGTTTTAACGACCCGCTGTTTATCCGTAACCGTCACGGCATTACGCCGACTCTGCGTGCGCTGGAGCTGGCCGCTCCGGTGAAGCAAATCCTGGCTGAAGTCAGCCTGCTCCTGCAACCGAAGGTCTTCGATGCTGCCCGTGCGCAGATGTCGCTGCGGATTGCCGCCACCGATTACGCGCTCAGTGCCGTAGTGGTGCCGTTTATTACGGCGCTGCGCCAGCAGGCACCGGGAGTGCGGGTCAGCGTGCAGCCGGTGGTCAACGAACAGCTGGCCGCACAGATGGCACAAGGAGAGGTGGATATGGCGCTGGTCACGCCGGAGACCACGCCACCTGACCTGCATGCCCACCCGCTGTTTGAGGAGCAGTATGTTTGCCTGTTGCGCACCGGGCATCCGGATGCAGCATCGGGTGCGCTCTCACTTGACCGCTTCTGCGCACTCGACCATGCGCTGGTGTCACACAGCGGCACACAGTTTCGTGGTGTGACTGACGAGGCTCTGGCCACATTGGGTCGCGAGCGTCGGGTGACGCTGGCAGTGAACAGTTTTCTGGTACTGCCTGAGATCCTGCGCAGCAGCGATCTGATCGCCGTTGTACCGCAGCGACTGGCGCTTCATACCCACGGTTTGATCCAGCTCGCGCCGCCTTTGACGATCGTCGGGTTCAGTAAAAGCGTGGTCTGGCATGAACGCAGCCATCGCGATCCCGGGCATCGCTGGCTGCGTACACTGTTGTTAAAGATGCTAACCCACTGATACAGCACTCACAGCTTATCGTCCGCCGTATCACGTGCCTTAGTGTGGCGCACTGTTTCCCGTATTTTCTCACTTTACAGGTTGATTATGTCTGCACTGTTTACTCCTTTCACACTGAAAGACGTCACGTTACGTAACCGCATCGCCATCCCACCCATGTGTCAGTACAGCGCCGAAGAGGGCCTGACCACTGACTGGCATCAGGTGCACTACCCGGCGCTGGCGCGCGGTGGTGCCGGGCTGGTCATTGTCGAAGCCACGGCGGTGTCACCGGAAGGCCGTATCACTCCGGCATGTACCGGGCTGTGGAATGATCAGCAGGCTGAAGGAATGGCAAAAATTGCCGCATCGATTAAAGCCGCCGGGGCCGTGCCGGGTATTCAGATCGGCCATGCAGGACGTAAAGCCAGCGCCAACCGTCCGTGGGAAGGTGATGATCATATCGCCGCCGGGGACAGTCGTGGCTGGGCAACCCTCGCTCCGTCTGCAGTCGCCTTTGGGCACCATCTCCCACAGGTGCCGAAGGCCATGACGCTGGATGATATTACCCGGGTGAAAAGCGATTTTGTCGCGGCCGCACGTCGTGCACGGGATGCCGGTTTTGAATGGCTGGAGCTGCACTTCGCGCACGGCTATCTGGCCCAGAGCTTCTTCTCAGTCCACGCTAACCAGCGTAACGACCAGTACGGCGGAGACTTCGCCGGGCGCAGCCGCTTCCTGCTGGAAACCCTGGCCGCTGTTCGCGAAGTATGGCCAGAAAATCTGCCGCTGACGGCACGTTTTGGCGTAATCGAATATGACGGACGTGATGAGCAGACGCTGGCGGAATCGATCGAACTGACGCGACTGATGCGTGATGGCGGTCTGGATTTGCTGAATGTCAGCGTGGGCTTCACGATTGCTGAAACCGAGATCCCGTGGGGATCGGCCTTCCTGGCACCGGTGGCAGAACGCGTGCGCCGTGAAGCCGGTTTACCGGTGGCATCATCCTGGGGCATTGAAGCGCCGGACGTGGCTGAGCGGGTGATTGCCGAACAGCAGATGGATCTGGTGATGATTGGTCGCGCACACCTCGCCAACCCGCATTATCCGTACTATCTGGCGAAGAAACTAAACGTTGAGCGCCCATCCTGGGTACTGCCTGCGCCTTACGCGCACTGGCTGGAACGCTATCGTTTAGGCGAGTAACCGCTCAATAAAAACGGCGCAGCCTGATGAGGCTGCGCCGTTTTTTTATGCCTCAATCGCTTTATCAGAAATCAACATTGACACCCAACTGGAAGGTACGGCCCGGCATGACGGCCAGCGCCTGCTCATACGCATCCTGTGTGCTGGTGCTTGTCAGCTGACGGCTGCTGAGGTAATCCCAGTATTTGCGGTCAGTCAGGTTATAGATGCCCCCGCTTAACTTCATGTTTTTCGCCACACGCCAGTACGCCGTCATATCCACCATGCCGTAACCCGGGATGCGGGTGTAGTCATCGCTGCCACTGGCCAGCGCGGTCCCGGTGTTGCTATAGCTTTCACGGCTGGTGGACTCGGCTTTTTTGCCTTTCACAAAGGTCGCGGTGACCGCCGCACCATAACGCTGTGCAGGATCATCCCAGGCCATACCCACTACCGCTTTCATCGGTGCCACGCTGTCGAGATCAACATAGCTATCGCCGCTGTAGCTGGACTTCGATTTCCCTTCGCTGTAGCCCACAGCCAGAGTTGTACTCAGGCCATTGAGCGCGTTAAACCAGGTGCCGACGTTCACTTTGGTACTCATCTCACCGCCCCAGATATAGGCTTTATCACGGTTCTCAGCCTGATAAACGGTGTAAATATTTGACGGTACGTTGGTGAATTTTTCCGGATTACCCGATCGGGTGTAGCGGGTATTGGCGATAAAGTTCTTATAAGAGTTATAGAACATCGCCGCGCTGAAGTTGACGCCTTCAGTCACGTTGCCCTTCAGGCCCCACTCGACGTTGTTACTGGTTTCGGTTTCCAGATCGGTATTGCCGATCAGCGCATACTGCGCCGTACCGGCATAGGACGATCCGAGGTTCCACGAACCATAAAGCTGACTGGCGTTCGGGAACTGCGCGCCGCGCTTGTACTGCACGTAAGTCAGCAGTGACGGCGTTAACTCATACTGTAAGGTCAGCGAGGGCAGAACCTGGCTATCGCTGTTGGCTTTGCCGTACAGCGTTTCCAGCTCTGACTCCGTCAGCACCGTACTGCCCGTGGTCAGGCTACTGAGGTTCTGCGGCCTGGTGTTTTGATAAGCCAGACGCACCGCCGGGATCACGGCGAACTTGCTGCCCTCCACGTCGAAATTGATTTTGTCCTGGAGATATCCGCCGAGAATATAGGTACGGCTGTCGGCCTGCGGCTGCATGATCACGCTGTAGACACTGGGGGCCGGAGACTGACGGAACGGACGTTCGCTGTCAGTCATACGTGCATTCAGCCCGGCGCTGAGATCATGACGGCCCAGCGTTTTCGTGACGCGGGTATCCAGTCCCCATGTTTCAACGTTGTAGTCGGAATAGACAATGCTCTGGCTGCTGGTTGACGGTATCAGGCTGGTGTCATGCGCTTCCGTATGCTGATAATCCAGGCGCGTGGTCAGGCTGTCGACCCACCCATTATCCGGCGTGTACTCGTCACCCAGAGCAATCCCCCAGCGGCGCGTATCGCTCTGCTGTTGGGTGTCGCCAATGATGCTGTCGTTTGACCAGGTATCGTAATGGGTATGGTTGGTTTTATGATAGTCATCCAGCGTGGCGGTGAACTTGTGTTCATCGTTTGGCTGCCAGATCCCCGACATCATCACCGCCGTCGAATGCCAGTTTGCCGGGTAAGCATCGACTGTCCCGCTGTTATTGCGGGTTTCCTGCCCATCACGGCGGCTGATCACCACCACACCGCGCAGGGTACTGTCTCCTGCCGCAGCGGTGATGCCATTGTGCCAGCCACGGTTAGAGGAGTCGTAATCACTCTGGTAACCAAAGTAGCTCTCTTTATCCGGACGCAGATAATCATCCGCACTTTTATTACGGAAAGAAACCGTACCGCCAATACTGGTATTTGACTGCTCAACGGCAGAGGCACCTGCCTGAATATCAACACGGCCATACATATAAGGATCAATATAGTCGCGACCAATACCGAAGGTATTTAATCCGGCACGGCTGACGTAACTGCGACCTGTGGCATCTGGCAACGGACTACCGTCAACATCAAGACCGACACGGTTACTTTCCAGCCCGCGAATATTGAAACCGGTATAACCGCTGCGGTCAAAACCGCTTTTACCGGCGCTGGACCCTCCACTGACGCCGGTGGCGCTGATCAATGGCTGATAGCGCATCACCGAACCAAAATCGGTGGTCCCATTTCTCTGCATCTGCTCAACCGTGACGCTGGTTTTACTGCCCGCCTGCAATGGCACCCGTGGTGAAATGACGGTCATTTCACCCTGAGTATCCGTGCTATTGTCTGAAGGTGCCGTGGTGGTCTGTGCGAAGCTACAGGCACAATGGATGGCCGTAGCCAGCACGGCCCATTTCATCGCGGGCGCGGTGATCCCCTGGAATGTTGAATATGTGAGCATTAGATAACCCTTACTATGTTATTAGTATTTGCTCACGGGTTGCTTCAATAGAAAAAATGCAGGCCTTGTTCACCAGGCTCCGCTAATTGTTATTATTTTAAAAGCGAGAGATAGTAGGTTGGATAAAATATTTAATCAAGAAGTTATCGGGGTGAATAAGACGTTTATATTCTGCGTTAAATATTAACGCAGAATAGTGTTAAGACACGAAATTAAATAAAGAAGTCTTTGCGCAATACTTTCACTCTCTACACAATTCACTCACAATTATTCTAACTACGTTCAATCTTTTTCGCTGCATCATCCAGCGCATCAATAATCGCGAACAGCGACTGCTGCGAGATCCCGTCCTGCGACAGGCGAACATTGAGCGCCGTTTTCATATTATGGATGGCACGTTCCACATCCGGCAGACTGCGGTTGTTCACCAGCACTGCCAGCGTGGACAGTCGCTGAATGATGCTGACCAGTGCCGCAGCGTGCTGCTGCAACTGCTCGGTCCCTTTCTCTTCCAGACGATAGGCTTTACGTGTCGCCTGACCATCCACTACCGCGATGCACTCCATCTCCTCCAGCAGCTGGAGATTGGGGTAAATAATGCCCGGACTGGGGCTGTACTCCCCTTTCGACAGCTCCTCAACGGCTTTGATTAACTCATAACCATGCGCGGCGTTGTGGCTGAGGAAATGCAGCAGAAGCAGCCGGATATCGCTGGCATCGAGTATTTTTTCCCGACGTTTTCTGCGGTGGCCGGCACGTGCTGCGCCATCGGGATGCCACACGGGCGGCTCCGTTTTCACGTTACTTCTGATGCCAGTAAGCAACGGCGCGCACGAAGGTCGCGTCACAGCCACGCTGTTCGATAAAGTAATCACTCAGCTTTTTCACAAACTCCGCTTCGCCGGTCAGCCAGATAAAGTAATCCTCTGTCGGAAGCTGAATGCCGTTGAATGTCTCAATCAGTGCAGCCAGATTCTCTGTTTTCATGGCACCGCTGCCGACCCAGGTTGCATCCACGCCGTTCAGACCGTCCAGATAGGTCTGCCCGACGACCTCATCCACATAGGCGAACAGACTGAGCCGCTGACCGCGAAGGGTTTCCTTACGGCGTTTAAATGCTGGCAACCCGCTTTCATCGCAGACATACAGCTGGAAGGCATAGTCTTCCGGCACCACCAGAGAACCACGCGGCCCGCCAATCGCTAAGGCATCACCGGGCTGTGCCTGGGCGGCCCAGTCACTGGCCACGCCGCCGTCATGAATATAGAAATCGAGGGTCAGCGTTTTGGCTACGCCATCAAAGAACAGCGGTGTGTAGTCGCGGGAAACGGGCCGTGCGCCCTCTTTCCACACCACGCCGTCTTCGGTCACTTCCGGTAGATGTAGCGTACCGCTGCTGGCATCGGGGAAAAAAACTTTGATGTGGTCATCGAAGCCCGGAGAGATAAAGCCCGCGAGATCTTCACCGCTAAATTCGATACGCCAGAAACTGTCGGCCACGTTGGTTTTCGCGGTGACCGTCAGCTGGCGGAAACGCAGTTCATTACGTACGCGCTGTGGCGCACGGTTTGCTTTAGGAGAGTCAGTCAACGTGCTTGTCCTCATTAGGATATGAAATCAGGAATCATTCTCATTCGAGGTAAAATATATCTATGATATATCTTAAGCGCAACATAGACTGACCTCATAATGCGTAAAAAAAGAGGCAATTTGTGCGCTATTATTGCTCTGGCTGTGGGCGATACTTCCACAACCAGCGGCCGCTGTTCATTCGATGGTAGAAGAACCCCCCACGGATCATCCAGTCCAGCACCATGCCCAGCCAGATCCCCACGACGCCGAAGCCCAGCACAATGCCCAGCAGGTATCCAGCCACGATACGTCCGCCCCACATGCTCAACAGAGACACCCACATGGTGTAACGCGCATCGCGTGCCCCTTTCAATCCCGCGGGCAGCACCCATGATGCCGCCCAGAACGGCATAAACGCCGCATTGAGCCAGACCAGCATTTTCACCACATGGATAACTTCCGGGTCCTGGGTGTAAAACTGTGCCAGCAGCCCGGCAAAAGGCACCGTCAGCAGCGCCAGCAGGCACAGACCAATACTCGACAGCCCGAAAATAAAGCGCAGCAGGCGCTCCGGCTGGCCCAGTTGACCGCGCCCCAGACGGGTACCGACAATGATGGTCGACGCGGAGCCAAGCGCATTACCTGGCAGGTTAATCAGTGACACAATGGAGAAGGCGATAAAGTTACCGGCGATGACATCGGTCCCCATTCCGGCGACAAAAATCTGGGTTAACAGCTTGCCGCCGTTAAACAGAACCGATTCAATGCTGGCCGGAACGCCAATGCCGAGCACTTCGCGCAGAATACTCATATTCAGACGGGTGAAATAGCTTCTTAGTGAAATTTTCAACGCCGGAACAAAACCTATCACCAGCACGTAAATCACCGCTGCCGCACCGATATAGCGCGAGATCGTCAGTCCCAGACCGGCCCCGACAAACCCCAGCCCATGCCAGGAGAAACAGCCGTAGATCAGTACACTACTGATGATGATATTGAGGATGTTCATCCCGCCGTTGATCAACATCGGGATTTTGGTGTTTCCGGCACCACGTAACGCCCCGCAGCCAATCAGGGCGATGGCTGCCGCCGGGTAACTCCAGGCGGTGACTTGCAGGTAGGAGAGCGCCAACGCTTTGACTTCCGGCTCTGCTTTACCCGCAATCAGATCGATGATCTGCGGGCCAACAAACTCGATCGCCAGCGCCAGCAGAACGGCAAAAATCGTCATGATGATCAGCGACTGACGCGCGGCGGCCACCGCTCGTTCCCGGTTCAGCTTACCGAGGCTGAACGCCACCACCACCGTTGTGCCGAGGTCGATAGCGGCGAAAAAGGAGATCACGACAATATTAAAACTGTCGGCCAGCCCGACCCCGGCCATCGCCTCTTTGCCCAGCCAGCTGACCAGGAAAGTACTCAGCACCCCCATCAGCAAGACGCATAAATTCTCAAAAAAGATCGGCACCGCTAACGGGGTGATTTCACGCCAGAAGAGTACGCGGAAGGAACGTCTTTTAGGATACCAGTCCGTACGTTGTATCGCTTGCTGCAATGAAACACGAAGGTTTTGCAAGATTGTTTCCGCTTTTCTCTGGGAAAGAAATATACGCTAACCAGATGATGGTAAAAGACATGACATTATGCAAAGTCTTTTTATGTTTCAAATTGCAGAAACAAAGAGATGCCTGCATGAGGCATCTCTTTAACGTTACAACAGCGGTTGCTGCAACAGTTTTTCCAGCACCGACAGCGGCGCATTTTGCGGGTTTTTCATTCCGGAAATCGGCAGTAAAAAGGTCTGCTCCAGCATAAACTGGCCGCTCATTGCCGCGTGGGGCGTCTGGTCAGCAAAACAGACCCAACTGCTGCCCGGCGGCAGCGTCAGCGCTACCTGTGGCCCCTGCTCCTGATAATGCCTGTCCGCTTTCATCGCATCATGCAGTCTGAGCATCATATGGTCGTATCCGGTGCGTCGGGATTTGGTCATGCCCAGGCGATGCTGTAGCCAGCTTCCCAGCGGGGAATACCCTTTCAAATGTGACATAAATCGCTGTGCCAGCACCGGAAAAGGTTCGCCCACACGCCACTCACGGCTTTCACCATGCGGATTAATATTGGTGAAAATACGCAGAATACGCTCGCCCTGGATGGGACGTGAAGGGAACGCATCCACATGCAGGCGACTGTCATCTTTACGCCAGGAACTGGCATCACGCCAGGCGGTGACCGGATGCAGGCGCAGAGTATTTGACGGGGAGTGCACCGCGTGGCGGTACTCCGGCAGCAGCGCGTCGAGCAGTTGCAGGCAATGCTGATAATAGCGCGACAGTAACGCGGTCACCTCAGGAGCTTTATCCTGCTGCGCAATGCCCCGCACCTGACTTTTTTGCGGATTAAAGCTGATATTTTTACGTTTGGGGTCCACCAGCGCTGGCGTCAATAAAGCCAGCTCTTCCGGCAGCAGCGTAAAGGTCAGGTGAGGCATAAACAGGACATTGCCCTGCTCAAGTGACTCGAGAGCATTGCTATCGTGCTGTGGTTGATTCCAGCCGGTCAGCGGAAGTGTGTGGATCACCCGATCCCGGGATAACGTGTGTTCAGACATGTTATATCCTTATTGTCTGTCAAAAATGAGGTCAGTTCGGCGACCATTATATTCTGCGACATCAATTTTAATTAAACACGGGCTAAACCATAAGGCAGTGTGAAAGGAGGGTGCAGAGCGAAAGATGCGGCTGCGTTTTATTGCTACACTGCGGATTCAAAAACAGGAGTGAACTATGAGAGCCCGTTCCGTAACGCTGGAAGACGTCGCCAGTGCTGCCGGTGTGTCTTATCAGACCGTCTCCCGGGTGCTGAATCATTCGAGCCAGGTGGCAGAGCAGACCCGTATGCGGGTGGAAGCGGCGATGCAGGCGCTGAATTATGTGCCTAACCGGGTGGCGCAGCAGCTGGCGGGGAAAAATACCCGTACACTCGGCCTTGCCACCAGCGATCTCGCGCTGCTGGCACCGGCACAGATTGCCTCGGCGATCCAGCAGCGTACCAGCCAGCTGGGTTATCATCTGGTGATCGCGATGGCGGGCAGCGGCGGCGCGCAGCAGGCGGTCAGCGATCTGTTATCCCAGCGAGTCGATGCGCTGCTTATCAATGTGCCGCTTGAGGCGCAGGCCGCGCAACAGATTGAACGCATGGCAGCCTCCCTGCCCTGCCTGTTCTTAGATGTGGCGGAAGATGCCGATGTTGCCGCCTGCACCTTCAGCGCGCATACCGGTGCACGTCAGGGTGCAGAACATCTGCTGCAACTGGGGCACCGCCATATTGCCCTGCTTAACGGCCCGGCAGATTCGGTCGCGGCACGCGCACGCCGCGCGGTCTGGATTGAGGTCTTGCAAGAGCATCAGCTGGCACCCTGCAACCAGTTAGAGGGCGACTGGAGTGCTCAATCAGGATTTAAGGCTGTGATGCAACTGGCCGGGCAGGAGATGCCCTCTGCTCTGTTGGTCGCTAACGATCAGATGGCACTGGGCGCAATGCAGGCACTGCATCAGATGGGCGTAGCTGTGCCCGCAGAGATGTCGGTGGTCGGTTATGATGATACGGCAGACAGTGCCTGGTATCAGCCACCGTTAACCACGGTGCGTCAGGATATGCGTCAGTTGGGCGAACACAGCGTACAGTGGCTGACCCGCCAACTGGAGCAGCCCGGCAGTGAAACAGGATTACCCCCGTTTGCAACGTCCCTCGTGGTGCGAGCCAGCACTGCTGCCCCCCGTTACGCGCAGCGTACGCCTCATCCGGTGGCAGAGGAGTTACGCCGTCTGGCACAACAGTTGGATAATGACGTACCATAAAAAAAGCCGGGCATCTCTGCCCGGCTCACTCTATTCACTGATGTCACCACAGGCTATTACGCTTTTGGTTCGCCCAGTGATTTCAATTTTTTCGACAGATCGCGACGTTCTTTCGACAGGTCGGCATTTTTGATGATGTAGTCATCAACGCGATCTTCGTAGTCGCTACGCATGCTGGCGATAATTTCCTGAATGGCTTCGACGCTCATCCCTGGCTTGATGTACTCACCGAGGTTATCGAGCAACAGCACACGCTTCTGGTTATCACGGATTTTCTTTTCATTATCGTGAATTTCACGTTGCAGCTTGTTCTTACGACGGAACATACGCACGAACTCCAGTACGTCCTGAAATGATTGCTTTGCATTTTCCATGAAGACACCTTTCATTTGGGCCTGTGCAAACAGGCATCATTGTCGTGGCTATCAGCTTAACGGCGGGCCGCTGCCGATGGCAATTTTAAACTTACAGAACTGCGCTGTCCCCATCTTACCCTGAACCGAGTCAGCTCGCAGTAAGTTGTTGCTGAATCATTCTATTTTCGCAACGCGAGTCGGATAAGTTCGGTCAGTCTTTCCAACTGACTGGCCATTTCCAGACTGAGCCAGACATAACCGTGAATAGGCGTTTCCACCAGTTCGTCGCTGTCTGACTCGGCAATCAGCTGCCGCAGTTCCCGGGTGATTTCCGCCAGCTCTTCGCTGTTGGCGGCAATTTTCCCGGTATCCCCTTCGACAATCACCTTTGACAGTGCTCGCAGGGTATTTTCGGTCATTTGCTGGGTACGCCGCAGCGCCGGCGCGTTGAGCATAATCAGATGACTCTGACGGGAAGCCCACCAGGCATTGAGCTGGAGTTCCAGCGTGCAAACCAGATTACGGTTCAGCGTCTGGATACCTTCAAACACCGAACGCGGCGTACGTGTTTCCTTGCTGGAGGGTTCGATCAACGCACGCATTTTAATCACGTTAGTTAACAGACGCTGTAACGGGCGTGACAGACGCGGCTTCTCGACGAGGTTGGAGGAAAAGCCAGCGTGATACACCCGCGCGGTCTCCAGCAGCAAATCGGAAAGCTGAATGCGCCAGTGAGTATAGGCTTTCTGCGGATAGATACTGGTAAACAGTAGCGCCAGCAGCGAACCGAGGATCACATCTCCCCCACGCCACAGCGCGGTGGTCATATCGCCCGGAATGCCGCCACAGATCACGGCCAGAGTGATGCCGATCAGCAACGCCATATAAGGGTGCTTACCCAGCGTCAGAAAACCACTGATAAACATCACCGCCGCACACCACACCAGCATGACCGGCATAGAGATCAGTTCCAGTTTGAGCGCAATCAGCCCGGAGATTGAACCAAAGATGGTACCGCCAATACGCTGAACCGCACGGGGGAAGACGTTGCCCCACGAGGAGATCGGCCCCATCACCACCACCAGCGTGATAAGCGGCCAGCTGCCTTCCGGGATCTCCATTATGCGCACCAGCAGGAACGTCAGGATAAATGCCAGAGCGATACGCACACCGTGGACGATGCGGTAATTACGGTACAGGCTGAACTCAAAGGCCGACAGCGGCTTGTCCGGTCGCAAAGGTAGCTCCGAAAGAAGAAAGAATCAGCGGGACATCATACCTGAAGCAGGCTCAGGTAACAGGCGAACGAGGGATGTTTTCCCCCGTTTTCTCGCTCATTTCACTGCATTAAGCAGCAGAAAACACTGAGATTACCGCACTGATACAACCCGTTAATCGGCCATTTTCTTCTTGCGGATGTCATTCACATTTCGACAACAAAACAGAGTGTGCTAAAGGCTGCGTTTAACCAGCGGAACGCAGATCAGGAACTCCCAAATACCGCTTTGCGATCCGTCATTCAGATAGTGATCAAAACAGGGCCCTTCTGCACGCTGATAGCCACTGTTCGGCAACCACTCGTCGTAAAAGGCCAGCCAGGGGGTTGAAAAATCGCCGTCGTTGACGGTGACTTTCGCCACGCCATAGGTGCCACCGGGAAGAGAACGCAGTTCAACCCCTTCACTGCCCAGCGGCAAAACGTAGCCATCAGGCACACTGATACCGGTATCAATACGCAACTGTTCGGGGGGGACGATCTCGGGGTTATCGTAATAGATCGCCAGCCAGTCTCCTGCCAACTGATGACGTTCCACCCATTCGCTCAAACGGGCAAAGCCTTGCGGCGCGGTGTCCTGCCAGGGACCGACCAGACGAAAGGCGGCTACATTTTTCGCCTCAAGATGCTTAATATCGACCTGCATGGTTCTCTCCTCAATGAATTAACTACTGTATAAATAACCATTAAAAGCGATTTTTACCAGGCATCTTTCGTTGAAGAGAAATGATTTGTGAGGCGCTGCACAGAGTGGAGGGATGGCCGGGTCATATCTTTATGCCCGGCCCGCACAGAGTGAGATTATAACTTCTGTTTGATGTAGTCGCTGATGCGGGTGATAAGCCCCGCCTGCTCAATCGGTTGCAACGCCACCAGCGGGTAGCTGGCCAGCGTTTTGTCCCCTTCGACCAGTTGGATAGTGCCCACCTGTTCATGCAGTTTAATCGGGGCTTCCAGGTCTTTGCGGTCAATCACATACCGGGCTTTCACTTTCTGCACTTGATCACGCGGCAGTGCCAGGAATACATCTTTCTCGCTGCCCAGAGAAACGCGGTGCGGGTTACCGTACCAGACGTTTTCATGGCCAATCTCTTTGCCGGCGTGGAACAGCTGGATGGTATCGAACTGGCTCTGGCCCCAGGTCAGCAGTTTACGCGCCTGCTCTTCCCGCCCTTTAGAACTTTTTCCGCCCATGATCACGGCAATCAGGCGGCGCTGCCCGTCAACACTGGAGGCGATAATATTGAAACCCGCGCTTTCGGTATGACCGGTTTTCAGCCCATCAACATGCAGTGTTTTATCCCACAGCAGGCCGTTGCGGTTCTGCTGAGTAATGCCATTCCAGGTGAGCGATTTCTCACTGTACATCTGGTAGAAGTCCTGCTCACCGCTAATGATGGCGCGCGATAGCGTGGCCAGATCGCGTGCCGTGGTGAACTGCCCTGGTGCATCCAGTCCATGCACAGTTTCAAAGTGGGTATTGCTCAGCCCCAGTTTATCCACGTACTGATTCATCATGGTGACGAAATTCGCCTGACTGCCGGCCACATAGTCAGCCAGTGCAACACAGGCATCGTTACCGGAATCAATAATCACACCCCGGCTGAGGTCGCGTACTGAGATTTTCTCTCCCGGTTTAATGAACATTAGTGACGATCCTTTAAATACCGGGTTACCGGCTCCCCAGGCATCGTTACCCACGGTCACCATGTCGTCACGGGTGATGCGCTTTTTATCAATGGCGCGATCCACCACATAGCCGGTCATCAGCTTGGTGAGGCTGGCCGGGTTGCGGCGTTCGTCCGGATTCCCGGAAGTGAGGATTTGTCCGGTGGTGGCATCCATCAGCACCCAGGAGGCGGCATCAATCGCCGGAGCGGTCATCGGGAATGCCAGTGCATCCCCGGCAGGCTGGCCTTCGGCACAGACGGCGGTACTCAGGGCCATAACCACACAGAAACTTGCAAGCTGATGCTTTTTCAACGCTCAATCCTCAACATAGACACAATAAAAAACTGCGCATATTGTACGGGATCCGTGATGTCTTTGCGTGACTAAATTGCAAGAAAATATGAATAAATCAGGGAATTAAAAATATACTCTGTGAAAAGCCGATTTGCACAGCGGCAATGGACGCCCTGCCACTTCATGCCTGTCTGGATATGGTTTACTATGGGACATAAGCCAATGCGGGAAGGTTCACATCAAGGATCAGGCACTGCGTTTTTAGAAAGTTAACAAACAGAAGTGGACAGCGAAACAGTGAAAGACAAAGCCAACCAACCCACCTTCCTTTTCCACGATTACGAAACCTTCGGTAAAAGCCCCTCGCTGGACCGCCCTGCGCAGTTCGCGGGCATCCGTACCGATATGGATTTCAACATCCTGGGCGAGCCCGAGGTATTTTACTGTCAGCCTGCGGATGACTATCTGCCACAGCCGGAAGCCGTGATGATCACCGGCATCACGCCGCAAATTGCGCGTGCTCGCGGTGTCAGTGAAGCGGAATTTACCCGCCGTATTCATCAGTTGTTCAGCGAACCCAACACCTGTGTGGTGGGCTATAACAATGTGCGCTTTGACGATGAAGTCAGCCGCAATCTGTTCTATCGTAACTTTTACGATCCCTACGCCTGGAGCTGGCAGTACGGCAACAGCCGCTGGGACCTGCTGGATGTGATGCGTGCCTGCTATGCCCTGCGCCCGGAAGGTATCGAATGGCCTGAAAACGAGGACGGCTTCCCCAGCTTCCGCCTTGAACACCTGACCAAAGCCAACGGTGTTGCCCATGAAAACGCCCACGATGCGATGTCGGATGTTTATGCCACCATTGCGATGGCAAAACTGGTCAAGGAGAAGCAGCCACGCCTGTATGACTTCCTGTTCAGCCACCGTAATAAGCAAAAAATCAGCGCGCTGGTTGATATTCCGCAGATGAAACCGCTGGTGCATATTTCCGGCATGTTTGGCGCGGCTCGCGGTAACACCAGCTGGATTGCCCCGCTGGCCTGGCATCCCGATAATCGCAATGCCCTAATCACCTGCGATCTGGGTGGTGATATGACCCCCCTACTCACCCTGAGCGCCGATGAACTGCGTGAGCGGTTGTATACCCCGCGCAGTGAGCTGGGTGATGTTGCCCCGGTACCGCTGAAACTGGTACATATTAACAAGTGCCCGGTAGTTGCCCCGGCGAATACCCTTCGTCCGGAAGATGCGGAACGCATTGGGATTGACCGTCAGCGCTGCCTGGATAACCTCACCCTGCTGCGTCAACACCCTGAGGTACGCGAGAAAGTAGTAGCGCTGTATGCCGATGCCGAACCGTTCAAAGCCTCCGAAGATGTGGATGCCCAGATTTATAACGGTTTCTTTAGCGATGCTGACCGCAATGCGATGAATATCATTCGTCAGACCGTGCCGGAGAATCTTCCGGCGCTGGATTTAGCGTTCAATGATGCACGCATTGAGAAACTGCTGTTCCGCTATCGCGCACGTAACTTCCCTGGCACGCTGGATGACGCCGAGCAGAAACGCTGGCTGCAGCATCGTCGCGAGGTGCTGCATCCTGAGCGAGTGCAGAACTATGTTCAGGAACTGGAAATGCTGTTTAATCAGTATGAAGGGGAGCAGGCGAAGCTGGATCAGCTGAAAGCGCTGTTTGAGTACGCGCGGGAACTGGTGTCCTGATATGAAAAGGGCGGACCCAACAGCGGTCCGCCCTCACAGATAATGATGCACCCACGAGGGTTTACATCAAATCTTCACTGCACTGCGGCACCGGATTACGGAAGCTGCGGGTGACAAAGGCCAGATACAGCAGACCAATCGCGGCCCAGACCAGGCCCAGCACCATGGAGCTCTCTTCCAGATTCACCCACAGAGCCCCCACGGTCAGTGCCCCCATCAGCGGCAATACAAGGAACTTGAAGTTATCTTTCAAGGTCTTGTTACGCTTCTCACGGATCCAGAACTGAGAAATCACCGACAGGTTAACGAAGGTAAACGCCACCAGCGCCCCAAAGTTAATCAGCGCCGTTGCCGTCACCAGATCGAAGGTGATTGAAGAGAGTGCGATCACCCCCACCAGCAGCACGTTCAGTGCCGGCGTACGCCATTTCGGATGGATATAACCGAAGAAACGCACCGGGAATACCCCATCACGGCCCATCACATACATCAGACGTGACACGCCCGCATGCGCCGCCATACCAGAAGCCAGTACCGTCACGCAGGAGAAGATCAGGATACCGAACTGGAAGGCTTTACCTGCCACATACAGCATAATTTCCGGCTGCGACGCGTCCGGATCTTTAAAGCGCGAGATATCCGGGAAGTACAGCTGCAGGAAATACGACACCACAATAAAGATGACGCCGCCGATCAGCGCGGTGAGGAAGATCGCTTTCGGGATAACACGCTCTGCATCTTTGGTCTCTTCCGACAGTGAACTAATACCGTCAAAGCCAAGGAAGGAGAAACAGAGTATCGTCGCGCCAGTGATCATCGGCACCACATTGGCGTTTTCTGACCAGAACGGTTTGCTGCTGACCAGCGTGCCTGCGCCTTCACCGTGCGCCACACCCCAGACAACCATCGCCATGATCGCCACCATCACCACCACCTGCAGCACGACAATCACGCTGTTAAAGTTGGCAACGGTTTTAATACCTTTGAGGTTGGAGAGGGTCATAAAGCCCACCAGCAGGATCACAAAGATCCACGATGGAATGCCAGGGACCAGTGCTTCCCAGTATATTTTCGCCAGCAGGATATTGATCATCGGCATAAACAGATAATCAAGTAGCGAAGACCAGCCGACCATAAAGCCGACGTGCGGGCTGATCGCTTTCTGCGCATAGGTATAGGCCGATCCCGCAGACGGGAAACGACGAACCAACTGGCCGTAGCTCAGTGCGGTAAACAGAATAGCAATCAGCGCAAAGGCGTACGCGGTCGCGACGTGGCCATCTGTCAGGCCAGAAACAATGCCAAACGTATCAAATAAAGTCATTGGCTGCATATAAGCCAGACCCATCATCACAACAGGCAGTAACGTCAGCGTTTTTTTCAGTTTTGCACGCGGCTGGGCGGCTGGAGTGTGCGTATCAAACGACATGATTTAGCCTCCCCACAGAATCAACCGTTCTGGGTTGAACCACAGGGGAGCTATGCGTCGTGCGATAGCTTTTCGAAAGAGGATACTGGGAAGAACAGGCAGGCGTGAAGGTATCACCTGCTGTGGCGCCGTAGTCATCGCGCTGGCGGATCCCAGCAGACGCTGGAGTAAGATGGTGAAGCCCCATGTTTGTTTCCTCGATAAAACACGTCAAAGTGTATTTAAAAGCGAATATCTATCCGGTTCTGGACCGGCCTCTTTAAAATGCGAAAGTAGTGTTGCCTGCTGACCGACAGATAAAAAAATACCGCCGCCAGGAAATTAAGCGTCGGTTTACAGGTATCATTTTGCAGGGCGCACATTCTGCACCAAAGTAAGGCGCAATGACAAGCCCCTAAGAGTTTCAGTTACAATTTATTGAAACAAAGAGAGTAAGCCGGGCGTGACAGTCACACCCGGTACAGGGATTTTCAGGCATTTTTCAGCATCCAGTCAATCTCCGTGGTGGTGATCAACCGTTCAAACTGCATCAGTTCATGGTGCTTACACTGATGCCAGACAAAACCAAAACGCGTGCCCAATAATGCCTGTATCTGATGGCTTTGCTCAAAGGCATTCAGCGCATCGCTTTGGCGGATCGGCAGCGGGTTCCCTTCCGCTTCGTGTCCGTTACCTTTGACCGCAGGAGGTAAAGGTAATTGATTGTCCAGCCCATGTAATATGCCTGCCAGAATGGCCGCCATCACCAGATAAGGATTAGCGTCCGCCCCGGCGACACGATATTCCACGCGATGGTTTTGCTGATCGCCACAGGGGATGCGCAGGGCCACGGTGCGGTTGTTATGGCCCCACGATGCCTGAAGCGGAACGAACGCCTCCGGCAGAAAACGGCGATAAGCGTTCACATTTGGGGCCAGCAGCGCCATTGATGCAGGCATCAGGTCAATCATGCCCGCCAGCGCGCGCTTCAGCAGCGGCGAATCGCTGCCATCGTCATTGGCAAAAGCATTATGATCGGCCGCATCCAGCATGCTGATATGCACGTGCATGCCACTGCCCGCATAGGCCTCGTAAGGTTTTGCCATAAAGGTGGCATTCATCCCGTGCTGCTCGGCAACCTGGCGCACCAGGCGTTTTAGCTGTACAGCATGATCGCAGGCATTGAGCACATGGCGGGTGTGATGCAAGTTGATTTCAAACTGCCCCGGCGATGCTTCCGCCAGCGCACCGTCAGCCGGTATCCCTTGTAAATGCGCCAGGGAATCGATATCACCCAGTACCGCTGAGAAACGGTCAAGATTATCGACAGAATAGACCTGGCTCTGCATGCTGCGTTCGTCGCTGCCCGGCGCACACGGTGGCTGAATATCGCCTTCCGCGTCACGCTGCTTGTCGACCAGATAGAACTCCAGCTCTACCGCTACCACCGGAAACAAACCTCGATTGCGCAGTCGCTGCCAGAGGTGATTGAGTACGTTTCGGGGTTCAACGTCAAAGGGAGTGCCATCTTGATTACACATAGTCAGCAGAACCTGTGCCAGATGGTGCGGGTCCGCCGCAGAGGGGGTTAAGGTGCCTTCAACCGGCATGCAAAGGTTATCGGGTTCGCCCAGCGCCTGGCCGAGTCCAGCCTCTTCAACGGTATTGCCCAGAATATCCATGGCGAAGACCGATGCCGGGAAGTAGCAACCCTTATCAAGTTTTGTCAGACTGGCGATGGGGATACGTTTACCGCGAAACACCCCATTTAAATCATTAAGAAGAATATCGGCATACTGCGTTTCAGGATGGCGTTCCAGATAAGCTTTCACTTCATTCTGGAACGCGCTGGTTCGTTTTTCTTCACTGTGCCGCGTGAAGTCTTCAACTTCGACAATATTGGTCATCGCATCACCTTTTCAGGTTGTTGAATACTGCTCAAAATAACAGCCACCCTCTTAACATAGCGCCAACACAAAAAGTGTGCAAATGTAACTATCCGCTTTATATTTGCGCTTATTGCGTTTGAATATTAAGCACCTGATTGCTAGATTGAAAATATATTGCACAGATTTCGGCCATTTCTGGCTCGAATGGTTGATATATTGACCAGCATGAGGAGGGATTGATGGGCATTATTTTTGACAAGCCGTTGATTGGCGTGGTGATGTGCCAAACCGATATTGGCGGCCACCCGACGCAGATGGTGCATAACAAATACCTCGATGCCATCTTCTCTCAAGGCGGTATCCCGCTCGCCCTGCCCCACGGACTGATGGCCGCTCCTCAGCGGTTAGAGAATGCAATGGCCGTTCTGGATGGCATTCTGCTGACCGGCAGCCCCAGCAATATTGAACCCCACCACTACGGCGAGAGCGGCAAAGAAGTTCTCGCCGATCCCGGCCGCGATACGCTCTCCTTTGCCCTGATCCGCTATGCACTGGACCACCAGATGCCGTTGCTGGCGATTTGTCGCGGCTTACAGGAGCTGGTGGTGGCCACCGGCGGTACGCTGCACCGTCGGTTACATCAGGTTGAGGGCCTTCAGGAGCATCGTGAGGACGAGGAACTGTCACTGGACCAGCAATATGCCCCGGCGCATGAAGTCTGGGTGGAACCGGGAGGCTTGCTGGCACCGCTGGTGAATCATTGTGAAAAATTTTGGGTCAACTCCCTGCACCAGCAGGGTATTCGTTCGCCGGGTGATGCCTTGCGCATTGAGGCGCGTGCCGGAGACGGGCTGATCGAGGCTGTCAGCCATCGCCAGCACCCGTTTGCCCTGGCGGTCCAGTGGCATCCTGAATGGCACAGCGACAGCTCGGCGCTTTCACGTCAGCTGTTTGAGGGCTTCCTCGCCGCCTGCGTGGCATCAAAAAAGGACGCACAGCAATGAGTGAAACCACGCTGGCGCCCGGACGGCGTTTATCCGAAATCCGGCAACAGATGGGATTGTCCCAGCGTCGCGTGGCGGAGCTTTCCGGGCTGACGCACAGCGCCATCAGTACGATTGAACAGGATAAAGTCAGCCCGGCCGTCAGCACGCTGCAAAAACTTCTCAAGGTATACGGCCTGTCGCTGTCCGAGTTTTTTGCCGAAAAAGTGCAGGATGAACCGCCAAAGGTGGTGATCGATGCCCATGAGCTGATCGATATCGGCAGTCAGGGCGTATCGCTGCGTCTGATCCACAACGGCAATCCTCAGCGTACGCTGGCAATGCTGCTGGAAACCTACGAACCCGGTGCCACCACCGGCGAAAAAATCCGCCATCAGGGAGAAGAGACCGGCACGCTGCTGGAAGGCGAAATCATCCTGACGATCAGCGGCCAGCACTACGCACTTCACGCCGGGCAGAGCTATGTGATCGATACCGGCAAACCGCACAGCTTTACCAATTCATCCACGCGGCCCTGCCGTATTATCAGTGCACATACTCCGGCCACATTCTGACGGCCAGAGGCGATGCTGTTTCCGGTCGCCTCTGAGCCAGTGATTAAGGGAGAAGGTATGGAACATATCAACAGCTATTATGCCGCCACCACAAACCCACATGATCCCTGGCCAGTGCTGGAAGGGGATATCCAGTGCGATGTCTGCATCATTGGCGGGGGCTTTACCGGGCTGTCGTCTGCTCTGTTCCTTACCGAGGCGGGCTACGATGTCGTACTGCTGGAGGCGGCCCGGGTGGGCTTCGGTGCCAGCGGGCGCAATGGCGGCCAGGTGGTTAACTCTTACAGCCGTGATGTTGATGTTATTGAACAACGTTACGGCAAAGAGACGGCACGTCTGCTCGGCAGCATGATGTTTGAAGGAGCAACGATCATTCGCGATCGCATCGATCGCTATGCGATTCGCTGTGATTATCGTCCGGGCAGTATTTTCGCCGCGTTGAATAACCGCCAGATGCAGCATCTGACATCGCAACACCAGCTATGGCAGCGCTATGGCAATCACGACGTCGAACTGCTGGACCAGAGTGGCATCCGACGAGAAGTGGGCACTGAACGCTATATCGGCGGGCTGCTGGATAAACGTGGCGGCCATATTCACCCGCTGAATCTGGCGTTGGGTGAGGCCGAGGCCATCCGCCGCCACGGCGGGCGTATTTATGAAAACTCTGCCGTGACCGCCGTACAATATGGCACCCCGCATCGGGTGCGTACCGGGCGCGGTGAGGTCAGCGCACGTTTTGTCATCTTTGCCGGTAATGCCTATCTCGCGCCGCATCTTGAACCGCGGCTGGCGAAAAAAAGCCTGCCCTGTGGTTCGCAAATTATTGCCACCGAACCCCTGTCCGCGGATCAGGCCCTGTCGCTGCTGCCCAACCATCGCTGCGTGGAGGACTGTAACTATCTGCTGGATTACTTCCGCCTGACAGCGGATAACCGCCTGTTGTACGGGGGCGGCGTGATCTACGGGGCGCGCGATCCAGGTGATATCGATGCTCTTATCCGCCCGAAACTACTGAAGACCTTCCCGCAGCTGGCTGGCGTGAAGTTTGACTATGCGTGGAGCGGTAATTTCCTGCTGACCCTGTCACGGATGCCACAGTTTGGGCGCCTGGAGAACGGCGTTTACTACATGCAGGGTGACAGCGGACACGGGGTGACCTGCACCCATCTGGCTGGAAAGTTAATTGCTGAGGCAATGCGCGGAGATGCCGAGCGCTTCGATGCGTTTGCCCGACTACCGCACCTGCCCTTCCCTGGCGGTCGTCGCCTTCGCGTGCCGTTAACCGCCATTGGTGCGGCGTGGTATGCATTACGAGACCGACTGGGCGTGTAACCGGGCCCGGCATCAGCACGGGGCGACCGGAAAAAGGGTCCCCCACTGCGACAACCCCTTGTTGATTATGACAATGGCATCCTGGCAGGATCGGGATAACGGTACTCGAACCCCAGCTCGCGACAGATTTTACTGCCATCGATCAGCTTGCCACTGTTTTTATCATGGTCCGCCAGGAAGGTTGGCGGCGTCAGCCCTAACTGCCGCGCAACCTGCGGGTAAAACTGATTACGCGCCGGGTGCTGCGGGGCACTGAGATTATAGATATGCCCGCCTTTCGGCGTCTGCAACAGCAGGCTAATCGCCGCAATCACATCGTCCAGGTGCACAAGGTTGACCCCCTGGTTACCATTGGCGATATCGGTTTTTCCGGCGAGAAAACGTCCGGGATGGCGATGTGGGCCAACCAGTCCGGCAAGACGTAAGATATCCACTGAGGTGTTCGGCAGATTATGCAGCCAGTTCTCCAGCGTCTGTAGCGTCTGTCCGGCCACGCTGACCGGGTCCAGCTCGCTGCTCTCTTTAGTGATACCGCTATGATCGCCGTAAACCGAGGTTGAACTGGTAAAGATAATCCGTGGCACGTTAAACGCCAGCGCACTGTCTACCAGTTGCTGTACAGACAGCAGATAATTTTCGCCCCCGGCCGCCGTCCGGCTGGCCGGTAGTGTCACCACCAGCGCATCCACGCTGAGTAGCGCCTCAAGATCGTCTGCATCGCAGTTCAGTTCCGGTGTCAATTCAAGAAGATAACAGTCAATGCCGCTTCCTCGCGCAGCATTAACGCCATCAGGCGTGGTTTTGGTGCCGGTGACCTGCCAGCCCGCGCCCGCCAGCGACATGGCCAGTGGCATACCTAACCATCCCAGGCCGACAATTGCGACTCGTTTCATCCCTCAACTCCTGTTGTTAATGCCGATCGTGCAGACCGCTATCTTATCAGGCTACGCCAGCGCTCAGTCAGTGACAACCGACAGTTGATAAGAGAATTTTTCAACATTTACAAAAAAGTGTTGCGCCACGCGTCCATTCTCGTTAGGTTATTTGTCACGTAATGAATATCCATTCATCCAAGAGAATTTTATGACACGCGTTCAGTTCAATCACCATCATCACCATCACCCTGACTAGTCTTTCAGGCGATGTGTGCTGGAAGACGATCAGGATCTTCCAGTGGTGCAGAACGCAAACTCAGCCCCCGGAAGATCGCCTTCCGGGGGCTTTTTTTATGCCCTGAGATCAGAAGAACGCGGATACACCATACAGACAGGAAAAGGATAAGAACCCATGTTAGATAACACCCGTTTACGCATAGCTATGCAGAAATCTGGCCGTTTAAGCGATGAATCACGCGAATTGCTCGCGCGCTGCGGTATTAAAATCAACCTCCAGCAGCAGCGCCTGATCGCCTTCGCCGAAAACATGCCGATTGATATTCTGCGGGTGCGCGATGACGATATTCCGGGCCTGGTGATGGATGGCGTGGTCGATCTGGGGATTATCGGTGAGAACGTGCTGGAGGAAGAGCTGCTGACCCGCCGTGCTCAGGGCGAAGATCCCCGTTACTTCACGCTGCGCCGCCTCGACTTCGGTGGCTGTCGCCTGTCACTGGCGATGTCCGTTGATGACGAATATACCGGTCCACAGTGTTTACAAAACACCCGCATTGCCACCTCTTATCCGCACTTGCTGAAAAAGTACCTGGACAAGCAGGGCGTCAACTTCAAATCCTGCCTGCTGAACGGTTCCGTCGAAGTCGCCCCGCGCGCCGGCCTGGCCGATGCGATCTGCGACCTGGTCTCGACCGGCGCCACGCTGGAAGCCAACGGCCTGCGTGAAGTGGAAGTGATCTACCGCTCTAAAGCCTGCCTGATCCAGCGCGATGGCGAGATGCCTGCCGCCAAACAGGAGCTGATCGACAAACTGATGACCCGTATCCAGGGTGTGATTCAGGCGCGTGAATCCAAATACATCATGCTGCACGCACCGAGCGAACGCCTGGACGATATCATCGCCCTGCTACCGGGTGCTGAGCGCCCAACCCTGCTGCCGCTGGCCGGTGATAAGAGCCGCGTAGCGATGCACATGGTCAGCACTGAAACCCTGTTCTGGGAAACGATGGAAAAACTGAAAGCCCTGGGTGCCAGTTCCATTCTGGTACTGCCCATTGAGAAGATGATGGAGTAATTCGATGGCGACCCTGATGACCCCCATTGCCTGGCAGGATTGCAGTGCCAAACAGCAGCAGGCCCTGCTGCTTCGCCCGGCGCTTGGCGCCTCTGACAGCATCAGTGCCACCGTGCGCGGCATTCTCGACAAGGTTTCGAGTGAAGGTGACGATGCGTTGCGTTATTACAGCGCCACCTTCGATAAAACTCAGGTTGATGCACTGCGCGTCAGCGAACAGCAGATCACCGATGCCTGTGCGCGATTGGGTGATGAGATCAAGCAGGCGATGGCTGTTGCGGTCGCCAATATTGATACCTTCCATCAGGCGCAGCAGCTGCCGCCGGTGGATATCGAAACACAACCCGGCGTGCGCTGCCAGCAGGTCACGCGCCCGATAGCGTCAGTCGGCCTCTATATTCCGGGTGGCACGGCTCCGCTGTTCTCCACGGTACTGATGCTGGCTACCCCGGCGCGTATCGCAGGCTGTGGCCGAGTGGCGCTCTGCTCTCCACCCCCGATTGCCGATGAAATCCTTTATGCTGCAAGGCTGTGTGGCGTGCAGGAAGTGTTCCAGGTTGGCGGGGCGCAGGCGATTGCCGCCCTCGCCTTCGGGACAGAATCCGTGCCTAAGGTGGATAAAATTTTTGGTCCAGGCAATGCGTATGTCACCGAGGCCAAACGTCAGGTGAGCCAGCGCATGGACGGCGCGGCGATTGATATGCCTGCTGGCCCGTCTGAAGTGCTGGTGATTGCCGATGAAGGGGCCACGCCGGACTTCGTGGCCTCTGATCTGCTGTCACAGGCGGAACACGGCCCGGATTCGCAGGTGATCCTGCTGACGCCTTCGCAAACCATGGCCGTGGCGGTCGCCGAAGCCGTTGAACGCCAGCTCGCTGAACTGCCTCGTGCGGCCCCGGCCGCAAAAGCCCTGGAAAGCAGTCGCCTGATTGTGATGCGCGATCTGCAACAGTGCGTTGAAGTCAGCAACCGTTACGGGCCTGAGCACCTGATCATTCAGACACGCCAGGCACGCGACCTGGTCGACAGCATCACCAGTGCCGGCTCCGTGTTTCTCGGTGACTGGTCACCGGAATCCGCCGGTGACTATGCCTCGGGAACCAACCACGTCCTGCCAACCTACGGTTATACCGCCACCTGCTCCAGCCTGGGGCTGGCGGATTTCCAGAAGCGTATGACCGTGCAGGAACTGACAAAGCAGGGCTTTATGGGGCTGGCGGCCACCATTGAAACTCTCGCCGCTGCCGAGCAACTGACTGCCCACAAAAATGCCGTGACCCTGCGCGTAGCCGCACTGAAGGAGAAGCCATGAGCAGCAAGATTGAAGATCTGGCCCGTGCTAATGTGCGCGCCCTGACGCCCTACCAGTCGGCACGCCGTCTGGGGGGCAACGGTGATGTCTGGCTGAACGCCAATGAATACCCGCTGGCGGTGCCGTTTGAGCTCAGCCAGCAGACCCTGAATCGCTACCCGGAATGTCAGCCTAAGTTAGTAATTGAGCGTTACGCGGCCTATGCGGGACTGACGCCGGAGCAGGTGCTGGTGAGCCGCGGTGCTGATGAAGGCATCGAACTGTTAATGCGCGCCTTTTGTGAACCGGGTAAAGACGCGGTGTTGTTCTGCCCGCCAACCTACGGCATGTACAGCGTCAGCGCTGAAACCATCGGCATTGAATACCGCACGGTAGAAGCACGCGAAGACTGGCAGCTGAACTTGCCCGCCATCGCTGACCAGTTAGACAATGTGAAACTGGTGTATGTGTGCAGCCCGAACAACCCGACCGGAAATCTGATTAACCCGGATGATATTCGCCAGCTGCTGGAGATGACGCGTGGCAAAGCGCTGGTCGTCGCCGACGAAGCCTATATTGAGTTCTGCCCTTCAGCCTCACTCGCTGGCTGGCTGAAGGATTACCCGCACCTGGTGGTGCTGCGTACGCTGTCTAAAGCGTTTGCGCTGGCAGGGCTGCGCTGTGGTTTCACTCTCGCCAACGCCGATGTCATTGCGCTGCTGATGAAAGTGATCGCCCCTTACCCGCTCTCTACGCCTGTGGCGGATATTGCGGGTCAGGCACTGAGCGAGCAGGGCATTGCACTGATGCGCCAGCATGTGAGCGAGCTGGTCGCCACCCGGGAAAAGCTGATTGCCGATCTGCGTACGTTAGACTGCGTTGAGCAGGTGTTTGAGAGCGATACCAACTATATTCTGGCGCGCTTCTCCGCCTCAAGTCAGGTATTTAAGACCTTGTGGGATCAGGGCATTATTTTGCGCGATCAGAACAAACAGCCTGGTCTGGCGGGCTGTCTGCGCATCTCTATTGGCACCCGCGAAGAGTGTGAACGCGCAGTGGCCGCACTAACATTATTACCCGGTTCATCCGTATCTCAGGAGCAAGCATGAGTCAGAAAGTCCTTTTTATCGATCGCGATGGCACCCTCATTTCTGAGCCGCCAGAAGATTTTCAGGTAGACCGCATGGATAAACTGGCCTTCGAGCCTGACGTCATCCCTGCCCTGCTGTCGTTACAGAAAGCGGGCTATCAGCTGGTGATGATCACCAATCAGGATGGCCTGGGGACCAGCAGCTTCCCGCAGGACGATTTCGACGGTCCGCATAATCTGATGATGCAAATCCTCCGTTCGCAGGGCGTGAACTTTAGCGACATTCTGATTTGCCCACATAAGCCGGAAGATCACTGCGACTGCCGTAAGCCAAAAACAAAAATGGTGGAAGCCTGGCTGGCGGAAGGCGCACTGGATATCGCCAACAGCTATGTGATTGGTGACCGTGCAACTGACGTGCAGCTGGCGCAGAACATGGGCATCACCGGTCTGCTGTACAGCAAAGACCTGAACTGGAACGCGATTGAACAGCAGCTGACGAAGCGTGACCGTTATGCGCTGGTGCAACGCAACACCAAAGAGACGCAGATTAAAGTCGAAGTGTGGCTGGATCGCGAAGGCGACAGCAAAATTAATACCGGCGTGGGTTTCTTTGACCATATGCTCGATCAGATCTCTACCCACGGCGGCTTCCGCATGAACATCGACGTGAAAGGCGATCTCTATATTGACGATCACCACACCGTGGAAGATACCGGGCTGGCGCTGGGTGAAGCCCTGCTGAAAGCGCTGGGTGACAAACGTGGCATCGGTCGTTTCGGTTTCGTGCTGCCAATGGACGAATGCCTGGCACGCTGCGCACTGGATATCTCCGGTCGTCCGCACCTCGAATATAAAGCGGAGTTCAGCTATCAGCGCGTTGGCGATCTGAGCACCGAGATGGTGGAACACTTCTTCAGCTCACTCTCTTACACTATGGCCAGCACCCTGCACCTGCGCACCAAAGGCAAAAATGACCATCACCGCGTTGAAAGCTTGTTTAAAGCCTTCGGCCGCACGCTGCGTCAGGCGATCCGCGTGGAGGGAAATACCCTGCCAAGTTCGAAAGGAGTGCTGTGATGGATGTGGTGATCCTCGATACCGGCTGCGCCAACCTGTCCTCCGTTAAGTGGGCGGTACAGCGTCTTGGCTATGGTCCGGTAGTCAGTAAAGAAGCGGATATCGTGCTGAACGCCGACAAACTGTTTCTGCCCGGCGTGGGCACCGCCCAGGCCGCGATGGATCAGCTGCGTGAACGCGAACTGATCGCGCTGATTAAAGCCTGTACCCAACCGGTACTGGGTATCTGCCTCGGTATGCAACTGCTGGGCAGCGGTAGCGACGAGAGCGGCGGCGTACCCACGCTGAATATCATCGACCAGCCTGTGCAGCGCATGAAAGATCACGGCCTGCCGCTGCCACATATGGGATGGAATCAGATCACCTCGCAAGCGGGTAACCACCTGTTTCGCGGTATTGAAGACGGTGCCTATTTCTACTTCGTGCACGGCTACGCCATGCCGGTCAATGAATACACCATTGCCCAGTGCAATTATGGCGAAGCCTTTACCGCCGCCGTGCAGAAAGATAATTTCTTTGGCGTGCAGTTCCACCCGGAGCGTTCCGGTGCCGCTGGCGCGCAGCTGCTGAAAAACTTCCTGGAGATGTAACCGGCATGATTATCCCGGCATTAGATTTAATTGATGGCAAGGTGGTGCGTCTGCATCAGGGCGATTACGGCCAGCAACGCGACTACGGCAGCGACCCGCTGCCGCGCTTACAGGATTATGAAGCACAGGGTGCGCAGGTGCTGCATCTGGTCGATCTGACCGGCGCAAAAGATCCGGCCGCACGTCAGATCCCCCTGCTGACCAAACTGCTGGCAGGCGTCACCGTTCCGGTCCAGGTGGGCGGTGGTATCCGCACTAAAGAGGATGTGGACGCACTGTTAAAGGCGGGTGCCACACGCGTAGTGGTGGGGTCTACGGCGGTGAAACAGCCGGAAGAAGTGCAGCAGTGGTTTAAACAATACGGCGCGGAAGCGATTGTGCTGGCGCTGGACGTACGCATTGATGCCAGTAACCGTAAAGAAGTGGCGATCAGCGGCTGGCAGGAAGCCAGCGGCATCACGCTGGAAGAAGTGATTGAGCAGTTTTTGCCTTTCGGCCTGAAACACGTGCTGTGCACGGATATTTCACGCGATGGCACACTCAGTGGCTCTAACGTTGAACTGTATCGCGAAGTGTCTGCCCGCTACCCGAGCATTGCTTTCCAGTCCTCCGGCGGCATCGGCTCTCTGGACGATATTGCCGCCCTGCGCGGCTGTGGCGCTCGGGGCGTGATCGTGGGTCGCGCTCTGCTGGAAGATAAATTCACCGCATCGGAGGCTATTTCATGCTGGCAAAACGGATAATCCCTTGCCTGGACGTACGTGACGGCCAGGTCGTGAAAGGCGTGCAGTTCCGCAACCACGAAATCATCGGCGATATCGTGCCGCTGGCGCAGCGCTATGCGCAGGAAGGGGCCGACGAACTGGTGTTTTATGATATCACCGCATCCAGTGATGGCCGTGTGGTGGATAAAAGCTGGATCTCACGCGTGGCAGAAGTGATTGATATTCCTTTCTGCGTGGCTGGGGGCATTAAGTCGGTTGAAGATGCCGCCCTGCTGCTCTCGTTCGGCGCGGATAAGATTTCGATTAATTCCCCGGCGCTTGCCGATCCTTCCCTTATCACCCGCCTGGCCGATCGCTTTGGCGTGCAGTGCATTGTGGTGGGCATCGATACCTGGTTTGACAGCGAAAGCGGCAAGTACCATGTGAATCAGTACACCGGCGATGAAAGCCGGACCAAAGTCACCACGTGGGAAACCCTCGACTGGGTGGAAGAAGTGCAGAAGCGTGGTGCGGGTGAGATTGTGCTGAACATGATGAACCAGGATGGCGTGCGCAATGGTTACGACCTGGTACAACTGCAAAAAGTACGTGCACGCTGTAAAGTACCGCTGATTGCTTCCGGCGGCGCGGGCACCATGGAGCATTTCCATGAGGCCTTCCGCGATGCTGACGTTGACGGCGCACTGGCAGCTTCAGTGTTCCATAAACAGATTATTAATATCGGTGAGCTGAAAAGCTACCTGATTGAAAAAGGTGTGGAGATTCGCGCGTGTTAACAGAACAACAACTGTCCCAGCTTGACTGGGTGAAAACCGACGGCATGATGCCCGCTATCGTCCAGCACGCGGTGTCTGGTGAAGTGCTGATGCATGGGTATATGAATCAGGAAGCACTGGCGAAGACGCTGGAGATTGGCAAAGTGACCTTCTGGTCACGCACCAAACAGCGCCTGTGGACCAAAGGTGAATCCTCTGAGCACTTTCTGAATGTGGTCAGCATCACGCCAGACTGCGATAACGATACGCTGCTGGTGCTGGTCCACCCGGTCGGCCCAACCTGCCATCGTGGCACCACAAGCTGCTTCTCACCGGCGGCAACAGACTGGACCTTCCTCTATCAGCTGGAGCAGATCCTGGCCGAGCGTAAACACGCTGACCCGAAAAGTTCCTATACCGCCAGTCTCTATGCCAGCGGTACGAAGCGCATTGCACAAAAAGTCGGTGAGGAAGGCGTGGAAGTGGCACTGGCAGCGACCGTCAACGACCGCTACGAGCTGACCAATGAAGCCTCTGACCTGATCTATCACCTGCTGGTCCTGTTGCAGGATCAGGAGCTGAACCTGTCAACGGTAATTGAGAACCTGCGTCAGCGTCATAAGTAAGTCCACCCTTAATCAGGCCGGATTAACCCGGCCTGCATCCTTTATTCTTCTCTCTGTCTCTGACGATAACTTGCGACTGCATTGCGCCCGATAACAATAGCGGAACCCGCAACTGCGCCCAAAATGGCGGCCAGCAGTAATACCAGCGATTTTTTCGGGCTGGCGGGCGCCGCAGGTAAATCGGGTTGCGTGATATACGTGAATGGCTGTAACTTTTCCGCATCCGGTTTCAACTGTGAGAGTGCCAAAAGCTGAGTTTGTGTATCGTAATACTGTTTATTGAGTACCGGGGGTTTATTAGCTTCATTGGCAATCATGGCGCTAAGCGCATGGGTGCCCAACAGATATAAGGTATCATCCGAAAGGTTATCTGCCTGATTAAGCTGCGAGTTGGAAATATCGGATGCCTCTGCAATTTTCAACGCATAGCGAAAAACTTCAACGCGATGTTCATGACGCTGTAATGCGATATTTTTCTGCGCCTCAAGAGAGGCGATCAGTTCGCGTTGTTTCGCAATCAGGTTCGTATTGATTTCAGAAACATAATCATTTATCAAAGAGGCATTCACCTTCTCAATATAGTTTGAGAGTTGCGCCTGCGCGTGGCTGGCAGAATCAGCCGTAGCTGAGATGCTCAGGGGATAGTTGAGCGTTTTGTCTTTAACTTTTATATCGAACGAACTTGAAGCGGCCAGTGAAGCACTAAAGCGACTAAAGAGGCTTTGCTGAAGAATGCCCGAAGAGAACTGCCCGGGTTTGCTTTGATTACTGTTAGCATTATTCTCATTGTCATTTAATGCATAAAGTTGATTCAAAATACCACTGTAATAGACCATCTGTCCGGCGTCCGGTTGCGTCAGGATGGCGGTTGACGTCCATTTAGATTTAACCGAAACAAGATATATTCCTGCGCCAGCCAGGGTGATAGCAATCATTGCAATGACGATCCATTTGCCCTTCCATAACTGAAAAAAAACATCCAGCAGATCGAGTTCATCATCCTTTCGTGACTCAAACTGCTCAATATTCGTTTTATTTGTTTGGCTCATCATGACTCAACTTATAAAGAAAAACTGGTACGGTTTTTATGGTTATGTGAGTCAAAGATAGTCGAGCGGTTGGCAGGGCGCCAGAAGGATAGTCTTAAAAGCGGGGGGAGAAAGCGAAATAACCCCCCGAAAACGGGGGGTTAAGAGGTGACTTAGTCCAGCCATTCGGTGTGGAACACACCGTCTTTATCAGTACGTTTGTAAGTATGCGCACCAAAGTAGTCACGCTGCGCCTGAATCAGGTTCGCAGGCAGTACCGCTGAACGGTAGCTGTCGTAGTATGCGATAGCCGCAGAGAAGGTTGGCGTTGGAATACCGTTCTGCACAGCATAAGCAACAACGTCACGCAGCGCCTGCTGGTACTCGTCAGCGATGTTCTTGAAGTATGGAGCCAGCAGCAGGTTAGCGATGTCGGCATCAACAGCATAAGCATCGGTAATTTTCTGCAGGAACTGAGCGCGGATGATGCAGCCTGCACGGAAAATCTTAGCGATTTCACCGTAGTGCAAGTCCCAGTTGTTCTCTGTAGACGCGGCTTTCAGCTGAGAGAAGCCCTGTGCGTAAGAGACAATCTTACCCAGGTACAATGCACGGCGCACTTTCTCAATGAACTCAGCTTTATCACCGCTCACTGTCTGAACTTTAGGACCGCTCAGTACTTTAGAGGCTGCAACACGCTGGGTTTTCAGTGAGGACAGGTAGCGGGCAAACACCGATTCAGTGATCAGTGACAGTGGCTCACCGAGGTCCAGAGAACTCTGGCTGGTCCACTTACCTGTACCTTTGTTCGCGGCTTCATCCAGAATCACATCAACCAGGTAGTTACCCTCGGGATCTTTCTTGGTGAAGATATCTTTGGTGATGTCGATCAGGTAGCTGCTCAGCTCGCCTTCGTTCCACTCGCTAAAGGTCTTAGCCAGATCGTCGTTGCTCAGATTCAGCGCACCTTTCAGCAGGGAATAGGCTTCAGCGATTAACTGCATGTCGCCGTATTCAATGCCGTTGTGAACCATCTTCACATAGTGACCCGCACCGTCCGGACCCATATAGGCCACACAGGCTTCGCCTTCAGCGACAGCCGCGATCTCGGTCAGGATTGGCGCAACCAGCTCATAGGCTTCTTTCTGGCCGCCAGGCATGATGGATGGGCCTTTCAGTGCGCCCTCTTCACCACCGGAAACACCGGTACCGATGAAGTTGAAGCCCTGCTCAGACAGTTCGCGGTTACGGCGAATGGTGTCTTTATAGAAGGTGTTACCGCCATCGATCAGGATATCGCCTTTATCGAGGTGCGGCGTCTGGGAGGCGTTGGTTTTGTCGGTCGCTTCACCGGCCTGCACCATCAAAAGAATACGACGAGGTTTTTCCAGAGAGTCAACAAACTCTTCGATGCTGTAGTGTGGAACCAGTTTCTTGCCTGGATTCTCTGCCACGACTTCATCGGTTTTTTCACGCGAGCGGTTGAAGATAGAAACTGTGTAGCCACGGCTCTCGATGTTGAGTGCCAGATTACGGCCCATTACAGCCATACCTACAACGCCGATCTGTTGCTTGGACATACCTACTCCTGTCTGGGTGGAAAACCCGCAGTTCTGTGACTGCGGTCAATGTTCCAGACATGTTAACTCAGGATTAGGGAGGGATGGTAGTGATTGGTGCGATAGTTCTTAACAACGCAAATAAGCAGTCTAAAATTGTGGATAACATCCCCAATAACTTCATAGTTAAAGGCGCCTCAAACCTCTCATGAGTAATAAAATGATTCCGCCCAAAAAGGAACATAAGGAAGCATCAACTTACTATAATATATATTAACAAAGAACATCATTGCTGTTATCAGTGAAATAACAATCAACCCTATGTATTTTTTACGTGAGACATAAATAATGTAGGGAATTACAAATATCTCGGCCACACCCAAAATCTCTGAAAGACGCACTGCGAACACCGGTATATCGAAAAACATCACCCAACATATTGCCGAGAAAATATAAAACCTCAGCATTACGTTGAAAAATTTATCTGCATAACATTCTTTGGGACAAAAAAAGCATACGAGATAGATAACAATTAATCTGATTAACTGCATAACACTAAAAGCATTTACAGCATCGACTTCCCCCAGCCTTGTTTTTTAGTAATAAATGCTAAACTTCTCCTGAACATATCCTATTGGAATATATGAAAAAACACGTGCAAAACCAAAATTAACGACATACAGGGCATATAAAAAAACAATGAGACAGGTATAAAAAAACATTTCCTTCTTATGAACTCTCTCCTTAGAAACAAGAGGCACCATAAGAAAAATGAGAGCTGAGTAGTGGAACAAGAGCGAAAGGAAGATTATTATAAAAAAGTTTTTTTTGTTACCACCAAACCAGTTAGTGATGGCGATTAAAGCTAAAGAAACCGATACCCCAACTCTTATCTGAGTCATTTCATGCAAGAAATAGTAATTACTGAAATATATAAGAACAGATACCAGCGGGAAAACACTAAACTTTCTAATAGAATAGAACTTTAAACTCAACCCTAGCAATGCATAAATAATAAAAATCAACTGAGGGCCATCGGTCAACCACGATGAAATATAACTAAAAAAATAAAAGGTTGGTTCTATAAGTAAATCGACACCATCGATAATATGTTTATAAATATTCAAATAACTCTGATGATCCCTATCAATAACACCCCGGGCAGCACAGAAAAAAAGCAATAAAGTGGCTACAAAAAAGAACATCCATTTCTTAACATTGCTTGAAACTGATACATCAAGAGATAACCAAGAAAAAAAACATATTGTCAGATACCCGGTTAAATATATTGCCATGTTTTTCCTAAAAAATTTTCACAACATCTGTTAACACAACCGCATTTGACCGCATAAATAGCAGTTCAATACAGCAGGCCTTTGGAGGTTTACTGAATGCGAGTCAAACTTTCCTTACAACAATTAATAATTAACCTACAGTTATATCATAACTAACAATCATAATATCAGAACCGAAAATTAAAACTACAACAGTTTTATTGAATCGACATCAAACACCTGAATGATAAACCGATAAAAACACTACATTCCAAATCATAAAAGATGTGAAGCTTCATAAATCAACCTAAACATGTTACAATATAATTATAATTAATGAGGGTGTAATGTATGTTGATAAATAAAAATAAAAACAGTACAATTGCGCTAAGTTATTCATCGCGACAATCACATATCACTCACAGCCTCTTTATTTACTTGTTAAACACATGTCAATTATGATACATCGAAACCGCAGTCTAAATATTCATTCTATATCATTAGTAATCATCAGCTCTCCATCCCAAAAAGGATGCCGCGCAATGAAAATAGTTAATAAAAAAACACACTGTAGTTCTTTAATCTTTTGTGACTATATTTTACTGGCCACTGAGTAATTATTATGATTAAAAGAAAATTTTTTGGTAACTTCTTATCATTAGGTATCATGCAAGGTCTTAACTACTTACTGCCAATACTAATGATTCCTTTTCTTGTCTCTAAGATTGGCCTGTCTAATGTTGGGGTCATCGCAACTATTTCAGCTGTATTTGCGTATGTACAATTAGTTATTGACTATGGTTTCTCGTTAACAGCAACCAGAAATATTTGTCACAACGGCTATGAGCATAATGATGCTTCTGAGATAACAAGTTCAGTTTTAATTATAAAGTTATTATTTTCATTACTATTCTCCCTTCCTATTTTGATAATTTATTATTTCAATGATTACGTTCAAAACAATTCACTTATTATACTTTTCACTTTTTTAATTATAATATCACAGTCGCTTTTTCCTTCATGGCATTTTCAAGCTGCGGAGAAAATGCATTTCATCACATTGTCTAATGCATTTCCAAAACTTTTAGCATTCACTCTTATTTTTCTGATTGTTAAGTCTCCTGAAGATACATGGAAAGTTCAGGCCCTGGCTTTCGTGGGAACATTTTTATCTCTATGCATTAGCATGTTTTTTTTAATAACAAAATTCAATTTTAAATTCAAAATATCTTTGCCAAATATAAAAAGAGAATTAAAGGATGGATTTGAAATATTCTGTGCAAGATTGGCTTCAGGTCTTTATAAAAATTTCAACGTTATTATTTTGGGTGTATTTACTACTACAGTCTATGTAGGTGCATACTCTATCGCTGAGAGAATAGTTCGCAGTGTACAAACAATACAGAACGTTGCAGGCGATGTTTTGTATCCGATTTTTTCGAAAAGAAAGCACACCTCAACTGACTTCTTCAAATACAATTTTTATAAATATTTACCTGCGATTGTTATATCATATAGCTTAGGGGCATCCGCCATTTTCTTTATGTCACCTTCTATATCAAAGTTGATGGCAAAAGAATCATGGGAAATTGTTAACGAATGTTTGAGAATAATGAGTTTGGTTTTTCTTTTTGGTGGATTAAACTACATTATCGCAATACTTGGATTAGCCTCATCAGGTTATTCAAAGGATTTCGCAAAATGTGTTGTAATGACAGGGGTTATAAATGTATTCATTGCGACACTAATGAGTATATGGCTAGGTTTTATCGGAGCTTCAGCTTCACTGGTGTTGAGTGAACTTATATTGCTAATACTGGTTTCATCCAGAGCAAAAAAAACAGGGGTTTTATAATGGATGAGTTGTATATTGCCACAGTCACTTATGCTAATAGAGGAGAATTAGTCGTAAAAACTATTGAAAGCGCAATTATGTCAGGCGCAAAAAAATTCATTATTGTAGATAATGGAAGTTCTTCTCAAAGTCTTACATTGATAAAGGAGATGCACTCTCGGCATGCTGAAATAGAATTATTTATGATTAACAATGAAGCTAACATGGGATCAGCATTTGCTTTTAACCAGGCAATGGACCTCTCATGCGATATAGCGGCAAGTGATTCGTGGGTGCTATTCTTAGACGATGATAATGTTTCTGTAAATGATTCAATTAAACGGTCATATAATATCGCCACATCAAATGAAAATAATTCTGTTTACTTTCTTTATAGGAAAGACAGACAACACTATGTTGATTACATCAGAACAAGAAAACCGGAAACGTTATTAGGAAAGAAAAATTCCTTCATGCAATTCACTATTTTAGGATATCTATCAAAGACTCTTAAAATATTCTCAAAAAATAAAGATCCACACTTTCATTTGAACCTTTCAGATATAGAGAGAGTAGAGACACCATGTGGACCTTATGGCGGCATGCTTATAAATGTAAGTGTTTTAAAAAAAGGAATCAGACCGAAGGTTGAAATGTTTTTATATTTTGACGATACAGAGTTTACAATGAGACTAGGTCGCTCAGGTTGCAGACTATGGATATTACCAACTTGTGAACTAATAGATATTGACCAGTCATGGACAGAAGTCAAACCAGCAAGGTTTTCACTACCTCTTTTTGAAGCTCCAGAATATAAAGTTAAAAATACATTCAGAAATAGAGTTTTTTTTGAGAGAAAATATAACAACAACTCTGACACTGTATATTTAATGAACATCTCCGGATTTATCTTTATATTGTTTATTAAAGCCATCTTATCCGGAAATATTAAAAAAATACCCATGATCGTAGAATCCATCATTGAGGGTTGGAAATTTAAATAGATACATTGCGAGGACCTATTATGAATCCTCGCGTAACATAAACACCCTCTATGTCACTGAAAATATTGATATTTAAAACATATTTTCTTGCATTGCGATTCAATTAAGAACAGCCTTAATAGGATAATTACCAACAGGGAAAATAAAGGGTTATATTATTAATTTAGTTAAAATTTAAATTTATCAAAGGTTTTAAACTAAACATTTATAACATATTATAGCGCAGCAATGTGGTCATTAAAATCACTGTGTGTTTAATTAATATTAAAGGGGTTGTAATATCAATAAATAATTAAATTATCATCCAGAACCCGATTAAAAATGTTGCTCGACGCATTAAATAATAATTAAAACATATGCATGTCTATTTTTAACAGATCCTTTGATTACTGAAAATGTTTCTTAATCTTGATCATAAAAATCAACACAGAACATAATGAACTGTAGAAAATATTTCTCTTTTCATTAATTAGTAAATATAATATTATTTTCTTTAATAAAGGTAACTTTTTCTCAGTATTATGGAATTTTATTTTAAAAAATTTACCGCTAAACTTTGGCCCCCATAAAAAGGCTTCACAAGGAATATTACTTTTCCAAAACAAGTAGCACAAACTTAACTGGTCCCTTGATGAAAATTTAGTTATCATCTCCAACCATTCTTCCATGATGGTTTTTATTTTTTCGCAGCCATGCTTTCTAAAAATTATATTATTTTCATAAAGGCCATACTTTTCAGGAAAACCTTCGTTCTTGTAGAACTGCATTTGTTTCTTTATCCGGTCAGGCTCTCCCTTTCCTAGCCTTAGACATGCTAAAGACTCTTCATAGATACATTCTCTTTCAGCATGCGGAGGTATCGATATCATTTTATTCTTTAATGCAAAATCAAAAGCGTTTGACAGGTTTTTACCTGCTATTTTTATATTCCCATCAATATAAAGACTTTCATCATAATCTGATAAAAATCTATGTGGCATAAACTTATAAATTCTATTCAATCTTGCATTATCTGTTACACCATTGAAATTATCTACGTATTTCACAATCCAATGACTGGACTTTAAGGATTTATTATTTGTGAAACAAATATAATCTATGCTCGAATCCACGTAATCAGGTTCGAGAAGATCATCGTAATCACCAAATATTGCGGTATAAACAACTCTTTTATTCATCGTAATTTTGAATACATCATTTTTTTAATTGGATGAGGCATTAGCGAGAAAAAACCTCTCGCTACGATTAGAGAATATATTTTTAATGACCTGTTTTTTAACAAGAGTGAATATTTAATCCTGAGTTTTACTTCGCTTAATGCTTTATTCAACCCTGAACGACGATGTAATGTATCAGAATTTATTCTGTAATTTATGAGGACTTTGTCTACATTTGAAAATTTGTAACCACGCACCAAAAGCAAAAACCACAATGCAAGATCCTCACTAAAGCAGGTATCTAGTGGGTAACGATTTCCATCTTGAAAAACACGTTTTCTGAACATAACCGTTGGATGTATGAATGGACATTTATAAAGACTATATTTTACCAATTCATCATGCGTGAGTGGCACTTTTTTAACATTTAATGCAAAACTGGCACCGAATTCATGGCAATATCCTCCGAGAACATCAACATCCGGATTTTGTTTTAAATATTCAACCTGTACCATCAAGCGTTCAGGAAGCGAAATATCATCACTATCCATGCGTGCAATATACTCAAATTTACCTTCTGCGATAACTATATCGACAAGATGATTTAATGAAACTGCAAGCCCTCTGTTTGTAGGTGATGATATGATGAACACTCTTTCATCGACAGCATAATAGTCAAGCAACTTACTCAATTCATTATCAATGACACCATCTATCATAATATATAAGCTTATCGATTCTAGCGTCTGATTGAGTATACTCTCTATTGCACTTTTGAGTTGAGATGATATATCATTTTTATAGACGCTCATCACGACAGCGACTGCTTCATTACTCATCATTAACCTTAAAAAAACGAAATTCAAAGGAATGCTTAGACATTTTTATAGGTTATTAATCACAAAACTGTAACCAGTTAATGTAATAATCACTATGATCACATCGAAAAACAACAAGTACTTTTTATGTGAAAAGAAAAAACAACAATATTCTCTATACTATTATTTTGTTTTGTACTTTCCAGTGCGGTTTTTTAATCCATCCAAAATTCCCTGACTAATGAAAAATAACCTTTTTTTTCCTTCAGGGAGAAAGACTGGATAGAATATAAACTTAAAGGAAATTTTTGCTAAGCTACTCAATTTCCAATAAACAGGAACATAATCCCGCCGCATTAGGATGAAAGCATTTCGCACTGCATAGTAATGTCTGAAAGGAGATGGCATTCCAACACTGAGTATATTCAATATTTTGAATTTACCATCACCGAGGCGATGTCCCAGCAATGCTTCAGCATTACGAACCACAATAAATCCGGAACGTTGCAGGCGCCAGCAGTATTCATGATCAACTGCATCAATGAATAGCTCATTGGCCATACCACCTACTTTCTCGTAAGCTATTTTGGGAATTAAACTACCTGAACTTAATATACAACTCACTTTCATGAAATGGTTATGAAGTAAAGGGGTTCCTTTCATAACCTTTGCAACATTCACTTCATTTGTATATCGATCATAATCTTGAGCGCCAACCAAACCAACATTCAAGCCTGTATTTTTTAATTCAATATAGCAACTCAACAATCTCTCGACCATATCAGTATTCGCAAGACTATCCTGGTCCATCTGAAGAATAAAATCAGCATGATGACTATTAAATGCCAAATCCATTCCAATAGATTGTGCTGCGGCAATACCAATATTTTCACCAAAATTTTCGATAAAAATACAATCCGAATTCTCAAACAGATCTGTAGTAAGCGGCTCTAATGAGTTATTACAAATAATAACACCATCAGTCTGAGATAATAAATTATTCACGCTTTCAACAAGAAGTTCAACATCTGGATTATAAGTTACTAAAATAGTGATAATCTTATTCATTACTAAAATCCCGGTTACAACAATGTTCTACTTGTCATTAAATGAACATCAACTTAACTAATTCACTGTAACAGCATAACAATCATAAAGTCTAAGTTTACTTTCAATACTGGATGGTGTTTTATTTTTACATTAATATATCTTTGAACGCTGAAGCTTGTTGATCTTTCTCAGAAATGCAAGAGGCGTTAACTGGCCATCCAATATTTAAATCGGGATCATCCCATTTAATTGAACGTTCAGATTCTTTGTTATAAAGGTTGTTGGTTTTATATAGAATTTCCACACCTTCTGTAAGTGCAATAAAGCCATGGGCAAAACCTTCTGGTATCCAAAGCTGTTTTTTATTCTCTGCGGATAACTTAACACCCACCCATTGCCCATAAGTTGGAGAATCAGAACGTATATCTACCGCAACATCGAAAATATCACCAACAACACAGCGTACCAGCTTCCCCTGCGCATGCGGCGCAACCTGATAGTGCAAACCGCGAAGAACACCTTTAGAGGACTTCGAATGGTTGTCTTGTACAAATTCGACTTTGCGGCCTACTGCTTCTTCAAACACTTTCTGGCTGAAACTCTCAAAAAAGAAACCGCGCTCATCGCCGAAAACTTTAGGCTCAAAAATCAACACATCCGGAATATCTGTTTTAATCACTTTCATGACATCAGTAACCTTTCACCATCTTGAGCAGATACTGCCCGTATTCATTCTTGGCTAATGGGGCAGCCAGTTTCTTCACCTGCTCAGCGTCGATAAACCCTTTGCGATAGGCAATCTCTTCCGGACATGAGACTTTCAGGCCCTGACGTTGCTCAATGGTCTGAATAAAGTTGCTCGCCTCAATCAGACTGTGGTGCGTACCGGTATCCAGCCACGCATAGCCACGCCCCATCATCGCCACCGACAGGTTGCCCTGATCCATATACAGGCGGTTGATGTCGGTAATTTCCAACTCGCCGCGATGTGACGGTTTCAGGCTTTTCGCCATTTCCACTACGCTATTGTCGTAGAAATAGAGCCCGGTAACCGCATAGTTACTCTTGGGCTCCAGCGGTTTCTCTTCCAGAGAGACCGCAATGCCGTCTTTATCAAACTCCACCACGCCATAACGCTCAGGATCATTAACATGGTAAGCAAATACCGTCGCGCCGGAGGTCTGGCTTACTGCCGCTTGCAGCTCTTTCGGCAGGTCGTGGCCGTAGAAGATATTGTCGCCTAACACCAGTGCACAGCTATCTTCACCAATGAACTCTTCACCCAGAATAAAGGCCTGTGCCAGGCCATCGGGGCTCTCCTGTACAATGTATTGCAGGTTAAGCCCCCACTGGCTGCCATCGCCCAGCAGCTGTTCAAAACGCGGCGTATCTTGCGGGGTACTGATAATCAGAATATCGCGAATGCCTGCCAGCATCAGCGTGCTGAGAGGGTAGTAGATCATGGGTTTATCGTAGATGGGCAGCAGTTGCTTGCTGACGGCCATAGTGACCGGATACAGGCGGGTTCCAGACCCCCCTGCCAAAATAATTCCTTTACGCATGAGATATCTCTAATTTATATCGGGTTAATGAGGTCAGAGCGCATTAAACGCGGCTAACTCAGCCATCATCCGCTGAACCCCGCGTTGCCAGTCGGGCAAGGTCAGACCAAACGTGTTTTGAAATTTACGTGTATCCAGCCGGGAGTTAAGCGGACGCTGCGCGGGCGTTGGATAGTGGCTGGTGTTCAACGGATGTACCGTCTTCAAGACTAACTCAACACCTGCGTCTTTTGCTTCGGCAAACACGACGTTAGCGTAATCATACCAGGTCGTAGTGCCCGCTGCGGCAAGGTGATATAACCCCGCCACCGACGGATCGCGCATCGCAGCAGTAATAGCATGAGCCGTACAATCCGCGATCAGATCAGCCCCGGTTGGTGCGCCATGCTGATCGTTAATCACTGACAGTTCATCACGCTGCTTCGCCAGACGAAGCATCGTTTTGGCAAAATTATTACCTTTGGTGGCATACACCCAACTGGTGCGGAAAATCAGATGCCGGGAACAATACTGCTGAATGGCCAACTCACCGGCCAGTTTGCTGGCACCATACACATTAAGCGGCCCAGTGGAATCGTCTTCTTGCCAGGCCTGCGCACCCTGTCCCGGAAACACGTAGTCAGTCGAATAGTGAACCAGCCAGGCACTCAGCGATTCGGCCTCTTTAGCAATAGCTTCTACGGTCAATGCATTGACACGAAGCGCCTGCTCAGGCTCACTCTCGGCTTTATCAACGGCAGTGTATGCCGCAGCATTCACAATCACATCAGGGCGGATGCTGCGGATCGTAGCGATAATTCCCTTGGTATCAGCAAAGTCACCGCAATATTCTGTTGATGATGTAGCCAGCGCGGTAACGTTCCCCAGTGGAGCCAGCGCACGCTGCAATTCCCAGCCGACCTGGCCATTTTTACCGAACAGCAGAATATTCATGGCTGACGTTCACTGTAGTTCTGTTCAATCCATGACTGATAGGCGCCGCTTTTGACGTTACTCACCCACTCGGTATTGTCCAGATACCACTGCACCGTCTTGCGGATCCCGCTATCAAATGTTTCCTGTGGTTGCCAGTTAAGTTCTTGACTGATTTTAGAGGCATCAATCGCATAGCGACGGTCGTGCCCCGGGCGGTCGGCAACATAGGTAATCTGCTCACGGTAGCGAGTGGCTTTCGGCACCATCTCATCCAACAGATCACAGATGGTTTCTACCACCTCTAAATTCTGCTTTTCGTTATGGCCGCCGATATTGTAGGTTTCACCTATCTTACCCTTTGTTACCACCGTATAAAGTGCGCGCGCATGGTCTTCCACATACAACCAGTCGCGGATCTGATCGCCACGTCCGTAAACCGGCAAAGGCTTACCGTCGAGTGCATTCAGGATCACTAAAGGGATCAGTTTTTCCGGGAAGTGATAAGGGCCGTAATTGTTTGAGCAGTTGGTAATTATCGTTGGCAAACCGTAGGTACGAAGCCAGGCACGGACTAAATGGTCACTGGAGGCTTTTGATGCCGAATACGGGCTGCTGGGTGCATAGGCGGTGGTTTCGGTAAATAATGGCAGCGCAGCTGAGTCATCATTCATCTCGTCCGGATGAGGTAAATCTCCGTAGACTTCGTCGGTGGAAATATGGTGGAAACGGAAAGCCGTTTTGCGCGTAGAATCCAGCCCGCTCCAGTAACTGCGCGCTGCCTCCAGCATGATATAAGTGCCGACAATGTTGGTTTCAATAAAATCAGCCGGGCCGCTGATGGAGCGGTCTACGTGGCTTTCAGCCGCCAGATGCATTACCACATCAGGTTGATGTTCATTGAAAATCGCACTAATGGCATCTTTGTCACAGATGTCGGCCTGTACAAAAGCATAACGCGCATCATTGCTGACACCAACTACGGACTCAGGATTGCCCGCATACGTGAGTTTATCAACGTTCACGACACTGTCTGTAGTCTGCGTAATAATATGGCGAACTACTGCTGAACCAATAAATCCGGCGCCGCCGGTCACTAGAATTTTCACGCCGTCGTTCTCTCTTTGGCTAATATCAATAATGCTAAGAATGCTCGCTGATGGTCATTGGGCCGTCAAACAGCGTGGTGAAGTCACAGTCATTTTTTGCCGTACTTTTATGGCGTATAACATCAACAGGTATACGGTGATGACCAGAATTGTTGTTATCAAATGTGCATACTGTTTCGCCTGGCCACGCTACCGCCACTGGCTGTAGCCACCAGATAGCTGTCTCTTACCTCGTTACACAAGCATAGCCTGACCCTGTCACTCGACGTGCTTTTCATAACCAGATTAGTCCTGGAAATAATCAGACATAAAGCCTCACAAAATCCAGCGCCAATTTTTATACTAAGTACTGGACCATACAAGCCTAATCTCTATTTTTTTGTGGGTTTGACGCTTTCGACATTTAATGGACAATTAAGCAACACTGATAGGTTATTTTCTAACTCACCTTAGCAAGTGCTCTCTTACGCACGCTCTACCTACAGTAACTATTGGAAATATAGAGGGTTAAAATATACCATTGCCACAGCCCACAAACAAAAAAACTCCCAGATCAGGGAGTTTTATACACAAGGGATTTCACGTTTTATTCAACGATACCCATTAGGATTCTTCGACTGCCAGTTCCACGTATCACGCATCATCTCATCGATACCGCGTGACACACGCCAGTCCAGCTCTTTGTCCGCCAGCGAGGCATCCGCCCAGAACGCAGGAAGATCGCCATCACGGCGCGGTGAGATCTGGTAAGGCACAGGCTTACCTGCGGCTTTCTCAAAGGCTTTCACCATCTCCAGCACCGAGTACCCTACCCCGGCACCGAGGTTGTAAGCTTTGTAGCCATCAACCGCAGCAATATGGTCCAGCGCTTTAAGATGGCCTTCAGCCAGATCCATCACGTGAATGTAGTCGCGTTCGCCGGTGCCATCTTTCGTTGGGTAATCTCCGCCAAAGATGCCCAGTTTCTCCAGACGGCCAATGGCCACCTGAGCAATGTACGGCAGCAGGTTGTTCGGGATGCCGTTCGGGTCTTCGCCGATCTGGCCAGACTCATGCGCCCCCACCGGGTTGAAATAACGCAGCGCGATGGTTTTGAATTCCGGGTTCGCTTTGGCATAGTCACGCAGAATCTGCTCAACCATCAGCTTTGAGGTACCATACGGGCTGGTTGTGCCGCCAATTGGCGTGGTTTCCACATAAGGAACCGGCGCATCGGCACCGTAGACGGTTGCTGAAGAGCTGAAGATAAACTGATTCACACCCGCAGCACGCATCTCTTCCAGCAGCACCAGCGTACCAGTAACGTTATTCTGGTAATACTCCAGCGGTTTGCGGGTGGATTCGCCCACGGCTTTCAGGCCGGCAAAGTGAATCACGGCATCGATGCGGTTACTGGTAAAAATATCGCGCAGGCACGCACGGTCGAGGATATCCCCTTCGCAGAAGGTGGCCGTTTTACCCGTCAGCTTCTCTACGCGGTTAATCGATTCGCGTGAGGCATTGCTCAGGTTATCCAGTACGACAACATCATCACCACGTTGCAGCAGCGATAACACGGTATGGGAACCGATATAGCCCGCCCCGCCCGTTACTAAAATTGCCATGTTGACTCCTTCAGACCACGCCCGGCGCGGCCATAATCAAATAAGATTACTTAGCCAGAATTTTTTGAATTTCTTCACGGAACTCGCGGCCCTGAGCGTGGTTACGCAGGCCCCAGGTCACAAACGCTTTCATATAGCCCAGTTTACGACCGCAGTCGAAGCTGTCGCCACTCAGCAGGTGTGCATCAACCGGCTGTTTTTTGTTAAGGTTGGCAATCGCATCGGTCAGTTGATAGCGGCCCCAGGCACCCGGCTCAAGGTTTTCCAGTTCTGGCCAGATATCCGCAGACAATACATAGCGGCCAACCGCAGCCAGATCAGAATTCAGGGTCTGTGGTTGCTCTGGTTTTTCCACGAACTCGACAATAGAACTGACCTTGCCAGGGAAGTCCAGCGGCTCCTCGGTGGTGATCACGGAGTATTCAGACAGATCCGCGTCAGGCATATGGTGGGCGAGTACCTGGCTACGACCTGTCTCTTCAAAGCGTGCCACCATCGCGGCAAGGTTGTAACGCAGCGGATCGGCACTGGCGTTATCCAGCAATACGTCCGGCAGGACCACCACGAAGGCATCATCATGCAGCATCGGGCGGGCACATAACAGGGAGTTTGCCAGGCCCAGTGGCTGCGGCTGACGCACGTTCATGATCGTCACACCCGGCGGGCAGATAGACTGCACTTCACTCAGGAGCTGACGTTTCACACGCGCTTCAAGCAGGGCTTCAAGCTCATAGGACGTATCAAAGTGGTTTTCAACCGCATTCTTGGATGCATGAGTGACCAGGACAATTTCCTTGATACCCGCTGCCACACACTCATCGATGATGTACTGAATCATCGGCTTGTCGACAACAGGCAACATCTCTTTAGGAATGGCTTTTGTAGCAGGGAGCATATGCATACCGAGACCCGCAACCGGGATAACTGCTTTAAGCTTGGTCATAGTGTTTCCATATAAATGAAGTAAAAAACGTCCATTGATTATGCATTAAAGAGATGATTCACAAGTATAATCTTAATCTGAAAAATAAGCAGCCAGGGCCAGCAATAAAAAAGGCCACCATCACGGTGACCTTATATTTATTACCGGGTTACAGCCAGTGAGTGAACCATTCCGGCCTGATAAACAGATTGAAATAACTCACCAGCGCCATGATCCCGACAAACACCACCGCCACCGACATCCACTGACGAGCATAGGGGATAAACGGAATGCCAATCACCGGTTTGATAAAGAACGGATGGGCAAAGGCAGAGATGAGCACCTGAGAAATCGACAGCGTCAGCGCCACATACCAGACGTTCGGCCAGATCCAGGTGGTTGCCAGTACCAGCACCACGATGATGCTTGCCACCACATTCCACCAGAACTCGACGTTGGTACGGCCGTTAGCCTGAGATATCGCACCGGTCAGCCCGCCCATCGGACGCAGCATACCGAACAGCAGCATCAGAGGGATCAGCGGCGCAACCGCCTCATGCGCCGGGCCGTAAAGGACACGCACTATCACCGGGGAGAGGATACCTATCGCCAGATACATCAGGCTGCTGAACAGCATGATCACGAAGGTGCCTTTCAGGAATAACTTCTGCAACTGCGCAGGTTCGTGCTGTTTCTCAGCAAAGCGTGGCAGAGCCAGGCGATTAATCACCGGCGTTACCAGTTTCAGCGGTTGCAGCACCAGCTCTTTCGCCAGTGAGTACACCCCGAGCATTTCAGCGCCCATCACTTTACCGACGATCAGGGAGTCGGCCTGGGTACGTAACTGGTTAATCGTCTGTGAGCCCAGCTGATACACACCGTACTTCATCGAACTGAAGAACGTCGACTTATCAAACTCGAAGGTCGGCCGCCAGGACTTCTCACCAAACCAGATCATGCACAGAATGCGCATCGCGGCATTGGCAAACAGGCCGAGGATCACCGCAGAGACATTGAGCGGCGAGTAGTAAAGCAGCCCCACCGTCAGTGCAAAGGCAAGAAACTTGGTGACCATTTCGATCTTCGCCAGCAGCACCATGCGTTTGGCTTTAACGAAATGGGCCTGATACTGCGACAGCGATCCCAGTACCAGGAAGTTAATGCTGGTTAGCATGATCAGCCCGGTGAGTTCCGGAATGTGGTAGAAATGCGCGATCGGCCAGGCAATGGCGATCAACAGCAATCCGGTCATCAGACTGAGTAAAACGTTCACCCAGTAGATGGTGCTCTGCTCCTTGCGGGTGATGTTCTGGCGATGGACGATGTAGCTGCTCATCCCCATATCCTGCAACACCATCGCCACGGCCAGAATGGCGTTAATAATCGCCAGAATACCCAGCTCGTGGGTCTCCAGCTTACGCGCCAGCACCCCAAGCTGTATCACCTGTAACACGGCGGCGAAACAGGTACCACCAAACAGCCATACGGCCTGATTTTTTAAACTACTCACGCTAATTGCTCCAGAATCTCTGCCAGTTCGCGGTAGGCGATATGCTGGTTAAATTCGGTTTCTACCTTGTGCCGTGCGGCCACCACCACCGGTGCGATATCGGCCTCACCCTGTGACAGTTTCAGCAGAATGGCGGCGAGAGCGCTCGCATCGCCTTCCGGTGCCAGCCAGCCGGACACATTGTGTTCAATCAGTTCAGGAATACCACTGTGCTCGCTGGACACCACCGGCAGCCCGACGGCCATCGCTTCCATCAACGCCACCGGTATCCCTTCCATGTCTCCATCCGCTGCGGTCAGCGACGGAAGCAGGAAGATATCGGCTTCATCGAGATAGCGTTTGATCTCTTCCTGCGGCTTAAAGCCGACCATTTTCACGCAGTCAGCCAGATCGGCCGCCGCAATGGTGGCACGCAGTTCCTCTTCGAGGTCACCGTTGCCGACAATGGTGTATTCAAACTGTCCGCCCTGCGCTTTAAGGATTTTGCAGGCATCAATTGCCACGCCCAGCCCTTTCTTCTCGGTAAGGCGCGCCACGGAAAGAATGCGCAGCGGCTGATGGAGAGAATCCCTGATTTTGAGATTAAATTTCTCCGGCTCGATGCCCATGCGCGTTACATGAATCTTCTCTGCCGGGCAGCCCATGCTAATCAGCTTGTTCTCCCACAGGTGGCTGATAGGCAGCAGCAAATCGGTCTGGGTAAACAGGCGTGCATAGTCATCTTTATGCTCGTCGAGGATATGGCGGCGTGAAATATCGGCACCGTGGAAGACGGTCGCCTGCTTGCCCTGCAGAACATTCAGTTCACGCAGTTTATTGGCGAGCGCCCCGGCATAACCGAAGTGCACTAAAAACACATCGGCAACGAACGGGGTTTTGTTGGCGGCCACAATTGCCGGCAGCAGCAGCTTGCTGGATTGGGCGCCATAGCGCCCGATATTGAAGGATTTTAACGTGGCGGTATTGAGGATTTTTGGCAGCACAATTTGCAGACGCTGTTTCAATTTATCCGCATTACTGACCTTCTCTTCTGGCAGCAGATAGTGGGTCTTCTCTGCCAGATGATAACGGTCAAACGCACCGTGTCGATTCACCAGGTCGCCCGGAAAAACCGAAATGATCTCAACGTCGTAGCCGATATCAATAAAATGCGTCACCTGGTTCAGTACGAAGGTTTCCGAGGAAACCGGAAATCGCATCGTGAAAAATGTCAGTTTCATTGGTTCACCCTAAGCGTTTGACCACGTCGTCAGTGATACGGTTACCCAGGATCCGTTCCTGTTCCACAGCCGTATCAACCTGCTGCTTCACCGCCTCATAGTTATCCAGCACATTATTCACCCGCGTGATAATGCTGCCGTCCATCAGACTCTTCACATCGCTGGCCATGTCTGGCAGCCCAAGTTGGTTCATCACGCCCAGAGATTTGTGCTCGTAGTTAATCGCCACCGCTGGTGTCCCAAAGTTCATTGAGATAATTGCGGAGTGTAAACGGGTGCCAATCGTGAGATGGCACTGACCCAGCAGGATACCCAGCTCAAGGTCGTTAAATTCATCCATGATCACGTGGTACTTATCTTTCTGCTCAATATGATCGCTCAGTGTCATTGCCACCATACGGTCATCTTTGTTGTAGCTGTCGATGCCGGTACAGGTGGAGAAGGCGACCACCTGATAACCACGTGCAATCATCGCGTTGATCACACGTCCAAACGCCGCTTCGTACTGCTGCTGGGTCACCCCAAGGCGCTTATCGAAAGGTGCCAGTTCACGCACGGTAATGGCGATCGTTTTTTGCTGGCCAATGACCTGCTGCCAGTGCACCAGGTTATGACCCGGTTCTTCCACCTCACGTGCACGGACCAGGAAGGCGGTATCAGCACCTTTTACCACTTTCCCGGTGGTGATACCGCCCTGCTTCATCATCTCCAGGCTGACGCTTTCGCGCAGCACCAGACTATCGACGCGGTCGAACACGAAGTTCGCAATTTCATTGAAACGCGGCTTCTGGAACGGGCCCACGCTGTGGCCGATCATATGGATCGGTTTCTTCGCCAGCAGCGCACACAGTGAATGCTCAAACTGCAACGGACCGTACAGATCCACAAAGAACGAACCGCCAACCTGGATAATCGCATCGTACTGCTTCAGGTTGTCGCTGAATTCCTGTAAATACTGCGGCACCGGAAACAGCTTGAACACGCCCTTATTCGCGATATGCGCCATCATAATTTTTGGCATCAGGCGGCGTTTGATCTTATCGACGATCTTGTTTTTGCCCTTTTTGGTCTGCAAAAAGAGCGCATCAGGCAGAATGTCTTGCTGGAGCAGGTAACCAGAACTGGTTGGATAACGGCTAATAATGTCGATATCAATATCGTTCCTTGCCAGGTTCAACGAATCAATAATCCCGCGTAAAATAGCGCCATCACCACGATTTCCACATGTATGATTGCCAACTAATAAAATCTTCATAACTACTCCAGAAAAATTTTTGTAATTTTTACAGGCTAACGCCCATCAATGCAGCTGAATCGTTTAAAACAGGCTGCCTGTCCTGCCCGAGGAAAAACAGCCTGATAACTCTGAAATTGCCTGGTCTTAACGGAAAACCGACACTTATTTCAGTGAAAAGTACGGGATGGCGACCTGGCGGCCATTCAGCACGATAGAAACAAAGCCTTCCGGGTGATCCGTATTGACCTGGTCGGCGGTGAGTGGACGGGAAGCCATCAGCAAATCCCCCGCCTCATTCGCGCCGATTCCGGCCTTGCCGTTATGCAAGCTGAAACGCTGACTTGCGCGGCTGACATCCTTGCCCGAGGGGGCGTTGCCAAATGCCATTTTGCTGTCGAAACGTGCGCAGCGGCCGGTCTTAAAGCGGTCTTTTGCGGTGGTTTTGATCAACACACCGGCCGACGCGACCCAGCCATCGATTTTGACAAACACCCGCACATCGGTGTCGTGCGGCGTCACAATCATCACATCAAGCACCGGGCTGGCCCCTTCGGCATGCCAGGACGCTTCAAACTTGTGGGTTTTACGTTGCAGGCTGACAATCGCCCTACCGCCGGTAGTTTTGTCACCCACTACTTTGTTGAGCGGCGCATTGCCGCTGCCGTTGCTGAAGGAGGACTGGCCGAAGATTTCAATCTCCCAGGCATCGCCGACATCCGGGGTATAGATATTGCCCAGCTCCACCCACTTCTGCTGGTCGCTGTTGTTTTCGATGCGGAACCGTGAGGTCAGATAGTTGTATTTCATACTGCCATCAACCGCCACGCCGTAAGACTCCACGCGCGTGGAACCGCGTTCCCAGGCGCCCAGCCACTCGCCTTCCGCCAGCGAATTATCAATCCAGCTACCGGCCTGAAGATTGGTCTGACGCATATTGAGACGCGAGTTGTGCGCAATCAGCGGGTTTTTACAGGTTTCCAGGCTCAGCGCATCAATGATCCACTGCCCGTTCGAGATATCACCGGGGAATTCGGTGTGTTCAATCCAGCCGTTGTGGATCAGCGACTGACCGCAGCGTTGCAGGTTCAGCACCTTACCGTCGGTGCAGTATTGTGCATTAAAGTTAGACAGCTCGATGGCCGTGCTGTGATCCCACTTACCCTTAGGTGCATTGGACCAGACAGACTTGATCACGTCGCCGCTACAGCGCAGCGCATACCACTGATCAATTTTGCAGTCGAGGGTATCCATCAGGCTAATCGCCGTGCCGCCAACGCGAACAAACCGCAGGCAGGCGCCACGGAAATACTGGCCGCCTTCGCATTGGTTATCGAAGAAGCCCTGCTTGTTCGGCTGGGTGTCGGTGCGACCGTTAAATTGCAGGTTGCTGACTTCCACCCAGCGGGTGTTGACCTTGAAAATGAAGTCAGAATCGCCGTTGGAGACGATGGTGGTGGCCGGGAAATAGCCAAAGTTCACCATCGCACCGGAGACGCGGAAGAAACGCGTCTGCTGCTGCGAGAAATCACAGGCGCTGACGAAGAAGGTGCCCGCCGGGAATTGCAGGCAGATCTGCTGGTTCGCATCCTGCGCCCACTGATACATCGCTTTGATCGCCGGAGCACTGTCCGTTTTACCATCGGCAATCGCACCGAAGTCAAACAAGGTCAGACGGTTGAAGTCCTCCACCACGCGGCGCCAGTGGTAATCCGCACCGGAGGAGATCGTTACCCCTCCGTCGTCTTTGGCGGCTTCCAGTGTGCCAACGAACTCACCGCCGCCCACTTCCAGCCCCTCATGCCAGCTTTTCAGCTTAATTTTTGCACCACTAAACAGCGGGCGCGTTTTACGCAGATCGTCAACCGAAGGAATTTCACCAATCAGCTGATACCCGGCAGGTTGCGCCAGACGCTGGCTAAAATTATTCGCGCCACGGGTTACATCCGGAATATTAAACAGCGTGTTTCCGGCATCATCGACCACCGCCATAGAGTGCGAAGGATCGGCAATCAGTGCTGCATTGTCAGCGATAAACTGCTCAAAGTTGCCCTTATTCAAGGCAACGGGCTGCTGTACCTGTGACAGTTTGCCCGAGGCATCGCGCAGATAGAGATTAATCAGATTGCCGGATTGGGTCGGGTCCGTACCCGCTTTACCGATAAACAGTTTACCGTTGAAATTCTTCCAGAACTGGTCTGGCATGGTGTAGACATTCTCTGGCGTCAGAATCGGCACATCGCCTTTCGGCAGCTCACCGGGTGTAATCCCTTTTAACGCCAGAGAAGGATCGCTTTTCGCCGCCGCCGCACTGGAAATAGAGCTGACAGAGAGTCCGGCAAGAATCGACGAGAACGCCGTGAGTAATTCTCTTCTTTTCATTGGTGTTATCCCATGGTCAATTTTTTGGAGCCTGCAAAGCAGGCAGGAAACGGATGTCCAGAGATACTCAATTGGAACCTGAAGCGCCCTTACACCAGGGACAGCCAGCTCTCTTTAATCACGCGGCCGTCAAATTTAAGGGCCGTGGTTTGGGTACTGGCGCTCATCGCATAGAACAGGTCATCGTCATGAGCGAGCTGGTTCATACTGGCAATGAAATGGGCTTTGTCGTTCATCGCCACCAGGAAACCATCCTGCTGATGATTAATAATTTCCTGCGGCCCGGTCGGGCAATCGTACGCGACAACAGGCAGTGACCAGGACTTGGCTTCCAGCAACACCAATGGCAGACCTTCATAGCGCGACGTCATCAGCGCCATATCGCTGTCGCGGTAGTAGTCGTTGATATTACTCACCCGGCCAACGAAATTAACGCTGTCGCTGATGTTCAGCTTTGCTGCCTGCGCGATCAGTTCATCTTTCAGCTCACCGTCACCGGCAATCACCAGCGTCCAGTCAGGATTGCTGGCAACAAAGCCCTGCCAGACATCCAGCAACAGGTCGAAACCTTTTTGATGATCCAGACGTCCGACCGCCAGCGCCTGATAGTGCCGCGTTGTGCGCTGAAGATTTTTGTACACCACAGGATTGGGGATGGTTTTGCTGGCGATATTCCAGCCGTTGAACACCTGATGATCTTTATCGGTCAGTACGATCACGCGGTCGTAATAACGCAGCATCAGGTACTTGAGGAGTTTGATCGGTTTACTGAAGGAGTTAATCGCCACATGTTCACAGGCATAGACGCGGGCGGTTTTGTTTTTGAGGGTCATCATGCTGTAGAGCGCAAACATCACGCTCAGGCGCCCCATGCTGATCAGAAACACCGCGTCAAACTGCTGCTGCTGAATCTGCTTCACGGCGGCCTTAAGCGGATTTTTTTCGCCAGCGAAGCTGACGATCTGCTGTACCTGGCTGAAAGGATAAAACGGTTCTCCCGACCCTTCCAGTGAATAGATGGTCACCTCATGCTGCTCACCGAAGCACTCTGACATGAAGTTACAGATATTCTCAGTTCCGGCATAGGAATACGCATCCTTGATGACCAGTACGATTCTTTTCATTATTTCAGCCACCTCAGATCAGCGATGTTTTAAGGTAAACAACACGCCATTAACCATGTACCAGACGTAGTAGTAATAAACCTTCAGCGGGTTATTTTTATAAATGTACTTGAGTAAATCGAGGTGCCATTTCGCTGCTTTATTTTTATTACGCGACAGGGAGTCCCCCATTTCATAATAGGTCACCAGATTTTTATCAATCACCCGCGCCTGCTTGTACTGCTCGAACAGCTCATAGAGGAAGAGAAAGTCTTCATGCCCTTTCTTCTTAAACAGCACCTGACGCGCCGGGCGACGATAGCAGACAGAAGAGAAGCAGATACGGAACTGCTTTTTAACGAAGTTATCCTTCAGCAACACAGGGTTACCGTAACGGACCTCGTAGGATTTCGTGCGTGACTGATAGTGATAATGACTGATCACCAGGTCATCACCGGCCGCCAGGCAGGCGGTTTGCAACATCAGCTTATCGCTGGCCCACTCATCGTCACTGTCGAGGAAGGCAATAAACGGCTCCGTCGCGGCTTTTAATCCCACGTTGCGTGTTTCTGCTGCACCGAGGTTGACGTCATTGCTGAGAAGAGTAATCCGCGGGTCAGTACAATGCTGCTGCACAAATTCCAGTGAGTCATCGGTGGATTTATCATTAATCAGATAGATCCGCCAGTCGGTATACGTTTGATCAATCACCGACTGCACCGCACGCAAAACGGTCGCGCGCGCATTGTACATCGGGATAATAATCCCTACCGTGCCGATTTGATTATTCATCTGATACCCTATTTTTATTACGGGTCAGGCATGCCTGACCCCTACGAAATATATCTGTCGAAGATTACGGACCAGGCAGGCCTGACCCCTACGAAATATATCTGTCGAAGATTACGGACCAGGCAGGCCTGCCCCCTACGAAATACATCTGTCGAAGATTACGGACCAGGCAGGCCTGCCCCCTACGAAATACATCTGTCGAAGATTACGGGTCAGGCATGCCTGACCCCTACGAAATATATCTGGGGAAACGTAGGGGCGAGGCACGCCTCGCCCGCTGGCGTTAAAAAAGACGGAATAACGGTGCAATGCTGTAACCATTGATGGACTGCACTGACAGAATGGTGTTGTACGCCAGATAATAAGAGGTCATGGCAAACAGCAGCCCAAAGTTAAGCAGCGTGTGACGGATACGCATCATCAAAAACGCCAGCAATAACGGTTCACAGTGCAGGAACAGGTTCCCGACTCGTCCACCGATAATGGAGAAGTCCGAGAAAATGATACGCACGGCGGCACCGGCCGAGTAAGCGATAAACAGAATGTAGGCAATACGGTCTTCTTCTTTAATCGGACGGTTAAAATAAACCACGGTAAAGAAGGCAATAAAGGCGATGTTTTTTAAGTTCGCCAGACCAAAGACCGGTGAGGCGGCATCAAATACCGTCCCGCTGTAGCCCATCGCTCGGTCCCCGATCACCGGAACAATCCCCAGTGAGTCCAGGAACAGCTTTTTCCCGCCGATCAGCCCCAGCGGGATCGCCGCCAGTACCATCGCAATACCAAAGTATTTACGCTCACGCAGGAACAGGAACGGTAACACCATCAGTACCGCATAACCGGTTGAGTGTGACTGGGTGCTGAACGCGAGAAAAACGAACGCCAGAAAATATTTACGCCCGGCGGCCGAACAGATGCAGGCCACTGCGAAGGCGCTGGAAAGCCCGAAACGAATCTGGTTCATATCCTTGTTGATGAACAGGTGCGCTGAGTAAAGGCACAGCGAACAGAGGATCAACGGTGAATACTTCTTAAAAATCCAGGCATTGGTTGATACGGCAATAAAACTGATGAACAGCAGGAAAAAGTAGCTTTCATGGGTGAACCACGACAATATCCATGCCAGTAACATAAACAGGTTTTCGTAACGGTAAATATCCGCCACGGTTTCATAACCACTGATACTCGACTGACGGGAAAAATCGTAGAAGAAACCCAGATACTGCCAGTCATCAATACCGGAGTTGGGGCCCCTGAAGCCCGCAAACATAATCAACGCCACCACCGCGATAAAGAAGAAGTAGGTGGTCACGCGCTTCATTTTTGGCTCATTCGCCTGGTTAATCGTCGCCAGTTCAAAGAAACATAAAATCAGAATGCTGTAACTGACTATCCAATATATTGCCATAGTGTTTCCCACCCAATTATTATTCTTCTGCTCACGTTACTTCCCTCCGAGTTTTGCCCGAAGTTTGTCTTTCACACGATTGAGGAAGTAAGTGCGGTTATCTTTATTGGTTAAGAAAAAGTAGCGGGCAAAGCTGAGGCTGGCCTGGAACGACTTACCGTCCATCTTATAACGCAGCGGCAGTTTGTACGCTTTATAGGTGTGAACATCACGCCGGGTGAGATACGGCTTCATGTTGTCGAGCCAGAAGAAGGAATACTTCACCGACTCGCCTTTATGTTTAGAACCAAATTTGGTGACCAGATGGTAGTTGGCTAGCGGCTGGTCAATCATCACAAACTCGTAGCCGAGTTTGTCAGCACGGATGCAGAAGTCGTAGTCCTGGTGACGGATATACTTCTGATCAAAGCGGATATCCTGCGCGTATTCACGTTTCAGCACAATGGTGCTGGTCTGGATAAAGCCATAGCAGCCAAACAGATACTCGGCCACGGTTTCATGGCGCCCCACCTGCTGCAATGGCAACACCTTCAGGAACTGCCCATCCTGAATAATATTGACCTGGCTGTAAATCACGAACTTCTGCTTGCCCTGCCCTTCCAACTGATGAATCAGCTTCAGGGTCTCAGTCAGCTTGTCTTTGTGCCACTCATCATCCGCATCAAGGAAGCTGATGTAATCGCCCGTTGCCAGTTCGATACCTTTGTTACGCGCACCGGAGCCGTTCAGTTTTTCCTGCGACAGCACCAGATTAATCTTAAGCTGGCGGTAACGCTCTGACTGCACCAGTTCGGCCAGCTTATAGGCGTCAGCCGATTTATAATAAACGATGATCACTTCGAAATTCTGGTAACTCTGCGCCGCCACACAATCCAGCGTGGTTACAATAGATTCGGATGCATTATATGCAGGAATGACGATCGAAAAGAAAATATCCTTCATTACCAGGCACCTTTTAAACGGTTACAAACAAACACTCACCAGAAAAAAAGGAACCTTTACCCTTTCGGTATAAAGGTTCCTCAGGGATATTAGCTCTTTGCATCCTGCTTATAGCTGTAGTCGTAATAGTCATAGCCGTAACCATAGGCATTAGCTGACTTACGTACTACGGCGTTGAGGATCACCCCTTTAATATCGATACCGTTCTGGGCGAAACGTTTGTAGCTGATTTCCACTTCCTTAAGGGTGTTGGTTTCGAAACGCGCCACCATCAGGGAGGTTCCCGCCAGCTTGCCGATAATAGACGCATCGGTCACAGCCAGAATCGGTGGGGTATCAATTAACACCAGGTCATAGTGCTGACTGGCCCAGTCAAGCAGCTCATTCATGCGGCTGTGCATCAGTAGCTCAGACGGGTTAGGCGGCACCTGACCACGCGCAATAAAATCAAAACCGTAATCACCGCGCTGGATCAGATCCGGGGTAAAGGGTGTCTTACCGGACAGAATGTTCGACAGACCCGTTTTACTGTCAGCACCCAGCAAATCATGGGTGTAACCGCGACGCATATCGCCATCGATAAACAACACTTTCTGACCGGCTTTCGCCACCAGCGTTGCCAGGTTAGAACAGATAAAGGTTTTACCTATTCCCGGGCTGGCACCGGTAATCATCAGAATGTTGTTTTTCGCTTCCATCATGGCGAAGTGCAGGCTGGTGCGCAGGCTGCGGATTGCTTCGATGGAGAGATCCGTTGGATTGCCCAGTGCCAGCAGCGTGTTGTGCGGGTCTGTTTTACCTTTCAGGTTACGTTTCGCCAGTGCTTCGGCATCTTTCTTACGCTGCCATTCGGAAAGCGGTACGCTGGCATACACGCTCAGGCCCAGCTCTTCCAGCTGTTCAGGGTTATCAATGCCATGATGGAACAGGGCTTTCAGCAGCACCAGACCCACCGATACCACCAGGCCTGCCACCAGACTGGCCAGAATCAGTAACAGTTTTTTCGGTGCGACCGGCGTACCAGCGGTTTCCGCATGGTCGATGATGCGAACATCACCTACGGTGCTGGCCTTACTGATGCTCAGTTCCTGCTGACGATTCAGCAGTTGCATGTAGATTTCCTGCCCTGCCTGCACATCACGCGTTAAACGCACAATTTCCTGCTGAGTCTGCGGCATCTGGCTGATTTTGCCGTTCAGCTTTTTCTGCTCACCTTCCAGCGTGGCGCGTTTTTCCAGCAGGGCGCGGTAGGTCGGGTGATCTTTCTTGAACAACTGTGACACTTCCGCTTCACGGAAAGTCAGTTCGTTCAGCTGTGTCTGAATGCTGACAGAAGAGTCGAGCGCAGACTTCGCTTCCAGCGACACATCGACGGAGTCATTCTGGCGACGGAAGGTATTCAGCTTGTCTTCTGCGACATCCAGTTTGCTGCGAACATCAGGCAGCTGGTTCTTCAGGAAGGCCAGACTCTTCTCGGCTTCTTCAGATTTGCGCTCAACGTTCTGATACAGATAGTTATTAATCACCTGGTTCAGCACCTGGCTGATCAATACTGGATCTTCACCGGTATAGGTCAGGCCCAGCACGCCGGTGTCCTTGCCCATATCCGCAACGGTCAGGTTGTTGTAGATCAGTTTGATGGCCTGCAGGTCACTCAGTTTAGACACGGTGAAGCTGGTGCCTTCTTCTGCCTGAATGTCGCTGACCAGCATGGTGACATCGCCGTGCTGTTCAAACTGGCCGACTTTACCTTTAAACAGCTCATCGCCGTCTTTGCTGACGGTGTAGCTGTCCGGCCCATCGACTTCGACCGTTAGCTGGCGTTTATCCCAGATAGCCGGCACTTTCAAGCGAGAAATGGCTATCTGCTGCGGCTTATTGCCCATCATGCGTGACAGGCCTTTACCGATCACCGGGAAATAATCCTCCTGCACCAGCACATCAAGGCCGAGATCTGCCACCGTTTTCCCCAGCACCATACGTGAGGTAACAATTTGCACTTCAGTCGCTGACGCAGGTTGTGCATTGGGCATCATCTGCGACAGGTCATTCAACACGGTGTTGGCATTTTTCTGCTCAACCTGCACCATGGCATCCGCGCTGTAAATCGGCGTGGCGAACAGGCTGTAAAGCGTGCCCATCAACATAAATAACGCCGTAACCGCAACGATTATCCAGCGATGGTCAATGAACTGTCCCACAAGATGCGCCAGATCGAACCCGTTTGAATCGTCTTGAGGCGCTGACGGTGCCTTACTTTTTATTTTCATGGAAGTCCCAACTATCGGCTTAATGCGTTGACCCATTTCTGGGCAGCGTTTTCAAGGATTCCGTACACGGCCTCAAAGGCATCGCGGCTTTTCTTATACGGGTCGGCGATTTCCTGCTGATTGATCCAGTGTCCAAACAGCATGGTTTTGCCACGTACGGAAGGGTTGATGCGGCAGACCTGGTCGACATGTTTTTTTTCCATCACCAGGATCAAATCGTAATCCCGGCACATGCCCGACGTGAGTTGCTGTGCCACATGCCCTTGCAGTGACACACCATTTTCACCGGCCACGCTGCTGGCAGTGTCGTCAGCAGCGTGGCCGACCATGGCCCCCAATCCCGCGGATGCGATATTCTTCTCAGGTAGTGCGGATTTCAGCAGTCGTTCCCCGGTGGGGGAACGGCAGATATTTCCGATACAAACAACTAAGATTGAATTAATCATAATGTTTCCCGGCGGTTACCAGTTATGAAGCGTCTGCACGGTACGTGTCGCATCGTAAACACCGCTGATGGTCGGAACGAGCTGTGAAATCACGCGGTTCCAACGGGTGAGCGGCGTAGAAGTGACATAAACGATGTCATAAGGTTCTAACTGGAACTCGGTACCCATTACCATCGCGGCGGCATCTTTAGTATTGAGCTGATAGATGTTGGCGATTTTGCTGCGGTTAGGTCCTTTAGTTGGACGAATCACGAAGACACCCGTTGCATCAGCAGCGGCCTGATCCATGCCCTGAGCATTACCCAGCGCTTCCGACAGCGTCATGCCGCTGCGGTCCATTTTCAGTGTGGCCTGCTGTTTCACTTCACCCATAACGAACACTTTGAGGTCGTCATTACGCGGCACATAAAGAATGTCGCCAGGGTACAACAAATGGTTTTGCGACAGGTCACCGTTCTTCATCAGCGCCTGTAATGAAATAGGCTGCTCGCGGCCGTTGTGCGTCAGCACTACGTTTCGCCAGTCGGCGTTGGCGGTTAACCCGCCCGCGGCGTTGACGGCATCAAGAATGGTCAACGGCACGTTGGTGATCGGCTGCTGGCCAGACGTCGTCACTTCACCGGTCACATAGGTTTTCTGTGATTTAAATGAGGCAATGCTGACATCGACCTGCGGGCTTTCAATGTACTGGGACAGGCGGCGGGCGATCTCATCACGGATTTCCTGCACCGTGCGACCCGCTACACGCACTTTTCCGATATACGGATAGAAGATCGTGCCATCGGAATGGACCCAGTTACCGGTGTCGCTGGCGCTACGATACTGACCAGATGGGGTTGTCAGTTCCGGGTGATCCCAGACGGTCACCGTCAGAACATCACCGACCCCGATACGATACTCATAAGCCTGCAACTCGCGCTGCAGCGCTTCATTCGCCTGTGCCACAACCGGTTTTGGTCGCATGCGTTCAACCAGGCCCGGCGTCAGCGGGAAGACATTAACGTATTTGTCGATGTCAAAATCACTGTCCTGTTGCTTGACAACATCTTTACCCGTGGTGGAAAGGTGGCTGCCCGGCTCGATGGTACAGCCGGAAAGGAACGCTGCTGAGACCAGCAGGGGTATCAATTTAGTTTTGATTTTAATCATCTGGTTTATCGCTATCAGTAATTTGAATGTGAATGGCGAGACCGCCGCTGTGTAGCGTCTAAAAGTTGCTAATACTGCAAATCAGGTACTTATTTGTAAGGCCCCCTGCTTTGTTTTAATAAGCCCCATCCCGTTTCAGAACCACACCGACGGTTTTGAACAAGATGGCGATATCGTTCCACAGTGACCAGTTTTTCACGTACCAGGAGTCGAAGTAGACGCGCGTTTCGTAATCAACATCATTACGTCCGCTCACCTGCCACAATCCGGTCATGCCTGGTTTAGCCATATAGTAGTAATCCACATCACCCGCATAGCGTTCCAGTTCGGCTTCAATCACCGGACGTGGCCCCACCAGACTCATTTCACCGCGCACGACATTCCATAACTGCGGTAATTCATCAAGGCTGGTTTTACGGATAAAATGTCCAACGCGGGTAATGCGCGGGTCATTTTTCAGCTTAAAGTCTTTATCCCACTCTTCACGCGCTGCCGGGTCAGTGCGCAGCACCTCTTCGAGCACCTCTTTCGAATTCACCACCATGGAGCGGAACTTCAGACATTTAAATTTGCGGCCTTTGAAGCCAACGCGTTCATGACCATAAATAGGGGCACCACCGTCGCGGGAAACCATAAATATCAGCGCCGCTAATGCAGGCAACAGCATAGTGATAATCCCCAGCGCGCCAACGATATCGAAGGTGCGTTTCAGGAAGCGCGAGGTGCGCTTGGCGAGATTGTTGTTCACGCGCAGAATCATCACTTCATGGCTAAAGATGTATGCCATATCTGTGCCATAAAGTGGCACACCACGCAGTGAAGGGATGACGGATACTGAACGGCAGTTATGTTTGGCCAGATTCTTCAGCCACAGATCGCGTGACTGGCTCTGCTCATATTCCACTGCCACGATAAACTGCGTTTCGCTGTTCACCATTGCCCACAGCGTCTGCTCGTCTTTCACAACCGGGATACCGAAGAGTTCATGAGCGGGCTGGCTGCCATCGACATCAAAGAAAGCCACCACATCAAAGCCCATCACTTCTTCGCTTTGCAGCGCCTGATACGCTTCTTCGGCATTTTTACCACTGCCTAAAATAATCGACTGCTTTTTCCACAGATTGTTTCGATTAAGCACGCGTTTCACAACGGCACGACCCACCGGGATCATCACCATCGCCAGCAACCAGGTTAATACCCAAATCCAACGGGACAATTCCCATTTAGATAATGCGCTGATTGAAAGTGCAATAATCGAAAATACTAAGACGGTTCTGAAGACTTCTTTTAACTCAAACCAGAAGGGTTTGCGGTAAGTGTAATGGCGTAATCTCACCCAGAACCATCCCACACAAACAACAGAAAGGAGAATATGTGTAACAATAGTCAATTTGAAATCGATGGCAGGTATATCCGACAGAATATCACCTGGAAAACTATTAATGAGCAGAATGGCCACAGCCAGTGCCGCATTAAAACAGATGAGATCTGAGAGAGCCAATGACAGTTTTATTAACAACCCTTTAAAGGTAAATTCAATATCGCGCATAGTTAACTCGTAATTTTTATCTTAGGAAGCCTGTGTTTTATTGGTCTCTGACCTGGTGAGATGAGTATTTAATCAACACATCAGTTATTACACAGGAAACTTATTTAGGGAGTCTGACAAAAAGGTCATCGTAGCTGGCATAGCGGCTAGAGATTTTGGCAAGAAAATCAACATGAACGTTTACTGTTCCGCGGCGCTTCCTGAACAGTCTCAAGACTCGTCAGGACACGCTACCGCCCCTGGCTTGTAGCTGCCAATGCGCTGTAATGTTGCCATTTCATGTTGTTCACCTGCCATTTTAAGCGTCAGGTTTTAGCGTTTTTATCGACGGAAATGCGTCATCATTCACATAAATCAACATTTAATCCGTCAGTACTGCGCTAAATACAACATCCACGCAGACATTCAGTAACACGTTGCTATACTAGTTATAACTGGCCTGTTTACAAGAGGCTCCCCTCGCCCGTACCTTCTTTTAGGAATAAGACTACGTTGCTGCTGCGTCAGTACCACTCATTGCCCTACTCCTCTCACAGTAAAATTAAGATTAATTCCCTGTCGAAAACTAAGAATAATCCTACTTCCGTGTATTCAGGTTATAAGTATTACTCTTTAATCAATCTGGCCCTATACGATTAATCCTGAAAAGAAACAGTTTAAGAATTTCGGTAACCGATGGTTATTAATCCGCCGATAAGGTTGATTTATGGTCCATCCCCGAAGCCATAAAGACAATACGCCCGGATTACAGGTTGAAATGGTGGCGATTCCGACTCATCATTGATGATCTCATATGCTGTTCAGGTGAAAACAATGTTCGAATGGATCGCCGACCCGTCAATCTGGGCCGGCCTGGTCACGCTAGTCCTGCTGGAACTGGTCCTGGGTATTGATAACCTGGTGTTTATAGCCATCCTGGCTGAAAAGCTTCCCCCCGCACTGCGCGACCGTGCTCGCGTCACCGGCCTGATGCTGGCTCTGCTGATGCGCCTTGGCCTGTTGGCTTCGATCTCCTGGCTGTCATCACTGACCGATGCCCTGTTTAGCGTCAACGGTCACGGTTTTAGTGCACGCGATCTGATCATGCTGGTCGGCGGCGTCTTCCTGCTGTTTAAAGCCACAATGGAGTTGAACGAGCGTCTGGAAGGTAAGGATGGAGAAGAAGGCCCGCAAAAACGTGGCGCACGCTTTTGGCCTGTGGTGGCACAGATTGTGGTGCTGGATGCGGTGTTCTCGCTGGATTCAGTGATCACCGCGGTAGGTATGGTTGACCACCTCGCTGTGATGATGGCAGCGGTGATTATTGCCATCTTCCTGATGCTGCTGGCCAGTAAGCCTCTAACCCGTTTCGTTAACGGTCACCCGACCATTATCATTCTCTGCCTCAGCTTCCTGCTGATGATCGGCTTCAGCCTGATAGCCGATGGTTTTGGCTACCATATTCCTAAAGGGTACCTGTACGCTGCCATCGGTTTCTCAGTGATTATTGAAGCCCTGAACCAGCTGGCGCAGTTTAATCGCCGTCGTTTCCTCTCTGCAAAATCGCCGCTGCGTAAACGCACCGCAGAAGCGGTACTGAGACTACTGCGCGGCCACCACGAGCAGGCTGAACTGGATGCGGAAACCTCATCACTGATTGCCGATAATGCCGGGCGCAAAGCCATCTTCAACAAGCAGGAGCGCATGATGATTGCTCGCGTGCTGGCCATGGGCCAGCGCAGCGTTCGCAGCATCATGACCTCACGTCATTATATTGAGCATATTGACCTGGCCGAGTCGCCGTAAAAAATCATGGCGCTGCTGGACAATAATCAGCACACACGACTGATCATTACCGAAAACAGCGATGAACCGCTCGGTGTGGTACACGTTATTGATCTGTTGAAGCAGGCCCTGCATGGCAATGACCTTGATCTGCGCGCGCTAATCCGCCAGCCATTGGTTTTCCCTGAGCAACTTGCCCTGCTGCCCGCGCTAGAACAATTCCGTACCGCCCGTACCCATTTTGCGTTTGTCGTCGACGAGTTTGGATCGGTTGAAGGCATTGTGACGCTGAGTGATGTGATGGAAACCATCGCCGGCAACCTGCCAAATGAAGGGGAGAAGATTGATCCGCGCTACGACATTCAACAGAATGCTGACGGCAGCTGGACGGCAAATGGCCATATGCCACTCGACGATCTGGCCATGCATCTGCCGCTGGTACTGGATGAGAAGCGCGAATACCTCACGCTGGCAGGATTACTGATGGAACATTTGCAGCGCATACCGCAGGAAGGGGAAGAGGTTCAGGTGGGAGATTATCTGTTCCGGACGTTACAGGTTGAGAGTCATCGGGTACAGAAGGTGCTGATTATCCCGCAGAATGAGGCCGGATAATGTCAGCCAATGTCGGGGTCGATCCTGTTCCCATCGACCCCGACAACATTACAAACCTTTCAGCAATCTATTCATATCGTCTTTGTTGTTGCTATCCGGGTTACGTTCAATCCACTGCTTCAGACGCTGACGGGCTTCGTCACGTAACTGGTCACGCAGAACCTGATCCACTCTCAGATTGTAGTTAATCGCCGACCACGGACCAAAGATGTGTAACGGCACTGGCGTTTGTTGCAGACGTTGCACCAGCGTACTGTCACCAACCCACCCTTGCGTCACCGTCACGCCAAAGCGAATATCCAGCGTTCTTTTCACCACATCAATGATGCCAGCGCCGGTATAGTTCAACTGATCGGAACGGGCATCCAGGCGACCAAAATTAAACACGCCATTATTGAGTGCCAGCCGCCCCTGGATTTGTTGCAGGTTGGGTTGGTTCTCCTCATTCTGGCCGCGTACTTTGGTGCTGTTATTCTCCACCGCTCGCTGGATCAATTGCTGGAAGTTAAGACCGGCAAACTGCGCGTCCCGAATACTCAGGTCCGCACTGCCCTGCCACTGTCGCTTAACAGCGTCGACAGTCAGCCCCTCACCGTGAAAGTCCCCTTTGAGCGAAAGTGCACCACTGACGTTGTTTGGCAATTCAAACCCTTTCAACAACGGCGTCAGTGCAAAATGCTTCAGGTCTGGCTGGAGTGCCACTTTGGTCTGTGCGCTACGCACATCAATCGTACCCGGCAGAGAGAAACTGCCGTCAGCAGCCTGGCCAGTGAAGGTGTTCACCGTCAGTAAGCCTTCTTCACTGGCAGCGTCCAGCTGCACATTGTTCATCTGCAGCCCGCGCCAGTTGAGTTTGTCGGCCACCAGGGAGAGCTGACCATCCATCGCATTGAGAGGGGAATCGGCATTATCATACTCTGGTAACGCAGCAATCACCGGTGCAGGGCCGGTACGCTGTTCAGCCCCAGAGGCGCCCCCCGCAGAAACGGGGTTCAGGCCCAGTAAGGCATCCAGATCGAGACTGGCCGCGTGCAGACTGGCAACCACCTGGGGGCGCGTCCCCAGGGAACCTGACACCTTGCCAGTGAGCTGACTGTCATTGGCACTGAGGCTGATACCTTCAAGACTGAACTGACGGGTTGGTGACGTCCATTGGGCTTTCATCCGGGCGCTGCCTTTCACGCCGTCCTGAGGAAGATTAGCCCCTTTGAGTTGGTAATCGAACTGATTGATGACCGCGCCGATGTGTCGTGGATAATCGGTAATATCCAGATCGCTGTCCATGCTCACCTGCAACTCGCGCTGGTCACGGTTTATCCGGCTGCTCAGCGTGATGTGTGCACGGCGAGGCTGCGTCTGATCCAGCGCCAGATTAAAATCACGCACGTTCAGTTGTTCACCATTAGCTTGCTGCCAAACCAGCAGGCTGTCAGCAATGCGCAGATGGGAAATATCGAACTTCCAGCCATGCGTTACGTCACTGACGGAAGCAGTGTTACCTTTATCGACGGGACCGATAGGTGCATCGGCAGGACGCTGGCTTTCGCTGTCCTGCGTCAGGCGCACAACGGCACCTTTCAGCATCACCTGCTTGACGGAAAGCTGATGGGAAAGTAGCGGCAACAGATCGACGTCAAGCCGCATATTTTGCGCACTGACAACGGGCTGTGCGGCACCCGGCGCGGTCAGGGTCACCGGCCCGGAAAGGATGCTGAGCTGCGGCCAGACATGCCAGCGCAAATCGCCATTGAGCGCCAGTTGGTAGCCGTTACGCTGCTCCACCTGGCGAATCATATAGGCGCGAAAATCATTAGGATTAACCAGCACGACCAGCGCGGTCATACCCGCCACCATCACCACCAGTAGAATGGCGAGGGTCGTTATAAATCTTTTCATGCCTCTCCTTAACCCTTCATCTTTCCGCTCACAGCGGTGTTGGCTGCCTTCCCTCACCCCAGTCACTGACTGATGTAAGCTCCTGGGGATTCGCTCAGTTGCCGCCTTGCTGCAAGCTGAAATCTAAAGGGTTTCATCACTCTTCTTTCCGCTCACAGCGGTGTTGGCTGCCGTCCCTCATCCCAGTCACTGACTGATAGTGTAAGCTCAGCTTGAATGATGCCGGGTAATCAGTCTTTATCGATGCGGCTGGCATCCGCCCCCTGCTGCCCTTTGTACTTGGCATCCTGGCGGCTGTTATAAGGACGCGCTGCCGGCCCCGACAGCGGCTCAAAGCTGAGTGCGCCAATCAGCATGCCAGGGCGCAGCGCTAATGGCAGTTTACCTGAATTATAGAACTCCAGCACAATCCGGCCCTGCCAGCCCGGGTCAATACGATGAGCGGTCACGTGAACCATCAGCCCAAGACGCGCCAGTGAAGAGCGACCGTCCAGCCAGCCCACCAGATCGTCGGGGATCGTCACCGACTCCAGCGTCACCGCCAGCGCCAGTTCACCAGGGTGCAGATAGAAGGCATCGCCTTCCGGCAGCACAATTTCATCGCTCATCACGCGTTCCAGCGCCGCGCTGACTTCGTCTTTCGGTCCACTTAAATCAATAAAAGGAGCAGTATGACCGCGAAAAGTGCGGAACTGATTGCCCAGGCGGACATCAACGGTGGCACCATTGATACGTTCAACCGGCGGGCGGGGATCAATGCCCAGTTTGCCATTATCAAGCCAGGCTTCTATATCGCGGTCACATAATCTCATGGTGCACTCCAACAGACGCTTCGATTACTCGAAGAACTGATTAATTTTCGCTTTCAGGATATCAATGGCAATACGGTTTTTGCCGCCACGCGGCACAATAATGTCAGCGTATTGTTTTGAAGGTTCGATAAATTGCAGGAACATCGGGCGCACCGTCTTCTGATACTGTGCCATCACCGAGTCCATTGAGCGCCCGCGCTCGTTCACATCACGTTTCATACGACGCATCAAACAGATGTCCAGCGGGGTATCAACGAAGATAGAGAAGTTCATCTCCTGACGCAGTCGCGCATCCGTCAGCAGCAAAATCCCTTCAAGGATGATCACTTTCTTCGGCTTAAGGCAGATGGTTTGCTGGGTGCGAGTATGTTCCACATAACTGTAGACGGGGAGCTCAATCGCCTGCCCGGCTTTCAGCATCTGCAGATGTTGTAGCAGCAGATTGTGGTCCATAGCGCTGGGGTGGTCGTAGTTCGTCTTGACCCGCTCCTCCATAGTGAGGTGGCTCTGGTCTTTGTAGTAGGCATCCTCGGGGATGACACCAATATTTTCATCGCCCACGCGATCGCGTACTTCACGATACAACGTACTGGCAATAAGACTTTTTCCCGAGGCTGAAGCGCCTGCGATACCTACGATGACGCACTGATGCGACTTGTCAGTCATATATTAAAGACCTGGTTCTGAGACAATATAAGGGTAAGCATAACCCGGCAGATTTCGAGCCCCCTCTTAGGGTCTGATGTTAGCGCAGACAAAAAACGCCAATAAAAACGCCTGCGGCTTGAAAAATGAAGGGCATAGCGGGCGCAATTATAGGGAGTTACCCCTGTTGATGCCAGTAAAAAGCGCCTGCAACTTTTTCAGACTTTCCCGTTAGGCGACAATCAGTTTCATCGTTAAACTGATGGACAGAAAAACAGTAAAAAGGAAACCGTGTGTCCTGGCATATCGTCCATATTTTGACCTATTTTGGCGACAGCATGTTGCTGATCCCCACCGCTGCCATTATGGCGTTATTACTCCACCGGAAAAGTGACAATAAACGCACGGCCTGGTACTGGCTGCTGGCCTTCTGCACCGCAGGCGCGGTGGTCAGCCTGTCAAAAATCGCCTTCCTGGGGTTTGGTATTGGCAGCGCACGTTTCAATTTCACCGGCTTCAGCGGCCACAGCGCGATGTCTGCCACCCTCTGGCCGGTGATGCTCTGGCTGTTGAGTGCGCGTCTGCCGGCAATCTGGCGTATTTCAGCCATCGCTATCGGCTATCTGATCCCGCTGATGGTCGGCATCTCACGCCTGGTACTACATTATCACTCCGTCAGTGAAGTGGTCTGTGGATTAATCCTCGGCTTTACACTGAGCAGCGCATTCCTGATCGGCCAGCGTCACACCCGCCCGCGCGGATTTTCCCTGTGGCAACTGAGCATTGCCCTTCTGGTGCCGCTGCTGCTGATTGGGCATGGCCGCATCGCCACCACCCAGCAGTTCCTGCAACGCCTGTCCGTACAGATCGCCGGTATCGACCATGCCTGGACCCGTGAAGAATTGCTCAAATTGCGCCAGTAATGGCGCAAAACCTCCCCCTGACGCGATATTGCCCCCCTTTCAATCGTCCGAATAAGACGATCTTTTGATTGTGCATTTGCCGCTGCATCGTCTATTCCTTATGCTAGCATGGCATTAGTTATTGAGATTACGCCTATATCGGCGCTGCGCTGGATATGTAATGACGACAGAAACGTTACAACGAATAGCCCTCTCCCGCCCACGTTGGGTCAACGGGCTGCTATTGGGATTATTGAGTTTTGTCGTCACCTTTTTCTGCCTTGAGCTGATTAAAGTCAGCGGGCAAATTTCCCCGCTGTGGTTTTCCACCGCCCTGATGACCATGGTGGTTTTCCGCAATCCTTCGCGCGATCTGCCTGTGCTTCTGTTCGGTTGCGTGTTGGGGGTCACCTGCGCTAATGCCACGGTGCTGGGTCTGTCGTTCTCCAATCTAAAATTCCCCCTGGTTAACCTGCTACAGGCATTGATGGGGGGAATACTGCTTCGCCAGCTGCTTGACCGACGTGCGCCGCTCAACTCCCTGTACAGCTGGTGCAAGATGGTCGTTTCCATCGGCATATTTACGCCACTGGCAGGCGGGTTGTTAGCCACCTGGATATTGGATATCAACGGCCATGCCTCATTTCGTTTTTTTACCACGTGGACGATTTCCGAGGTGATCGGCATGCTGGCTCTGGGGCCGGTTTGTCTGCTGTGGCAGCCTGATTATGTTCGCCGTCACTTACGCCAGAATGTCTTGTTCGAAACGCTGCTGACTCTGGTCATCACATTGTTCCTGTGCTGGGTAACGCTGCGCTATGCCCCCTGGCCGTTCACTTTTGTGATTGTGATCCTGTTCTACAGTGCGGTGCGACTGCCCCGCTTTGAAGCCTTTGTTATCTATCTCGCGACCATTTCCATGATGTCGCTGATGCTGGCGCTTCACCTCATCCCAACGGACAACACCAGTGCACAGCTGCTCTCCTCCATGCCATGGGTGCCTTTTCTGCTGGCGCTGATCCCCAGCCATATGATGACGCTGGTGATGCATTCGTTTCGCGAGGAGCGCAAACATATTTCTGAGAGCGAGACCCGTTTCCGTCACGCGATGGAATATTCAGCTATCGGTATGGCACTGGTCTCTACCCGTGGTCAGTGGATGCAGGCCAATAAAGCCCTGTGCCAACTGCTGGGGTATACGCCCGAGGAACTCTATGCGATGACCTTCCAGCAGTTGACGCATCCTGACGATCTTGATGCAGACCTGGTTCAGTTACATACCCTGTTGGCAGGTGATATTCAAAGTTACAGCATGGAGAAGCGCTATTTCAGTAAGAACGGGCAAACCCTTTGGGCACTGCTGGCCGTCTCGCTGGTTCGTGATAATGAGCAGCAGCCGCTCTACTTTATTGCGCAAATTGAAGATATTACCGAGTTGAAGAAAACCGCGAAGGTCAATCAGCAGTTGATGGAACGCATCACCCTGGCGAATGAAGCTGGCGGTATCGGCGTGTGGGAGTGGGACCTGCAAAGCGGAACCATGAACTGGGATAAGCGCATGTTCCAGATTTACCAACTCCCCACCCATGCGCAGGCGACCTATCTGACCTGGGCAAACAGCCTGCACCCTGCCGACCGCGATGAGGCCATCACCACTTTCGACAACGCGATTAAGAATGCCACGCCCGTCGATATTGAATTTCGCATTGAGACCGACATCGGCATCCGCCATATCCGCGCGCAGTGCAGTATCGTGCTGGATGAAAAAGGCAACGTCGAACGTATGCTGGGCATCAATCAGGATATGACCCCGCTGCGCCAGTTAACCGATGCGCTCTATGAAGAGAAAGAACGCATGCATATTACTCTCGATGCTATCGGTGAAGCCGTGATCAGCACCGATGAAGAGATGCGCGTTATCTTTATGAACCCGGTGGCGGAAAAAATGAGCGGATGGCTGCAACATCAGGCATCGGGTCAACATATCAGCAATATTCTGCATATCACTCACGGCAGCCAGGGTCCCGAGCGTGAAAATCTGCTGCTGTGCGACTTACCCCAGCAAAAAATACCGGGCGATCTTGATGCCGAACTGGTGCTGCATAACCGTTCCGGCGAACAGTTCGCCATACATTACAGTCTGTCGCCACTGAAAACGCTGACCGGAGAAAATATCGGTAGCGTGATGGTCATTCAGGACGTCAGCGAATCACGTGCGATGCTTAAGCGTCTGAGCTACAGCGCCTCTCACGATATGCTGACCCGCCTTCCCAATCGCGTCAGTTTCGAACATCAGTTAAAACGTCTTATCCTCTCTTGCACAGAACAGCAGCAACATGTGCTGGTCTTTATTGACCTCGACCGTTTTAAAGCGGTCAACGATACCGCGGGCCATGCAGCGGGTGACGCATTGTTACGTGAAGTCTCTGGCGTGATGCAGCAGCATCTGCGCGCTAGCGATTTCCTGGCCCGCCTGGGGGGTGACGAATTCGGTGCATTATTGCCAGATTGCTCACTGGAACAGGCCAGTGAGGTAATCGACCGTATTGTTCACGCCGTGAACGATTATGGTTTCCTGTGGGAGGGCCGTTTGCATCATGTTGGTGCCAGCGCAGGTCTGACGCTTATCAGCCCGGAGAATGCCAGCGCCAGTGAACTGATGGCACAGGCCGATCTCGCCTGCTATCACGCCAAAAATAACGGACGCGGCCAGCTTTCCGTGTATGAAAGCCACCTGCTGAAGCGCCTGAAACCCGTAATGAGTCGCATTGAAAACGAACAAATCATCGCTCAGCAGCCGATGCGGCTGCACGTCTGGGCCGCCGCACCGCCTGGGAAAATTCATGCCACCAGCTTCTATCTGGCGGAGATGCAATTGTTTACACCGGAGGGACAAGAGATTGATGAGGCCAGCTTCCGCGCCGGGTTACAGGATGGTGATCTGTTTGTGGCCCTTGACCGTAAACTGATTAGAGAGTTTTTCCAGCATTATGCGCAGGGTGCGCTGAGCAAAGGGTTAACGCTGGCGCTACCGGTTTCAGGTTTTGGTTTACGTGATCCGCACTTTATCAACGAGACACTCGCACAGTTTGCACGCTACGACGTTCCGGCCAACCTTATCTGGTTCGCGATCAACGCCGATGTACTGAGCCAGCATGATGTCGTACTGCACCAGAATATTGCCCGTCTGCGCGCCACGGGAAGCCGTATTGTACTGCGCAATTTTGGCCGTAATCTTGATGCGTTTAACCAGCTACCGGCCGAGGAGATCGACTATCTGATCCTCGCCAGTGAGCTGGTCGCCAACGTTCACTGCAACCTGATGGACGAAATGATGGTGTCGATCATTCACGGCCACGCCCAGCGTCTGGGGATCAGCACCCTCGCCGGGCCAGTAGAACTGCCGGTGGCACTGAATACGCTGTCGAACATTGGGATTGATGTCGTCTGGGGTGAGGTGATTGCGCCACGCCAGCCGCTGTCGACACTGCTGCTCAACAGCTACTTCGCGATAAAATAACCCCCTCACCACCATGCAGGTGTTATTGACCGCCGGGCTGACGCAGGCAGGACTCACTGACCCAGCGCCGGACCAGGCTGTCCTGCACCGAATCAGTTAACAGCTCTGCGCTGGCCGACATCAACGGGCCACAGGGCAATCCTGCCTTGCGCATAACGGCCAGCGTCTCGGGCCCATCTTCATAACGAAAAACCGCCAGCATCTGTTGAGGCGATAAGGTCACCCCCTGGGCGATCGCACTGGCCAGCACCTGCTGTAACACGCTGGGTGACTCTTCACGGAAACGCCAGTTGCCACGGGATTCATCAATCAACGTATTGGTCATTGCGCCCTTCCCGTCACGGGGAGAGGGTTCCTGGTAATGATCCCAGACGATTAATTTGCTGTTCAGCAGCGCGGTGCGGGTGGCTGGCGGGGCATATTTGATCATCCACGCCATCAGGTTCAGGTGACGCCCTTCCCCATCAGACAATGTTTGTTCCAGCTGTGTCGGCTGCTCACGCAGTGCGGCCATCAGCGTTTGCGTGTCCTCATTGAGCGCCAGCAGTGCCAGCCGCCAGAGCCCTTCCGGCGCGGGCAGATACTTCAGTAAGAAATTTGCGCTCTGACCGTTGCCGTTAAAAATCGCACGGGTCAGGTAAGAGGCGGCGCGCTTGTCACGCGGGTGAATCCAGTCCGGGCGTGCCGCCAGTAACAGCGCCATGCTGTCATAAAACTGCTGCTGTTCTGCGTCACCCGCTGGCGGGTCCTGGCGCAGATCGCGCAGCGGGTCGTAATCGAAGGATAATGACTGAATCTGCGCCGGGGTGAGCACCGACAGGAACAGCTTCAGCGCCACCGTATTATGGCTTTCGATGGCATTGCTTAACGCGCTATAGCCATTTTCACCTTTATCCAGCGGTGAGAGGCCACGACGGATAAAATAGCGCAGCGTCTGTTCAGGATACTCTTTTGCCGCAGCCCGATAGAACAGCTCGCGCGCACTCTCATCCGAAAGCCTGTCCAGCTGCGAACGAGCCCCCTGCTCCAGAAGTACCAAATTATGCTGCATCTGCTGTTCGTGGCGTTTCCAGGCCATCGTGCTTTGATTGGAGGGATTAAAATAGAAGGCGGCAGCCAGGACAATAAACAGCAGCCAGCTGGTCACCAGCGCAGGGATGGGCGGTGTGCCCCGGCGCTGCCAGCGTGCCAGAAATAGCGTCAGCCAGGTTATCAGCGTGACCAGCCACATGAGAATTTCGCTGGAGAACTCCACCACCTTCAGGCCACCCGGCCAGAGTATCAAGGCAATCATCAGGGATTGAGGCAACAACGCGCCCAGTAATACCCATCGTGACTGGGCTCGCTGTGATAACACCACGGTAAAGATGGCCGTAACGGCAAGCATCAGTGGTGCAAGCATCAATGCCAGTAATAATATCAGTACAGACCAGTCCATTTATTTCTCCCTGCCCCCCGGCCAAACGGCAAGGCGGTGATTCCATGTGAAGGGCGTGATTCTATACAAAGCAGGCAAATATACCCAAAATAATTCGAGTCCCCGCGTGCGGCCTCATCTTGTCGCTTGCACCGCCAACGCTCTCAAGCTAAAGTCGCCCCCTTTTTTCACACTCAGCGGAGGAAACGATGTTTATCGGTTTCGACTACGGTACGGCAAACTGCTCTATTGCCATCATGGAAAACGGCGCACCTAAGCTGCTGCCGTTAGAGCAGAGCTCGCCTTATTTACCCTCAATGCTGTGTGCGCCAACCCGTGATGCGGTCAGCGAATGGCTGTTCCGTCATCACCAGGTACCGACCCCGCAGGCAGAAAACCAGGCGCTGTTACGTCGCGCGCTGGCTTTTAACCGCGAAGAAGATATTGAGGTTCTGCCTGCCAGCGTCAAATTTGGCCTTGCCTCACTGGCACAGTATATGGATGACCCGGAAGACGTGTGGTTTGTGAAATCACCCAAATCTTTCCTCGGAGCCAGTGGACTAAAACCACAGCAGGTCGCCTTCTTTGAAGACCTGGTGTGCGCCACCATGCTGCATATCCGTCAAACAGCAGAAAGCACCCTGAATGACAGCGTCACCCAGGCGGTGATTGGCCGTCCGGTTAACTTCCAGGGACTGGGCGGCGATGAGGCCAACCAACAGGCTGAAGGCATCCTGGCGCGCGCGGCCAGCCGTGCCGGCTTCCAGGATGTGATCTTCCAGTTTGAACCAGTCGCCGCGGGTCTGGACTTTGAAGCCACGCTGACAAAAGAAACGCGTGTGCTGGTCGTGGATATCGGCGGGGGAACCACCGACTGCTCTATGCTGCTGATGGGGCCGCAGTGGCACGATAAAGCCGATCGTGGCGACAGCCTGCTGGGCCACAGTGGCTGCCGCGTCGGCGGGAACGATCTGGATATCATGCTGGCCTTTAAAGAACTGATGCCACTGCTCGGTCTGGGTGGCGAAACCGTGAAAGGTACCGGACTTCCGGCCCTGCCGTGGTGGAATGCCGTTGCCATCAACGACGTTCCGGCACAGAGCGACTTCTATGCCACAGCATCGCGTAAGCAGTTGCAGGATCTGATCCGTGACGCGGCCGAACCAGAAAAAGTGCAGCGCCTGCTGAAAGTGTGGCAACAACGTCTGAGCTATCGTCTGGTGCGGGCAGCGGAAGAGAGCAAAATTGCGCTGTCAGATCGTGATGAGGTGATGACGGCCATGCACTTTATTGATAATGGGCTGGAAACCGAAATCAGTGTGGCGGGCCTTCAGGCGGCGATCAGTCAGCCGCTGGAACGTATCCAGGAGCAGGTGACGCTGGCGCTGAACACCAGTGGCACACGTCCTGACGTGATTTATCTGACGGGTGGCAGCGCCCGCTCGCCAGTACTGCGTGCGGCACTGCAACAGCAATTACCGGATATTCCGCTGGCAAGCGGAGATGACTTCGGTTCCGTAACGGCGGGCCTGGCGCGCTGGGCGCAGGTGATGTTCCGGTAACGAAACAACCCGGCCAGGCATGCTTGGCCCCTACGAGATACTGTCGCAGGGATTGAGCCTGGCTCACCCCTGCGCGGTCGTGCTGTAGGGGTCGGGCATGCCCGACCCCTGTTCACCGTTGGCAATAATTAATAACTACTCACTTCCGACAGCAGACGCAGATCGTCGTCCTTCAGCCTCAATACCGCCGCTTTCGCCAGCTCATCAATCTGTGCCAGTGAGGTGGCGCTAACAATCGGCGCGGTGATCGACGGACGGGCAATCTGCCACGCCAGCGCAACCTGCGCAGGCGAAGCATGGTGTGCTTCTGCCACCTGCACCAGCGCATCCACAATCTTCAGACCCCGATCGTTCAGATACTTCTCGACCACACCCTGACCGCGCGCGCTTTTGGCGGCATCCGCTTTACTGCGGTATTTACCGCTGAGGAAGCCGCTGGCCAGAGAATAGTAGTTAATCACCCCCAGACCGTGCTCTTTGGCGACCGGCTCAAGACCGCTCTCATAACCCTGACGATCGTAGAGGTTGTACTCGGGTTGCAGGGTTTCATAACGCGCCAGCCCATTTTCAGCACTGATTTTCAGCGCCTCGTTCAGGCGGTCATCAGAATAATTAGAGGCACCGATGGCACGGACCTTACCTTCTTTAATCAACGCGTCAAATGTCGCCAGCGTCTCCTGCAATGGCGTATCCGCATCGTCGCGATGCGCCTGATACAGGTCAATATAATCCGTTTGCAGACGCGCCAGCGAGGCGTCTACCGCCTGACGAATATAGTTCGGTGCCAGGCCGGTTTTCCCGTCACCCAGATCCATCCCCACTTTGGTCGCCAGCACGACCTTATCGCGCTTACCGCTTTTTTTCAGCCAGTTACCGATAATGACTTCCGATTCGCCACCTTTGTTACCCGGTGCCCAGCGAGAATACACATCAGCGGTATCAATAAAATACAGCCCTTTCTCCACCAGTGCGTCGAGCAGAGAAAACGAGGTCTTTTCGTCAATGGTCCAGCCAAACACATTGCCGCCAAACGTCAGCACCGGAACCTGAATGCCGGAACGGCCCAGCTGGCGATGTTCTAAAGTACTCATCATGATTCTCCTGATTGGATGTCAATAAAGCAGTCCCTAAGTCTAACAAAGAACCTGGAGCACGCTTGGTTCAATAATGGTAATGAATTTGCGAGAAGTGATTAAAATCATTTCATGCTCACGCGACAGCGTATCGCTAACCCGTTATTCTTAATTCCTTCATTTTTCAGCGGTTGAAGTTCGCTATTCTTTTAAGATTCGGGGCACCTTTTTGTCCCGTCTGGGTATTCACCAGATTTACTGAGAGCAAAAAACATGAAAACACCGCGTCGTTTCCCTGTCATCCCCCTGGTTATCGCTGTTGCGCTGATCGCAGGCGGCGGCTATTGGTGGTACAGCCACAGTAGCGCTTCCCAGGCACAGCCTGCCGAAGGCGCAGAGCAATCCCGTGGCAAAGGTCATCGCGGCGGTGGGCGGAACGGGGGTGCAATGGGTGCGGCGATGGCCCCGGTGCAGGCTGCCGACGCCATACGTCAGAGCGTGCCTCAATACCTTACCGGGCTGGGGACCGTAACGGCGGCAAACACCGTTACGCTGCGCAGCCGCGTCGACGGCGACCTTATCGCCCTCCATTTTAACGAAGGCCAGGAAGTGAAAGCCGGGCAACTGCTGGCGGAGATCGACCCGCGTCCCTATCAGGTGGCGCTGATCCAGGCCGAAGGGCAGCTGGCAAAAAGCAACGCCACGCTGGCCAATGCAAAGCGCGACCTGGCACGCTATGAAAAGCTGGCGAAAACCAGCCTGGTCTCACAGCAGGAGCTGGATACCCAGCGTTCGCTGGTCAGTGAAACCCAGGGCACCATCAAAGCCGATGAAGGCAGCGTGGCCAGCGCCCGGCTCAACCTCACCTACAGCCGCGTGACGTCACCGATCGACGGACGCGTGGGCCTGAAGCAGGTCGATATTGGTAACTATGTCAGCAGCGGCGACACCACTGGCATTGTGGTGATCACGCAAACGCATCCCATCGACCTGATTTTCAGCCTGCCGGAAAATGATATTTCCGCCATCCTCAGTGCGCAAAAACAGGGTGCAGTGCCGGTAGAAGCCTGGGATCGCAGCAATAAAACGCTGCTGACCACCGGGGCGCTGCTGAGCCTGGATAACCAGATTGATACCACGACCGGCACCGTCAAGCTGAAAGCGCGTTTCGAGAATCAGGACGACCGCCTGTTCCCCAATCAGTTTGTTAACGCCCGTCTGAAGGTCAGCACCTTGCAGGATGCGATTGTCATCCCGGCAGCCGCATTACAAATGGGTAATGAGGGCAGCTTTGTCTGGGTGGTCAACAGCGACAACAAAGTGAGTAAGAAAATCGTCACCATTGAATTCCAGGACAGCGAAAAAGTGGTGATCAAGGCCGGGCTGGAAGCCGGTGAAAAAGTGGTGACAGACGGTATCGATCGTCTGACAGACGGGGCAACGGTGGAAGTGGTCGCCCCGCAGGCCACACCGCTGACATCCGGTAAAACCGCCCAACCGGCGAAGGGAGCCAGCGACTGATGCAAGTTATGCCCCCAACGCCAGGCGGTGGTCCATCCCGCCAGTTTATTCTGCGCCCGGTCGCCACCACGCTGCTGATGATCGCTATTTTGCTGGCGGGGATTATCGGCTATCGCGCCCTGCCGGTTTCGGCGCTGCCAGAGGTCGACTATCCGACAATTCAGGTGGTCACGCTGTATCCCGGTGCCAGCCCGGACGTGGTGACCTCAGCCATTACCGCACCGCTGGAACGCCAGTTTGGCCAGATGTCCGGTCTGAAACAGATGGCGTCACAAAGTTCCGGCGGGGCTTCGGTTGTCACCCTTCAGTTCCAACTGACGCTGCCGCTGGATGTGGCCGAGCAGGAAGTGCAGGCCGCGGTCAACGCCGCCACCAACCTGCTGCCCTCCGACCTGCCTAACCCGCCGGTTTACAGCAAGGTCAATCCGGCCGATCCCCCGATCATGACCCTTGCCGTCACCACCACCAGCCTGCCAATGACCCAGGTTGCCGACATGGTGGAAACCCGTGTGGCACAGAAGATATCGCAGGTTTCCGGTGTGGGGCTGGTGACGATCGCCGGCGGTCAGCGTCCGGCTGTACGAGTGAAACTGAACGCTCAGGCGCTGGCGGCGATGAATATCACCAGTGAGACGGTGCGTACCGCCATCAGCAATGCCAATGTCAACTCAGCGAAAGGCAGCCTGGATGGCCCGGAACGCTCGATTACGCTCTCGGCCAACGACCAGATCAAAACGGCTGAAGGCTATCGCCAGCTGATTGTCAGTTTCCAGAACGGGGCGCCGGTGCGGCTCGGGGATGTGGCTACCGTAGAGCAAGGGGCCGAAAATAGCTGGCTCGGGGCCTGGGCTAACCGCCAGCCCGCGATTGTGCTGAATATCCAGCGTCAGCCGGGGGCCAATATCATCGCCACCGCCGACAATATTCGTCAAATGCTGCCCGCCCTCACCGCCTCACTGCCCAAGTCCGTAGACGTGAAGCTGCTGACTGACCGAACCACCAATATCCGTGCCTCGGTCCACGACGTGCAGTTTGAACTGCTACTGGCGCTGGCGCTGGTGGTGATGATTATTTATCTGTTCCTGCGTAACGTCGCGGCGACCATTATTCCCGCCGTGGCGGTGCCACTCTCTCTGGTGGGCACCTTTGCGGTGATGTATTTCTTCGGTTTTTCGGTCAACAACCTGACGCTGATGGCGCTGACGATCGCCACCGGCTTCGTGGTCGATGATGCCATTGTGGTGATCGAAAACATTTCACGCTATATCGAGAAAGGGGAAAAACCGCTGACGGCAGCGCTGAAAGGGGCGGGTGAAATTGGCTTTACCATTATTTCCCTGACCTTCTCGCTGATTGCGGTGCTGATCCCGCTGCTGTTTATGGGGGATATCGTTGGCCGCCTGTTCCGCGAATTTGCCATTACCCTGGCGGTAGCGATCCTCATCTCGGCCATTGTGTCGCTCACGCTGACGCCGATGATGTGCGCACGCATGTTAAGCGTTGAGTCTTTGCGCAAACAGAACCGTTTTTCGCGTGCCAGTGAAGCCCTGTTCGAACGGATTATTGCCCGCTATGGCCGCCTGTTGCAGAAGGTACTGAAACATCAGTGGCTGACACTCGGTGTCGCCTTCGGCACCATGGCGCTGACCGTGCTGCTGTGGATGGTGATCCCCAAAGGCTTCTTCCCGCTGCAGGATAACGGCATTATTCAGGGAACCCTTCAGGCTCCGCAGTCGGTCTCCTACAGCAATATGGCGCAGCGCCAGCAGGAAGTGGCTTCGGTGATCATGAAGGACCCGGCGGTACAAAGCCTGACGTCCTTCGTGGGGGTGGACGGCACCAACGCCGCACTCAACAGCGGCAGGTTGCAAATCAACCTGAAACCGCTGGATGAACGTGACGATCGTATCCCGGTGGTGATGGCCCGTCTGCAACAGCAGATCGCGAAAATCCCTGGCATTAACCTCTGGCTGCAACCGGTGCAAGACCTGACCATTGATACCCAGGCCAGCCGCACGCAGTATCAGTTTACCCTGCAGGCCGGATCGCTGGACTCACTGAGCCTTTGGGTACCGAAGTTACAGGCCAGGCTGGCCACACTGCCTGAACTCAAAGAGGTGAGCAGTGACTGGCAGGACCAGGGGCTGGAAGCGTATATCCGCGTTGACCGTGACAGCGCCAGCCGCCTGGGCATCTCCCTGGCCGATGTGGATAACGCGCTGTATAACGCCTTTGGTCAGCGACTGATATCGACCATTTATACCCAGGCTAATCAGTACCGCGTGGTGCTGGAGCATGACACGGCGGCCACGCCAGGCCTGGCAGCGCTGCAATCCATTCGCCTGAACAGTACCGATGGCGGCAGCGTGCCACTCAGCGCGATTGCCAGCGTAGAGCAGCGTCATGGTGCGTTGAGCATCAATCACCTCGACCAGTTCCCGTCCACCACCTTCTCGTTTAACGTCAGCGATGGCTATTCGCTGGAGCAGGCGGTGAATGCCATTACCCAGGCGGAAAAAGATCTCTCGATGCCGTCAGAAATCATGACGCAGTTCCAGGGCAGTACCCTCGCCTTCCAGGCCGCGCTATCCAGTACCGTATGGCTGATTGTGGCGGCGGTTGTCGCAATGTATATCGTGCTTGGCGTGCTGTATGAGAGCCTGATCCACCCGGTAACCATTCTTTCCACCCTGCCAACGGCGGGAGTCGGTGCGCTGCTGGCACTGTTGCTGAGCGGTAGCGAGCTGGATGTGATTGCCATCATTGGCATTATTTTGCTGATTGGCATCGTCAAGAAGAACGCCATCATGATGATCGATTTCGCACTGGCGGCAGAACGTGAACAGGGTATGACGCCGTATGAGGCCATCTACCAGGCCTGTCTGCTGCGTTTCCGTCCGATCCTGATGACCACCCTGGCCGCCCTGTTTGGTGCGCTGCCGCTGATGCTGAGTACTGGTGTCGGTGCGGAACTGCGTCGTCCGTTGGGAACCGCGATGGTGGGTGGACTGATTGTCAGCCAGGTACTGACGCTGTTTACCACGCCGGTGATCTACCTGCTGTTTGATCGTCTGTCGCGCGCGACCCGCCGCCTGGCACGCCGGGAGGCAGAGTGAAATTTTTCGCCCTGTTTATTCATCGTCCGATCGCCACCAGCCTGCTGACCGTGGCGATCCTGCTGGCCGGGATCCTCGGTTTCCGTCTGCTACCGGTCTCCCCGCTGCCACAGGTGGATTTCCCGGTGATCATGGTCAGCGCATCGCTGCCTGGCGCCTCGCCGGAAACCATGGCGTCCTCCGTTGCCACGCCGCTGGAACGCGCGCTGGGCCGGGTGGCCGGCATCACTGAAATGACCTCCACCAGTTCGCTTGGCAGCACGCGGATTATCCTGGTATTTGATTTCGAACGCGATATCAACGGCGCGGCGCGCGATGTACAGGGGGCAATCAACGCCGCGCAGAGCCTGCTGCCGACCGGGATGCCCAGCCGACCGACCTACCGCAAAGCGAACCCGTCTGACGCGCCGATTATGATCATGACGCTCACCTCAGACAGTTGGTCTCCGGGTCAGTTGTATGACTACGCCTCGACACAGCTGGCGCAGAAGCTGTCGCAAATCGACGGGGTGGGAGATGTCACCATCGGCGGCAGTTCACTGCCTGCGGTGCGTGTTGCACTCAATCCACAAGCTCTGTTCCATCAGGGCGTGTCGCTCGACGCGGTACGCACGGCCATCGCCAGCGCCAACGTGCGTAAGCCTCAGGGTGCCGTTGAAGATCATCACCAGCGCTGGTGGCTGAAAACCAACGATGAATTGCAAACCGCCGCCGAATACCAGCCGTTAGTGGTGCATTACAACAATGGGGCGGCGGTACGTTTGCAGGACGTTGCCACGGTGACTGACTCGGTCGAGGATGTGCGCAACGCAGGGATGTCAAACGCCCGCCCGGCGATCCTGGTGCTAATCCGTAAAGCGCCGGAAGCCAATATCATTGATACCGTCGATCGGATCCGGGGAAAAATCCCTGAGCTGAGCCAGATTATTCCCGCCTCGATTCAGCTGGAAGTGGCGCAGGACCGTTCTCCGACCATTCGTGCTTCACTGCACGAGGTGGAACAGTCGCTGGCGATCTCTGTCGGCCTGGTGATCCTGGTGGTGTTTGCCTTCCTGCGCTCCGGCCGCGCCACGCTGATCCCGGCCGTGGCCGTACCGGTGTCGCTGATCGGCACCTTTGCCGCGATGTATCTCTGTGGCTTCAGTCTGAACAACCTGTCGCTAATGGCGCTGACGGTGGCGACCGGTTTTGTCGTCGACGATGCCATTGTGGTGCTGGAGAATATCTCACGCCATGTTGAGGCTGGCATGAAGCCGCTGCAGGCATCATTGCAGGGGGTACGCGAGGTCGGATTCACCGTGGTGTCGATGAGTATCTCGCTGGTGGCGGTGTTTATTCCGCTGCTGATGCTCGGCGGCATTATTGGTCGCTTTTTCAGAGAGTTTGCCGTCACACTCTCGGTGGCCATCGCCATCTCGCTGGTGATATCCATTACCCTGACGCCGATGATGTGTGCGTGGCTGCTGCGTAATAAACCCCAACATGAGCAGTCGCGCATTCGCGGTTTTGGCCGCGTGCTGCTGGCGGTACAACAGGGCTATGGCCGCACCCTGCACCGGGTGATGGACCATGCGCGCTGGACGCTGCTGGTGTTTCTCGCCACCATCGGGCTGACCCTCTATCTGTACGTTTCCATCCCGAAAACCTTTATGCCGGAGCAGGACACCGGGCGGCTGATGGGCTTTATTCAGGCCGACCAGAGCATCTCGTTCCAGTCGATGCGCGGCAAGCTGGAAGACTTTATGCGTATCGTCCACGCCGATCCGGCCGTCGAAAGTGTGGTGGGCTTTACCGGAGGTTCTCGCACCAATAGCGGCTCGATGTTTATCTCACTGAAGCCGCTCAGTGAGCGCAGCGAAAACGCCCAACAGGTGATCGCCCGACTGCGCGGCAAGCTGGCAAAAGAACCGGGCGCCAACCTGTTTCTGATGGCGGTGCAGGATATTCGCGTCGGCGGGCGCGAGTCCAACGCCGGATATCAGTACACGCTGCTCTCAGACAGCCTGGATGATTTACGTGAGTGGGAGCCTAAAATCCGCCGCGCCTTTGCTGCCCTGCCCGAGCTGGCCGATGTGAACTCCGATCAGGAAGACAAAGGCGCTGAGATGGCACTGACTTACGATCGCGCCAGCATGGCCCGGCTCGGCATTGATGTCGCCGATGTCAATAACCTGCTCAATAACGCCTTTGGTCAGCGGCAGATCTCCACCATTTATCAACCGCTGAATCAGTACAAAGTGGTGATGGAGGTCGATCCGCGCTACACCCAGGATATCAGCGCCCTTAACCAGATGTATGTGATTAACAGCGAGGGGAAATCCATCCCGCTCTCCTGGTTTGCAAAATGGCAGCCGGCGAACTCACCGCTGTCGGTGAATCATCAGGGGCTGTCTGCCGCCTCCACCGTCTCGTTTAACCTGCCCGAAGGGGTATCGCTGTCGCAGGCCTCAGCGGCCATCGACCGCAGCGTCACCTCGCTGGGCGTGCCATCCAGCGTGCGCGGCAGTTTTTCCGGCACGGCGGCGGTGTTTGAGCAAACCCAAAGCAGCCAGCTGTGGCTGATTGTAGCGGCGATTGCCACCGTGTATATCGTGCTGGGGATCCTGTATGAGAGCTACGTTCACCCCCTGACTATCCTCTCCACCCTGCCGTCAGCGGGGGTCGGCGCCCTGCTGGCACTGGAGCTGTTTAGTGCTCCGTTCAGCCTGATCGCGCTGATCGGCATCCTGTTGCTGATCGGCATCGTGAAGAAAAACGCCATTATGATGGTCGACTTCGCGCTGGACGCCCAGCGCAACGGCGGAATGACGGCGCGTGACGCAATATTCCAGGCCAGTCTGCTGCGCTTCCGCCCAATTATGATGACCACCCTGGCCGCGCTGTTTGGTGCGCTACCTCTGGTGCTGACCAGCGGTGACGGTGCCGAACTGCGCCAGCCGCTGGGGATCACCATCGTCGGCGGGCTGGTGATGAGCCAGCTACTGACGTTGTACACAACGCCGGTAGTCTATCTGTATATGGACAAACTGCGGCGTAAACCGCGCTTTGATGCCGTCACCGGGGAAAGCTGATGCCATGAACGCACCTCCTGCCTCCGTACGCTGGCAATTGTGGATAGTGGCCTTCGGCTTCTTTATGCAGACGCTGGATACCACCATCGTCAATACGGCGCTGCCCTCGATGGCGGCCAGCCTGCATCAAAGCCCGCTGAATATGCATTCGGTGATTGTCTCCTACGTGCTGACGGTGGCGGTGATGCTGCCGATCAGCGGCTGGCTGGCAGACCGCTTCGGGGTGCGAAATGTGTTCTTCAGCGCCATTGTGCTGTTCAGTGCCGGCTCGCTGTGCTGTGCGCTCTCCACCACGCTGGACCAGCTGATTCTCTCACGCGTGTTACAGGGCATCGGAGGGGCAATGATGGTACCGGTGGGCCGCTTAACGGTGATGAAGCTGGTGCCGCGTGCCGACTATATGGCCGCAATGACCTTCGTCACCCTGCCGGGACAAATTGGCCCGCTGCTCGGCCCGGCGTTGGGCGGTGTGCTGGTCGAGTACGTCAGCTGGCACTGGATTTTCCTGATCAACATCCCGGTGGGGATTATCGGGGCGATTGCCACGCTGACATTGATGTCAAACTTTACCCTGCAAACCCGACGCTTCGATTTTACCGGCTATCTGCTGCTGGCAGCCGGTATGGCCACGCTCACGCTGGCGCTGGACGGCCAGCGCGGCTCCGGTCTCTCCCCCCTGCTGCTGTGTCTGCTGATCCTCTGCGGCGTCTTCAGCCTGCTGTTTTATCTGCTGCATGCCCGTCACAACGATGGCGCGCTGTTCAGCCTGAAACTGTTCGACAATCGCATCTATTCTATTGGCCTGATTGGCAGCCTGACCGGACGTATCGGCAGTGGCATGCTGCCGTTTATGACGCCCATTTTTCTGCAAATCGGCATGGGTTACAGTCCGCTGCACGCCGGATTAATGATGATCCCGATGGTGCTGGGCAATATGGGAATGAAGCGCATTGTGGTGCAAATCGTTAACCGCTTTGGCTACCGCCATGTGCTGATGGGGTCAACGCTGGCACTGGCGCTGGTGGTGCTCTTGTTCCCTGCCGTGGCGCTGATGGGCTGGCATGCCCTGCTGCCCGTGGTGCTGTTTTTACAAGGGATGGTCAACGCCATTCGCTTCTCTGCCATGAATACACTGACGCTGAAAGAGCTGCCTGACGAGCTTGCCAGCAGCGGTAACAGCCTGCTGTCGATGGTGATGCAGCTGTCGATGAGTATCGGCGTGACCGTGGCCGGGCTGCTGTTGGGCACCTTCGGCCACGAGGCCGCGAGCGGCAGCCCGCAAATCGCAGAGACGTTTATCTATACCTGGCTGTGTATGGCACTGATCATTGCCCTGCCGGTCTTTGTTTTCTGGCGTGTCCCCAAAGAGACGTCCCCTAATACGCTTCCGGCGCGCAGGAGAAAGCCTTAATGCTGGCAAAATTACGTATCGGCATCACTGCCAAGCTTTTCGCGGCAATCTTCTCCACCTGCATGCTGGTGTTGATCACCATGCACTGGGGCGTTCGTCTGAGCTTCGAACACGGTTTTATCGACTATATCAAACGTGGCAATGAGCAGCGGCTCACGCTGCTCAGCGATGCGCTGGCAGACCAGTATGAGCAGCATGGCAACTGGGATTTCCTGCGTAATAACAACAAGCTGGTGTTCAATATTCTGCGCTCGCTGGAGCAGAACCCGGATGCCAACAATCAGCTTCCGCCTCACGGCTGGCGTACACAGTTCTGGATTATCGACCAGCAGTATCATGTGATGATTGGCCCACGCGCACCGGTACCGCAGGAAGGCTCCCGCCGCAGTATTACCACCAGCAATGGTAAAGTGGTCGGCTGGGTGATTGGCTCCCCCTCTGAACGCCTGACGCGCAGCGCCGACATTAATTTCGATCGGCAGCAGAATCGTACCAGTTGGATGATCGTCGGCCTGACGATGCTGCTGGCCGCAGCCGTTACCTGGCTGCTGTCACGGGGGCTGCTGGCGCCGGTAAAACGTCTGGTGGAAGGCACCCATCACCTCGCGACAGGGAATTTTACCAGCCGGGTGCAGGCCTCCAGCCGCGATGAGCTGGGCAGGCTGGCGCAGGACTTTAACCGCCTCGCCAACACGCTGGAGAAAAACGAAAAAATGCGCCGTGCGTTTATGGCCGATATCTCCCACGAGCTGCGCACGCCGCTGGCTATCCTGCGCGGTGAACTGGAAGCGATTCAGGACGGGGTGCGGAAACTGACCCCGGAATCGATTGTGTCCTTACAGGGCGAGGTCGCCACGCTGACCAAGCTGGTGGACGATGTTCATCAGTTATCACTGTCAGATGAAGGGGCTCTGGCCTATCGTAAAAGCCAGACCGATCTCGTCCCGCTGCTCGAACTGGTCTCCGGCAATTTCCGCCATCGTTTTGAACAGCATCCGCTGAATCTGACGCTGACGTTACCCGACCAGGCACCTCAGTTTGGCGACCCGGATCGTCTGATGCAACTGTTCACCAACCTGATGGAAAACAGCCTGCGCTATACCGATCCCGGCGGCAGTCTTCATATCACGCTGCAACAACGTGCCAATGCCAATGTGCTGCACTTCGATGACAGCGCCCCCGGTATCAGCGATGAACAGCGGACGCAGATTTTTGAGCGTTTCTTCCGTGCTGAAGGTTCACGTAACCGGGCCAGCGGGGGCTCAGGATTGGGGCTGGCTATCTGCCATAATATTGTCGAAGCGCATGACGGCACCATTGTTGCGGAGCACTCCGATGCCGGTGGCGTGCGAATTACGGTACACTTGCCGTATAAGACTCACTGACCATGGCGACCATACTATGACGCTCGACACGCCCGCTCCGCTGATTTTAATCGTTGAAGACGAACCCAAACTCGGCCAACTGATGATCGATTACCTGCAGGCCGCTAACTTTCGTACCCATCATCTGCTGCGCGGTGATGAAGTGCTGGGATGGGTAAAACAGCATTCACCGGACCTGGTACTGCTGGATCTGATGCTGCCGGGGCTGGACGGTTTATCGGTGTGCCGCGAACTGCGCGGTTTCTCCGACCTGCCCGTGGTGATGGTGACGGCAAAGATTGAAGAGATTGACCGCCTGCTCGGTCTGGAAATTGGCGCCGATGACTACATCTGTAAGCCTTTCAGCCCGCGTGAAGTGGTGGCGCGTGTCAAAACCATTCTTAAACGCTGTCAGCGCACCCCGGAAGAAGCCCGTCAGGTGTCGCTGCTGAAGGTGGATGAAAACCGTTTCCAGGCAAGCTGGGACGATAAACCCCTCGATCTGACGCCCGCGGAGTTCCGTCTGTTGAAAACCCTGGCTCAGGAGCCGGGCAAAGTGTTCTCACGCGAGCAGTTGCTGAATCATCTCTATGACGACTATCGCGTGGTCACTGACCGTACTATCGACAGCCATATTAAGAACCTGCGCCGCAAACTGGAATTGCTGGATGCCGACCAGCCATTTATCCGTGCAGTCTATGGCATGGGATATCGCTGGGAAGCAGATATCTGTCGTTTGATGTAGATCAATTTCCCCAAACAATCACCGCCTTACAATCCCCGCCGGGCAAAACACCGGGCGAGGCATGCCGCGCCCCTACGTTGATCTCCGGGTTTGACCGTCTCGCTCCTCCCCAGGGGCCAGGCATGCCTGACCCGCGCCGCACCTAAATATCATCATCGCAATATCTGACCTGACATCAGACTGAGACATTATGAAAAAACCGGAACTGCTTTCTCCGGCCGGGACACTGAAAAATATGCGTTACGCTTTTGCGTATGGCGCAGATGCCGTGTATGCCGGTCAGCCTCGTTACAGCCTGCGCGTGCGCAATAACGAATTCAACCATGAGAATCTGGCCACGGGCATTAATGAAGCCCATGCGCTTGGCAAAAAATTCTACGTGGTGGTGAATATTGCCCCGCATAACGCCAAGCTGAAAACCTTTATTCGTGACCTGAAACCGGTGATTGATATGCAGCCAGATGCGCTGATCATGTCCGATCCCGGGCTGATCATGCTGGTGCGCGAAGCGTTTCCACAGATGGATATTCATCTGTCAGTGCAGGCGAACGCCGTCAACTGGGCGACGGTGAAATTCTGGCAACAGATGGGGCTGACAAGGGTGATTCTGTCACGCGAGCTGTCTCTGGAAGAGATCGGTGAGATTCGTCAGCAGGTGCCAGAGATGGAGCTGGAAATTTTCGTCCACGGCGCACTCTGCATGGCCTACTCCGGTCGCTGCCTGCTTTCCGGCAACATCAACAACCGCGACCCGAATCAGGGCACCTGCACCAATGCCTGCCGCTGGGAATATAACGTCCAGGAAGGCAAAGAGGATGCGATTGGCAATATCGTGCATCGCCAGGAGCCGATTGCCGTACAGAATGTCGAGCCCACGCTGGGCACCGGGCAGCCAACGGATAAAGTGTTTATGATCGAAGAGGCCATGCGCCCGGGTGAGTATATGACCGCCTTCGAAGATGAACACGGCACCTACATTATGAATTCGAAAGATCTGCGCGCCGTGGCACACGTTGAGCGTCTGACGCAGATGGGCATCCACTCGCTGAAAATCGAAGGACGCACCAAATCCTTTTATTACTGCGCACGCACCGCTCAGGTATATCGGCGCGCTATTGACGATGCTGCCGCCGGGAAGCCCTTTGACCCTGCTCTGCTGGAAACCCTGGAAGGGCTGGCACATCGTGGTTATACCGAAGGCTTCCTGCGCCGCCATACGCATGACAGCTATCAGAGCTATGATGCTGGCTACTCGGTCTCAGACCGTCAGCAGTTTGTCGGTGAATTCACAGGAGAGCGCCGTGGCGCCCTGGCGCAAGTGGATGTGAAGAACAAATTTAGCGTGGGCGACAGTCTGGAACTGATGTCCCCGGCGGGAAATATCAACTTCACCCTGACGCAGATGGAAAATGGCAAAGCACAGCCGATTGATGTGGCACCGGGCAACGGCCATCTGGTGTGGCTGCCGCTGCCGGAGGAAATGGATCTTCAGTATGCCCTGCTGATGCGTAATCTCGCAGGCACCACCACCCGCAATCCTCATGCGGTGGAAACTGCGAAAGAAGTTACATGATGTTACTGATCTTAGAATGCGATCACATTACCGCATGGCAATCATCGTTATGATGCTCCCGCTCCTAACGAACAAATCCAAATAGCATGTTATCTGGACCCTGGTGTCCAGAACCACCTTATTCGGCCCACACGGCTCCCCCGTGCGGGCCATTTCTTTTTTCAGCCCCCGCGTTTTTTCAGAAAACTCCGCGCTTTTTCGAACTGAGGTAACCCTCTGTGGCAGGGTATGCTATATGTTGATGCAAACCGCAAATGCCTTCAGGGATTAAAAATGGAAAAACATTCACTTACGCTGGCAATCTTAAATGGTAAAAGCGCAGGCAATGAAGCGCTGCGTGAGGCCATAGCGACACTGCGCAATGAGGGATTCCCGCTGGAAGTGCGGGTGACCTGGGAGCACGGTGACGGCGAGCGCTACGTGCGCGAAGCGGTAGCATTGCAGGCTGAAACCGTCATTGCCGCTGGCGGCGATGGCACCATTAATGAAGTGGCGACTGCGCTCGCCGGATTATCGCCTGAGCGCCGTCCGGTGCTGGGCCTGGTGCCGCTGGGCACCGCCAATGACTTTGCCACCAGCGCAGGTATCTCGCTGGAGATGGAAAACGCACTGCGTCTGGCGATTCTCGGGAAAGCCACGGCCATTGACCTCGCGCGGGTGAATGATGATCACTACTTCATCAATATGGCCACTGGCGGGTTCGGAACGCGGATTACCACCGAAACCCCGGAAAAACTGAAATCTGCCCTGGGGGGCGTGTCCTACTTTATTCATGGGCTGATGCGCATGGATACCCTGAAAGCCGACAGTTGTACGCTGGAAGGCCCGGATTTTCACTGGCAGGGCGATGCGCTGGTGATTGGTATTGGGAATGGTCGTCAGGCGGGTGGCGGTCAGCGTCTGTGCCCAACGGCGCTGATTAACGATGGCAAACTGGAGTTGAGTATCGCCACCTCGCAGGAGCTGTTGCCCACGCTGGTGCATAAGTTAACCAGTAACGAAGAAAATCCTAATCTGATCACCGCCTCACTGCCATGGCTGACCATTCGTGCGCCGAATGAGATGACCTTTAATCTCGATGGCGAACCCCTGAGCGGGACAGAATTTCGCATTGAGGTGATGCCGGATGCACTGGAATGCCGCCTGCCACCCTCCTGTGAATTACTGATGTAATATTCTCTGCGCAATGTTCTGCTCACCCTGTCGTTATTAACGTCAGGGTGAATTTTTGCGGCGCAGCTCCAGAATAATGAATAAGCAGACCTGATTAGAGGAAACCATTAAACGTTATCGTTATTATCCCCTGTAATAACAGATGTCTTTATTTTTGTTGCGGATAAATAAGGAGATGACGGAAATGGAATTCAGGCCATTCTATCTTTACACCAACAGAGTTACCTACTTTAATGATTTTACATCAAAAGATGTAGAATATGAGTTGGTTATTCAGCAGATTACTCAACAAAGTGATTCAGGTATCCACTTACAAGCAGGCTTTACCTTGAGCCACAATGGCGCTTATGAAGTTTCTTTTGATACTCGTGATAATCGCGTAAAAAACTCAACATGCTTTCATCCTCCGCGTGGAAATATTTCGTCTATACATGTTATCCGCCATGTCGAAAGAGCACTTATTGAACACTATATTCAGTACCATGCTGGTATGTATCTCTTTCTTGCTGTTAATGACAAGCTATGCAAAATATATCAGCGTATCGTCAAAAAGCATTTTGTATCAGGAAATACACTTGAGTCAGGTTTTCAACCCAACAGGAGGGGATATGTCATACGAACGCCGCGATGCTATCTATGAACAAGAACAGCAAATCGCTCTACAAAAAGCAGTGGATAAACTGGGTCAGAGAATGCGCGAAGTCGGAGAGGCGGTAGATGCGATAAAAGCTGTTGAGAGAAAACAGGCCACCACTCAGGCTGAATCGTCGCCTGTGCGTTAATACCACACTCACTAAAAGCGCCCCTGGGCGCTTTTTCCCCCCTCCTGCTCCACCGACGAAATGTGATCCCTCTCGCGAATCCCACACGCATAACTTGTATGGTAGTACGTTATAAGCGTATTTTTTCACCATTGTTGACGTACAAGGCGGTTCAGAATGAAAATTGTTAACGCAGAAGTGTTTGTCACCTGCCCGGGCAGAAACTTTGTCACCGTAAAAATCACCACCGACCAGGGACTGACCGGTATTGGTGATGCCACGCTGAACGGCCGCGAGCTGCCGGTGGCGTCTTACCTGAAAGATCACGTTTGCCCGCAGCTGATTGGCCGCGATGCCCATCAGATCGAAGATATCTGGCAGTTCTTCTACAAGGGTGCCTACTGGCGTCGTGGCCCGGTTACCATGTCGGCCATCTCCGCCGTAGACCAGGCGCTATGGGACATTAAAGGCAAAGCGGCCAATATGCCGGTCTATCAACTGCTGGGTGGCGCTTCGCGCACGGGCGTGATGGTCTACTGTCACACCACCGGGCACAGCATTGACGAAGTGATGGACGACTATGCGAAGCATAAAGAGCTGGGCTTCAAAGCCATTCGCGCTCAGTGCGGCGTACCGGGAATGAAAACCACCTACGGAATGGCTAAAGGCAAAGGTGAAGCTTACGAACCCGCGACCAAAGGCGCACGCCCGGAAGAGCAGCTGTGGTCAACCGAGAAGTACCTCGATTTCACCCCGAAACTGTTTGAGGCCATTCGCGATAAATTCGGCTTTGATGAGCACCTGCTGCACGACATGCACCACCGCCTGACCCCTATCGAAGCGGCCCGCTTCGGCAAAAGCATCGAAGACTATCGCCTGTTCTGGATGGAAGACCCAACACCGGCTGAAAATCAGGAAAGCTTCCGCCTGATCCGTCAGCACACCGTAACGCCGATTGCCGTGGGCGAAGTGTTCAACAGTATCTGGGACTGCAAACAGCTGATCGAAGAGCAGCTTATCGATTATATCCGCACCACCATCACCCACGCAGGTGGCATTACCGGTATGCGCCGCATCGCAGATTTCGCCTCGCTGTATCAGGTACGAACCGGATCGCACGGGCCGTCCGATCTGTCACCGATTTGCATGGCGGCAGCGCTGCACTTTGACCTGTGGGTGCCGAACTTCGGCGTGCAGGAATACATGGGCTACTCCGAGCAAATGCTGGAAGTCTTCCCGAACAGCTGGCGCTTCGATAACGGTTATATGCATCCGGGCGATAAACCAGGACTGGGTATTGAGTTCGACGAAAAACTGGCCGCGAAATACCCCTATGAACCCGCCTATCTGCCTGTGGCCCGCCTGGAAGACGGCACCTTGTGGAACTGGTAAGGAGCACAACATGAAAAGCGTGGTGATTGAACGTCCGGGCGAGTTGCAGTTGCAGGATCGTCCCCTGCCGGAACCGGCTGCCGGTGAAGTACGGGTTAAAGTGAAGTACGCCAGTATCTGTGGGTCGGATGTGCATATCTGGCACGGCCACAACCCGTTCGCTCGCTATCCGCGTGTGATCGGTCATGAGTTTTTCGGTCTGATTGATGCCACTGGCAGCGGTGTGGACAGTGCGCGCGTCGGTGAGCGCGTGGCGGTCGATCCGGTTGTCAGCTGTGGCCACTGCTATCCCTGCTCAATCGGTCGACCGAATGTCTGTAGCGAATTGCAGGTCATCGGCGTGCATCGCGATGGCGGTTTCAGTGAGTATGCGATTGCGCCAGCGGCGAATGCTTATGTGCTGCCGGAGGCGATACCGGACACGCTGGCCAGCCTGGTCGAGCCGTTTACCATTGCGGCCAATATCAGCGCGTTCCTCAAGCCGGTTCCCGATGATGTGGCACTGATTTACGGCGCCGGGCCAATGGGGCTGACCGCGATTCAGGTGCTGAAAGGCGTCTACAAGGTCAAGACGGTGATTGTTGCTGACCGTCTGGAAGAGCGCCTGACGATGGCACGGGAAAATGGTGCGGACCAGGCACTGAACAACAGCACCACGCCGCTGGCAGAACAGCTTAACGGCGTACAGCCCACGCTGATTATTGATGCGGCCTGCCATCCGACAATTCTGTCCGAAGCCGCCGCACTGGCCTCTCCGGCCGGGCGCATTGGCCTGCTGGGCTTCTCTGGCGACCCCTGCACCCTGACGCAGCAAAGCCTGACCAGCAAAGAGCTGTCGTTGTTTACATCACGGCTGAACAGTCACCGCTTCCCCCAGGTTATCGCGTGGATGGAGCAGGGGCTGATTCAGCCAGAAAAACTGGTGACCCATACCTTGCCCCTGAGCCAGATTGAACAGGCCATGACACTGTTCGAGAAGGACCCGCGCAGCTGCTGCAAGGTGATCATCAGCATGCATTAACCCTAAAGCCGGGGTGACGCCCGGCCATCACCTCTACCCTACAATGACAAATAGAACGCGGAGTTATTACCATGTTTAAGAACCTGCGCTGGACCATCGTATTACTGCTGTTCCTTGTTTACATGATTAACTACCTTGACCGGGTGGCGCTGTCCCTGACCGTGCCAATGATTGAAAAAGATCTGATGCTGAATGCGGAAGAGTTTGGCCTGATTTTCGGCAGCTTCTTCTTCGGCTATGCCATCTTCAACTTTGTCGGTGGCCTCGCGACCGATAAGTTCGGCCCGACGATCACCCTCGGCGTTGCCGTCGGGATGTGGTCACTGTTCTGCGGCTTTACCGCCCTGGCCACCGGTTTCTGGTCAATGTTAATCCTGCGCGTGCTGTTCGGCATGGCAGAGGGGCCGATCTGTGCCTCGGCGAATAAAGCGATTAACGGCTGGTTCCCGAAAAAACAGGCCGCCACGGCGATGGGCTTGCTAAGCGCCGGTTCGCCCCTTGGCGGCGCAGTCGCCGGGCCGATCATCGGCTACCTGGCCCTTGCCTTCGGCTGGCGTCCGGCCTTCGCCATTATCTGCTCGATTGGCATCATCTGGATGGTCGTGTGGTTCTTTATTGCCGCTGACAATCCACTGAAAAGCAAATTAATCAGCGAACGTGAACGTGCACTGATTGCGCAGATGAAAGACGAGCAGCTCAGTCCTGAAGAGGAACTGTCACAGTCACAGCACGGCTTAGGCTACTATCTGCGTCAGCCGATTATTCTGGTCACGGCATTCGCTTTCTTCTGCTACAACTACATCTTGTTCTTTTTCCTCAGCTGGTTCCCGGCCTATCTGGTCCAGGCGCACGGGCTGGATATTAAAGCGATGAGCATTACCACCATGATCCCATGGATCGTCGGCTTCGTCGGTCTGGCGCTCGGGGGGATTATTTCGGACAAAATTTTCAAAGTGACCGGCAAGCTGCTGCTTTCACGCAAAATCGTGCTGGTGGTCTCGTTAATGGCTGCTGCAATTTGTGTCGGCTTTGCAGGTACGGTAAAAGAAGTCACATCCGCCGTCGGTCTGATGTCTGTCTCTATCTTCTTCCTCTACATCACCGGGGCAATTTACTGGGCGATTATTCAGGATGTGGTGCATAAAAGCCGCGTCGGCAGTATCAGCGGATTTATTCACCTGATCGGCAGCCTTTCCGGGATTGTCGGGCCGATTGTCACCGGCTATATCGTGCAGCACACCGGTAAGTTCGACAGCGCCTTTGTGCTGGCGGGCGTGGTGGCCGCGCTGGGCGCGTCCCTGGTGCTGTTTGTGATTAAACCACCGAAGAAACTGGATACTCCGGTGTCCATTTGATTAGCGCGGGTGGGCTTGCCCCACCCGTTTATCTGTAAGGATGCGTTATGTTGTCTCTTGATACCCTCCCGCCCGATGTAGAACGCCCCCAGTACAACCGTCACGCGCTACGGACCCGCATGGTCCATATTGGCTTTGGTGCTTTCCATCGTGCTCACCAGGCCGTCTGTAGCGATCGGCTCGCCGCTGAACAGGGCAGCGACTGGGGATATTGCGAAATCAATCTTAACAGCGGCGAACTGATTACCGCCCTGCGCCAGCAGCAACTCTGCTACACCGTGGCCGAAATGGCCGATGACCAGCTCAATCTGCGCGTAGTAGGCGTGGTGACTGCCGCCCTGCACGGCCAGTCCGACGGTATTGAGGCGGTGCTGGACGCGCTGAGCCAGCCCGACGTCGCGATTGTCTCCATGACGGTCACGGAAAAAGGCTACTGCCACTATCCCGCCAGTGGTGAATTAAATCTTGACCATCCGGCGATCCGTCATGATCTCGAACATCCCGATGTGCCACAGTCGCTGCCGGGCATTATTCTCGCGGCCATTCGTCGACGCCGTGAGCGAGGGCTGGCACCTTTCAGCGTGATGTCCTGCTATAATATGCCGGAAAACGGCCATGTCACCCGCAACGTAATCACCGCGCTGGCACGCCAGCAGGCGCCGGAACTGGCCGACTGGATCGCAAAAACGCTGACCTTCCCTTCCACCATGGTAGACCGTATTGTTCCGGCGATGACCGATGAAACCCACCGCGCCTTGCGTGAAAAACTGGGCTGTGAGGATCCGGTGGCGGTGGCCTGTGAGCCGTTCTTCCAGTGGGTTATCGAAGATAACTTTGTCAGCGGCCGTCCGGCGTGGGAACTGGCCGGAGCGGAACTGGTGGCTGACGTGCTGCCCTTTGAAGAGATGAAGCTGCGTATGCTGAATGGCAGCCACTCGTTCCTTGCCTACCTGGGTAACCTCGCCGGGTATCAGCACATCAGCGACTGTATGACAGATGTTCATTTCAAACAGGCGGCGCGCCAGCTGATGCTCGAACAGCAGGCTCCGACGCTACGCACAACGGACGTTGATCTGACGGCCTACGCCGACTCGCTGATTGCGCGTTACAGCAACCGTGCTATCAGGCACCGCACCGCGCAGATCGCCAATGATGGCAGCCAGAAACTGCCCCAGCGCTGGCTGGACAGCATCCGCTGGCACCTCGCGCATGACAGCAATTTCGATTTACTGGCACTTGGCGTGGCAGGATGGATCCGCTATGTCAGCGGTTACGATGAGCAGGGTCAGCCGATGGTGATCAACGATCCCCTTAGTGCCGAGCTGGCAAAAAGGGTCGCGGAAAGTGCCGAAGGAGAACCCCGCGTGGCCGCCTTGCTGGGTCTGAAACATGTCTTTGGTGAGGATTTGTCCGGTAACCCGCAGTTTGTCCACCAGGTTAACCATTTTTACCGTCTGCTGTTGAGCCAGGGAGCGAAACAAACGGTGCATCAACTGGTTGCCCGCGTTTAACTCTGGCGCTGATGCGCCTGCCTGATTAGACTGAAGGCTTTCACGCCATAGGCGGGCAGGCTGTTGACCCGCCGCTAAAGGGACGTTGCCGAATGTCGACAGTTTATACCATCACCGCCAGTGAGCCGGTCAACCAGCAGATTTATCGATTCCTGCGTCAGGATATCGTCACCTGTGCGATCCATCCCGGCTCACTGCTGTCGGAAAAAGAGGTGTCCACGCGCTTTAACGTATCGCGTCAGCCGGTTCGTGAAGCCTTTATCAAACTGGCAGAAGCGGGCCTGGTGCAGGTCCTTCCGCAGCGCGGCACCTTCGTGCGTAAAATCTCCGCACAGCGCGTTGCCGATGGTCGCTTTATACGTGAAGCTGTTGAAGTTGCAGTGGTACGCCGTGCAGCTGCAGAAGCCACACCTGTCGGGCTGGCGGCGCTGGAGCATAATCTGCAATTACAAAAGCTGGCCGCCGATCGCCACGACAGCCAATCGTTTCTCTTGCTGGACGATGAGTTTCACCGATTGATCGCGCAAAGTATTGCCTGTGAACTGGCGTGGGAGACGGTGGAAAATATTAAAGCCACCATGGACCGCGTGCGTTTTCTGACGTTAAGTAAAGTGTCACCGCCAGAGAGCCTGATCGAGCAGCACCACCAGATTTACCTGGCCTTGTGTGCGAAAGATGCCGATGCCGCTGAACAGGCGCTGCGCCGCCATTTGCAGGAGATGATTTTCTCTATTACCCCGATTGCCGAGCAGAACAGCGAGTGGTTTGAGCCATTCTGAAACCGGCGGGACAAGGCACGGTTGATACAGGGTCAGGCATGCCTGACCCCTACGATAAATCAGGCGATGGTGACGTTTTTCGCGAGGTAGACATCCTGCACTGAATTAATCAGCGCCACGCCGTCCTTCATCGATTTCTTAAAGGCCTTGCGCCCTAAAATCAGCCCCATGCCGCCTGCACGTTTATTGATCACCGCCGTACGTACGGATTCAGCAATATCCGTATCCCCTGCTGCCGCACCGCCGGAGTTGATCATCCCGGCGCGCCCCATATAGCAGTTCGCCAGTTGATAACGTACCAGGTCGATAGGGTTATCTGTAGTCAGTGTGCTGTAGACGCGCTCATCGGTATGGCCGAATTTCACTGCTTTATAACCGCCGTTATTCTCCGCCATTTTCTGTTTCACAATATCCGCGCCAATGGTGGCCGCCAGATGGTTTGCCTGGCCTGTCAAATCAGCGCTGGCATGGTAATCCACCCCGTCTTTTTTAAAATCATTATTGCGCAGATACGCCCACAGTACGGTGACCATCCCCAGTTCATGGGCGCGTTCAAAGGCTGCAGAGATCTCTTCAATCTGACGCCGTGACTGCTCTGAACCGAAATAGATGGTGGCCCCGACGGCGACAGCACCGAGGTTAAACGCCTGCTCAACGCTGGCATACAGCGTCTGGTCATACTGGGTGGGATAGCTCAGCGTCTCGTTATGGTTGAGCTTAACCATAAACGGGATGCGGTGTGCGTAACGCCGTGAGACAGAAGCCAGTACGCCATACGTGGAAGCCACACAGTTACAGCCCGCTTCAATCGCCAGCTCCACAATATTTTTCGGATCGAAGTAGAGCGGGTTCGCAGCAAAAGAGGCGCCCGCCGAATGCTCGACGCCCTGGTCTACGGGGAGGATAGAGAGGTAACCTGTCCCGGCTAAACGTCCGGTGTTGTACAGTGTTTGCATATTGCGTAAAACTGCCGGGGGACGATTGTTATCGACCATCACCCGATCCACATAATCCGCCCCTGGAAGATAGAGGTTGTCCGCTGGAATAGTCATGCAGCGATGTTGCAAAAGAGAATCCGCTTCTTTGCCCAATAACTGTACGATGTCCGTCATGATAACTCCTGTTAAAATGTGTGAGGGCCATTTTGATGGCCCGCGGGTCAGTTTTCCTGACCCCAACAGGGTGGACCCAAAACTGTTATTAAGGCAAATTGCTGACTCCATTTTTCAGAACGATCCGCACAAAAAAACGCGGACCATCGTGGTCACCACCACTGATGAAAATGATGCACCGGACCATGCCCGTGGCCGACCTCCAGCGAGTCTGCCTGCTCAAGCGCCCCCTGCAACCAGTATTTAGCCGCTTGTACGGTGGCAACCCAATCATCGTGTCGCGGACGGAGTGCCGCCAGCGCCGCCGACAGCGAACAGCCCGTACCGTGCGTATTGCGCGTCATAATGCGAGGCGCGGTAAACCGCTGTTCAAGTTGGTGGGTAAACAGCCAGTCCGGGCTTTCCGATTCGCTAAGATGGCCGCCCTTCATCAGTACCGCCTGACAGCCCAGCGCCAGCAGCGCCCTGCCCTGTTCACGCATCTCGGCCTCATCGCGTGCCGGATCGCAGGCCAGCAGCGCGGCGGCTTCTGGCAGATTGGGCGTAATCAGGGAGACCTGCGGTAACAGACGCTCGCGTAAGGTGGCAACCGCCTCAGCAGAGAGCAGCGGATCGCCGCTTTTTGCCAGCATCACCGTATCCAGTACCACCCAGGGCACCGGGGTCTCTTTCAGCCGTTCGGCAACCACCTCAACGATGGCGCTTTCTGCCAGCATGCCAATCTTTATCGTGTCGATACGCACATCCGACAGGACCGAATCCAGCTGCGCGCCCACGAATGCCGGGTCAATGCGATAGACCGACTGCACGCCCGTGGTGTTCTGCGCCACCAGCGCGGTGATCACGCTGGTGCCATAGGCGCCCAGTGCAGAGAAAGCTTTCAGATCGGCCTGGATCCCGGCGCCACCGCTCGGGTCAGTTCCGGCAATGGTCATGGCGTTAATCCGTTTCATACCAGTGCCTCCGGGTTCAGTTGATACAGTGCATCGAGGAACGCGGGGATAAAGCTGCCCGGCCCCTGCGCCGCTGCCGCTGCTCGCTCTCCCGCCAGCGCCCCCACGTGGCAGGCGCTGGCGACATGCACCAGACGATCGCCGGGCAGCGCGGTAAATCCGGCGACCACGGCGGACAACGCACAGCCGGTGCCAACCACGCGCGTCATCAGTGGGGAACCGCCGCTGACGCTGAGGGTGCGCACACCGTCGGTGACAAAATCCACTTCTCCGGTAACCGCCACCACCGCCCCCGTTTCCGTCGCCAACGCAACGGCTGCCTGTAATGCCGCCGTTGACGCATGCTGAGTGTCTACGCCCCGTCCGCTGACCGCCTGTTTTGCCAGTGCCATAATTTCCGAAGCATTGCCGCGGATCGCAGCGGGCTTGAGTAACAGGAGTTGGTGACAGAAAGTGGTACGGAAATCCAGCGCCCCTACCGCCACCGGATCTAATGTCCAGTGTCGTCCGGCAGCGCTGGCCGCATGGATCGCTGCCCGCATCGCTTCACTGCGGGAATGGGTCAGCGTACCAACGTTTACCAGCAGGGCATCAGCAATGGCGCTGAACTGCGCGGCTTCGTCCTGATCGATCACCATCGCCGGGGAAGCCCTCAGCGCCAGCAGCACGTTGGCGGTAAAGGTTTGCACCACATCATTGGTCATACAGTGAATCAGGGGAGATTGCTGTTGAAACAGCGTCAGGGAATGGGCCACATCGGCGTGGCTCAGGCGTTCAGGTTGGATCATATATGCTCCCAACCGGCGATCAAGAAGGCGATGCCGGTCGGGCATCTGACTTCCCTACGCTGGCATTATCCAGATCAGGTGGTACGGGTATTTCTCAGCCTTCACGAAGAAGGGCACCCCGAGTCATTTAAATAGTAAAATCAATGTGTTGTAATTACCATTGCGATAATCACCCTTCAGAATCATGCCAGTTAGATGGCAGAGAAACAAGCTTTTACGTCTCCCGCCGCCCGGGCTGGAGGTTATTCAGGCTTGTCACTCACCGCCACAGCCTCGCTGTCCGCTTTCGGCAATGTTGACAAAATCTCCGCAAGGTCTGCCTGAGCATTCTCTCCGGCGATCATTTTTTTACTAAAGCTACATTTCCTGTCAACACCAGCAGAGTGGATATGCAGTTTGAATACATTTTTATTTTCTTTGATTAACGTGACATCGGTTAGCGGGATCAGACAGGTTTCAGCATACAGCGCCGGGGTCAGGATCAATTTATCGCCTGACACCCCAATCATCACGCGTTGCTTTAAACGCATCGCATTTGAGATAAAAATGATCCCGGTACAGACTAATAATCCGCCAACGCTCACACCATCGGCCAGAATAAACAATCCGATAGCAAGGGAAATCCCGCCCTGCACATAGAACATCGATGTTTTAAATGTTAAAGCCTGTGAAAGTGTGTTTTTATCACCTGGCGAAAATACTTCCAGGCCCTTGTTGCAATGCTTTTCATAGCTAAACATATAACCGGCGAGGAAAATCATACTTAATGGCAGGATAATAAGCGAGCCAATGATAGCCAGCGCCAGCCCCCACTTTGGGCTTTTGAATAACAGGGGCAAACTGATGATCTGCAATAAAATAGAAACTAAAAATGGGATGGAGAAGTACTGTAAAAAAGCAATCGCATTGCGTGCAAAAATAGTTAACTCACCATCCTCTATCTGGGTAGTGAGATAGACTACCGCGCCGAGATAGCAGATATTCAGCGCGAGACCTGCCCAGACCAGTTTACTGATGCCTTTCATTCTTAACTCCATTTTATAATTTATTTCGGCCAGAACATTCTGAACGTCAGCCTGACCGATTTTGATTTAAATCCCAGATTGCTTTATTAAAAGCAAATACACATTTTATGTAGAAATGATAATACACCTTCACTTTTTCAGGCCGCATTCTAGCTAACGATAAGAATAGTCTCAACAAAAAATCGGTTCGATAGAATCATAACTCCCCGTCAACCGCTATTCAGCGACACGGTATAAAAACCCGATTACGGGACGGTTTTCCGTCCCCATCCTCCCTTTATCCCTGCTCTGCCACCAGCAGTGCCAGGGTGTCGGGTTCCAGCGCTTTAAAGATATGCTCACGATCGGCGGGATAGCAGATGTAATCGCCTGGCGCTAGCTCTTCCGGGGCATCCTTAAGCCCGACCAGCGCCCGCCCCTGGGTGACGATAATGTGCTCAACCGATCCAACAGGATGCGGCTGTGACAGACGGTCAGCACCCGGCTGGGTCATTAACAGATAGATATCGCGCCGCGCACCCGGTGGGCAGCTGGCCAGCAAAATGGCCTGATAGTTCGCTTCTCCGGCCACCACTTTCGCCCCTTCGCCACGCCGGATGATCTGGGTTTTGTTGCCTTCAGGTTCCAGCAGTTTGGCAAAGGGAATATTCAGTGCCACACACAGCGCCCACAACGTCTCCAGGCTGGGGTTACCGTTGCCCGCCTCCAGCTGCGACAGCGTCGACTTTGCAATTCCCGCCCTTCGGGCCACTTCGGCGAGTGAAAGCCCGGCCTGTGTGCGTTCCCGAATCAAACTTTCCGCAATTACCGCTATGGGCTGTGTCATCTTTCGCCTTATCGTTCGCCAAAATGAACGAAACGTTCGTGTTGATCTTAGAAGCACCTGCGTTCATTATAATGACAACTTCGTTCGTTATGGAAAACAAATAATGTTCAGTCGGCATTTTTCATCACTCAGCCCGGACACGCGTAAAGCGATTTATCTGATCTGCCTGGCGGTCGGCGTTGTGGGCATCTCCTACGGTTCGCTGGCCACCGCTTATGGATTCCCGCTATGGGTTCCGCTGTTCTCCAGCCTGTTTGTGCTGGCCGGTGCCTCAGAGTTTATGTTTATTGCCATCGTCGCTGGCGGGGGCAATCCGCTGGCCGCTGCGCTGGCCGGGCTGCTGGTCAATGCGCGCCACTTCCCCTTTGGCATTGCCGTACGTGACCTGGTAGGTTCGCGTCTCTCTGCCGTGCTCGGTTGCCATATTATGAATGACGAAAGCGTGGTGTTTGGCCTGTCGCAGCCCACGCACGCGCAGCGTAAAGCCGCCTTCTGGCTGTGTGGCCTCGGCGTCGCCGTGGTCTGGCCGTTGGGGGCCATGCTGGGCAGTGTGATTGGCACACTGCTGCCTGATACCCAGGTGATTGGGCTGGATGCGGTATTTCCGGCCATTTTACTGGCGCTGGTGATCCCCGCCCTGAAATCCCGCACCACGCTGATCCGCGCCGCCTGCGGGGCGGTAATCTCACTGCTGGCCGTGCCCTTTACGCCTATCGGGCTGCCGGTATTGCTCTCAATGGCCGGACTGCTGGCGAGGAGGAAATAATGGCAGACAACGCACTGATTATCTGCGGGATCGTGATTCTGGCCGTGGGAACCTGGCTGATGCGCTTTGCCGGTGCCACGCTGGGTAACCGCATGACCCTGTCTGAAAACGCGCGTAAGTTGCTGTCTGATGCGGCCACTACGCTGCTGTTTGCGGTGGCGCTGGGCAGCACATTTTATGCAGGTGACCACTTTGCCGGGACGGCACGTGTCGCCGGGGTGGCGGTGGCCGTGCTGCTGGCCTGGCGCAAAGTGCCGCTGATTGGGGTGATCCTGGCGGCAGCGGCAGTCACCGCCCTGCTGCGCCTCGCCGGTGTTCAATAGCCTTCGCAGCCGCATCACATCATGAACGGCTGTGCTTATCAGCGATGGTTTTCTTGAGCAGCGCCACCGTGTGTTCGACAAAAGTCGATACCGCCAACGGAATGTAATGACGGCTGGGATAGACAATCGACAAATCGTTATTCAGCTGGCCATAATCAGGCAACACAGCGACCAGCTGTTGGCGGGTCAGGCTGTCGTATAACAGGGATTCAGGTAAAAAACAGATGCCCAGCCCGCTGAGAGCCGCTTTAAGCTGGGCCTGCGCGGTATTGGCCGAGAAACGGCCAGTCACCTCAACCTGCACCGCACCTTGTGGCCCCACCAGATGCCAGATAGCCGGTGAAGAGGATGCAGACTGGCCGATGCAGGCATGATGCTGCAGCGCGTCGATGCTGTCAGGCACACCAAAGGTATCCAGATAATGCTGGCTGGCGGCCATCAGACGGCGGCCAGTACTGATTTTTCGGGCAACCAGACTGGAATCCTTTAAGCGTCCACCACGAAACGCGACATCAATGCCCTCGCCGATCATATCCGCATGTGTATCACTGAGAATAAAATCCAGCTGCAGCTGCGGATATAACGCCAGAAAATCGGCCACCCACTCCATTAAAAACAGATCGAAGAAGTCAGCAGGCGCGGCGACTTTTATCCGTCCCATCGGCACCTGATTCTCACTGACCAGCTGCGTACTGATGGCGTTTAACTCACTGATTTTTTGTGCACTGTGGTCATACAGCTGCTCACCGGCACCGGTCAGGGTCAGTTTGCGGGTGGAACGATGAAATAACCGCACCGCCAGACTCGCTTCCAGCAGCTTAATCCGTCGACTCAGTGTATTCGGTGGCACTCCCAGCCGTCGCGCAGCAGCGGCGAAACTTCCCGTTTCAACGATATGGATAAAGATCGCGACGTCGTTCAGATCGAGCATCTTATTACGTCCAAAAATGGATGAGTCCAATGATATTACGCCCTCTAATCAAGCAGTGTTCGAATGGTTAAGATACAACACTATCATGTACTCCAGCGGAATAACCTTGCGTTCACCGCTTACCAGAGGAAGTCAAATGTCACCGTTAGCGCCCGAGGAACACCCCGTTTCCCGCCACATCGAACACCGGACACGCGGCAGAGGAACGGGGCCCATTATCCGTCTGATGAGCCCGTCAGACTATGGCACGATCGTCAGACCTTTCGTTTTCCTCGATCGCTTCACCGGCGATCGCACGATGATTGATCGTATGCCGCTTCATCCGCACTCTGGTATTGCCACTGTCACCGTAATCACGGAAGGCAATCTGCGCTTTGACGATCCGGATTCGGGTAAAGGCATGATTGGCTATGGCGGGGTGGAATGGATGCGCGCAGGCGGCGGCGTCTGGCACGGCAAAGAAATGTCGGCAGGTGATTCTGAGTATGTTGAGGGATTTCAGCTCTGGCTGGCGTTGCCACCTGAACTGGAAAATGGCCCCGTTGACAGTCAGTATCTTGAAGCGCGGTCGATGCCGCAAACCGGCCCGGCATACGTCATTCTGGGTGAATATCAGGGCGTAAAAAGCCCGGTTCGCTCGCATGACGGCATCAATTATCTGCTGGTGACCCTGCCCGCACACTCATCCTGGCAGTATATTCCGCCGGAAAATCATTCCAGCCTGTGGCTCAGTATCAGTCGCGGCACGCTGGTTTCACCTGAAAAGATCGCTACAGGTGAAATGGTCATCTTCGCAGCCGGTTCTCAACCCGTCACCCTTCACGCCGGAGATGCCGAAACGCGCTTCGTGATCGGTTCCGCTGTTGCTCATCCGTGGTCCCTCTCACTGGGGAATTATTCTGTGCACACCAGTGATGCGGCATTACGCGCAGGCGAAGCTAGAATTAACGACATCGGTCGTCGCCTGCGTGAGGAAATGGAGGGCCAACCTCAGCCCACCTCCATGCCTATTTTTAAATAATGTGGCTTATCAACGCCTTCACCAGGGGTGATATCAGTGTCTGTATTACGTCGTTTTATTTCACGTTTATTAGCACCAAAAGAAAATGCCATCCATCCCAATAAGGAAAGTAAAATGTCAAAGATTTTAGTTCTTTACCATTCAATGTATGGGCATATTGAAACCATGGCGCAGCACGTTGCGGAAGGGGCAGCCAGCGTGCCGGGCACCGAGGTCACCGTCAAACGCGTGCCGGAGACCATGGATAGCGAGGCGTTCAAAGCGTACGGCGGTAAAGCCGATCAGACCGCCGAGATTGCCAGCCCGACAGAACTGGCTGACTATGATGCGATTATTTTTGGCACGCCCACCCGCTTTGGCAACATGTCAGCGCAGATGCGTAATTTCCTCGATCAGACCGGCGGCCTGTGGGCCAAGGGGGCTCTGGTAGGCAAAGTGGCCAGTGTGTTTACCTCTACCGGCACCGGCGGTGGGCAGGAAATGACCATTACCTCGACCTGGACCACCCTCGCGCATCACGGGATGATTATTGTCCCCATCGGATACAGCACCCCCGAACTGTTTGATATTTCAGAAGTGCGTGGCGGCACACCCTATGGCGCGTCCACACTGGCGGGTGGCGATGGGTCGCGACAACCCAGCGAACGTGAACTGGCTATAGCAAAACACCAGGGGCAACACGTGGCGGCGATCGCGGCAAAATTGAAGTAAAAAACGCACTGTCCCCTGCAAAGAGATGAGCCCATCATCTCTTTTTTTTGCGCCCTTCTCTCATGCGTTCCTCCTGCCTGATGCCTTTCGCTGCTACCGACGCGCTTTTACGCTACACTCTGCGCCGTTGCCACCCGGCGTTTATGTTGCAGGAGTTTTTACATGAATATACGTCCTTTCACCGAAGCGGATCGGCCATTCCTACGCACACTGTTTCTTGCCTCGCGTAAAACCAACTGGACCTGGCTGGATGACAGTCAATGGCAGTTAGAGGATTTCGATCGGGTGACGCGGGGCGAGCGGGTGCTGGTGGCCGAAGAAGACGGCCACCGCATCGGATTTGCCGCCGTACTGGATAACGATAATTTTCTGCACAGCCTGTTTATCGACCCGGCCTGGCAGGGCAGCGGCGCGGGCAGTGCATTATTGCAGGCCGTGCAAAAAAGCTTTACCTCCACTGGCGCGCTCAAATGTCTGGCGGAAAACCTGCAGGCTCAGCTGTTTTATAAAAAGCACGGCTGGCGGGTGGTGGCCGAAGGGGAAAGCGATCAGGGCGAGTACCTGCTGATGCACTACGTGCTGTAACCCCCCCTACCGCACCCTCTGCTCACGACGACAGCGCAGAGGCAGGGTTATCTGTCACTCTCTTTACAGGCGTTGGAAAATCATTTTTCACGCTCATCAGGGATGTGTGACATGTTGAATGTTTTTCATCTGCTTGATTTAGCTGGCACGCTGGCCTTTGCGTTAAGTGGCGCGACCGCCGGAGTACGCGAGGATTTTGATCTCTTCGGGGTGTTTGTACTGACGGCGACCACCGCGATTGGCGGTGGCGTGATCAGAGATATCTGTATTGCCAGCCTTCCCCCCGCCGGGCTGGTCAGTTCAGCCTATCTGGTGGTAATCATGACAGCCGTCATCTGCGTTGCCTTTTTTCAAAAACTCATCCTCTCTTTTGAAAAAGCCACCCTGTTTTTTGATGCGCTGGGTTTGGGTTTCTTTGCTGCCTTCGGTGCCAATAAAACCTGGGAGCACAGCCACAATATTGAGCTTTCCCTGATACTGGGCTGCATCAGCGCCGTCGGTGGCGGCTGCCTGCGCGACGTGTTAACTGGAAAAACTCCGGCGATTTTCAGCCAGGATATTTATGCCAGCGCGGCGCTCATTGGCGCCGCGATTGAGCTGACCGGCTCAGCCGGGCTGATCCCGCAGATCTACAGCGCCTGGTTCGCGATTATTAGCTGTACGTTGCTCCGTCTGATTTCACTAAAATACAAAATCGGCTTGCCGTCGATTAAACACAACGGATTATAATGACGTTTTAGCACTGAAAATGGCCGTAGCAAATGACAAGCAGACCCCCTCATGAACAGGCAGGCGTAAGTGTACGTGCATACGACATGCTGCAATATCTGAAGCGTATCGCGCGCGGTGACCGTTCGTTTACTATTCAGGACACCCTGCTTAACCATCGTTGCAATGTCACACCGGACAATGATTTCACGTTGATTACTCAGCTTTTCGACGGTGGGAAAATTGATTTCGATTATTCAATGGTGGATGGATTTCAGCAGCGGCACGTCAGACTGGTGTAACGGATTCATCACGGGCCGACCGGAAAAAGGCCGGCCCGTCTCACTACACCGCGCGGAACGCGATATCTTCCGGGATAACCTCACCCTGCCAGTAAAGTTGCGCGGCCACCTGTGTCGCCAGCTGACGGTACAGTGCGGTGAACTCGCTGTCGGGACGACGCACAACGGTGGGCTCGCCATTATCCAGGTCTTCGCGCAAGCTGATATGCAGCGGAAGCTGGCTCAGCAGACGAGTGTGATACTGTTCCGCCAGCTTTTCGGCCCCCCCCGTACCAAATATCGCTTCATGATGACCACACTGGCTGCAAACATGCATACTCATGTTTTCCACTACGCCCAGCACCGGGACATTCACTTTTTCAAACATCACAATGCCTTTGCGCGCATCGATCAGCGCAATATCCTGCGGCGTGGTCACGACCACGGCACCGGTCACCGGCACGTTCTGTGCGAGGGTTAACTGAATGTCCCCTGTGCCAGGCGGCATATCCAGCACCAGGTAATCCAGTTCCGGCCATAACGTTTCGTTAAGCAACTGCATCAGCGCTTTGCTGGCCATCGGACCACGCCACACCATGGCGTTATCCTCGGTCACCAGATAACCAATTGAGTTGGTGGCCAGGCCATGGGCCATAATCGGTGCCATATGTGTGCCGTCCGGTGAGGTTGGCCGCTGATCTTCAACACCGAGCATATCCGGGATCGACGGTCCGTAAATATCGGCATCCAGCAGTCCGACTTTCGCTCCCTCTGCGGCCAGCGCCAGCGCGAGGTTGACCGCCGTGGTCGATTTGCCGACGCCCCCTTTACCAGAGCTGATGGCAATAATGTTTTTTACGCCGTTGACGCCAGGGCGATTTTTGACCCGTTGTAACGTCGCCACATTCAGCGTTAAGCGCCATGAAATCGCTACCGCGCCAGTCAGACGCAGCAGGTCAGCACTGACCGTCGCTTTCAGGCTTTCAAACGGCCCCTGCCAGACAAACGGCATATTCAGTTCAATATGCAGAGTGTTATCGAGCAGCGCACAGTGGCGCAGCGCCTTCAGTACGGTGAGATTACGGTTCAACGTGGGGTGTTCAAACGTGGTCAGCACGCCCATCACGATCGCGCGTAGCGCTTCGGGGGAATGATGCCCCTGGGATTGTGAAGTCATCTGTGTTCCTTGATATTGCTGGTTGTTCTGCCTGCATTTATGTCATTAAGCATATCAGATCTGGCCCGAACTGACGTAACCAGCCGGAAAAAACCGCAGGGAGTTGAACCCCTTGTTTACGCAGGGTCAGGCAATCGGTTACCATCTAAACCCCTTTTTCAACAGGTATGAGCTAAGTCTTAATATGACTCAAGTCGCGAAAAAAATTTTGGTAACGTGCGCACTGCCGTACGCAAATGGTTCCATTCATCTCGGCCACATGCTCGAGCATATCCAGGCAGATATTTGGGTCCGTTACCAGCGAATGCGCGGCAATCAGGTTTACTTCATCTGTGCCGATGACGCACATGGCACGCCAATTATGCTGAAAGCTCAGCAGATGGGCATCGCGCCGGAGCAGATGATTGCCGAGATGAGTCAGGAACATCAGACCGACTTTGCCGGTTTTGATATCAGCTACGACAACTACCACTCTACGCACAGCGAAGAGAACCGTGAGCTGTCTGCACTGATCTATACCCGACTGAAAGAGAACGGTTTTATTAAGAACCGTACCATTTCTCAGCTTTACGATCCGGAAAAAGGCATGTTCCTGCCCGATCGTTTTGTGAAAGGCACCTGCCCGAAATGTAAGGCGCCGGATCAGTATGGCGACAACTGCGAAGTCTGTTCGGCCACCTATAGCCCGACTGAACTGATTGATCCGAAATCCGTCGTCTCTGGCGCAACACCTGTGATGCGTGATTCTGAGCATTTCTTCTTCGATCTGCCGGAATTCAGCGCCATGTTACAGGCCTGGACCCGTTCCGGTGCGTTGCAGGAGCAGGTGGCGAACAAAATGCAGGAGTGGTTCGACTCCGGCTTGCAGCAGTGGGATATCTCCCGCGATGCGCCGTACTTCGGCTTCGAAATTCCTGATGCCCCAGGCAAATACTTCTACGTCTGGCTGGATGCACCTATCGGTTACATGGGTTCCTTCAAAAACCTGTGCGATAAGCGCGGTGATATCGACTTCGATGCGTTCTGGCAAAAAGATTCGGATGCCGATCTCTACCACTTTATCGGTAAAGATATCGTCTACTTCCACAGCCTGTTCTGGCCAGCCATGCTGGAAGGCAGCAACTTCCGTAAACCGACCAACCTGTTTGTGCATGGCTATGTCACGGTTAACGGCGCGAAAATGTCTAAATCACGCGGCACATTTATTAAAGCCAGCACCTGGCTGCAACATCTGGATGCCGACAGCCTGCGTTACTACTACGCAGCGAAGCTTTCATCACGCATCGACGATATCGACCTCAATCTGGAAGATTTCGTGCAGCGTGTGAATGCCGATATCGTCAACAAGGTGGTTAACCTGGCATCACGTAATGCCGGCTTTATCGCCAAACGTTTTGACGGGCAGCTTTCTGCTGAACTGGCAGATCCGGCGCTGTACAAAACCTTCACGGATGCGTCAGCCAGCATTGGTGAAGCCTGGGCCAGCCGTGAATTCAGCCGTGCTGTGCGCGAAATTATGGCGTTGGCCGACGTGGCTAACCGCTATGTTGACGAGCAGGCTCCGTGGGTGGTGGCGAAACAGGAAGGACGTGATGCCGACCTGCAGGCTATCTGCTCTATGGGTATCAACCTGTTCCGCGTGCTGATGACCTGGCTGAAGCCTGTGCTGCCATCGCTGACCGCCCGCACCGAAGCGTTCCTGAATCAGGAGCTGAGCTGGGATGGTATTCAGCAACCTCTTCTGAGCCACAGCATTGCGCCATTTAAAGCTCTTTATGGCCGCATTGAGATGGACAAAGTGAACGGTTTGATTGAGGCATCAAAAGAAGATGCCGCCGCAGCGAAGGCACCTGTGACCGGTCCGCTGGCGGAGGATCCGATTCAGGACACCATCAGCTTCGATGATTTTGCCAAAGTCGATATGCGTATTGCGCTAATCGAAAACGCGGAATTTGTTGAAGGCTCCGATAAGCTGCTGCGTCTGTCACTGGATGTGGGTGGAGAGAAGCGCAACGTGTTCTCCGGCATCCGTGCGGCCTACCCGGACCCGGCGGTACTGGTTGGCCGTCTAACGGTGATGGTGGCAAACCTCGCGCCGCGCAAAATGCGTTTCGGCATCTCAGAAGGTATGGTGATGGCGGCGGGTCCTGGCGGGAAAGATATCTTCCTGCTCAGCCCGGATAGCGGCGCTCAGCCAGGCCAACAAGTTAAGTAAATTCGTAGGGGGTCAGGCCTGCCTGACCCAGGCGGGGCCTGCCCCGCCCCTATGCACTCTGGGATCTGACCATGCGCAGCGCTCTCCTGGTTTTATGGCAATATCTTCGCGCTTTCATCATTATCTACCTCTGCCTCTATGCCGGTCGCGGTCTTTCAGCCCTGCTGCCTGTTGTCATTCCTGGCAGTATTATCGGTATGCTGGTGCTGTTTTAGCTGCTGGCTTCGCAACTGCTTCCGATCCACTGGGTAAAACCCGGCTGCCATCTGCTGATCCGTTATATGGCCCTGTTGTTCGTCCCCATCAGCGTTGGCGTCATGAACGATATGGATATTCTGACCGCTCAGTTCGGCCCGATTGTGATCTCCTGCGTGGTGAGTACGCTGATTGTGCTGGTCACCATTGGGTTGATGTCACAGCGCCTTAATGACCGCCATCAGCGACGCACGGGAGCAAGCGATGAGTGATATCTGGTGGTCGCTGCCGCTGACCGTGCTGGTCTTTCTTGCCGCACGCAAGCTGGCGGCAAAAGTCAAAATGTCGATCGTTAACCCGCTGCTGATTGCGATTGCGGTGATTATTCCGCTGCTGCTGCTGCTGCAACTGCCCTACACGCGCTATTTCCAGGGCAGCGCCCTACTCAATGACCTGCTGCAACCGGCCGTCGTGGCGCTGGCGCTGCCGCTGTATGAGCAGATGCATCAAATCCGTTCGCGCTGGAAGTCGATTATAAGCGTCTGCTTTGTCGGAAGCATCACGGCAATGGTGTCCGGTACGGCGATTGCGCTGTGGTTAGGCGCGACGCCACAGATTGCCGCCACGCTGTTACCCAAATCGGTCACCACGCCGATTGCGATGGCCATCTCCGGCACGCTGGGTGGCATCCCGGCTATTAGTGCTATCTGCGTGCTGCTGGCGGGCGTGCTGGGGGCTGTCTTCGGCCATATGCTGCTCAACATGCTGCAGGTGCGCAGTAAATCCTCACGCGGTCTGGCTATCGGAAATGCTTCGCACGCACTGGGGACAGCACGGGCTGCCGAGATCGATTACCAGGAGGGGGCGTTCAGCTCACTGGCACTGGTGCTGTGCGGCATTATCACTTCGCTTCTGGCACCGTTTATTTTTCCGCTATTAATGATGCTGTGGGGTTAAAACTTGCGATAAGTCTCGCATTTTGTTGATCAATTTCATTTATTACATTGATAGAGAGACTTAGATCACATATAACTGGCTGCCGGCCCGCTAACATGGGCTGCATTCAGCGAAAGAGGCCCCACTATGCACCCACGTTACCAGCAGGCATTTGCCACGCTTCCTACCCTGTTACAAAGCGCACTTCAGCCGATCCTGGCCGCGGATGACTTCGCCGGATTTATCACGGCCAGCCAGGCGGGTGAACTGAAAAAGCACTGCGGATTTAACGACAGTGAACTGGCCTTTGCCCTGCTGCCGCTGGCGGCCGCCTGCGCGGTAGCCACCTTGTCTGATTTTAAAGTGGGTGCCATTGCACGTGGTAAAAGCGGCACGCTGTTCTTTGGTGCCAATATGGAGTTTGCCGGTACCACGATGCAGCAGACCGTTCATGCCGAGCAGAGTGCGGTGACGCATGCCTGGCTGCGGGGAGAAAGTGCACTGGCGTGCATCACCGTCAACTACACGCCATGCGGCCACTGCCGACAGTTTATGAATGAGCTGAACAGCGGCAGCGGGCTGACGATTGAACTGCCTGGCCGTGCTGCGGCCACGCTGGGGGACTATCTGCCGGATTCCTTTGGCCCGCACGACCTGGCCATCACCACCCTGCTGATGGACGATATTGACCACGGCTTTATCGCGGCGGGCGATGCACTGACGCAAGCCGCCATTAACGCCGCCAGCCACAGTCATGCGCCTTACAGCAAGGCCTGGAGCGGTGTCGCCTTACAAACCGTCAGCGGCGCGATCTTTGCCGGGCGTTATGCAGAAAACGCGGCGTTTAATCCCAGCCTGCCTCCGTTGCAGGGCGCACTGAATTTACTCAGCCTTAGCGGACATAGCCTGAGCGATATTCACCAGGCCGTTCTGGCCGAAGCCCCGGATGCCGCATTAAGCCAACAGAGCGCCACAGCAGCCACGCTGGCCGCGCTGGGTTGCATGCGTTTGACTACGGTTGTGCTGAAAAAATCGTAAAAGAGTCTTTATAATTCGAGAAAGATCGCAGCTTTTGTTATTGCATGTTAACAAAAGCTGTACTTTCAGATGAATTATTTTAGGATTGGCGCCACAACATCCCGATCCTAATAGAGTATGAATTGCATGGAACTCGAATACGAAAGTAAACGACCGCTATACATCCCTTATGCTGGCCCTATCTTGCTGGAATTCCCCCTTCTGAACAAAGGCAGTGCGTTCTCAATTGAAGAGCGTAATGACTTCAACCTGAATGGCCTGCTGCCAGAAACAGTGGAAAGCATTGAGGAGCAGGCAGAGCGCGCATGGCGTCAGTTCCAGGACTTTAAGAACAATAACGATAAACACGTCTATCTGCGCAATATCCAGGACACCAACGAAACGTTGTTCTACCGCCTGCTCGATAATCATCTGGAAGAGATGATGCCGATCATTTACACCCCAACGGTGGGCGCTGCCTGCGAGCACTTCTCTGAGATTTATCGTCGTGCACGCGGTTTGTTCATCTCTTACCCGAACCGTGCCAACATTGAAGATATGCTGCAAAACGCCACCAAGCAGAATGTGAAGGTGATTGTGGTCACCGACGGTGAGCGTATCCTCGGCCTGGGTGACCAGGGCATTGGCGGGATGGGTATTCCTATCGGTAAACTCTCCCTCTACACCGCCTGTGGCGGGATCAGCCCGGCCTATACCCTCCCGGTGGTGCTGGATGTGGGGACCAACAACCAGCAGTTGCTGAATGACCCGCTGTATATGGGCTGGCGTCATCCGCGTATTACGGGTGAAGAGTACGAAAGCTTCGTGAACGACTTTATTCATGCCGTGAAAAGCCGCTGGCCTAACGTGCTGTTGCAGTTCGAAGATTTCGCACAGAAAAATGCGATGCCGCTGCTTGAGCGCTATCGTGATGAAGTCTGCTGCTTCAATGATGATATTCAGGGCACCGCGGCAGTGACGCTGGGTACGCTGATTGCCGCCAGCCGTGCAGCAGGCAGCAAGCTATGTGAACAGAAAGTGGTGTTCCTGGGGGCGGGCTCAGCCGGTTGTGGTATTGCCGAGCAGATCATCGCGCAGATGAAGTCTGAAGGCCTCAGCGATGAAGAGGCCCGTGGGCGCGTCTTTATGGTCGATCGTTTCGGTTTGTTGACCGATAAGCTGCCCAACCTGCTTAACTTCCAGAGCAAACTGGTGCAGAAAAGCGAAAACCTGACCGCCTGGGACAGCAGCAGCGACTCGCTGTCACTGCTCGATGTGGTGCGTAACGCGCAGCCAAACATTATGATTGGCGTGTCCGGCCAGCCAGGCCTGTTCAGCGAAGAGATTGTGCGCGAAATGCACAAACACTGTGCGCGTCCCATCATCATGCCGCTGTCTAACCCGACCTCTCGTGTAGAAGCGACACCGCAGGATATTATGGCGTGGACCGACGGTAATGCTTTAGTGGCGACGGGCAGTCCGTTCTCCCCGGTCACCTGGAAGGATAAGATCTACCCAATTGCCCAGTGTAATAACTCGTATATCTTCCCGGGGATTGGCCTTGGCGTGATTGCGTCGGGTGCAACGCGCGTCACGGACGGCATGCTGATGGCGGCAAGCCGGGCGCTGGCAGAGTGTTCTCCGCTGGTCAACGAGGGTTCTGGCCCGGTCCTGCCTGAAGTGAAAGATATTCAGGGCGTGTCAAAACTGATCGCCATGGCAGTGGGGAAAGCCGCACAGCTATCAGGCGTGGCGGTGGTGACCTCCGAAGATGTGCTGTCGAAGGCTATCGCGGCCAACTTCTGGCTGCCGCAGTACCGTAATTATCGCCGCACCTCAATCTGATAGCGCGATTTCCCTTCCAGGCGGGTCATACTCTCCGCCTGGGAGGGGTTATTGCGCGAAAAAGCCCCATCCGATACGGTGTGACTTGCTTCACCTCTCCGCCTCAAGTAGCCTTGAATCCATATTCCACCGCCAACCTGAGCGCCGTTCCGCATGTTGAAACGCCTGATTTATGGTCTGATTATCATCATTGCCTTGGTGGTACTGACCGCGCTTGGCCTCGATCGCTGGATGAGCTGGAAAACCGCACCTTACGTCTATGACGATCTGAAAGCACTGCCGCACCGGCAGGTTGGCGTGGTTCTGGGTACCGCCAAATATTACCGGACCGGGGTTATCAACCAGTATTATCTGTACCGCATACAGGGAGCGATTAACGCGTATAACAGTGGCAAAGTCAGTTATCTGCTGCTGAGTGGCGACAATGCGCAGCAAAGCTATAACGAACCGATGACCATGCGCCGCGACCTGATTGCCGCAGGCGTGGCCCCCTCAGATATCGTGCTGGATTATGCCGGTTTCCGCACCCTCGATTCGATTGTGCGCACCCGTAAAGTGTTCGATACCAACGATTTTATTATTATCACTCAGCGTTTCCACTGTGAGCGTGCGCTGTTTATCGCCCTGCATATGGGGATTCAGGCTCAGTGTTATGCCGTTCCCTCGCCGAAAAATATGTGGAGCGTGAGAACGCGTGAAGTCGGTGCACGTTTGGGTGCGCTGGCCGATCTGTATCTGATGAAGCGTGAGCCGCGCTTCCTCGGGCCGCTGGTGCCCATCCCGGCGCGGCATGAAGTACCGGAAGACGCCCAGAGTTATCCAGCGGTGACCCCGGAGCAGTTACTGGAGATACAGAAGAAGAAATAACAAAAGGGCTGACCAGAAAAGGTCAGCCCTTCAGGCGAGGCGTGCCTCGCCTCTACGTATCGTCGAGTGAGCGCTTATCGTAGGGGACGGGCATGCCCGTCCCGAAACCCGTCGAGCTCGCCTCGCCGCTATTTCTTACGTGCGTACTTCAGGGAGTCCAGCGCAACGGCGAAGATAATAATGCCGCCCTTGATGATGTACTGCCAGTAAGGGTTAACCCCGATATAGGTCAGACCGTAGTTGATCACCGTAAAGATAATCACCCCGGTCACAACACCCGCAACCGTACCCACGCCCCCTGCAAATGACACCCCACCGACCACACAGGCAGCGATCGCATCCAGCTCATACATAAAGCCGAGGTTGTTGGTAGCAGAACCGATACGACCCGCTTCCAGCATCCCGCCAAAGGCATAGAACACACCGGACAGTGCATAGACCAGAATCAGGTTGAAGGGAACGTTAACACCAGAGACGCGTGCCGCTTCCGGGTTACCACCGATGGCGAAAATGTTTTTACCGAAGCGGGTTTTGTTCCACAGGATCCACACCACAAAGATGGCGATAATCGCGTAGAAGGTAATGTATGACAGTTTGAAATCACCGAAACGCAGGAATCCCTGAGCAAAGGTAGAGAATTTCTCGTCAAAGCCCGCGACCGGAGATGCCCCAACGAAGTCGTAATACAGTGAGTTAACACCGTAAACAATAATCATGGTGCCCAGCGTGGTGATAAATGGCGTCACTTTCAGGTAAGCAATGATCAGACCATTAATCAGACCAATTACGGCGCCAATCGCACAGACAATCCCGATAACAACAGCAATCGGCAGGGTTTCCAGATGCGGGAACACCTTATTGGCGTTATCCATTGCCTGTAACAGCGTTGCGGCCACAACCGCAGCCAGACCCACCTGACGTCCTGCTGACAGGTCGGTCCCCTGGGTAACAATCAGACCCGCCACACCCAGTGCGATAATCACACGCACCGAAGACTGGGTCAGGATATTACTCAGGTTCATTAAACTTAAGAACGTTGGATCCTGGATAATAATGATGGCCAGTAATACCAGCAGCACCACATAAATCCCACCTTCTTTCAGCCAGGTGAGCAAACTTTTCTTATTCACTGCTTTCATAGTAACAGCCCTTACATCATTAAAGGTGCAACGATGCCAAACGCAATATTTCGTTTTGCGTGGTAGTCTTCGTTTCGACAATGCCTGCGGCCAGGCCATTACTCATTACCAGAATACGATCGGTAACGCCCAACAACTCTGGCATTTCGGAAGAGATGATAATAATCCCCTTTCCTTTTTTCGCCAGTTCAGAAATCAGCTGATAGATTTCGAATTTCGCCCCAACGTCAATACCACGTGTGGGTTCATCGAGCATCAGTATTTCTGGTTGCGTTAATAACCAACGACCAATAATCACCTTCTGCTGGTTACCACCGGACAATGAACCAATCGAGGTATGATGTCCGGGCGTTTTCACCCGCATAGAGTCAATCACCCATTGGGTATCACTCTTCATTCGGGTGTTATCCAGCAAACCAATACTGTTTTTATATTTACCGATATTTGAAATCAGTGAATTAAAACCAATATCAAGGTAAGCGTAAATCCCGGTAGAACGACGTTCTTCAGTCACCAAAGCAAAACCATGATTAATGGCTTCATTGGCGCTGTTGTTATTAATGGCCTTACCATGCAGCTTAATCGTACCGCCTGATTTTTCGCGAATACCAAACAGTGTTTCAACAATGTCAGTACGTTTCGCGCCGACCAGACCGGCAATCCCGAGGATCTCCCCTTTGCGCAAATCAAAGGAGATGTCGCGAATCGACGGCTGACGCAGTGAGGTCAGATTACGCACTTCCAGGATGGTTTCACCCGGCACGTTGGTCTTATCCGGGAAGCGCTGATTCAGCGACCGCCCAACCATCATGGCAATAATCTTATCCATATCCAGCCCTTCCAGCGGCTGAGTAGCAATCCACTGTCCGTCGCGCAGGATGGTAATTTCATCACACAGCTGAAAGATCTCTTCCATCTTGTGAGAGATATAGATAATGCCGCAGCCACGATCTTTCAGCTTACGAATAATCGTAAACAGGTGATTAACTTCTTTTTCCGTCAACGATGAGGTGGGCTCATCCATAATGACGATTTTTGCGTTATAGGAAAATGCTTTCGCAATCTCAATCATCTGCATTTGAGAAACAGACAGTGAAACCACTTTGTCACGCGGGTCAATATCAATATCCAGCTCGTCGAAAATCGCTTTGGTATCGCGATACATTTTATCCTGATCGACGAAAAAGCCTTTTTTTGGATAACGACCCAGCCACATGTTATCCATAACCGTACGTTGCAGAACCAGGTTTAATTCCTGATGCACCATCGACACGCCATTTTCCAGCGCCTCTTTGGAGCTTTTGTAATTAATTTCCTCGCCCTGAAAAAGAATGCTCCCCGTATCTTTACTGTAAATACCAAAAAGGCATTTTAAGAGTGTTGACTTACCGGCACCATTCTCCCCCATCAAGGCGTGAATCGAATGTGGACGGACTTTTAAATTAACATTATCGAGCGCTTTAACACCGGGGAATGACTTACTGACGTCAGTCATCTCCAGTAAAAACTCGCGCTGTGTTTGCACGTTATCGCTGCCCATATTTCTACCCGGCTGAAGGTTTTTTATTCAACGCCTGAAAAACGGATGCTGGAACCAGCATCCGTATCAGATTGTACTTATTTAGGCAGGTCGGCCAGGTTGTCTTTGTCGACCGGGACATAGGCAACACGAACCACTTTGCCATCCAGTTTGTAATCAGTACCTTCGGTGGCAGGTTTACCCGCCGCCAGGTTAATCGCCATATCAATGGTCGCTTTCGCCTGGTTTTTCGCATCATTCAGCACGGTGCCGGCCATTGCGCCAGATTTCACCATCGCCAGAGCTTCTGGCAGCGCATCCACACCAAAGACCGGTACAGAGGACTTGTTGTGTGCTTTCAGTGCTTCTACTGCACCCATTGCCATCGCATCGTTATTGGCGATAACCACTTCAATTTTGTTGCCGTTCGGGCCAGACAACCACGCATCCATCTTATCTTTCGCCTGTGCGGTATCCCACATCGCGGTGTCCAGATGCAGCTGCTGCGTTTTCACGCCATCTTTGTTCAGCGTATCGATCACGTATTTGGTACGGGCTTCCGCATCCGGGTGACCTGGCTCGCCTTTTAACAGCACGAACTGAATCTGACCATCTTTGTTCAGATCCCAGTTGGCATTCGCTTTCCAGTGTTTCTCAATCAGCTCACCCTGCTTCACGCCAGACTCTTTAGAGTCAGTACCGACGTAGTAAGCTTTGTCATAGCTGGCCAGTGCTTTCGCGGTCGGTTCTTTATTGAAGAACACAACCGGGATATCGTTAGCTTTTGCTTTGCTGATCACAACGGCAGCAGCAGCCGGGTCAACCAGGTTAATGGCCAGCGCTTTTACGCCCTTAGCAACCAGTACGTCAACCTGATCGTTCTGAGTAGACTGGCTGTTCTGCGAGTCATTCATCAGCAGCTGCACGCCCGGGTTGAGCTTGGCTTCTTTCTCAATATCCTTGCGCACGACGGACATAAAGTTGTCGTCGTATTTATAAATGGTGACGCCAATACGGGTATCTGCTGCCTGAGCAGTTGCGCCAAACAGCATGGTGGCCACCAGGGCGCTGAGAGTGAAAACCTTCTTATTCATGGTATCTCCGGTTTTTGTAGGGTAGTACTCAACGCCACGTGCCAGTCAATGATGAGGCACGGGGCGATCAGTTTGTTGGCGGCGGCGCGAAATGTTACATCTACGATCTGCGGCACCGACATATTGCTAACATCAAACCCGACTTCCCTGTACGGAATGCTTCCTGAATGCTGTGTGTGAAACTGTTTCGCAGGGAGGGCAAATGAGCGTCACAATGGGACGTTCTGCCGTTACATAATGTTTCAAACCCTGCAGGACGCTGCCATCATAGAGAAGGCCTTGTTAATTAACTGTGAATTTACTCACAGATTGGAAACGGTTACATCGTAGATTCGCCTGAGTTAGTGACGGCCGCCACATTTTGTCGTGTTGCCACTGAATGGCGTCGCACCAGGGTCGGCATAAAGCAGTGCTGGGCGCTGCTGTCCAGCTCCCCGGCGGCGCCTTTGAGCGCCAGCTCAGTGGCCAGTTTTGCCATAGAAACAATCGGGTAGCGCACGGTACTGAGCTGCGGGTCGGTGTAACGCGAAATGGGAATATCATCAAACCCAACGACAGAAAGCTGCTGCGGCACCGCAATACCATTATCTTTCAGGGCGGCCAGCGCCCCGGCAGCCATACTGTCGTTGTAGGCAAACACTGCCGTCAGCTGCAGGTTACGCCCCAGCAGCTCCACCATCGCCGCCTCACCGCCCTGTAAATCAGGCTCACCGCTGGCACACCAGCTTTCAACGGGCGTCACGCCCTGCTCGCTCAGCGCCTGAGACCAGCCCTCACGGCGCTGATCGTTGTCTTCAATCGGATGTACGGAACCTAAGTAGCCAATGCGCTGGTGACCGTGCTGTTGCAACATACGCATCGCCATCAGCGCCCCGCTGACGTTGTCGAGGCAAACACAGCGATGGGCAAAACCAGGCACAATGCGGTTAACCAGTACCATACCCGGCACCTGCTGCATCAGAGAGGCAAGCTCGGCGTCTGGTAAGGCTTTCGCATGGACGATCAAGGCGTTACAGCGCTGGCGAATCAATACTTCAATCGCGTGACGCTCTTTATCCGCCTGATGATAGGAGTTGTTGATTAATACATGTTTGTGCAGACGCTGGGCCACGGTATCAACCGCTTTCACCAGCGCGCCAAAGAAGGGATCGGACACGTCCATCACCACCACACCAATGGTGTCGCTGACCTGCGTGGCCAGCGCCTGGGCGTTCGCATTGGGACGATAACCGAGGCGTGCAACCGTTTTCAGCACCACCTCGCGGGTGTCTCCGGTCACCGCCGCACTGTTATTCAGCACCCGGGAGACCGTAGCGACCGAAACGCCCGCCTCGCGGGCAACATCACGTATGGTAATCATGAGCGATTACCACTGAAGCCTGTTATTTGCATAGTTCTTCCTGACCCAGACGCATTCTGACGTCTATTCTGTCAGGTGAAAGACCCGGGCTACGTGAAATCCGTCACAGGCTTGAAAACGGTTACATACAATTTTTTAACCTTTGTGATGAACATCATCTTCCAACGGTTTTTTCTCTACCCCCACCCCGGTCAGCTGGCGCCATAACCACTCGACGGGGCCCTGACGGAATATCCGCAGCCAAAAGTGGGAAAACAACAGGTTAACGACCCAGACCAGCGGAACAATCAGCAGCAATTGCAGGCGATCGAAGTGATTGAACAATGCAAAGTGGTTAAACAGCGTGGTACAAATCAGCGTCTGTAACAGATAATTGGAGAGTGCCATTCTGCCCACCGCACTCACCATCAGCGTCAGGCGAAAACGTTGGAGCTGCGGCCACCAGCCAAAGCACAGCGCGGCGTAGCCCAGCGACTGCAAGGGGGCACTGATTTCACGCGGCACCTGCAGGAAGAAGCCCGCCCAGCGAAACTCCCATTTGACGTGCCATTGTAACGCAATCGACAGTGCTTCAATCAGCATGCCGGCCAGCACCAGCATCGCGCCCGTACGGCGATAATGTTTCAGGCTCCAGGTGCCGCGCAGCCAGCCGCTGCGCATCAATGCGGCACCCACCATCATCAGGCCCGCCAGCTGCCAGCCATACTGCGCCGCCAGCGCCATCAGCGCCGACCCCAGCATATCCAGGCGATTGACCATCGCCTCCCAGCCACCCTGCGTGCGCCAGAAGGTTTCATACTGCACGTCGGCCGCGCCTGCCAGCCATGAACTGTTCGGATTTGGCCCGGATGCCATGCCGAGCACCACCAGCACCGCACTGCCAATCAGGTAAAGCATTAACCCGGTATTGAACAGCTGCTTTGTACCGGGCACATCGCGGATCATGCGCCAGGTCACCAGCCCGGTCAGCCCGTAAGCCAGCAGGATATCGCCCTCCCATAGCAGTAAGGCGTGCAGGAAACCGAAGATCACCAGCCAGGAGAGGCGTGACTGTATCCAGCGCTTACCGCGCGGCAACAGCAGTTGCAGCCCGGCACCGAACAGGATGGCAAATAGCGTGAGGAATTTTGCCTGGGCAAACAGATCCATCGCAGCCCATACCAGAAAATCGCGGGTCGATGGCAATCCTTGCCAGGCTGGATTCAGATAAGCCGCCTTCGGCAAACCAAAGGCGGTGATATTCAGCAGAAGAATGCCAAGAATGGCCAGTCCACGAATAAAATCGAGAGGAAGAATACGGGACATGGAGGCAATCCTGTAGGGGCCAGGCATGCCTGGCCCTGAACATTAGCGATGGCGTACCGAGCGCAGGAACTCCTGGCGCGTGTTCTGGCTGGACTTGAACAGCCCACCCAACGAGGTCGTTGTGGTGGCGCTGGTGGCATCGCGAATACCGCGCGCTTTCACACAATAGTGCACGGCATCAATGGACACCGCGACGTTGCTGGTGCCCAGCAGTGTTTGCAGTGCGACCAGAATCTGCTGCGTCAACCGTTCCTGCACCTGCGGCCGCGAGGAGAAGAACTGCACGATACGGTTGATTTTCGACAGACCAATCACCTTCTCTTTCGGGATATAGGCCACGGTCGCCTGACCATCGATAATCACAAAGTGATGTTCACAGGTGCTGGTCAGCGTAATATCACGCACGGTCACCATTTCATCCACTTTCATCTTGTTTTCGATAACGGTGATTTTCGGGAAGTTGGCATAGTCCAGGCCGGAGAACACTTCATTAACGTACATTTTGGCAATACGCTGCGGTGTTTCAGCCAGGCTGTCATCTTCCAGATCAAGATTGAGCAACTGCATAATTTCGGTCATATGACCGGCGATCAGCTGCTTACGCGTATCGTCATCCATTTCACGCACAGGTGAACGCAGCGGGGTTTCCAGGCCGCGGGCAACCAGCGCCTCATGAACCAGTGTGGCTTCCTGACTTAACGTCGCCATTTGTCTCTTTTCTCCAGCAGGTCTGACAAAATCCAATCCTCAATAGATTTCATGATGCAGGAAGGCAGCAACCGAACGCATCCCCGGGAGCTTACAACAAGTAAGTGACCGGGGTGAGTAAGGGCAGACAACGCACCTGCAGCGTGAAAGATGAAGAGGATTTCTGAGGCGCTATTTTGGAACACATTTGGAGTCTGATCCAGTGAATCAATTTAATTGTCGATGAAACAGTTTCATTCAGCTGCCGCCTCGCGATGCCACACCAGCACTCCCGCCACCAGCAGCGCCGCCCCGGCCACATACAACGCGGGTTCAAGACGGTGCGTCAGCGCCGTAGAGATGGCCGATAACATCGGCCCCACCAGTTGCCCGACTGCGTAACCGGTGGTCAGTAATCCGGCGAGATAGCGCGTGTGCAGCGGGGCCAGTTCACGGGCATATTGCAGAGAAAGCTGTACTACACAAAGAAAGCCGCCACCAATCAGCGCCGATCCCAGCGCCAATCCGCCCAATCCGGGGATCAGATCCGCTGCAAAAACCCCCAGCGCCTGCACCCACAGCACCAGCGCCAGGCGACGGTTACTGTCACCCAGGTGACGGGTCAGAATACCGATAGCGATCCCCACCACGGCAGCCCCACCAAACACCGGCCAGACAAACTGGCTGATCAGGCCGGGAAAACGTGTGGTCGCCATCTGTGACAGAAAGGTTGCGGGCAGAATATAGCCAAATCCGGCCAGACTGTAGCTCCATACCAGCCGCTTCAGCCCAGGTGTCAGGCGCAGCGGCTCCGGGGCGGTTTCCGGGCGATGCAACTGACCGGTACGCGGTAAGGTGCGGGCAATCAGCGCCACCAGGGCCAGCGCCAGCACGCCATAAGCGCCCCAGGCCCAGGCCGCGCTGACCTGCTGGCTGTGCAGCCACACCGCCAGCAGTCCGCTGATCAAAATCCCGGTTCCCGGCCCGGCGAACACGGCGGCACTCAGCCCCGGACGCTGATAACGGTGCAACTGCTCATTGCTCCAGGCTGCAATCAGCACCATGGCCCAGCCGCTGGCCCAGCCAATCAGGAAGCGCACCACGCCGTGCTGCCACGGGCCGGAAACCAGGGCGGAAATCAGCGTCAGCACGACGGCTCCCCAGACCCCCGCCTGTAAGCGCCATTCCACGCGCCGCGTAGCACGCATGGCATCAAACGAACCGCACAGATACCCCAGATAGTTCAGCGCCGCCACCACCGCCGCACTCGTCAGCGATAGCTGATTTTCGCCTATCATTAAAGGCACCTGTGGGGTAAAGGCAAAGCGCCCTATCCCCATCGCCACCACCAACGTCAGAAAAGCACATAGCGCAACACGTACTGCCATTTTTGACTCCCGAGCCGATTTTCAGTTGCCATCAGCATGAGTGATGGTTAAAATCACGAAAAGTGAATAATACTAACTAAGTTGCTGACGATAAGAGAACGAATGGACCTGACCCAACTTAAAATGTTCTGCGCGGTGGCTGACAGCGGTTCCGTCGTGCGGGCAGCGGAGCAGTTACATCGGGTGCCGTCAAACCTCACTACGCGCCTGCGCCAGCTGGAAGAAGAGCTGGGCACCGACCTGTTTATCCGCGAGAAGCAGCGCCTGCGCCTGTCGCCGATGGGCCATAACTTCCTCTGTTATGCTCAGCGTATCCTTGCGCTGAGCGAAGAGGCGCTGAACATGGCTCACGGTGGCAAACCGGCGGGCAATTTTGCCCTCGGATCGATGGAGAGCACGGCCGCGACGCGGCTGCCCTCACTGCTGGCAGAGTTTCATCAGCGTTATCCCGCCGTAAACCTGGCGCTGAGTACCGGTACCTCTTCTGAGATTATCGAAAAAGTGCGCGTTGGCACTCTGGCCGCCGCGCTGGCGGATGGCCCGGTCAATGCGGATGAACTCAACAGCTGTGTGGCATTTCCCGAGCAGATGGTGCTGATTTCCAGTCTGGATCATGCCGGGATCATAACGCCCGCCGATGCCGCAGGCAGCACGCTGTTTGCCTTTCGTCCGGGCTGCTCCTATCGCATTCGCTTAGAGAACTGGTTCCGCGATGCTGGCGTCCAGCCAGGCAATGTGATGGAGATTCAGTCGTATCACGCGATGCTGGCCTGCGTTGCCAGCGGCGGCGGGCTGGCATTGCTGCCTGCCGCCGTGCTGGCGCAGATGCCGGGCCACGAACGCGTGCGCCAGCACCCGCTGCCACCTGAAATGCGCGAAACCGAGACCCGACTGGTGTGGCGCCGTGATGCCTTCACGCCCAACGTTGAGGCGCTGAAGTATCTGATTATTGAACAATTTGATGAGAAGTCCAGCGATTAACCGCTGTTTCCTTCAACTCTGGTTACGCTTATTACACCCCTTTGAAAGAAAGACAGGAGCAACATATGCAGATGATTAAAACGCGTGCCGCCGTAGCATGGGCCGCCGGTGAACCACTGAAAATTGAAGAACTGGATCTGATGCCACCGCAAAAAGGCGAAGTGCTGGTCCGTATCGTTGCCACTGGCGTCTGCCACACCGATGCTTACACGCTGTCCGGTAAAGATCCGGAGGGTGTGTTCCCGGCGGTGCTGGGCCATGAGGGCGGCGGCGTGGTGGAAGCCGTGGGTGAAGGCGTTACCAGCGTGGCCGTGGGCGACCATGTGATCCCGCTGTACACCCCGGAGTGTGGCAAATGTAAATTCTGTCTGTCCGGTAAAACCAACCTGTGTCAGGCGATCCGCTCCACCCAGGGCAAAGGCCTGATGCCAGACGGCACCACTCGCTTCTTCAAAGACGGTCAGCCGATTTTCCATTATATGGGCACCTCAACGTTCTCTGAATACACCGTGATTCCGGAAATCTCCCTGGCGAAAATCAGTAAAGAAGCGCCGCTGGAAGAAGTGTGCCTGCTGGGCTGCGGCGTCACCACCGGCATGGGTGCCGTGACCAATACCGCGAAAGTGAAAGAAGGCGATACCGTGGCGATTTTCGGCCTCGGCGGCATTGGCCTGTCGGCGATTATTGGCGCGAAAATGGCGAAGGCCGGACGCATCATCGGGATTGATATCAATACCAGCAAATACGATCTGGCACGCAAACTGGGCGCGACCGATCTGATCAACCCGAAAGATTTCGACAAGCCGATTCAGGATGTGATCGTTGAAATGACCGACGGCGGGGTTGACTACTCCTTCGAGTGTATTGGTAACGTCAACGTGATGCGTTCAGCTCTTGAGTGTTGTCATAAAGGCTGGGGCGAGTCCGTGATCATCGGTGTAGCCGGTGCCGGTGAAGAGATTTCTACCCGTCCCTTCCAGCTGGTGACCGGGCGCGTTTGGCGCGGTTCTGCCTTCGGTGGCGTAAAAGGCCGCTCGCAGCTGCCGGGCATCGTGGATCGTTATATGGCGGGTGACTTCCAGCTGAATGACTTTATTACCCACACCATGCCGCTGGAAGAGATCAACGACGCATTCGACCTGATGCACGAAGGGAAATCGATTCGTTCTGTGGTGCATTTCGCCAAAAAATAAGAGAGGAAAGGATGCCATCGACTCTGGAACTTCTGGAAGAACATCGCCTGTTTGGCGGCTGGCAGCAGCGCTACCAGCATCAGTCTGAGACGCTGAACTGCGCGATGACCTTCAGCGTCTTTTTACCGGGACCGAAAAGCAGTTCACCGCCACCCGTGGTCTACTTTCTGGCGGGACTGACCTGTAGCGACGAGAACTTTAGCGTGAAATCCGGTGCGCAGCGCGTGGCGGCCGAACTGGGCCTGGTGCTGGTGATGCCGGATACCAGCCCGCGCGGCGAAGGCGTTGCCAACGACGACGGTTACGACCTCGGTCAGGGTGCCGGTTTCTACCTCAATGCCACCGAAGCGCCCTGGGCAGACCATTTTCACATGTACGATTACATCAACACTGAATTACCTGCATTGATTGCCGGTAATTTCAATGTCAGCGATCGTCAGGCGATTATGGGGCATTCGATGGGCGGCCACGGTGCACTGATGATTGCACTGCGTAACCCGGGTAAATTCAGTTCGGCGTCGGCGTTCGCACCGATTGTGAACCCGCTGGAAGTGGCATGGGGGCAGAAGGCCTTCCGCACCTATCTGGGGGATGATATCAACACGTGGAAGCAGTACGACAGCTGCTGGCTGATGCGTAACGGTGGTGCCGTGCTGCCGATGCTGGTCGATCAGGGCGATAACGATCAGTTCCTCGCCGATCAGCTGAGGCCGCAACGGCTGGAGGCCATCGCGCTGGAGCTGAACTATCCGTTAACCGTGCGGGAACAGCCCGGTTACGACCATAGCTACTTCTTTATCGCCAGCTTTGTGGAAGATCACCTGCGCTTCCATGCGCAGCATCTGCTGGTGTAAATCGCGCACGGTTGGCATCTCTTATCCAGGGCGAGGCATGCCTCGCCCCTACCCAAGATCACTCCCCCCTCCTGAACGTAGGGGTCGGGCAGGCCCGACCCTGCCCAATATCACCGTAGCCACCCTGAACGTAGGGGTCGGGCATGCCCGACCCTTCTGCGGCAGGCCCGCGCTAGCTGATGGCCTCTGCCACTAAACCATCAATCAACACCTGCGGCACACCCTGCGAGCAGCGCTCAATGCGCCCTTTTACACCATACACCCGTGCCAGACTTTCCGGCGTAATCACCGCTTCCGGTAAACCATCGGCAATCAACTCACCGTTTTGCAGCATCAATACGTGCTCGCTGTGACGCAGCGCGATATTAATATCATGCACCACCACGACGGTCACGATGTTGCGCAGGCGGGTTTCCCGCCGCACTAAATCCATCACGTGGAACTGGTAATTGAGGTCGAGTGCACTTAACGGCTCGTCCAGCAGCAACAGCTCCGGGCGGCGGATTAGCGACTGCGCCAGCCCGACTAACTGTTTCTGACCGCCGGACAGCTGGTCAAGATAACTCAGCGCCAGATGCGCGATACCCAGTTGCTCCAGCAGCGCCATCACTTCGGCTTCGCTGCTGGCATTACTGCGCCCGCCGCTGGCTCGCTGCGCCACAATAATCGACTCCAGCACATGCAGATGCACCCCAGCCGGCAGCGACTGCGGCAGATACACCACGCGTGAGGCACGGCGGGCAAACGGCAGTGCCATCAGGTCTTCACCGTTCAGCCACAGTTCACCTTTGGCGCGGTTCAGCCCGGCCAGCGAGCGCAGGAGCGTTGACTTGCCGCAGCCGTTAGGCCCCAACAGCACGGTAATTTTGCCACGTGGCAGCAGCGGAACATTGAGATTGCTGATCACCTGACGTTTTGGATAACCGGCATGGAAACCGCTAATTTTCAGCCCCTGCATCAGACACTCCCCCGATGGCGCAGAATAATACTCAGGAAGAACGGCACGCCCACCAGTGAGGTGACAATCCCTACAGGAATGATGACGCCAGAGATCAGGTTCTTCGATACTACCGATGCCATCGACAGCACCAGTGCCCCCGTCAGCGCACTGGCGGGCAAATAGAAGCGGTGATCCTCACCAAAAATCATGCGGGCAATATGCGGTGCTACCAGGCCGATAAAGCCAATCGGGCCGACAAACGCCACCGCCAGTGCCGAGATCACGCTGATGCGCAGCAGCGTAACCAGACGCAGGCGGCGCACATCAATACCGAAACTCACGGCCCTATCTTCACCCAGACGCAGCGCCGTCAGTTTCCACGCGCTTAACATCGAGAACGGCACCAGGATCAGCAGCGCCACGCAGAGCACCGCCAGCTTTTCCCACGAGGCGCGCGCCAGGCTGCCCATCGTCCAGAATACCAGCCCCTGCAAAGTATCTTCGCTGGCAATAAACTGCATCATCGAGACCAGTGCATTGAAGGTAAACACCAGCGCGATACCAAACAGCACCACACCGGAGGTGGACACCTGCGTCCAGCGCGTAACCGCGTCCAGCATCAGTGCAGCCAGCAGCGCAAAGACAAATGCATTGGCGGAGATAAACCACTGGTCCGGGATGCCCGGGATACCAATGCCCAGCACAATGGCCAGTGCAGCACCAAAGGCGGCGGCAGACGACACCCCAAGGGTAAACGGGCTGGCCAGCGGGTTATTCAGGATGGTCTGCATCTCAGCCCCGGCAAGGCCCAGTCCTAAGCCCACCACCACAGCCATCAACGCATACGGCAGGCGTATGTCCCAGACGATCACCCGGGTACCGGCATCAACCGTCTCCGGTGACAGCAGCGTTTGCCATAATACCTGTAACGACAGGCCGGACGGGCCAAGCGTGAAGTCCAGCACCAGCGAAGCGGCGATCGCCAGCACCAGTACGGCCATAATTAACAGTCGGTGGCGCAGCAGCTGGTGGTAACGCCCCATGACACCTTCAGGCGGGATGTTGCCCGCGTGCTGCACGGGTTCCTGGGTCAGACTCATTCTCAATACCTGCTAGAAATGTATTTAATGCCGCTTAAAATAAAGCAAATGCGAATACTAATCAGTAATATTTTTAGTCTGTTTTATTGACATAAATGATTCAGATAAAAAAAGGCGCGGGATCCGCGCCTTCTTCTGTTATCCCATCGCCATTACTTTTCGAACTTAGGGAATTCCATCTCACTGTACTTCACAAAACGCGTTTTGCGCGTCAGCTTGAAGCCAAACCAGATAATCAGGAACAGCGGGATGCCAATATAGGTGGCCGCTACGCCGCCCCAGTCAATGGTATCCGACAGGAACGCCTGATAGTTCTGGCCCAGGGTAATAATCAGACACAGCACAAACGCAAAGATCGGCCCCAGCGGGAAGAAACCAGAACGGTACGGCAGATCGGCCAGATCCCGGCCCTGAGCCACATACCCTTTACGGAAACGATAATGACTGATAGCAATACCCAGCCAGGCAATAAAGCCCGTCATCCCGGAGGTGTTCAGCAGCCACAGGTACACCGTCTGATTGCCAAACATCGAGGTCAGGAAGCACAACCCCGCCACCACTGTTGTGGCATACAGCGCATTACGCGGCACACCGCCTTTGGACAGTTTGGCGAAGATACGCGGTGCTTTACCCTCTGAAGCCAGGGTATAGAGCATACGCGTGGAGGCATACATCCCGGAGTTCCCCGCTGACAGCACCGCCGTCAGGATCACCGCATTCATGACTGCCGCTGCCGACAGCAGGCCGGCATGCTGGAATACCAGCGTGAACGGGCTGACGCTGATATCGGTCACATTGTTACGCAGCAGGCTCGGGTCGGTGTAAGGGATAATCAGGCTGATCACCAGAATCGCAAACACATAGAACAGCAGGATGCGCCAGAATACCTGACGAACGGCACGCGGAATGTTCTTCGCCGGGTCTTCCGACTCACCGGCGGCAATACCAATTAATTCGGTGCCCTGGAACGAGAAGCCAACGATCATCGCCACGCCAATCATCGCGGCAAAGCCACCGGAAAACGGCGCATCACCAATCTGCCAGTTATGCCAGCCTGCACTTTCACCGCCGCGCAGAATGCCCACGATCATCGCTACACCCACGATAATAAAGATGATGACGGTGACCACTTTGATCAGCGAGAACCAGTATTCCGCTTCACCAAAGCCTTTTACGGAGATGTAGTTCAGCAGGAAGATCAGGCAGAGGAACAGTGCGCTCCAGATCCAGCCCGGGGTGTCCGGGAACCACCAGGTCATCACCAGCTGTGAAGCAACGAGGTCAACGGCGATGGTGACCGCCCAGTTGTACCAATAGTTCCAGCCCAGCGCGAAACCGAAGCCTTCTTCGACGTATTTGGCGCCGTAGGTAGAAAATGAGCCTGAAACCGGCATAAAGGCCGCCAGCTCACCGAGGCTGGTCATCAGGAAGTAAACCATCAGGCCAATCAGCATATAGGACAGTAATGCCCCGCCTGGACCCGCCTGAGAAATAGTGGCACCTGAGGCGACAAATAAGCCTGTGCCAATCGAACCGCCAATGGCGATCATGGTTAAGTGACGTGCTTTCAGTTCACGTCTTAATCCAGTGGGTTGTGTTGTTGTTGTGTCATGATCCATGTTTTAACGCTGCGCCTTGCAAAAAATAAGGCGCGATTATAGCAACCTGGCGGGGGTCGTATAGCGATTACGCCACGTTATAAGTTAGCTTCATGATCGGCGGGAAATTATTAGCGTAACACGGGAGAGGCGTGCTCTCCCCTGTCAGAGCGCATGATTTCGCAGGGGTCGGGCATGCCCGACCCGGGTTTTATTCCGTGCAATAGCTCAGAAAACGGTTCAGCGCCTTCGAGAGGTGTTTCTGCCGATGATGAATCCGGTACAGCGTGCGTTTGAGTTTTGGCAACGGAATGGTCACTTCGACCAGCGTCCCCATCTCCAGTTGCTCGGCAATCACCCTCCGCGACAGGCAACTGATCCCCATGCCGTGACGCACCGCATTTTTAATCGCCTCAGAGTTACCCAGCTCCAGCGCCAGATCGAACTGCGGCAGATGTGACAACAGCAGATAGTCGACGATTTCACGCGTGCCGGAGCCATGTTCGCGCAGGATCCAGGGCGCAGCGGCCAGGCTCTGTAACGTCACTGGCTGGTTGAGAATATCGGCATTCGGGGCCGCAAAAACCACCAGCTCATCTTCCAGCCAGGGCTCCGTGATCAACTCGGCCATATGACATGGCCCTTCAATCAGACCTATATCCACGCGAAAATCTGCCACATCGGTAATCACATCCTGGCTGTTACCGACACTCAGCTCTAAAGGCAGCATCGGGAAATCGCGGCGGTAGTGGGCGATCATACCGGGTAACAGATAGTTGCCGATGGTGCTGCTGGCCGAGACGCGCAACGCCCCGTTGTCTTCACGGAATAGCTGCTCAATATCCTGCGCCTGCTCAAGCAGCCCAACGGCACGTGGATATAACAGGCGGCCATGTTCGTTAATGACCAGGCGTTTGCCGACCCGGTCAAACAACTGGACACTCAGTTGGCCTTCAAGATCGGCCAATGCGGCACTGACCGCTGACTGGGAAAGTGCCAGCACCTGAGAGGCCTGAGTGGTTGAACCGCTTTTCAGGACTTCGGTGAAGACTTCCAGTTGGCGCAGGGTGATATGCATCGTCATTCCTTTCACAAAAAAAGTGGCTTACAAGTAGACTGCTTAACACTTAGAGTGGTTGATTATAAGTATATAATCAATTTCTCTTTTAAGTAAGTTGCCATCATCATATCGCCATCATCTTATGGAGGAAGATATTTTGGCTGACATCGCTCTCAAAAATCATCATCACTCGATACAGCACTTTATTCCAGGCCTCGCGCTGGCAGGCGGGATTGCCGCGCTGGCTATCTGGGCGGGCAATATCCCCTGGGTTGCCGGACTGGGGCTGGGCGCACTGACCCTGGCGATTGTATTTGGCATCGTCGCTGGCAATACGCTGTATCCCCTTATTTATCCGTCTTGCGATAGCGGTATTCTGCTGGCAAAGCAGAAGCTGCTACGGCTGGGCATTATTCTCTATGGCTTTCGGTTAACCTTCCAGCAAATAGCCAACGTCGGCATCAGTGGCGTGATCATCGATATCATGACCCTGAGCTCCACGTTCTTTATTGCCTGCTGGCTGGGGAGTAAAGTCTTCGGGCTGGATCGCGACACGGCCTGGTTGATTGGCGCCGGCAGCAGTATCTGTGGTGCCGCGGCCGTGCTGGCAACAGAACCCGTGCTGAAAGCCGAAGCCTCAAAAGTCGCGGTGGCCGTGGCTACGGTTGTGATCTTTGGCACTATCGCGATTTTCCTTTATCCGCTGTTATATCCGCATGTCTTACAGATGTTTCCGTCGGTGACACCTGAAAGCTATGGTATTTACACGGGCTCTACGATGCATGAAGTCGCGCAAGTGGTCGCGGCAGGACATGCTATCGCCCCGGAAACAGAGAACGCGGCGGTGATCAGTAAAATGCTGCGCGTGATGATGCTGGCCCCCTTCCTGGTGATCCTCAACTGGCAGATGAAGCGCATGCGGCCAGCCACTGAAACCCAGAGCAAAAGCGCACTCTCTTTCCCATGGTTCGCTCTGCTGTTTATTGTTGTCGCGCTGTTTAACTCTCTGCATCTGTTCCCACAGTCCGTCGTCAACGCCATTAACCAGCTGGATAATGTCTTTCTGGCGATGGCCATGGCAGCGCTCGGCGTCACGACGCAGGTCAGCCAACTGAAGCGCGCCGGGATGCGCCCGATTCTTCTGGGCCTGACGCTGTTTATCTGGCTGATAGTGGGCGGTGGTGCTATCAACCTGTTGGTTCAACATTTGATGGCATAGTTTCCGCACTTTTCCGGTTATGATGCCCTGACTGCCATTAGGCAGGCCATTAACAGGAGAACGGCATGAAATATATCGGTGCCCACGTCAGCGCAGCTGGCGGTGTGGATAAAGCGGTTGAACGCGCATACGAACTGGAAGCCACTGCTTTCGCGCTCTTTACGAAAAATCAGCGTCAGTGGCGCGCGGCTCCGCTGACTGATGAAGTGATTTCGGCCTTTCGCACTGCCTGTGAAAAGTATCACTACACTCCCGGGCAAATCCTGCCCCACGACAGCTATCTGATCAACCTCGGCCACCCGGTAGAGGAGGCCCTGGAAAAATCACGCGAAGCTTTCCTCGATGAAGTGACACGCTGCCAGCAATTGGGGCTGACGTTGTTGAATTTCCACCCCGGTAGCCACCTGCATCAAATCAGCGAAGACGACTGCCTTCAGCGCATTGCTGAGTCGATCAACATCGTGCTGGATAAAACGGAAGGCGTGACGGCGGTGATCGAGAATACCGCCGGTCAGGGCAGTAACCTGGGGTTCCGCTTTGAACATCTGGCGGCGATCATTGATGGCGTGGAAGATAAATCCCGCGTCGGTGTCTGCATTGATACCTGCCATGCCTTTGCCGGGGGTTACGACCTGCGCAGTGAAGAAGAGTGCGTGAAGACGTTTGCCGATTTCGAACGCATCGTGGGCTTTCAGTATCTGCGCGGTATGCACCTCAATGATGCGAAAAGCGAGTTTAACAGCCGTGTCGATCGTCACCACAGCCTGGGTGAGGGGAATATCGGTAAGACGGTATTTAGCTGGTTGATGAAGGATAAACGCTTTGATGGGATCCCGATGATTCTTGAAACGGTCAATCCGGATATCTGGAAAGATGAAATTGCGTGGTTGAAGTCAGATCAGAAATAAAACCCGTAGGGGTCAGGCATGCCTGACCCTGTGAAACGGGCGAGGCGTGCCTCGCCCCTACGGGGATAAGATTATACTTTCAGCGCTTCTGCTTCCGGGCGTTTCAACACCGCGTAAGAGAGACCTGCCACCAGCGTACCCACGATAATCGCCGCCAGGTAACCGACGACCGGAGTGATTGCGCCAGGGATTAACAGGACAAACAGACCGCCGTGTGGCGCCATCAGTTTGGCACCAATCGCCATCGACATTGCGCCGGTTACGGCACCGCCGATGATGCAGCAAGGCAGAACGCGCATCGGGTCACGGGCAGCAAACGGAATCGCACCTTCAGAGATAAAGCACAGACCCAGTACCAGCGCCGCTTTGCCCCCTTCCTGCTGACCTTTGTTGAACTTCCTGCGTGCGACCAGCGTTGCCAGACCCATCGCCAGCGGTGGCACCATACCGGCTGCCATAATCGCCGCCATCGGCGCATAGGTTTGCGAACTGAGCAGTCCGACACCAAAGGCATAAGCCACTTTGTTCACCGGGCCACCCATATCGGTACACATCATGCCACCGAGGATGGCGCCCAGAACCACCGCGTTAGCCGTACCCAGGTTTGCCAGCCAGGCCGTCAGACCTGCCATGATACCGGCCACCGGTTTGCCCACCACGTAGATCATCAGCAGACCTGTAATCAAACTCGCGACCAGCGGAATGATCAGAATCGGCTTTAATGCTTCCATGCTGGTCGGTAGTTTGACCTTCTGGCTAAGGAACTTCGCGGCATAACCGGCAATGAAACCGGCGATGATACCGCCAAGGAAGCCGGCGTTAATGCTGGTCGCCAGCATCCCGCCAATCAGGCCAGGCGTCAGACCCGGACGGTCTGCAATCGAGAAGGCGATAAAGCCTGCCAGCACCGGCACCATCAGGGCAAACGCACTGCCGCCACCAATCTGCATCAGCGCTGCTGCCAGCGTACCCTGCTCTTTAAACGCAGTGATACCAAAGGCGAAGGACAGGGCAATGCTCAGCCCCCCTGCGACCACCATCGGCAGCATGTAGGACACACCGGTCAACAAGTGACGATAGGCCCCTGCTTTCTCTTTTTTCTCATCCTGTGCAGCAGACTGTCCACCCTGAGGCTGGTAAACACGGGCTTCTGCCACGGCTTTATCCAGTTCCTGAGCGGTTTTCTTCAGCGCCAGGCTGGTAGAGGTGCGGTACATCGGCTTACCGGCAAATTTTGCCAGGTCCACTTCGATGTCTGCCGCAACAATCACCAGATCGGCTGCCGCCACTTCTTCAGCGGTAATGGCATTGCCAGCACCCACTGAACCACGGGTTTCCACCTTCACCCACCAGCCGCGTTTTTTCGCTTCGGTGTCAATGGCTTCGGCGGCCATAAACGTATGTGCCACACCAGTCGGACACGCGGTAATCGCGACAACACGTTTAGGCCCGGTGCTGACCGCAGCAGGCGCAGCCGCTGATGCCGCCGGTGCCTGATAAGGTTGTGCGTGAGTTTGCGCCTTTGCCAGCACCTCGGCTGGCTGACGCAGCAGCTGTTCGATGTCAGCCAGATAAATGGCTTTGCCGTTCAGCGTGCTGTCTGCCGGAATATTTTTGCCTGCCACAATGACTTGATCCGCTTCTGCCGGATTATCCGTCAGAGTCAGACCGGCGCTTGCCGCAGCCGCTGTGGTGATATTTTTTGCCAGATAGCCCGTTGCCAGCCCCAGCGAAGAATCGATTATCAGCAGCGTTTTCATTATGCGTCTCCTGCTGTTAGTTAATGAAAGGTTGTAGGTCGACACGCGCCATCATTGCGGCCAACTGGGTACGATCGGTAACGCCCACGTTGCTCTGGCTGACGGCCATAGCCGCCACTGCCGTTGCAAGACGCAGTGTGTGCTCGCTCGATTCACGCATCAGCAGGCCATATATCAGCCCGCCAACCATAGAATCGCCCGCACCCACGGTGCTCACAACTTCACAGGCAGGTGGTTTTGCAATCCATTCGCCTGAAGCATTCACCCACAGCGCCCCTTCGGCACCGAGAGAGATAACCACGTGAGCGATCCCCTGCTCACGCAGCGCATGTGCTGCTTCAATCACATCTTGTAATGTCGGTAATTTGCGGCCTGCCCAGATTTCGAGCTCACGGCGGTTGGGTTTGACCAGCCACGGTGCGGCTTTCAGGCCCGCAACCAGCGCCTCACGGCTGCTGTCAAAAATAATGCATGGGCAGTGGGTACGCAGTTGCGTCATCCACTCGGTGAAGGCATCCGGGTCAACGCCTGCTGGCAGGCTGCCGCTGACGCAGACCATGTCGAACTGCCCCAGCCAGGTCAGTGAATCCGCCGTAAAGCGCTCCCAGTCCTGTGCCGTTACGTCAAAACCCGAGAAGTTCAGGTCAGTGACATCGCCATCTTTCTCGGTCAGTTTGACGTTGATACGGGTGCGGCCTTCAACCACCTGGAAGCGGTTAGCAATCCCCAGCTCGCTGAAGAGGTGCTGGAAGCCGTCCTGATTCTCTTTACCCAGGAAGCCGCCCACGGTGACATCAATGCCCAGGTCTTTGAGAACCTTGGCCACGTTGATACCTTTACCCGCTGCGTGCAGCCCGGTGGTTTTCACCAGGTTGACTTCGCCGCGCTCAACTTCCGGAACGTACCCCACCAAATCGTAGGCAGGATTCAGAGTAATAGTGGCGACACGTCTGCTCATGATGCACCCTCGCCCAGACCGGCAGCGATGGCTTCACCAATGGCATCCAGTGCTGCGCGGGCATCTTCACCGCTGGCGCTGAAGCGCAGGCGATGGCCTTTTTTCACGCCAAGCGCCACGACTTTCATCAGGCTGCGACCGTTAGCCGGTTTACCGCTACCATCAAGGTTTGTGACAGTCACATCACAGTTAAACTGTTTGATCACACTGACCAGTGCTGTACCCGGACGCGCATGCAGGCCATGTTCGTTACGAATGGTGAACTCTTCGGTCAATACGTCACCCTGTTCGGAGACGTCGCTGGTCAGCAAGGCGAGAATTCCGGCTGCGTCCGCACTCAGCAGACGATCCGCTTTCTGCTTAATCAGCAGATCGCTTAAGTAGTTCAGCACATTCAGCGGCTGGTCGTCGGTGACGGAAACGGTGATCAACAGTGACGCGCTTTCACCGTTAACGCTGAACGGGGCAGCAGCACGGCTGATGGCAACCGCACTGGCCAGGTTACCGTTGGTGCTGTCACTAAGCCAGATACCCTGCCCCAGATTCAGCGGCTTACCGGCAATCACGCAGCTCACGAAGGAAGCATCCACTGCGCCTGCCTGTTGCAGACGACCGGCGTTCAGTGCCTGTAAGGTCATCAGGTCACTGGCGGCCACATCGATCGTGATCAGCGAGGTATCGAATTTGAATTCTGCCGCCAGTTTTTCACCCATCAAAATACTGCGCAGGGTTTCTGCGGAGTCGGTGGTGCGCAGCTGTTCTGCCACACTGTCATCACTCAGCACATGCGTCAGCTGGCGCAGCAGCGCGAGGTGTTCGTCAGACTTCGCGGCGATACCAATCACCACGTAGGCCGTTTGATCTTCGCCCCAGGCAATGCCCTGCGGGAACTGGAACACCTGCACACCGGTTTTTAACACCAGATCGCGGGTATCGGTGGTGCCATGCGGGATAGCAATACCGTTACCGAGGTAAGTGGAGGTCTGCTGCTCGCGTGCCAGCATGCCGTCGACATAACCTTCGCCGACATTCCCGGCGGCGGTCAGCGCGGCGGCGACCTGACGGATAGCATCTTGTTTGTCGCCTGCCTGGGCTCCAGGCTTAATGGCGTTGAGTTCTAACTGGAACATGGTTCTCCTCGCTGCTGATTTGAATCGTTTCAGCTAATTTGAGAAAAAAAGCGCTATCTCTGCACTAACAACCTGAGGAGACAACGCTGAAACGTTTCAATGAGTTTGGTCCCGATAGCGGATCTGTTGCAAGTTTTACTGTGAATCGCGTAGCAGATTTTTGACGCTCCGCACATTTCATCAATCATTTTCAGAAAAACGCACCTCAAAAGAGTGAAAAGCTGAAGGCATGCTGACGAGCATTCTCACCGCTGAATTGTGCAAAAAGTGCCTAAAATGAAAACGCTTTCGCCCCCGATTGAAAAAGGTTTCCCGACTTTCATATTAGGGCGTAAAATCTCGCCGTTTTTCCTCACCAGGCTTATCGAACCCATGTCATTACCTGCTGCGCCCGCCCGTACCTTGCCTGACAGCAAATCCCTTGCATTTCTGATCGTGGCATTTATTTCCGGGCTGGCCGGTGCGCTGCAAACGCCAACCCTCAGCCTGTTCCTGAGCACTGAAGTTCATGTTCGCCCCTTTATGGTTGGCCTGTTCTTCACGCTCAGCGCCGTGATTGGCATTGTCGTCAGCCAGCTTCTGGCGCGCTATTCAGACCGCAAAGGCGATCGTAAAACACTGATCCTCTATTGCTGTTTGCTGGGCGCAATGGCGTCGCTGCTGTTTGCCTGGAACCGCAACTACTTTATTTTACTGTTCGTAGGCGTTTTGCTTTCCAGTTTCGGCACCAGCGCCACCTCGCAGATGTTTGCGCTGGCGCGTGAGCATTCAGATAAAACCGGGCGTGAAAACGTGATGTTCAGTTCGGTCATGCGTGCGCAGATCTCTCTGGCCTGGATGGTGGGTCCGCCGCTGGCCTTTGCTCTGGCGCTGGGCTACGGCTTTCGCACCATGTATCTGACAGCCGCCGTGGCCTTTGTACTTTGCGCGGTGATTGTGCGCTATCTGCTGCCCTCAATGCGCAAAACCACCCTGGTGATGCGTCAGCCCATTCAGGCTCCGCGCCGTCATCGCCGTGCCACGCTGATGTTGTTTATTGCCTGCACGCTGATGTGGTCGAGCAATGGTCTGTATCTCATTACCATGCCGTTATATGTGGTGAATGAGCTGCATCTGCCGGAAAAACTGGCCGGGCTGATGATGGGTCTGGCTGCCGGGCTGGAGATCCCGGTGATGCTGCTGGCGGGGTATTATGCCAAACGCTGCGGTAAGCGCCGCCTGATGCGTGGCGCCGCGTTTTCAGGATTGCTGTTTTACAGCGGCACGCTGATGTTTGATGGCGAAGTATCGATGCTGCTGTTGCAGGGGCTGAATGCGATGTTTATTGGGGTGGTGGCAGCCATCGGGATGATTTACTTTCAGGACATGATGCCAGGCCAGGCCGGTGCAGCGACAACGCTGTTCACCAATTCAACCCGTATGGGCTGGATTGTTGGCGGCTCGCTGGCTGGGATGGTGGCTGAGGTCTGGAGTTTCCACGCGGTGTTCTGGTTTGCCGTGATCATGATGGCCGCCTCGCTGCTTTGCCTGCTGCGCGTGCCGGAACCTCAGTCAGGGGAAACCAGCACAGAACAGCCCGCAGGCTGATTCAGGGGGCGGTCTGTGCTTCCAGGTCCAGCAAATACACCATCGATTGCTCGCGGCTTGTGCCACACATCTCAAGCTGCGGCTGCAATCCTGAGCACACTTTAGGCCGCAGTGGCGAACCAAAGATTTTGCAGCGCATCTGAGCATCGAGCTGAATACAGGGTGTATTCGCCGGTTTTCCGTGCGGATGGCCTGGGATAGGCGATGAAATTGACGGTGCTGTACAGCAGGCACCACAGGCGGCGCGACACTCCATCACTGACCTCCAATACGAAAGCGCGACAATAGCAGGTCGCCCTCGCGAATACTATTCTTGTCCTGTAACCGGTTCGGTCCGATCGAACCCCCTGTCCGGCCCGTGCGTATTCCTTCAGGCGCATATTTTTCTCCGGGCCATCTTGCCTGGCGACGCGGGCGCGAGTAACGTGTCGCGATAAATTTCCCCCTCATCTTTCATACGAGACCTGTTTTATGCCAAGAGCCAATGAAATCAAAAAAGGCATGGCCGTCAGCTTTAACGGCAAACTGCTGTTAGTTAAAGATATTGACGTACAAAGCCCGAGCGCACGCGGCGCGTCCACGCTGTACAAAATGCGTTTCACGGATATCCGCACCGGGATGAAAGTGGAAGAACGTTTCAAAGGTGACGACATCATCGACACCATTTCACTCAGCCGTCGCCAGGTGACCTTCTCGTACATTGATGGCGATGAATACGTCTTTATGGATGATGAGGATTACACGCCGTACAACTTCAAGCAGGAGCAGATCGAAGATGAACTGCTGTTCCTGCCGGAAGGCGGTATTCCGGGTATTCAGGTACTGACGATGGACGGTATGATTTTGGCGCTGGAGCTGCCTCAGACGGTAGATATGGAAATTGTCGAAACCACCCCGGGAATTAAAGGTGCTTCCGCCAGCGCCCGCACAAAACCCGCAAAAATGGCCACAGGTCTGGTCGTTCAGGTGCCGGAGTACCTCAGCAATGGTGATAAGATTCGCATTCATATCCCTGAGCGTCGTTATATGAGCCGCGCGGACTAGTCAGCGTGAAAAATGGCGCGGTCAGGTGACGGCGCCATTTATAATATGTTATAACATAACAATATCACCGATAATCAACCAAGAGAATGCCCGTCTTGTGTTGTTGGTCGAGCCAGCGAATCTGGCTGGTGCCGAGATTGTAGGGTAAAGACTGTGGGACTGTGCTTTTCAACGACATATGACTGAACCTTGCCTGGCCATTACGCTCGCATGAGACTTGCACCTGTTTTTGCTGAATCTTATGGGTGCATTCAGACTCCACAATCCTCCCGCTGAACTGGATGACTCCCGAACTGCCTGGTAACTGATGCTGGTCTGCCACTACATTGCTCGTCCATGAGGCGAAAAACATAACGACGGCTGTCGTTGCAATAATGTTCATATCAACCTCACTATTCATCTTCTTCTCGATGACTCTAGCCAATTACATACATTGATGTGATGAAAACAAATACGGGCCAAGAACGATAAATATCATTAAAGTTTTCCTGAGGAGCGAATATGACCCGAGTCAATCTGATTACCGGCTTTCTTGGCAGCGGAAAAACCACCACTCTGCGCCATTTACTGGCCAGTAAACCCGAAGGTGAGCAGTGGGCCGTTCTGGTGAATGAGTTTGGTGAAATTGGCATCGACGGTGCCCTGCTGGCAGAAACGGGGGCGGTACTGAAAGAGATCCCCGGTGGCTGCATGTGTTGTGTCAACGGGCTGCCCATGCAGGTAGGGCTAAATATGCTGCTGAAGCAGGCTAAGCCTGACCGCCTGCTGATTGAACCTACCGGGCTTGGTCATCCAAAGCAGATCCTTGATATGCTGTCAGCCACCGTTTATCAGCCCTGGATCGACCTGCGCGCCACCCTGTGTCTGCTCGACCCGCGTCAGCTTGCCGATAAACGCGTGTTAGAAAATGAAAACTTCCGCGACCAGCTTGCCGCCGCAGATATTATTATCGCCAACAAGCAAGATCGCTGGGAAGAGGCCGACCGGGAAAGGCTTGATCAGTGGCAGCAGCTCACAGCAACGCCTCGTCAGTTGGTTGCCACCTCTCACGGCCAGATCGATGCTGCACTACTCGATCAACCGCGCGCCAACCTGCAAGCGCTGCCAACACCCTCGCACCATCATCATCATCGCCCGTCGCAGTCCGGGCTGGCCGCGCTGAAGCTGGACGACAACGCGCGCTGGCGGCGGGCAGTGAATCAGGGACAGGGTTACTTTGCGGCGGGTTGGATTTTCGACAGTGAAACTGTATTTGATACCATCGGCCTGCTTGAATGGGCCAGACTGGCACCGGTTTCGCGTGTTAAGGGTGTATTACGCATTCCGGAAGGGTTAGTGAGTATTAATCGTCAGGGTGCGGACTTTCATATTGAAACCCGTCAGACGACACCGCCTGATAGCCGTATCGAGTTAATTCATGAGGAAATAGCAGAATGGAATCTTTTGCAAAATGCTTTGTTGAATCTTCGTTTATAGTTGTAGATATATTATACGCCGCGACTTTTCTATAAAAAGCCCCTATACGGATATGACTATTAAACGTTTTTTACTGATTTTGCTGCTGAACGTTCTCGGCCTGGCGCTGTTTTTCTCATGGTATATTCCGGCCAACCATGGCCTGTGGTTTACCCTCGATAAAACCATTTTTTACGGGTTCAATCAGCGACTGGCGACCAATCCGATCCTGTTATGGCTGGTGGCTATTACCAACTTCCGCGCTTTTGACGGTGTGTCACTGCTGGCGATGGGCGGGTTGTACCTGCATTTCTGGCGTCGTGAAACACCTGAAGGGCGCCGCCGCATGTTTGCCATCGGCATCACCATGTTAATCACGGCAGTGGGCCTTAACCAACTCGGCCATCAAATTCCGGTTTCGCATCCCAGCCCAACGAAATTCTTCCCGGACGTTAATCACGTGACCAAACTCACCGGGATCCCGACAAAAGATTCCTCAGCAGACAGTTTCCCCGGTGACCACGGCATGATGCTGATGATTTTTGCCTGCTTTATGCTGCGCTATTTCACCCGCCGCGCATTTGGCCTGGCCGTGATTATTGTGCTGATTTTTGCCCTGCCGCGCGTGATGATTGGCGCACACTGGTTTACCGATATTGCCGTGGGTTCCCTGTCAATCGTACTGGTTGGTATGAGTTGGTGGTTGCTGACACCGGCGAGTGATTATCTGGTGAACTGGCTGTATCGCAATTTGCCGGGCAAATATAAACCCGCACAATAATCCCAGCCGCATGGATGTAAAGACTCTTTTTTACGTCCACTATATTGCCGTTCAGGCAAATAATCTGCAGGCGAAAAAGGGGCTATAAGACGTATTTATTATGCCCCGGATAACAGCCGAAACCGCTACATCTCAAGCTTGTCCATCCAGATTGTTCTGATTTTGACTTGACCCGTAGTTGTTAGCAGCAAAATTGCGCTTAAGCACATTCAGTTAAGCTGCTAATTGGCGATAATGTGACCAATTCGTTACGTAATGGTTTTACATCGTAAAATCCTCTAAAAAAGTGCTTAAAAGCCCTCGCTATGGGGCTTGTTATCGGGTAATCTCGTTTTCGATTAGGCTAAATGGCTAAAGTATTTCGGTAAGTTACATTTTAATTTGTGCTCAATGACACATTTTAAGGTTTTCCGATTTGTCTTAACCTCCTGTACTAATTAATCTCGTTTCGTTTCGCAATTTTGCTAACGACTTAGTCGTTAAGGACTTCAAGGGATCACAAACATAATGGTCAAGTCTCAACCTATTCTGAGATATATCTTGCGGGTGCTCCCCGCCGTCGCACTAGCGACACTGTTGTCAGCATGTAGTTCGAACAGCGGACACAATGTACAAACTGATACTCATGCAGTTAAAGATCAAAACGGTTTTTTACTGCAAGCGTCTCAGGATGAATTCGAACAGATGGTCCAGAATGTGGATATCAAATCCCGCCTGATGGACCAGTATGCGGACTGGAAAGGTGTACGTTATCGTCTTGGCGGCACCAGCAAACGTGGCATTGATTGCTCTGCGTTTGTCCAGACCACATTCCGTGAACAGTTTGGCCTGGATTTACCACGCTCAACGTATGAGCAGGAAGATTCCGGAAAAAGTATTCAGCGCGCAAAACTGCGTGCAGGTGATCTAGTGCTGTTCCGTGCAGGCTCCACGGGTCGTCATGTCGGTATTTATATCGGTAATGACAACTTTGTTCATGCCTCCACCAGCAGCGGTGTGATGATTTCGAACCTGAATGATTCTTACTGGAAAAACCGTTACCGCGATGCCCGCAGGGTATTGAGCCGAACGCAAAGCTGATTTCACTCCCTTGAAATCTGCGAACACGAGATATGAAAACGCTGCCATGGCAGCGTTTTTTTTTGCCTTTTATACCGTCCTTCCTGCTCGTCATTTCGCGGAGTGAACCCTGTTTTTGGCCGCAAAAAGGATTACGTCGTCCTGGAACAATTTTTCAGTTGTTTTACCTGGCAGGCCGCCCGAAAAGGAATTGATTACCATCAATAAGATAGAGACAGAATTTCCCCTCCGTTATATCCTCACTGGCTGACACCAGAAGCAGTTCGCGACCAATAATAATAAAATCGGCGAAAACGGGAGAGATCACCGAATGCCACTATCTACCACCGTCAGGCGGCAGGTGACTCAGCCGCGCAAGATAGTTTGTCTCAGTGCGTCCATAGGTTTTTTCTTTTTTCTACTGTTTCTTATCATTATGCTGACCGTCACCTGGAGCCGGCGATCCGCAGCGCACGATCGCCTCGCGAGCTATACGCAACGTTACGTTGTTAACGCCTTCGACGAGTTGCAGACCACACTCCAACCACTTCAGGTTGCCACCAACGCGACCTGTGAAACCATACGCAACGATCTTACGCAACGCTCAGCCTTTGCAGCCAATGTTCGCGCTATTCTCCTGGTCAAAGATCACAGTGCCTTTTGCTCATCCGCTACCGGTCCGATGCAAATGGATATCCGCGAAATCTCTCCCTATACCGATGTCAGAAACGCCACCGACATTCGACTGATCTCCGGTACGCCGATGATGCCCCATACACCCGCCATCGTGCTGTGGCTAAAAAACCCTGCCCTGCCCAACAGCGGTGTTTTCACTACCCTCAATATTAATCTCACCCCTTATTTACTGCTGGCCTCACGCGAGCAACAGATTAGCGGTATGGCAATCGTCGCCGGAGACAGTGCGATGACCACCTGGGATGAACAACGCGTGGTGAAACGCAGCGCGCTGCCAAAGGTGCCACTGCGCAGTATTGCCATTCCAGGTTATCCCCTCACGCTCTATCTTTACGGCGAAGCGCTGCCACGCCGCGATATCCATATTATCCTGCTGGCAGGGCTCTTAATGGGCGTACTGATTACCTGCGGCTGTTTCCTGATGCTTACGCTGCGCCTGCGCTCGGGTAAAGAAATCATGCTTGGCATTAAGCGCGGAGAGTTTCATGTTGAATACCAACCCGTCATCGAAACCCACAGCGGAAAATGCTACGGGCTGGAAGCATTGCTGCGCTGGACGCATCCGACTGATGGCCGTATCCCGCCAGATTCGTTTATCAGTTATGCCGAAGGACAGAATCTGATTGTGCCGCTGACCCGCCATCTTTTTACGCTGGTGGCACAGGACGCGCATCGTCTCTGTAAAGTAGTGCCCGTCGGCACTCAAATGGGGGTTAATCTGTCGCCCAATCACCTTGTTCACCCGAGCTTTCGCCAGGATGTGCGGGACTGGCTGGCCATGATGCCTGCGGGCCATTTTGAGTACGTGTTTGAAATCACCGAACGGGCGATGGTCAGCGAACAGGGGACTGAGGAAATATTCGACTGGATCCGCCAGCAGAACATCAGAATAGCCATTGATGATTTCGGCACCGGTCACAGCGCATTAATCTATCTGGAAAAATTCCAGTTTGATTATCTGAAGATCGACCGGGGGTTTGTACAAAGCATCGGTATGGAGACGGTCAATTCTCCCGTACTGGACGCGGTGCTGACGCTGGCGAACAAACTCAACCTTAATACGGTGGCCGAAGGTGTCGAAACGGGCGAACAGGCATTGTGGCTGATCAACCGCGGCGTAACCTATTTGCAGGGCTATCTGTTCAGTCGCCCACGTACCGTGCCACAGCTTATTGAGTACTACCTTGAGCAACAAACGCCTGTTCCCAGTACAATTTTAAAGGAATAACGGGCTGTTAAATCAGATAAAAACCTTTACTATCATTGTCTCATCGTGGTTTGACTGCCACGGCTTGCAAATATAACCGATTTGTCGCTGGTGGGAGCCTGTTGAAACCATGATTGTGCGTCTTGTTGCCCTTGCATTACTTAGCCTGTCTGCGGCCAGCGTGCAGGCAGAAAAAATTAATGAGAGCTACAGTTTCGCTCAACTGGGCACGGCGAAGTACGCTGCCGGGTTCACACACTTCGATTATGCTAACCCGGCCGCACCGAAGGGCGGCAGCGCAACACTTTCTTCTATTGGTACCTTTGATAATTTCAACCGCTTCGCCCTGCGTGGCAGCCCCGGGGTGGGTACGGACACGTTGTATGACCGCTTATTTACCTCATCTGATGACGAAGTCGGCAGCCTGTATCCATTGATTGCGGAATTTGCCCGTTATCCGGATGATTATCGTTGGGTAGAAGTGACCCTCAATCCACGGGCGCGTTTTCAGGATGGTTCACCGATTACCGCTGCGGATGTGGCCTTTACCTTCAATATGTTTATGACGCAGGGCGTGCCGCAGTATCGGGTGTTTTACAAAGGGGTGACAGTGAAAGCGCTTTCACGCCTCACCGTACGCTTCGATCTGCCGAAGGGAGACCGCGATAAGATGATGTCGCTGATCTCTTCTCCCGTGTTTCCGGAAAAATTCTGGAAAAATCGCAATCTCGGGGAACCCCTGCCCTCCCCTCCTCTTTCCAGCGGACCTTATCGTATTTCTGCGTATAAAGTGGGCCAGTCGATAACCTATTCGCGGGTGAAAGACTACTGGGCGGCAGATTTACCGGTGAATAAAGGCCGCTATAATTTCGATACGATCCGCTACGACTATTATCTTGACGACAACGTCGCCTTTGAGGCCTTTAAAGCCGGCGCATTTGATTTTCGTACCGAAGGGTCGGCCAAGAAATGGGCTACGCAGTACAGTGGTTCGAATTTCGAACGCGGATATATCATTAAAGAACAGGTGCCGAATACCGTTGCCACAAACACCCAGTGGCTGGCATTTAATACCCAGAAGCCCCAGTTTGCCGACCGTAAGGTACGCGAAGCCATGTCGCTGCTGTTTGATTTTGAATGGATGAACAAGGCCCTGTTTTATAATGCTTACAAACGTGTCGACAGCTATTTTCAGAATACCGAGTATGCCGCGCGCCACTTTCCTGATGCCAAAGAGCGTGAGATCCTTGGCCCCTTTAAGGGCCAGTATCCACAGGAGGTGATCGATAAGATCTATCAACCTGCGAAATCTGACGGCACGGGTTACGACCGGGAAAAACTGTTGCAGGCGCTGGCGCTACTGAACCAGGCAGGCTGGGAGCTGAAAAACCAGCGGCTGGTCAACAGTAAGACCGGCAAACCCTTTACGTTTGAGCTGCTGCTGCGCAGCGGCGGCAACGACCAATGGGTTCTCCCCTTCCAGCACAACCTGGCGCGGGTCGGCATTACCATGACGGTGCGTCAGGTTGACAGTTCGCAATATCTGGCACGCCTGCGGAAACGTGACTTTGATATGCTGCCGACCGTTTATTCGGCCTTTCCTACGCCCGATACTGGCCTGCAGTTTTACTGGGCCACGTCCTATATGGACTCCAGTTACAATACGCCTGGCGTGAGCAGTCCGCTGCTTGACGACCTGATCACCCGCATTAATCAGAATCAGGGCAATGCCGAGGCACTGTTGCCGCTGGGCCGCGTCCTGGATCGCGTGCTGCTGTGGAACTATTACATGATCCCGATGTGGTATACCGCCAATGACCGTTACGCATACTGGAACAAGTTTTCGATGCCAGCCACGCGCCCAACCTATGCGCAGGGTTTTGATAACTGGTGGTACGATGTCAACAAAGCCGCACAGTTGCCGGCGCAACGTCGCTAAGGAGTCTGACTGTGGGTGCTTATTTACTTCGTCGTTTATTGCTGATTATCCCAACGCTCTGGGCGATCATCACTATCAACTTTTTCATTGTGCAGATCGCACCGGGCGGCCCGGTAGATCAGGCGATTGCTAATATTGAGTTTGGTCAGACGACCGGCCTCCCCGGCGCCGGGGCGGAAGGTTCGGCTCACGGGCGTAGCTCGCTTAACGCCGCGCCGGGCGACGGTCAGTATCGGGGTTCACGCGGCCTGGACCCGGAAGTGATTGCCGAGATAACCAAACGTTACGGCTTCGACAAACCGTTGCATGAGCGCTACTTCACCATGTTGTGGAACTACGTGCGCTTTGACTTTGGCGACAGCCTGTTTCGTAGCAGCTCAGTAATCCAGCTGATCAAAGAGAGCCTGCCAGTGTCGGTGACGCTCGGGCTCTGGAGCACGTTGATTATTTATCTGGTCTCGATACCGCTGGGCATAAAAAAGGCGGTGCGCAACGGGAGTGCCTTTGATATCTGGAGCAGCACGCTGATCATCGTGGGTTACGCCATTCCGTCTTTCCTGTTCGGTATCATGCTGATTGTGCTGTTTGCCGGGGGCAGTTATCTCGACTGGTTCCCACTACGCGGGCTGGTTTCCCCGCAGTTTGACTCCCTGCCGTGGTATGGCAAAGTCACCGATTATCTCTGGCATATCTGCCTGCCGGTACTGGCAACGGTGATTGGCGGTTTTGCTACGCTCACCATGCTGACCAAAAACTCATTTATGGATGAGATCCGCAAGCAGTATGTTGTTACCGCCCGCGCTAAAGGGCTGGATGAGAAAAAAATTCTTTATCGCCACGTGTTCCGTAACGCCATGCTGTTGGTGATTGCCGGGTTCCCCGCCACCTTCATCAGTATGTTTTTCACTGGTTCACTGTTAATCGAAGTGATGTTCTCACTCAACGGGCTGGGATTGCTGGGCTACGATGCCACGATCCAGCGCGATTACCCGGTGATGTTCGGCACGCTGTATATTTTCACCCTGATTGGCCTGCTACTGAATATCCTGAGCGATATCACCTATACGCTGGTCGACCCGCGCATTGATTTTGAGGGCCGCTAATGAGCCGTTTAAACCCGATTAATCAGGCGCGCTGGGCGCGATTCCGCCATAACCGCCGGGGTTACTGGTCGCTGTGGATCTTTGCCGTGCTGTTTATTCTGTGTCTTGGTGCAGAGCTGTTAGCCAATGATAAACCGCTGGTGGTGCATTATCAGGATCGAACTTACTTCCCGCTGCTGGTCAACTATCAGGAGAGTGATTTTGGTGGCCCGCTGGCAACCCCGGCTGACTACCAGGATCCGTGGCTGAAATCTCGTCTGGACCAGAATGGTTGGGCCATCTGGGCACCGATCCGCTTTGGTGATGATACGATTAACTTTGCCAGTACCGTGCCCTTCCCTTCGCCCCCCTCCACGCAGAACTGGCTCGGGACCGATGCTAACGGTGGCGATGTGCTGGCGCGCATTCTTTACGGCACACGTATCTCCCTGCTGTTTGGTCTGATGCTGACGATTGCCTCCAGCGTGATGGGTATTTTCGCCGGAGCGGTGCAAGGTTATTTTGGCGGGCGCGTCGATCTCTGGGGGCAGCGTTTTATTGAAGTCTGGTCCGGTATGCCAACGCTGTTTCTGATTATCCTGCTCTCCAGCGTGATTCAGCCCGGCTTCTGGTGGCTGCTGGGGATCACCGTGCTGTTTGGCTGGATGGGACTGGTCGGCGTGGTGCGTGCAGAGTTCCTGCGTACCCGTAACTTTGACTACATCCGTGCCGCGCAGGCAATGGGTGTGAGCGACTGGCGCATTATGTCTCGCCATATGCTGCCAAATGCGATGGTTGCCACACTGACCTATCTGCCTTTTATTCTCTGCGGATCAATCACCACGCTGACCTCGCTGGACTTTCTCGGCTTTGGTCTGCCGCTCGGCTCACCTTCGCTGGGCGAACTGCTGTTACAGGGTAAAAATAACCTGCAAGCCCCATGGCTCGGCCTGACCGCCTTCTTCTCACTGGCGATCCTGCTGTCGCTGTTAATCTTTATTGGTGAAGCCGTACGCGACGCCTTTGACCCCAGCAAGGTGTATTGATATGGCGCTGCTCACGATTCAGGATCTCAGTATCGCGTTCCGTCAGGGTGGCGTAGAACGTCGTGTTGTGGATGGGCTGTCACTATCCGTGGATGCCGGTGAAACGCTGGCACTGGTGGGTGAGTCGGGTTCAGGGAAAAGTGTCACTGCCCTGTCGGTGATGCGTCTGCTGCCCACACCGCCGGTGGTCTATCCGCAGGGCGATATTCTGTTTGATGGAAAAAGCGTGCTACACGCTGAGGAAAGTACGCTAAGGGGCCTGCGAGGCAACCGCATCGCGATGATCTTCCAGGAGCCGATGGTATCGCTGAACCCCCTGCACAACATCGAAAAACAGCTGTATGAGGTGCTGTCACTGCATCGTGGTATGCGCCGTGAAGCCGCACGCGCTGAGATGCTGACCTGCCTCGATCGGGTGGGCATCCGCCAGGCCGCCAGCCGTCTGAATGATTTCCCGCACCAGCTTTCCGGCGGTGAACGCCAGCGCGTGATGATTGCCATGGCGCTGCTGACGCAGCCTGAACTGCTGATCGCCGATGAGCCGACCACCGCACTGGATGTCACGGTGCAGGCACAGATCCTCACCCTGCTGAAAGAGCTCAAGCAGGAGCTGAATATGGGCCTGCTGTTTATCACCCACAACCTGAATATTGTGCGACAGCTGGCGGATAGTGTGACCGTGATGCGTAACGGTCAGGGCGTGGAACATAACAGCACCCATCAGCTTTTCAGCGCCCCTCAGCACGCTTACACACAGCAGTTACTGAACGCGGAACCCGAAGGCCAGCCGGATCCGGCTGACGAGCAGGCCGAGCCGTTGCTGCGCGTGGAAAATCTGGCCGTCGCGTTCCCGATCAAACAAGGTTTGATGAGGCGCACCGTGGGTTATCATCATGCGCTGAAGTCACTGAGTTTCATGCTGCGGCCAGGAGAGAGCCTGGGCCTGGTGGGAGAATCCGGCTCCGGTAAAAGCACCACCGGGCTGGCGTTGCTGCGTCTGCTGCATTCGCAGGGGGAAATCTGGTTTAAGAACCAGCCTCTGCACCTGTTGAACCGCAAAAAAATGCTGCCCGTCAGGCGCCAGATTCAGGTGGTGTTCCAGGATCCTAACTCCTCACTCAACCCGCGCCTGAACGTTTTGCAGATTATCGCCGAAGGTTTGCAGGTACATCATCCTGAACTGAGTCACGCTGAACGCGAAGCACGGGTCATCACCGCAATGCAGGAAGTGGGGCTGGACCCTGAGACGCGTCAGCGTTATCCCTCTGAGTTTTCCGGCGGGCAGCGGCAGCGCGTGGCTATCGCCAGGGCATTGATCTTACAACCGCAGCTGATCATCCTTGATGAACCGACCTCATCGCTTGATCGTTCGGTGCAAAAACAGATCCTGACACTGCTGAAAAAGCTTCAGCAACAGCACCGTCTGGCCTATATCTTTATCAGCCATGATTTACGCGTTGTGCGATCACTGTGTCATCAGGTAGTGGTACTGCGTCAGGGGGAAGTGGTTGAACAGGGTGAGTGTGAGCAGGTATTTAGCGCACCGCAGCAGAGCTATACACAACAGTTACTCACGCTGGCCTGACGCTGAATGGCGATCAGGCACTGCGGTCGCTAAGAAAAGGTTCGGCAATACCCACGCCGAAACTTTTCAGTCGGCAGGTTGCTGCGCATTCATCATCACGATGAACAAAGAGACAAGGCTCCCCTTCCCACTCGACCACCGAACATACCAACTGAATTTCCGCGAGTGCCGACTCAATCTTCTGCATGGTTTCCCATGCCGACTCGCCGCTATGGCTCAGCAGGCGCAACCCGATAAGATCGTCATCGCCGTTCAGACCGTTAAGGGTCTGTGCTTCAATGACCTGTCCGACCGGGCCGGCACACCAGTGATAGCGTTGCGGCAGTCGATGTACCACTGAATGTTGTAACGTATTCACCAGAGCTCCCCAGAGCGATTTTTAAACAATATTTTCACAAATAATTCACAAGGTAAATCATCAATTCTCGCTAACAGATTAACCTGTTAATTACTGGAACTATTTACCCTGTGTCAGAGCATCGGCTGACATGAAAAATCACGTATCCGGCCCCATTTTTGAGAGATGTCTCTCATTTATTCGTTATATTTACCGCGTTCGCCGGGTGATAACAACCGTTTTCGCTGCAATGTTGTTACTTTTTTATGGGAATTTTTTTACAAAAAATCAACATCCTGAGCAGGGTTTTTAGGCCGGGAGGCGAGATTTGGGGAGCCAGTGGGGTGAGAGAGGGTTGTCATTACGCCGGGAGACATTTTTCGCACGGGCCGATCGCAACACATGATCGGCCCTACACGACTCATCAGCCCGCAGGGACAGATTTGCGCGGTCGCGAAGCGTAGATAAACAACAAGATGGACGTGGTGGCGCAGATAAAGATGGCGCTGACCATGGGCCACGCGCTGGTGAACGTAATCGTGGAGAGCAGTGCGCCTGCCAGCGCGCCCACGCCGAAGCGCAGCGTACCCGCCAGCGAGGAGGCGGTTCCTGCCATATGCGGAAACTCTTCCAGAATCACCGCCATCGCATTAGACGAGACCATTGCCACGCAGCCGATAAACATCGCCACGCCGAACACCAGTGGTATAAAACCAAGATTCAGCGCACTCACCACCACCAGCCAGACGCCCATCGAGAACTGGATTAACAGCCCAAAACGGAACATCACCAGCGGGCCAAAGCGGCGCACGCAACGGCTGTTTAGCAGCGTCATCAGGAACAGAAACACCACGTTCAGCGCAAAATAATAACCAAAATCCTGCGGCGAAATATGGTTCAGCTCTATATAGACAAACGGCCCGACGTTCAGAAATGAGAACAACCCGGCGAACGAGAATCCACTGGCCAGCATATAGCTGAACACCCGCTTGTGACGAAACAGAGAGAGGAAGTTACGCAACGTGGTACGCAGGCTGAACGGTTGCCGTTTGTCCTTCGGCAACGTCTCTTTGATTTGGGTCACCACCAGCAGCGTGGTGACCACCGCTGCCGCCGAGATGGTCCAGAAAATGGCATGCCAGCTCCAGATCAGCAGCATCCAGCCCCCAACAATCGGTGCCAGCAGGGGTGCAATGGTGGTGACCAGCATGACAAAGGACATCATGCGGGAAAACTCCTCTTTCGAGTAGCTGTCACGCATCAGTGCACTGATCACCACGCTGCCCGCCGCCGCCGACAGGCCGTGCAGAAAACGCAGTGTGATCAACTGATCGATAGTCTGCGCCAGAGCACAGGCGGCAGCCGCAATAGCAAAAATCAGCGTTCCTGCCGCAATCACCGGTTTGCGGCCAAAGCTGTCAGCCAGCGGCCCGTAGACCAGCTGACCCAGGGCAAAACCGAGAATATACGCGTTCAGCGTCATCTGTACGCTGCCCGCTGACACCGCGAATTCGCGGGCAATCTGCGGTAAGGCAGGAAGATACATATCGATCGACAGCGGCATAAGCATCGCCAGCAGCCCGAGGATCACCACCAGTCCCATGGAGGAATTCTTATCTTTTGCCACTCACCTGCCCCTCTGCTGGACAAAAATTCACTAACGCGTCAGTCCGACGCTGGCAATTTCTTCTGCGGTTAAAGGACGATACTCACCGGGTTCCATCTCTGTATCGAGCGCAATCGCACCAATACGTTCACGATGCAGCCCCACGACGTGGTTCCCCACCGCGGCAAACATACGTTTTACCTGGTGATAGCGCCCTTCGCTGATGGTCAGACGTACCTGATGCGGATCAATCACTTCCAGCGTAGCAGGTTTGGTCAGCGTCTTCTCATTGTGCAGCTGAACGCCGTCAGCAAACTGCTGTGCGGTATCGTCACTGAGCGGAGATTCCAGCGTCACCAGATAGGTTTTTTCACAGTGATGGCGCGGAGACGTGATGCGGTGGGACCACTGACCATCATCGGTCATCAGCACCAGACCGGTAGTATCAATATCCAGACGCCCGGCGGCATGCAGCTTCCAGGCGGAAGGTTCTTCAAGGAAGAACAGCACCGTCGGGTGATCGGGATCCTCAGTGGAACAGACATAACCGACCGGCTTATTCAGCATAAAGTAGCGCGGGCCATGCTGCTGTTGCAGCGGATTGCCATCATATTCAACCGCGCTGTCCGGGCTCAGTTTAAATGCACTATCGCGTACAACGTCACCGTCTACGGTCACTTTCTTTGCACGAATCTCACGCCCGGCGATGACACGGCTGACTTCCAGTTGCTGGGATATAAATTTATCAAGTCGCATTAACTCTGCACTGCCTGTAATTAGTTTGGAGTGGAAACTGACGATAATCGTCTTTTGATGTGGCGCAGAACGCTCATCCGGAATGGAACAGGGAGTATAGCGGCAGAAGGGGCTGAGGCACAGAGGGGATCGTATTCTTATGGCGCTTTCATGGCATAATGTCCCTTTATTGCTGCTTTACAGGTCTTCATGTCGTTCACCCTACGTCCCTATCAGCAGGAAGCCGTGGATGCCACCATCCGCTATTTCCGCCACACGTCGCAACCTGCGGTCATTGTCCTGCCTACCGGAGCCGGTAAAAGCCTGGTGATTGCAGAACTGGCACGGGTCGCACGCGGGCGCGTGCTGGTGCTGGCCCACGTGAAAGAGCTGGTGGCGCAGAACCACAGTAAATATCAGGCATATGGGCTGGAGGCCGATATCTTTGCCGCCGGGCTGCAACGTAAAGAGAGCCATGCCAAGGTGGTGTTTGGTAGCGTGCAGTCAGTAGCACGAAATCTGGCGCAGTTCAGTGCCGAATTTTCGCTGCTGATTATCGACGAATGCCACCGCATCAGCGATGCCGACGACAGCCAGTACCAGCAAATTATCAATCAGCTGCGCCAGCATAATCCGCAGCTCCGGCTGCTGGGCCTGACGGCCACGCCGTATCGCCTGGGCAAAGGCTGGATTTATCAGTTCCATTATCACGGCATGGTCAGAGGCGACGAACGCGCCTTCTTTCGCGACTGCATCTATGAGCTACCGCTGCGCTATATGATCAAACACGGCTTTCTGGTGCCGCCTGAGCGGCTGGATATGCCCGTGGTGCAGTATGATTTCAGTCGTTTACAGGCGCAGGAAAACGGCCTGTTCAGCGAGGCGGATCTCAACCGTGAACTGAAACAGCAACAGCGTATTACGCCGCACATTATCCAGCAGATTGTTGAATTTGCCCAACAGCGGGAAGGCGTGATGATTTTCGCCGCCACGGTCGACCATGCGCGTGAAGTGCTCGGATTGCTGCCGGGCAGTAAAGCGCTGATCAGCGCGGGCACGCCGGCTGCCGAGCGTGACGCGCTGATCGCCGCATTTAAAGCACGTGAACTGCGGTATATGGTCAATGTGTCGGTGCTGACGACAGGGTTTGATGCCCCGCATGTTGATCTTATCGCTATTCTGCGCCCCACCGAGTCAGTCAGCCTGTATCAACAAATTGTCGGACGCGGGCTGCGGCTCAGCCCTGGTAAAACAGACTGTCTGATCCTCGACTATGCCGGTAACCCCCACGATATTTTTACCCCGGAAGTCGGTGCGCCCAAGGGTAAAAGTGATAATCAGCCGGTGCAGGTTTTCTGCCCTGGCTGTGGTTTTGCCAATACCTTCTGGGGTAAAACCACTCAGGATGGCACCCTTATCGAACATTTTGGCCGTCGCTGCCAGGGCGTGCTGGAGGATGATGACGGGCTGCGTGAACAGTGTGATTACCGTTTTCGCTTTAAAAACTGCCCACACTGTCATGCTGAAAATGATATTGCCGCACGCCGCTGCCGGGAGTGTGATGCAATCCTTGTTGACCCTGACGATATGCTGAAAGCCGCACTGAAACTGAAAGATGCGCTGGTGCTGCGCTGTGCGGCGATGGTGCTGGAGAGCGGGAGCGACGACCAGGGCGAATGGCTGAAGGTGCGTTACTTCGATGAAGAAGCGACCGAAGTCAGCGAGCGCTTTCGTTTAAAAACCCCGGCGCAGCGCACCGCCTTTGAGCAGCTATTTCTGCGCCCGCATCAACGTGCACCCGGCGTACCGCTGGGCTGGAAGAGCGCTGCCGATATCATTGCGCTTCAGCCGCTGCTGCGTCATCCCGATTTCGTCGTCGCGCGTAAACAGCGCCATTACTGGCAAGTGCGCGAGAAAGTGTTTGATTACCAGGGACGTTTCCGCCGGGCCAACGAATTACGTTAAAACAGACGGATTGCCGCTCCTGCTCTGCTTTCCGACTTAATACATTGCCTGAAAAGGCAAACCCGGGTATAATTCCGCCCGCTTTTAACTGGCTTTGCCGGATAAAAGCTGAACAATCCACCTGTTGCTGGGTCGCCTGTAGCAGGAATAAAACTTGAAGAGACTTAAAAATGTTCACTATTAATGTTGAAGCTCGTAAAGAGCAGGGCAAGGGTGCGAGCCGCCGCCTGCGTTTAGCTAACAAATTCCCAGCCATCATCTATGGCGGAAATGAAGCAGCTGTTGCTATCGAACTGGACCACGACTCTGTTATGAACCTGCAGGCGAAGCCTGGTTTCTACGACGAAGTTCTGACCCTGGTTGTTGATGGCAAAGAAACTAAAGTAAAAGTGCAGGCTGTTCAGCGTCACCCGTTCAAGCCAAAACTGCACCACATCGACTTCGTTCGCGCTTAATCGCCCGTTCGTTTTAGATGTGAAAAAAACGCCGCTTAATGCGGCGTTTTTTTTCGTCTATTTTCCGCTGGTACGGCGCTGCAACTGGTCGCGCAGGTTAGGCGGTGTCCCTTTAATGGTCAGCGTGTCAGTGGTCGGATCCCAGAAGATACGTTCACCTAACAGCATTGCGTCAAAGTTGATCGTCAGCCCGCCGCCGCTGCCGGCAAATTTGGTCAACTGGCGCAGCGTACTGCGGTCTGCCGGGAAGCTCTCTTCCAGCTCGTAACCCTGTTCCTGAGTAAAGGCCTGGAAGGTTTTGTCTCCCAGCGGGGCCAGCTCATTCGACAGGCCTTCCAGTTCAATCTCTTCACCGGATTTAAGCTGCTCGTTGCAATAAGTGGAAACCTGCTGGCGGTAGTTTTGCCGCTCATTTTTATCGAGGCTGGCTTCGGCACAGTAGTCATCCACCGCCTGTAGCAGGCCACGGTTCTGCGCTTTTGTATCCAGGCCCACGCTGGCACCGAGGAAGTCCATAAAGAAATCAGCCACTTTACGCCCCACCCGCCCACGCAGGAAGGTCAGGTAACGAGTCGATTCCGGGTTGGTTTCCCACTCGGTCAGATCGATGCGAGCCACGATATCGGCATGATTGATGTCCAGATAGTGGGTCGTGCTGATATCCAGCTCTTCGTTAACACGCATGCTGTTCTGGCTGTTCAGTACCGCAATCAGCAAATACTCAACCGCCAGATAGCGATAGTGACCGAATAACACCACGCCACCCTCTGCGAACGGATACTTGCTCAGCTCATCGCGCAGGCGTGCACTGGCGGCGCGGCTAAACGCCAGGAAATCATTCTCGCCCTTACGACAGTTGCGTAATGCATCGGCGAGTTCGCTCTCTTCATTAAACAGGCCATAGGCTTTGCTCTTGGCACTGTAAACGCGATGCAGCTCTTCCATCATTGCCGTCACGGGCGCGTTGGACGGTAACAGTGAATCTCGCAGCACCAGCTCCAGCGTCTGTTCGTCACGCTTGATCATCTGGTGAAGGGCAATCTGGGTGATATCCAGACTCATGGTAAACTCTCCTTTAAGCACAGGCGCGTATTCAATCACTGTGCGACTTTACGATCAACTGTCAGAACGATGCACAGTCCATTCGCGCGTCATTACGATAAAAATGCAGAAAAAAGCACGTTCTTACGGTAAGATAGCGCCCTTTAAACCTCAGTATAAAATTGACGTTATGGCACAATCATCCCGCTACAGCAACGAGCGCGTGGAGAAGATCCTCGCAGAAATGGTCCAGGTTCTGGAATCAAACCAGACCCCAACCGATCTTTCCCTGATGGTATTGGGGAATATGGTGACCAACTTACTTAACACCAGCGTGTCACCGGCACAGCGCCAGGCAATGGCACGTTCGTTTGCCGATGCCCTGCAGGCGTCGGTACGCGATGACCAAGCCCACTGATGAGATGATCCTGATTCCGATATGGTAACAAATCGACAGCGCTACCGTGAAAAAGTGTCCCAGATGATTAGCTGGGGGCATTGGTTCGCCCTGTTTAACATCATCTTTGCGCTTATTCTGGGTAGCCGTTACCTGTTTGTCTCCGACTGGCCAGCCTCGCTGGCCGGTCGCATCTACTCATTCAGCAGCTGGATTGGCCATTTCAGCTTTATTGTTTTCGCTGCCTATCTGCTGATTATATTTCCACTGACCTTTGTGGTGATGTCGCAGCGCCTGCTGCGCTTTCTCTCTGCGATTATCGCGACTGCCGGGCTGACGCTGGTTCTGGTGGATAGCGCGGTGTTTTCCCGCTTCCACCTGCACCTGAACCCGGTAGTCTGGGAGCTGGTGGTCAACCCCGACCAAAGTGAGATGGCCCGTGACTGGCAACTGATGTTTATCAGCGTACCGGTCATCTTCCTGGTGGAGATGCTGTTTGCCACCTGGAGCTGGCAGAAACTGCGCAGTCTGAACCGTCGCAGCTTTGGTAAACCCCTGGCCGGGCTGTTTATCAGCGCCTTCTTTGCCAGCCACCTGATGTACATCTGGGCGGATGCCAATTTCTACCGTCCAATCACTATGCAGCGCTCGAACCTGCCGCTCTCTTATCCGATGACCGCGCGACGCTTCCTTGAGAAGCACGGCCTGCTGGATGCTCAGGAATATCAACGCCGCCTGGTACAACAGGGTAACCCTGAAGCCGTGTCAGTCGCTTATCCGCTCAGCGATATCACCTTCAGTGATAAAGGCACGCGTAACAACCTGCTGGTGATTACCGTTGATGGGCTGAATGAAGCATCGATGGCGAAATCATTGCCCAACCTGACACGTTTTGCCGAAAGTAACGTGCGCTTCAGCCAGCATTTCAGCTCAGGCGCTACGGAAGACAGTGGATTATTTGGCCTGTTCTACGGCATCTCACCAAGCTATATGGATGGCGTGCTGTCATCGCGTATTCCCTCAACGCTGATCACGGCGTTGGGGCAACAGGGTTACCAACTGGGTCTGTTTGCCAGCGACGGTTTCAACTCGCCGCTGTATCGCCAGGCCCTGCTCACCGACTTCTCTTTACCGACATCGCAGAGCCAGTCGAATGCGGATACCACTCGTCAGTGGCAGCGCTGGCTGGACGGACATAAAAACGAAGGTACGCCGTGGTTCTCCTACCTGTCGTTGTCGACGTCTGACAGCAGTGATAGCGCCGATAAGCAGAGCGCTCGTCACTACAATCGCGCCGCGGCCAGTGTAGACCAGCAGATCCAGACGGTGCTGACGACCCTGGAACAAAAAGGATTACTGGCGAACACCGTGGTGGTGATCACCGCCCAACACGGCGTGGTGCTGGAAGGCGATACCACGCCGGGAAATCGTGAAATGTTGCAGGTACCTCTGGTAGTTCACTGGCCGCAAACCCCTGCGCAAACCGTCAATAAGTTGACAGATCATCAGGATATAATGACCACCCTGATGCAGCGCCTGCTGCACGTCAACACGCCAGCGGTTGATTACTCGCAGGGCGAGGATCTGTTTGCTGCCCAGCGACGTCACAACTGGGTTGCCAGCAGCACCCATCATCAACTGCTGATCACCACCCCGCAGGAGACGCTGGCGCTGGATAACAATGGGGGCTATGCTGCCTGGGATTTGCAGGGCCAGCCGTTGAAAGATCACAAGCCGCAGCTGGCATTGTTGTTACAGGTTCTGACTGACGAAAAACGATTTATCGCAAATTAGCTGTATAAATCTAGAGCAGTCAACGCGTTAGCGGGTTGCAATCAGGATGCAGTTGGGTAATATAGATGACTCTGTCGGCGCGTAGCGCAGCCTGGTAGCGCATCGTCATGGGGTGGCGAGGGTCGAGAGTTCAAATCTCTCCGTGCCGACCAATTTTTATCTTACCCCACAATGACTTACCTATATTTAACCTTCCTTAGCCTGGTGGCTTATTGTGGCTCATGCCGTAAGAGACCTTACCACCACTAACAGAACCATTAGTTTCATTTCAAAGCCCCCTGAACAACACCAGATTTAATTAGCCACACTTTCCCGGATGGGTAGAAAACAACATCAAACAAACCCTGTTGATAACTCTTAGTTCCGTTAGGTGCTGATTCAGTCAATACAGCAGGCTTACCCTCAACAGAAACGATACCTAAACTATCCTGCTTAACGACCACGCCGTACCCTTTCCACACTTTGACTTTATGCGCTGATTGAGCATGAAATTTTACAGTGCTTGCATTACGTAAAGCCTGATTTTCAGCAGCTCCGACAATAGCCGCTTGACGATTTTGTTCTGCAAGGTAGCACGTATCACGGCTGATGCCTTGAGCCTCACAGGAAGCCAAACGTGAAGCCTGAGAGCTACATCCAGCGAATAACACAGCAGCAACAATAAATAGTTTTTTCATAAACTTAATGCCCTAATTAAAAAATGTGATGAAAGTCACCATCATCACTAATTAAAGTCACTGTATCGGATTAATGAATCCAAATCTTGACACTAGTCAATAAATCACACAGCACACTACCTAAAGACTTTTTTAAGACTAAATAACTAATAATTAGCCTTAACTGTAGGGACGTGTAAGACGGCGTTAACTGTTTAGTTGGGGCGATCTGAGGGGGTAACTGGGCCAGCGTTGACGGTGAACCGGGATGGCCGACCTTCTGTTTCGGTCGACCAGTGTTGCAGGCCAGCCTCCTGATGCACACCCTCAGCACGGGTCGCTCGGAAAAAATGATCGCGCCCTGCAAGAGATCGCATTGTTTTTACGCTCTTTTTTTCGTCGATTCTCTGCATTTTTCCGTCAAAAAACGTGGCGAAACTCTCAATCTTCATCACTGAAACAAAACTGTCACAGTAATATCATACGCTGTCGCTAGACTTTCATCGCACTGTCAGACAGGGATAACTCAAATGGCCATTATCAAAGCAAAAAACTTCAAAGACGCAGAAGAACTGCTTCATTCAGGTATCAGTAAAGTGGAACTGGCTTATGACATCGGTAGTGACGACTTCTTTCGTCTTGCCAGCCAGTGGTGCGATCGTGGCGCCAAGATCTCCAAAGGCCACGATCACTTCGTTGTCTCACTGAAAAGTTTCGCGATCCCCCCTAATCACTGATTAACGCCTTTATTTTGATATCCAGCCACTAACCTGTTTAAATAAATCATCTTATTTGAACAGGTTAGCGGCTATGACTGCACTGCACCTCCCGTCTTACCCGCCTTTTATTTCACACTGCACCCTGCAACCGCTGGCCGAGCATCCCGATATCTATCTGCTGGATGCGCTCTACGATGCCGCGCATTTCACGGAATCCCTGTTTACCACGCTGACTATCCCTGCGCCTGAACACTTACAGCGGGCAGTCAAAAAGCGCCGTGCTGAATATCTGGCCAGCCGCTACTGCCTGCAACAGGCGCTGACAAGCTGGGGTATTCCCTCGTTTTTGCTGCGTAATACCCCCGATCGAGCCCCCATCTGGCCACAAGGTATCAACGGGTCACTGTCGCACACCCACCAGCAGGTCTGCGCACTGTTGACGCGTCGTCAGGATTGGCTGCTGGGCGTTGACTGTGAACGTATTATGACGGCGCAGGTCGCCCATGAGACGCACTCTATGCTGATCACCGCAGCAGAGAAAGCACGCCTGGAACTGAGTGAAGTTCCCTTTACGACGGCGCTGACCGTGGCTTTTTCGCTAAAGGAGAGTCTGTATAAGGCGCTTTACCCGCGGGTGTTGCAGTTTATGGATTTCAGTGCAGCGGAAGTGATTCAGTGCAGTGCAGACTTACAGCACATCAGCCTGCGTCTGACGCAGACAATTTCCGGGGAGATGGTGGTCGGGAGAATTTTTGAGGGAAGAGCCATACTGCAACCCGATCAGGTGATCACCTGGATTATCGGGCCGCAACAGCGCAGAGATTAACGGGATGCATCGTGATGACGCTGTTGCAGCGACGGCAGATCGTGTAGATCCACACCGTACAGCTCAACCATCGGCATCATTGCCTCAATCACCCGACAGCTGTCTAATGTTGCCATGCCAGAGGGTGCCTGAAAAAATCGCGTGAAGTGCAGCCAGATACCTTTCATCATTTATTCCTCTGTTAACCGCCTGTCGCATCAGGCTTCAAGTGAAGCTTTATTAAACCCGACTCCCCCCGCCAGACAAAATACCCATTTCGCACAGCCTTTGCCGATTCCCGGCAAACGTGGGTTAATCCCATTTCCCGACTGATATAAGCCAGATTTGTTGTTTTACAGCAGCGGACCCTCCTTCAATAATTGCCAGCAACTGATACCGTTCAAGGATGCATTATGGCTTACCGACTGAGCTTACTGGATAAAAGCCCCCTGGCTGAAGGCGAAACCGCGGCGGTTGCGCTGGCACGAACCCTGACCCTGGCGCAACGGGCGGAAGAACTGGGTTATCACCGCATCTGGCTGGCAGAACACCACAACACGGCCGCACTGGCCAGCCCGTCACCGGAAGTGCTGATCGCCTGGATCCTCGCCCACACGCGCCACATCCGTGTCGGTTCCGGTGGCGTGATGTTGCAGCACTACAGCCCGTATAAAGTCGCGGAAAACTTCAATTTGCTGGCATCACTGGCCCCTGGCCGCGTCGATTTGGGCGTGGGTAAAGCGCCGGGCGGTTTGCCGCTGTCCACGAAAGCATTACAGCAGGGTGTAAACGCGGAAGAGAAAGGGGATTTTGCCAGCCAGCTGCGCGCGCTGGATCAGTGGCTGAGCGCCTCCCCTGCCCCTGAAGGTGAAGACCAGCTGCTGGCCACGCCGGTACCACCGCGCCCGGCAACTCGTTTTCTGCTGGGTGCCAGCGAAGCCAGCGCTCAGCTGGCCGCCGAGCTGAACTGGCAGTTCGTGTTTGCCGCCCACCTGAATGGCGACAAGCAGGAACTGGAACGCGCCCTGACGGCTTACCGCACACACAGCAAAGGACAATCCGCGCTGCTGGCCGTGCAGGCCATTGTTGCCGATAGCGAAGCCGAAGCCGATCTGTTGGCGGCCGATTTACAGCACTTCCGCGTGCATGTGGATAACGGCCAAAGCGTCACGGTCGGCAATCTGGCCCAGGCCGAGGCCTTTATTCGCCAGTCCGGCGCGAAACAGTACCGGATTGAACCACGTGAATCCGCCGTACTGAAAGGCACCGCCGCACAGGTTCACGCCCATCTGGACGCGCTGCATCAGCGTTTCGGGGTGGAAGAATTCATTATTGATACCCCGATCAGTGCAGGTGTTCCACGCCTGAAATCCCTGCAACTGCTGGCCACCCACCAGCTGGTTGCCGCATAAGGAGCCGGACCATGAGCCACTCTCTTGCACAGCAGCTCGTCGCCTGGCGCCGTGAACTGCACCAGTATCCTGAGCTGTCGAACGAGGAGTTTGCCACCACGGAACGCATCACCGGCTGGCTGAAAGAAGCTGACATTACCCTCCTGCCTTTTGATCTGGCGACAGGCGTCGTGGCCGAAGTCGGTCAGGGTGAGCCGTTGATCGCCCTGCGTGCTGATATCGATGCCCTGCCGATTGAAGAGATCGTCCCGGTCGAATTCCGCTCGCAGCATCAGGGCGTGATGCACGCCTGCGGTCACGATGTGCACACCTCTGTGATTCTGGGTGCCGCAAAACTGCTTAAGGCCCGTGAAAAGAGCCTGCCCGGCCGCGTTCGCCTGCTGTTTCAACCGGCAGAAGAACGCTTTGGTGGCGCGAAAACGCTAATCAAAGCGGGTGCTTTACAGGACGTGGCAGCGATTTTCGGTATGCATAACGCCCCGGAACTGCCGGTCGGTACGTTTGAGACGCGTGGTGGCCCGTTCTACGCCAACGTGGATCGTTTTGACATCGACATTCACGGCAAAGGTGCCCATGCAGCCCGGCCGCAGGAAGGGGTGGATGCGATTGTGATCGCCAGCCAGATCGTCAGCGCCTTACAGACCCTGGTCAGCCGCAGTTACAGCCCGCTGGAATCCGTGGTGGTCAGCGTCACACGCATTGAGGGCGGCAATACCTGGAATGTGTTACCGCAGAAAGTGGTGCTGGAAGGCACAGTACGGACCCATAACGCGGCGATCCGCAGCGAGCTGCCGCAGCGCCTGCGCACGCTTATTGCAGGCATCGCCAGTGGCTTTGGTGCACGTGCCGACCTCAACTGGCATGCCGGCCCGCCGGCATTGATTAATACCGAGTACTGGGCCGAGTTCAGCAAACAGGTGGCTGCCCGTCAGGGTTACGCAGTGCAACATGCCGAACTGCAAATGGGGGGCGAAGATTTTGCCTTCTACCTGCATAACACGCCGGGCACCTTTGTCAGCATCGGCAGCAACAGTGAATTTGGTCTGCATCACCCTGGTTTTAACCCGGATGAAGCCCTGCTGTATCCCGCCGCAGAATACTTTAGCCAGCTGGCTGAAGCGGCGCTGAAGGACATCGCTTAACGGGCTGAGAACGGCCCGATTCATCTGCATTTTCACCATAATAAGAGTCATTCATCATGAAAAAATCATCCGTATTACTGGGCCTGCTCAGCGCGTCTTTGTGGCTTGGCACCACAGCAAATGCAGAAACCGTCAAGATTAACGGGACCGGGATCAGCGTCGAGGCCAATGCCACGCCGGTGCACGCGCCGCTGAATCCGGACGCCGTCAAACTGCTGCCGAAAGATCTTAAGCTGGCCGTACCGGGCAAGTTTACCGTCGCCGTTGCGGCACTGAACTCACCGCCACTGACGCTGTTCTCCGATGACAATAAAACCCTGCAAGGCAGTGAAGTGGATATCGCCCGCCTGGTGGCTGACAGCCTGGGGCTGGAGCTGAACGTGGTACCGACCTCATGGGAGGACTGGCCGCTGGGCGTCAGTTCCGGTAAGTATGACGCCGCCATCACCAACGTGACGGTGACCAAAGCGCGTAAAGAGAAGTTCGATTTCGCCACCTACCGTAAAGACTCCCTCGGTTTCTACGTGAAGTCTGACAGTAAAATCACCTCACTGACCAAAGCCGAAGATATCGCCGGGTTGCGCATTATAGTCGGCTCCGGCACCAACCAGGAAGCGATCCTGCTGGCGTGGGATGCCGAAAATCAGAAGAAAGGTCTGAAACCGTTCACGCCTAACTATGTGAAGGATGATGCTGCGCAAACGCTGGCACTGCAGTCCGGACGCGCCGATGCCTTCTTCGGCCCGAACGTGATCGGTGCATGGAAAGCCGCACTGACCGGAAAAACCAGGCTGGTGGGCAGCGTGGATGGCGGCTGGCCGAAAGCGGCCCATATCGCCGTAACGCTGAAGAAAGGTAACGGGCTGGTGACTGCCGTTAACGCCGCGCTAAATGGCGTGATCAAAGGGGGCGAGTACGACAAGGTGCTGAACCGCTGGGGCGAAGGCATTGAGCGTCTTGACCATTCTGAAATCAACCCGGAAGGCCTGGGCGACTAACGGAGGTCAGCATGAGCCATGAACAGTTCCGCCAGCTGTCGCCGGAGGCGCCTGAACTGGCGCCGATTATCGACGGGTTATTTGGTGAGTACAGCGCACGTTACGGTGACTTCTTTGCACGCGATGCCGAAGTCGAACTGACCGAATGGTATTTGTCGCCCCGGGGGATGTTTGTGGTGCTGGAGCGCGACGGGGACATTATTGCGATGGGCGCTTACAAGGCACTCGATGCCGAAACAGCAGAATTGAAACGCATCTGGACGCGCAGTGACCTGCGCCGCCAGGGCCTGGCCCTGAAGGTGCTGGTGGAGCTGGAACGCCGCGCCCTGCTGGCGGGTTATCGTCAGGTGTATCTGACCACCGGTTTCCGTCAGCCGGAGGCCGTGCGACTGTATCTGTCCCACGGTTATCAGCCGCAGTTTGATACCCGCCGTGACCCGGAAGAGTACAGCCTGCCACCGCATGATGGCCGCCTGCGCTTTACCAAGCCGTTGCACGAGAACGTCGATGCAGGAGCCGCCAATGAAACCCAGTGAAACCCTGCGCGTCGTGCCCGCACGCTACCCGCTGCGATTGGTGGGGGCGGTGATCGCGCTGTTTATTCTGGCCGTGGTGATCCAGTCCGTGGCGTTTAACCCACGCTGGGAGTGGTCAGTATTCGCTCAGTGGTTCTTTGCCCCGGCGATCCTCAGTGGTCTGGGCCAGACGCTGCTGCTGACGCTGATCGCCAGCCTGCTGAGTATCCTGCTCGGAGTGGGCCTTGCGCTGGCACGTCTCTCCCCTTCCTGGCTGCTCTCCGGGCTGGCGTTCGGTTATATCTGGCTGTTCCGCTCGCTACCGCTGATTGTGGTGCTGATTATTCTCTACAACTTCTCCTATCTGTACGACACGCTCTCACTGGGGATTCCGTTTACCCCGCTAACACTGATTGAGTATAAAACCATTGATGTGCTCGGGCAGTTCAGCACCGCGGTGATTGGGCTGACGCTGGTGCAGGCCGCCTATACCGCTGAGATTATTCGTGGCGGGATTTTAGGCGTGGATCAGGGGCAGTTTGAAGCCGCTGCCGCTCTTGGGTTACCGTCATCGCGCCGCACGCTGCGCATTATCCTGCCGCAGGCGCTGCGCTCCATCATTCCTACCGGCTTTAACGAAATCATCAGCCTCGCCAAAGGCACCGCGATGGTTTATGTGCTGGCGATGCCGGAGCTGTTTTACACCATCCAGATGGTTTACAACCGCACGCAGCAGGTGATCCCGCTGCTGATGGTGGCGGCCGTCTGGTATCTGCTGATCACCACGGTGTTATCGGTGTTCCAGCACTATGTGGAACGCTGGCTGGCCCGGGGGGCCACGCGTGAACCCGTTAGCCGCCTCGCCTCTGCGCGTCTGCGCGCCGCCGTTACCCCTGTCAGGAGCTAATCATGTCTGAAGCTATCGATCTGCACAGCGATGCCACTCTCGGTCATATTTCGATTGCCGGGGTGAGTAAAAGTTATGGCCGTTTCAAGGCGCTGGACGATGTGTCGCTGGAACTACCGCCCGGTTCCGTGACGGTGATCCTCGGTCCTTCCGGATCGGGAAAGTCCACCCTGCTGCGGGCAATCAATCATCTTGAGCGCGTGGATGAAGGTTTTATCCGTATTGATGGCGACTATATTGGCTATCAGCGTAAAGGCAATAAGCTGTATGAGCTGAAGGAAAAAGCGATCCTCAAACAGCGTATCGGCGTGGGCTATGTGTTCCAGAATTTCAATCTGTTCCCCCACCTGACGGTGCTGGAAAACATTATTGAAGCGCCGCTGGCCCATAAGCAACTGTCACGCGCCGATGCCGAAGAACGGGCTTTGCAGCTGCTCGACACGGTCGGTCTGCGCCATAAAGCCGATGCCTGGCCGCGCCATCTTTCTGGCGGGCAGCAACAGCGAGTGGCGATTGCCCGCGCGCTGGCGCTGAATCCGAAGGTGATTCTGTTTGATGAACCCACGTCGGCGCTGGACCCGGAGCTGGTCGGCGAGGTACTCGATACCATTAAGCAGCTGGCGCGCTCCGGCACAACGCTGGTCGTGGTCACGCACGAGATCGGTTTCGCCCGCGAGGTGGCGGATAATGTGGTGTTTATGGTGGAAGGGAAAATTGTGGAGCAAGGCAGCGCCGGGCAGGTGTTGAACCAGCCGCAGCATCCGAGGACCCGTCGTTTTCTGGCGAAGGTGTTGTAATAAGTCAACACCACCATAGGGTCGGGGTACGCCGCGACCTCATCGACAACGGGCGAGGCATGCCTCACCCCGACGAAAACCTTTATCTGTCACGGGCGAGGCGTGCCTCGCCCCTACGAAAACCTTTACCTGCCACGGGCGAGGCGTGCCTCGCCCCTACGAAAACCTTTACCTGCCACGGGCGAGGCGTGCCTCGCCCCTACGAAAACCTTACCGCGCCCCTAGACTAATGTATCCGTCCTTTTCACGGCATCCAGCGTAGCCTGATCGCGTTCATCCCCTGTCAATTCACTCAGTGTGCCGTCACGCATCTCCAGCAGGCGATCCGCATGCAGGAAATAATGGTCATCATGACTGATGGCAAACACCGTTTTCCCCAGTGACTGCAACCACGGCAACAGCTCGCGATAGAAGATGCGGCGGAAGTGCGGGTCCTGATCGGCGGCCCACTCGTCAAGCAACAGGATATCGCGCTGCTCTGCCGTCGCCAGCAGCAGCGCAAGGCGCTTGGTCTGCCCCTTCGACAGCTTCAGGTTCAGCACGCGGTTGCCTTCCAGCTTGATTTTATCCTGCATTTTAAGGCGTTCCAGCCAGTTCTGCACCAGCGCAGGGTCAATCGCCTGCCCCTGATCATCAATCAGGCGGTCAAACAGATGCACATCGGTAAACACCGCCGAAAACAGGCGACGATAGCTCTCCATTGAGGACGCTTCCACCACCTGGCCATCCAGCAGAATGTCGCCAGACACCGGCTGATATAACCCGGTCAGCAGCATCGCCAGCGTGGATTTCCCACTGCCGTTACCGCCAATCAGGAACACCAGTTCGCCACGCTTAAGCGTCATGTTCACCGGGCCAACGTGGAAACCGTTATCGCCGTAATGGAACATCAGATTACGCAGTTCCAGCGTCTGCCAGTTTTTCGCCGCCGGAAGCTGCGGGAACTCAGCTTCATAAGGCGCCAGATTAAAGGTGTTCAGCTTGTCGAAGGCTACCTGTGCAGTCAGCAGCGTGGGCAGTGCTCCCACCGCTGAAAGCATCGGCGTGCGCAGGAACAGCAGGGTCAGCGAGTAGGTCGCCGCCACCGCGGTATCGGCCCAGCCAAGGCTGTTCGCCAGGTAAAATGCCAGCCCGATGGCGCCCAGCATCATGATATTCGACCAGTTCACCGCGCTCAGATGGTAAGTATCGGCCCGCACAATATGGTGACGATAGGTCTTTGCATCTTCGCTGTAGACGTTTTCAAAGATCTGCTGCGCGCGCTGACGGTTCAGCGCCAGCTCTTTACGCCCTTCAATAATAATCTGGAAGTCGTGATACAGACGGTCTTCCGTGTCGCGCAGCACCGCCATATGTTGATAAACGCGTGCCACCAGCAGCCAGCCGCCGATAATCGTCACCGCCACCCACACGGAGGTCACCACCATCATTTTCGGTGACAGCCAGGCCAGATAGGCCGCAGAGCCGATCGTCAGGATGATCCCCTGAATCAGTTCCGGCAGGCGCACAAAAGCAATGGTGATATTGCGCACATCACTGGTCAGGCTGGCCAGCAGTTGAGCGTTACCAATCTGTTCAATGCGCTCAACCCGCGTGTCGAGAATACGTTTGATAAATTCGCCGCGCAGACGATAGACGAAATGGTGGCCCAGCATGGTCAGCGCCAGCTGTGAACCCAGCGTAACCGCCATCAGCAGCAGCAGCAGTCCGAGAAACTGCGGTAACACCATCACAGAGGAATTAAGGGTGACGATCAGTTCGCGGTTAATGAAAGCAATCAGTCCAATCCCCAGCGCGGCGCTAAGAAGGCTGAGCACGATCACCAGAATAAACGGCCAGCGATACTGCTTATAAACAACGTGAAGCAACTCCATGAAAACGTCCCGGCAGGTAAAAAACAGCTTGCAGTTTAATGAGAAGCAAGACGAGATCAATAACAATTCTCATTCGGGAACGTTTACACGCGGGCTAGCGGGCGCGGCGAAAGGTCAGATTGAAGCGAAAAGGCCCGGTGAGCGGATGGATGCCGGGTTTGAGCGGCAGAATACCGTGGTAACGCAGACGTGATGGCCCGCCCCAGACCACCACATCCCCCTGCTCCAGCAGCACGCGCTGGCAGGCGTCAGCGCGCTCAAAACCACCAAATAAAAAGACCGCTGGCAGCCCCAGCGATACGGACACAATAGGCTGACGCAGATCGCGTTCATCTTTGTCCTGATGCAGGGTAAGCTTTGCCCCCGGTTCGTAGCGGTTGATCAGACAGGCATCGGGGGAAAAACCACTAAACCCGGCTTCAGCGGCGCAGGTCACGGCCAGCTCCCGGAAGGAAGCGGGCATCGCGGGCCAGCGCTTGCCGCTGACGTCGTCCTGGGCGCTGTACTGGTAACCGCGTGAGTCCGTAGACCAGCCAAGATCGCCGCAGTTGGTCATCGCCACTGACATCTTATGGCCGCCGGGCGTGATGCGATGTTCAAAAGGATTCTGCGCAGCAATCTGGTTCACCTGTGCCATCAGCTCTGCGGCGCTGTCACGAACGCGGCGGCGCAGGATCACCGCGCCGTCCATCAGCGGTTCTTGCCACGGGGCATCATCGGCAAACAGATCGAGCATCGGAACTCCTTCGCGTATCAGTGTGGAGAGGATGGCGGGATAAAGGCCGCAAACTGTGGCGACATCCAGTGGCTGAAATGATCACCCTCTTTGAAAATCAGATAGACCGCCAGCTTATCACGCAATGCCAGTGCTTTGGCCTTCTCGGTACCCAGCACCATCAGCCCGGTGTCCCAGCCATCGGCTTCCAGCGCCGTGGTGGCAATCACCGTGACAGAGACCAGCTTATGCTGAATGGGGCGACCCGTTGACGGGTCAATCACGTGTGAGATGCGTTTTCCTTCCAGCTCATAATAGTTGCGATAGCTACCGGAGGTGCTGATACCGTGCCCCTGAAGGTCGACAATCGCCTGAACGGCGTTCTCCTGATCGGTCGGTTTCTGGATCGCCACCTGCCACGCATTGCCCTGGGCATTTTTGCCGCGCGTCAGCACCGCGCCGCCCACCGACACCAGATAATGGTTAATCCCCTGCTGCTCCATCAGCCGCGCCAGATGGTCGGTGGCAAAACCTTCACCGACGGTCGAGAGATCAACATACAGCTCAGGCAGGTCTTTCTGCAGCCAGGATTGCCCGGCACGGTTGATTACCTGTAAATGTTCCAGCCCGGTCAGCGCACGGGCAGCATCAATCTGCGGCGGTGTCGGCGTCTTCAGAGGCTGTTTATCCGGCCCAAACCCCCACAGGTTAACCAGCGGACCCAGGGTGATATCCATCGCGCCTGAGGTCTGCTGCCCGATGCGTAACGACAGCGTGATGATATCGGCCATGTTGTTACTGATGGGCTGCGGCGCACTGCCGCGATACTGGTTAAAACGTGACAAAACCGAATCACTTTTCCAGGTGGAAAGTTCGTGGTCATCGTTATCCAGCTGCTGCTGTATCGCTTTTTGCAGGGCGTCACGACGCTCAGGCGCGACGCCCGCCAGGCTCACCCTCCAGAATGTTCCCATTGTTTTACCTTCGAGCACCATCCCTTCAGATCCCGCTGATGGCTTAGGATTGTCACAGGACGCCAGCAAGTAAACCACCATCAAACCTAAAAAAAACCGCCATTTACTCTTCATATCAACCTGTAACCTTGATTAAAAACTGGTCCGAACCGTGCTTTACCGCAGGGAAAACTCGGACTCGATGCCTTGATCTTACCGCCATTGCTCACCAGGATGGTAGCTGTACAGGGCACTCGTGACGCCCATCATTCACTCTTAAAGGAGAGCCATAATGATCTATTACGTGCTTCTCATGGCTTCAATCGCCCTGATTATCTTTGCAGGCTTTAAGCATTACAAGCAGACACACGTCCGACAGTTACCGCGTCCGCGTCACCGCTAACACGGTATGCCAGACTCCCCCGGCCGCACCGGGGTGAGTTCACCGGCACCATCCTGGTGCATCATGCCTCTCTCTGAGCCGCGCACAGTATCACAAGCCACCTGAACCGCCCCTCAATCCCCTCTCCCCCAACCTGGCACGTTTTCTGCTTGATAACCCTTATTGTTCAGAATGAGGAAAGGTCATGCGCAACAAAAATGCGGTCAAAGAAAACCAGGCCCGACGTCGTCTGTTGAGATTTTCACTGCTGACGCTCGGAGGAGCAGGACTGGAAGGCAGTACGCAGCATTTCGCCGGGAAAGAAGAAGGAGAAGAGAGCGATAAAAAAGTGGCCGTGATGGCCGCCTGAACCTGGCATGATCAAAAAAGCCGCCTCTGCGTCATATCACGCAGAGGCGGCTTTTTATTGTGCCTCAGGCTTATCGCGGCCAGGAAAATGGCCGTATCAGGTGAGGATTAGAACTGGTAAACCAGGCCTACAGCCACCACGTTGTCGGTATTGATACCGGCAGCCTGGGTGAAGTTGTTGTCATCCAGCAGATTGATCTGGTAATCCGCATAGGTCGACATGTTTTTGTTGAAGTAGTAAGTCGCGCCGACATCGATGTACTGTTTCAGGTTCTGGGTGCCCCAGTTCTGAATATCGGTTCCGCGTGAAGTCACGTAAGCCAGTGACGGACGCAGACCAAAGTCGAACTGATACTGTGCAACCAGTTCCCAGTTTTCTGCTTTATCGGCAAAGCCGTAGGCGGCCGGATTATCCGTGCTGCCGAAGCGAGTCGCGTTGTACGATTTGGTGTACATGGCTGCCAGGTAAACGTTGTTCGCGTCATATTTCAGACCACCGGTGTAAGCTTCTGCTTTGTCACCGTTGCCCAGCAGCGCATTGCTGTTCTGGGTATTGGTGCGGTCAGAAGAGAACATGGCAGCACCAGCGCTGAAGCCCGCACCGATGTCGTAGGTGGCAGAAAGGCCATATCCATCGCCGTTCTGTGCGGTAGCGCTACGGTTGCCCGCCACTTCAGCATCGCTGTCATTTTTACCCTGGTACTGTACGGCGAAGTTCAGGCCTTCGACCAGACCAAAGAAGTTGTTGTTACGGTAGGTCGCCATGCCCGAGCCGCGCTGGAACATGAAGTTATCTGCACCGTAGGTATCGCCACCGAACTCTGGCAGTACGTCGGTCCATGCGCCGATGTCGTATGCCACGCCGTAGTTACGACCATAATCGAATGAGCCAGCGTCACCGAATTTCAGACCGGCAAAACCAACGCGGGTATAGCTGTTCGCTGTTCCCTGGGCTTCAGCGGTGTTCAGGGCTGCCTGATATTCCCACTGACCGTAGCCGGTCAGCTGGTCGGAAATCTGGGTTTCACCTTTGAAGCCGAAACGCAGATAAGACTGGTCGCCATCTGAACCGGAGTCGTCTGAGAAGTAGTGCAGACCATCAACTTTACCGAACAGATCCAGTTTGTTGCCGTCTTTGTTATAGATTTCTGCCGCACCCGCTGAACCTGCTACCAGCAACGCCGGGACCATCAGAGAAAGAACGCGAAGTTTCATTTTTTAATACCCTCTCGATTATAAGTCTTATATTGCCACTGCGTGCTGTAGGTAAAAATTAAGCACTTAGTGTCATGTTAAGCTTGGGAGAGTAATAATCCATCAAGAAAATGATACTAAATCACATAAAATGTTTCTTAAGGGGGTAAACACATTTCTTAATGTAAATAAAGCGGAACTTTTACGCAGCACAAATAGATAACTAATTGCGCACTTAAAGACAAAAAATAAGATTCGTCTTATAATTCATTGCATTACACCTACATGTAACAATGCGCACTGATTGATAAAATTATTCTGCCATGAAGCAGTATTATTAGCGCGCTATCATCATTTATTGAATTATTATCTTCATTCACCCCGAATGAGTTGCACCACCTATTAATATTGCCAGGCTTTGTGCCTGGCATTTTTTTACGTATTTTATTCCCCTGCGAAATTATTCTTTCCTGGTATTATCTGGCGACGAAAATCTAGCGTTCGCGCATCGACTCTTTAACTTTATTCAGCGGTTTAATCAGATAATCCATGACGGATTTCTGGCCGGTTTTAATCTCTACGTTCGCGACCATCCCCGGCACGATCGGGAATTTTCGTCCGGCTTTGTTGGTCAGTTCGGCCTTGTCGGTACGCACATAAACCCGGTAATAGTACTGGTCACGTTTGACCTCATCCTGCAAGGTATCGGGTGATACCGTCTCCACTTCACCGCGCAGATCGCCATAGATTGACGAATCATACGCCGTCACTTTGACCGTGGCGGGCAGCCCCGGACGGATATAGGCGATATCACGCGGGTTAATGCGTGTTTCGATCAGTAGCTGGTCCTCAAGGGGGACAATCTCCATCAGCTTACCGCCGGGTTGCAACACGCCGCCCACGGTGGTGACCTGAATATCTTTAACGATGCCGCGTACCGGTGAGTAAATAGTGGCGCGGGTCAGTTGATCCTCTTTCCCGGTCATCACCTGTAATTGTGCATCCAGGTCCGCGTTGTTCTTCACCTGCTCTTCGCGTGCGCGTACCGCGTAGTCATTACGTGCCTCATCTATTTTTCCCTGAAGCTCAGCGACCTGACGGCGCAGGCGGATCACTTCCACCTCACCCGCCGCCCCTTTCGCCACCAGCGGCTGGGTCATGCGCAGCTCATCCTGAACCAGTTTTTTTGACTGCTCCAGATTGCTGACGGTCTCTTGCAAATTACGCCGCCGCGACTGGTAAAGTTGCGTTTCACGCGCCACCAGATCCGGCTCTTTCAGCGTTTCGGCACTGAATTTCAGCGGCGCGCCCGTCAGTTCAGCGGTTAAGCGTTCGGCCGATCCGCGCAGCGTTCGCGCGCGTGATGCCGCCTCACCAAAGTTGGACTGAAAACGCGTCGGGTCAAGTTTTGCCAGCACCTGCCCTTTCTCGACGATATTGCCTTCATGGACGTTGAGCTGGTCGACGATGCCGCCATCCAGACTTTCAATCACCTGCGCACGACTGAGCGGCGTGACCTTGCCCGTTCCCACCGTCACTTCATCAAGAATGGCGAAATGTGCCCAGACAAAAAACAGCACCAGCGCGGCAGTACAGACCCAGATGATGGCCGAGGTGCGCCGTTCATTCTGTTTCAGACTGCGATCCATCAATACAAGGCTCATGCGGCATCTCCTCTTGCACTGGCCGCCGGCGGTTGGGCCTGTGCCGTCTGCGCGGTAGCACGTTTCAGGATGTCATCTTTCGGGCCATCAGCAATCACGCGGCCGTTATCCATGACAATAATGCGATCGACCATTTTCAGCAGCGCCGGGCGATGCGTCACCAGTATCAGGGTGCGCCCACTCAGCCAGCCTTTCATCTGACTGATCACATGTTCTTCCAGCTGTTCATCCATCGACGCGGTGGGTTCGTCCATCAGCACCACCTGCGGCTGGCGCAGGATCATACGGCTGAGCATCACCATCTGGCGCTGCCCGCCGGAGAGTCCGCGTCCGCCCTCATTAATAATGCGGTCCAGGCTGGCCGCATCCTGCTGCACCAGGCTCAGTGCACCGCTGACGCGTAGCGCCTGTAACATATCCTGCTCGCTGGCGTGGGGGTTGCCCAGCATCAGGTTCTGGCGCAGGGTGCCGAAGAACAGACGAGAATCCTGTGACAACCAGCCCAACTGTCGCCGCAGGTCAACCGGGTCAATGCGGCGTAAGTCCACGCCGTCGACGATCACTTTGCCCTGGGTCGCCATCGCCTGCCCGGCCAGCAGTTTCAGCAGCGTCGACTTCCCGGCCCCCACACGTCCCAGGATAGCGATGCGTTCACCGGGTTTAATTTGCAGCTGGTTAATGGTGATCACGTTTTTCACGTTTTCTTCATCGTAGCTGTACTGCACGCCACGCAGATCGTAGTGACCGGTCAGCGTTGGGCAGTGCGCCATTTCTCCCTCTTCCGGCTGGTCGAGCGGTTTCTTCAGCAATTCATCCAGCCCGTTCATCGCACTTTTCGCATGTTGCCAGCGCGAGAACACCATCGTCAGCTGCATCAGCGGCGCAATGGTGCGCGAAGAGAGCATACTGCTCGCCACCAGCGTACCGGTGGTGATCTGACCATCGAGCACCAGATAGACCCCAAACACCAGCATGCTGGCGTAGGTCAGTTGCTGCACGCTTGACGCCCAGCCCGTGAGGCGCGCGCCCCACAGACGCTGCTGCATGCCAATCGCGGCGCTCACTTCGTGCGTCTGCTCCCACTGACGCTGGAAATAGGGTTCAGCCTGCAGTGATTTAATATCTTCAATACCTTCAATGGTTTCCACCAGGATGGCGTTACGCAATGCCCCTTCGCGTAATCCCTCTTTGGCCAGTTTCGCCATAGGAATCTGGATCAGCAGGCCGGGAATGACGATCAGCGGGATCGCCAGCAGCGGCACGATCACCAGCGGGCCGCCAATAAACGCCATAATAAACAGGAACAGGATGACAAACGGCATATCCGCCGCCGCCCCCACGGTGGTGGAGGTCAGCAGCTCACGCACCTGATCAATTTCACGCAGCTGGGAGATAAACGATCCGGTGGATTTTGGTCGCGCCTCGTTACGGATATTCATCGCACGCGCAAACAGCATGGAAGAGACTTTCAGGTCGATGCGTTTTCCCATCATGTCAGACACCTGCGTACGCATCAGACGGATGAGATATTCGATCACGGCGGCAATCAGTACGCCGCCAAACAGCACCCACAGCGTGGCTTCTGACTGCGCGGGGATCACCCGGTCATAGATCTGCATGGAGAACAGAATCCCCGCCAGCGCCAGCACGTTACCCACGATCGAGGCCAGGGAAATCTCACCGATTTTGCGCCCCATTCCCTGGAAGTTCTGCCAGAACCAGTGCTTTTTATACGGCTGGACGAACTCATCAATACGCGCATCGCGCCCACGTGCCGCCACGCCGATAATCCCCACCTCTTGCTGACTTTGTGCCAGCAGCAGCGCCAGTTCGGTTTCACGCACCACGTCACCGCCGTCACTGAGCCAGTAACGGGCATTGCCTTCACCATCAATGGCTTCAATCACCACCACACTGCCGCTCTCCATAATCAGCACCACGGGCGTCACTTCCTGACGCCAGCGGATTTTGTCACGCGGTGTCATAGTGAGATGCAGCCCGAGCAGCCCCGCCAGTCGCTCCAGCTGCTGCGGCGGCGTGAGGTGCTCAAACCAGCGCATCTGCTGTCGCAGTGTTTTACCATCAGCCGGTTTACCGAAGCGGGCGGCCACACGCAGCATGGCATCGATCCAGTTTTCCGTGGTTGCGGTTTGTTTAGTCATAAAAAACGGCCTTATCTGGTTGTCTTACGAGCGCCGCATCACAGCGACGGCAGCGTTTGTCCACTGTTCTTTTCCCGGTCAATGCCCAAAATATCCAGCAGATTATCCACCGCTGCGGCATAACGAACCGTGGCATCCCAGCCATCGTAGAGCGCCGTCAGGCGGCTGCTGTCAGCCTGAAAGACATCCTGCTCAACACTCAGCAGGTCGTTCAGGCTACGCTTATTCAGTTTGTATTCATCGGCATACACCTCACGGGTATGATCTGCACTGCTCAACTGCTGCTCACCGGCCTCTTTACGCTGTTGCGCGCCAATCATGTCGGCATAGGCCGTAGAGGCATTCTGGTTGATTTGCAGTTTTGACTGCTGGATGGCGGCCTCAGCCGCTTCACGATCGCCCTCAGCGGCACGAGTTTTGGCGTTCACCAGCCCGCCCTGATACAGCGGCGCTTCTACCTGCAATTGCAGTTCGTCATCCCAGTAGGATCGGCTGTCATTTTCATAACGGGTGCGGCCAGCCTGGACTTTAATGGTCGGCCAGTGGTTGGATGAGGCCTGGCGCACACGCTCCAGCGCCGCCTCTTGCTTCGCCTGCGCACTGCGCACGGCAGCGCTTTTCTCATAGGCGATTTTGTCCAGTGTCACCTGCTGGTTCAGCAACGCCTGTGGCAGTTCTGGCAGGTTTTCAGACGTTACGCCCGTCAGCACGGTCAGCTGCGCACGCGCCGATCGCGCCTGTGCGCGATACTGCTCCATGCTGGCGTTCATACCGGCAATGCGGGTTTGTGCCTGCAGGACATCAGACTGGGAACTTAGCCCGGCATCTGCACGCAGTTTTGCCATGTCCCTGACACGCTGCAAAGACGCGATATTCAGACGCGCGGCATCCACCAGCGCCTGGTAGCGTTTCACTGCCAGATACGCCTGAAGGGTGTCCTGCGCCACGGTGGTCATGGTGTCATAAAGCGCATAGCGGTAGGCATCGGACAGCTTGTGCTGCTCGTCGATTGCCCCCCCGGTACGGCCAAAGTCATACAGCAACTGGCTGAGGGTGATGCCACCCGAACCGCTGTTATTCAGGCTGCCGGAGGAGTCGGTCTGGTGCGATCGCCCGCCGCTGGCTGCCAGCGACACCTGGGGATACCAGGCGCTTTTCGCCGCATCCAACTCGGCCTCACCGACGCGGATCTGTGCAGCGGCTTCAGAAATTTTGGGATTACGTGCAAAGGCTCGCAGGATAGCGTCACGCAGCGTCAGGCTGGCAATCTGCTCTTCCGTGGGTGCTGCGCGCCAGTTAAATGCCGCAACAGGTTCCTCTTTCGCCGCCAGTGCGCTCTGCCCAACCAGACAGGTTGTGAAACACAGCAATATCACCCTATTTTTCATCCAGACACCTGTGATCATTATGTTCCGGGCCAGAGGCGGGAAATACCCCGCCTCTTCTGCCCCCAATTAAGCGGTTTGTAACTGCAATTGATGCTGCGTCAGCACGTCTGCCAGCGTGCTTTCCTGAAGGGGAGCGTGATACACATCCGACATCGGTTCGCTGCTGCCCCCCGGTAACACCTGTGACCAGACACCACTGTCGGTGGTACTGAGCGCCACCGGGCTGTCCCCGGTCAGGAGCAGTGACTGAACGGCGGTGAGGTCGTCCTGCGTTGTCGCGGCCACCAGCGCATCGCTCTGCGTTGCCAGACCCAGACTGGCGAGTTGCAGCGATCCGCTGTCCGTCGCATTCCCCAGATCAACGTGGATCTGGTCAGACTGTTCAACCCAGTTACCGGCACCGTCCGAGGTACCAAAATAGATATAATTCAGCCCGTCATGCACATTGGAACCGGACAGCGGCACGGTGATGCTCCAGTGGTGATCCTCCGTCAGGGTCGCGCTGTAATACGGATAGTCATCCACCCGGATGCTGATCAAGTTAATGGGGAAGGTATCGGCGAAGGTGCCGCCAATGGTGACGTACTCCTGGCCGTCAACCACGCTAACGTCCGCCGGGGTGACGTCATCGACGGTGAAACCAATTTTGCTGGTGTAATGACTGAGCAACAGGACATCGCGGGTGGCGCTGGTGCTGTTGCCATTGGGGTCGGTAGCGCTGAAGGTAAAGGTATATTTACCGTCGGTGATCGCCGCCAGTTCGCTGTCATTGATCGACACGCGCCAGATATTGTCGCTGGCGACGTTGCCATAATAGGTTTTACCCGCAAGATCCAGTGTAACCACCGTGCCGGAAGGCAGGTTGCTGGAGGTGCCCCACATTTCAAGCCCATAGATCCCTTCACGGTAGTTGACGGCATCATCGGTGGAGATGGGGTCAATGCTCAGTGACGGCAGGGTATCAACAGAGGTTGCGAGGGTGATGTTGTGCGCCGTAGATGTGCTGTTACCCGCGGCATCACTCAGGCTGGCCTGCACGCGATAGACGCCATCGTCCAGCCCCTGAAGCGCGCTGGCCGGGATAGCCAGATTCCATGTGCCACTGCTGCTCACCACCGCGTGCCAGGTTTGCTCATTGAACAGCACATCCACGGTCCGTCCCGCTTCGCCCCAGGCCGAACCGCTAATCAGCAAATCGTCACCCTTTTCACTGGCATCAATCACGTCATCGCCCGAAATCTCATTCATGGTGATTTGTGGGTCGCTGGTGTCGATAACAATCGGCGTGCTGCTGCTGCCCTGCTGGCCCCAGCCATCGGTGGCGGTGACCACAATGGTGCTTTCCCCCTGGCCCATCAAATACAGGGCGTACGAATCAGGACTCAGTGACCAGTTACCGTCGTTGTCCACCGTGGCGTTGTAGTTTTCTTCACCCATCGTCACCACCACCTTCTGCCCACTGCCGGTCGATCCCGTGCTGCCGGTCAGGGTCTGCTGCGTTGCCAGCTCGGCACTGTTCAGGATGCCATCGCCAAACGGCAGGTCGAGGGTGGGATGCGGCGGCTCACCGATGGGCGTCAGCGGCTCAACGGTAATCACTTTATTTGCGGTCGACGTACCGCCGCTGGCGTTAACGAAGCTGATACTGATGGTGTTGCTGCCGTCGGGCAGCGCCTGGAGATCTGCGGCAGGCAGGATGACGCTCCAGCTGCCATCGCTGGCAATCTGCGTGCTGTAAGTGTGCGCATTCAGGCTGACGGTCAGGGTGCTGCCTGCGGCAATATTGGTGGAGGTCCCGCTGAAGGTTTGATCGCTCTGGCGCTCGTCAGCACTGATCACCGCATCACCCGTCAGCGGGGTCACGGTGAGTGACGGGCTGCCGCCCGTTCCTGTGCTGCTCTCCGGTGGCACAACCACCGGGGTGTCACCGCCGCTGGCAGGCGCACTCTGACTGCTGCTGTCATCGTTGCTGCTGTGATGGCTGGCCAGCGCCACGCCACCGCCGACCCCGGCCAGTCCGAGTAGCCCCAGACCAACGGCCGTCAGGGTTCCACTGCTCTCCGCTGCGGCGGGCGCGCCGAGCAGCGCATCAACGCTGGCCAGTGCCTGATAGGTTGGTGTCAGCGGCGTTGCGGCATCGGTAGTATTCAGCCCGCTGCTGAACAGCGCATGCTGCGGCGGGTTCACCCCGTCATCAAACAGCAGTTCACTTTGTTCGCCGTCGGTGGCCGTGAAGAAATGCTGATAGCGCACCGTGCTGCCATCACGCATGTGAAGGATCAGATCGTCGCCCTGCTGTTGATACTCAACAACGGAGGTGGTCGGTGCGTGAATTTTCACCAGCGAAGGCTGATCAAGCCGCACGGTTTGAGACGTATGGGGCTGGCTCTGAGACAGCAGTTTTCCGCTATCGCGAGAGAGTATATCGACGAAGCCAGATGCAGGCTGAGTCATGGTGTTTCCCCTTGTGTACCCGGTAAAGTGAGTAAGCGTTTGCGAAGAAAAGCCCAGCCAGAGGCCGTTTTTTTCACGCAAAACATCAGCCAGCGCTACAAAAATAGCGCCGAGCGTCACCCGGTGTACAACGGATCACAATGCAATCCATACAAGGAAAAATGGTTAAAATAGCTATTATAGTAGCGCTGGCGCGGCCTACGTTAGCCTTGTCATCAGCACATTACTACTGGCCAAAATCTGGAATTACACTTCGCCAGTGGCCTTATATCTTATTGTTATTTTTGCCTTACTCACTTTAAAAACACCTTTCTTAGTTTATTCAGGTCCACAACGAACAACAGCGGCCGAAGCCGCTGTTGGATTGTTTCGCTACCAATCTATCACTTCCTCTTAACTTTAGACGCCCAGCGCGGGAATGCGACCCGAGCTGGGATTATTTTTTCGTTATACGACATGGACCTGGAGATTATGCTGGATCAGCACATCGCCCAGGGTGTTGTCTGACGACAGCGCCGAGTTGTGATAAACGTCAAAGGTCTGCCCTTCTACCGTCCTTTGCCCGGTGGTGGCCCAGACGCCGCCATCGGTATTGGCCAGCGTCACCTGGTCACCCAGCGTCCCTTTGATCAGCAGGTCATCGCTCTGTTTATCGGTAATATTCAGCGCTTCGTTCAAGTCCAGCTTAATACTGTTATTGCCCGAGGTGCCAAGGTCGATAATCTCCACATGCTCGACTTTCAGACCGAGCGAGGTGAGATCCAGCGCAATATGTTCACCGTTCAGTACCAGGGTATCCGTCCCTGCGCCGCCATCAATATGCGTAAAGTCGAGCGAATTCACCGTGATGGTGTCATTACCTACGCTACCCGTCACCGATTCGCCGTGCACGGTCTGACCATCCGCCAGCGTAATGGTGACCCCGCCAATGGTGTAGCTGCCGTCATCCGTTGCCGTCGATGCCACTGTTTCACTGCTGGCCGTGGTGCTGGCCGCTGCCGTGGAGGTGGCATGGTCGGTGCTGCTGGTATCGCTGTCGGTCACCAGCGTTGAGGCCACACGCGCTGCCGTATGCACGGTAGTGGTGGTGCTCTCTTCACTGGTGCTGGCCGCACTGATTGAAGACGTATCCGTCGACGCCAGAGATTCATCGGAGGCCACCGCCATCATCACCGAGGCGGTAGTGGCTAGCGGCAACACTGAACCCAACAGCAGCGTGGTGACGGTGGTCGCCGGGTTACCTGCGGCATCAACCGCCGTCACTGTGACCACCGAGCTGAGATCCAACGTGCTGAGTAACCCCCCGACGAACTTCGCACTGTACCGTCCATTAGCGCCCACCGTCGTGGTCATTGTCTGGGTTTGCCCGCTTTGCGACAGCGTGATCGTCACCGCGGTCCCCGTCGCCAGACGCAGGCTTCCCCCTGAAATGGTCAGCCCGGTCAGCAAGACACTCAACAGACTGGCAACCGCATCAACGCTCACCGCCGGCAGGTTTTGCGTCACGGCGTTGAAGCTGGCGCTGGTGCTGCTGGTGTTACCTGCGCGGTCAGCAACAGTGATTGCCGCAGTATGCTGCCCATCTGCCAGAGAGGTCAGCCCTCCTGCCGGGATGGTCACACTCCAGGTCCCATTAGCGGCTACCGTGCCGGTGTATGAAATCCCTTCAATATTGACAGTGACCCGGCCCCCCGCTGCACTGGTGGACGTCCCGGTAATGACTTGTGCGGTACCGGATTCAGCAAGGTTGAAGTAACCATCGCTGAAGCCCGCGGTATTGCTCAACGTCACCGTCGGCGTGCTGTGAGTACCGACAATCACCGGAACCGTAATCGTGCCGCTGCTGGTACCGGCCCCGTTGATCACACTGGCGCTGATTGACGCCGTGTTATCCGGCAATGCTTTCAGATCCACCGACGGCACCGAAACGCTCCAGCTGCCGTTGGCGGCGACCACCGTGCTGTAGGTCTTCGACCCGACGTTAACCAGAATGGTCGAACCTTCGGCATTAAACGCCGTACCGGAGATGGTTTGCGCCGTCTGCGCTTCCACCGCATTCAGTGCCCCATCGCCAAACAGCGTGCCAAAGGTGATGGTCGGCGTATTGTGCGCAATCACGCTGGCGCTGTTGCTGCCGGACGCGGTATTGCCATACGGGTCAGCCAGATTGGCGGTGATGGTCAACGGACCGTCTGGTATGGCAGCCAGCGCAGTTTTCGGAATGCTGATACTCCAGTTGCCGTTACTGCCCACCGTCGTACTGTAAGCAATACCATTCAGGGTAAAGCTCACCGTTGAACCCGCCACCGCATTGGTGGAGGTACCGCTGATGGTCTGCGCTGTCGCCAGCTCAGCGGCGTTAAGGACGCCATCACCAAACAGCGTGCCTACGGTGACCGTCGGTGCCACATGCACCCCGATGGTGACGCCGACACTGCTGCTGCCCACATTGCCTACCGCATCGGTCACGGTTGCTGACACCGTCAGTCCCCCCGTCGCCAGACCCAGTAACTGTGCCGATGTGAGTGTCACACCGAAGTTGCCGTTGGAGTCAGTGCTCCCCTGTAAAGTCAGGCCACCGACTTTAATACTGACCAGGGTACCGGTTGGGACATTATTGACATGACCACTTAACAGCTGCCCTAACGAAGAGAGGGCCTCTGTCACACTTAATATCCCATCGCCAAACAGCGGGTTAAGGGTGACCGATGGTAAAGCATGAATGCCCACCGTCCCCGCCAGTGTGCTGCTGCTGCTGTTACCCGCCGTATCGGTGACGGTCACTTTAAGGGTGACACCGCCGTCTAACAGGGTCGCCAGCGCCGATGGCGTCAGCGCCAGATTAAAGGCCCCGTCAGTCCCTGCCGTGCCGGAGAGCAGTGGCGTAGTGCTGTCACCAACAGTGACCACGACACGCGCCCCCGCCGTGGTGGTGCCGCTGATCAGCTGATTAACCAGTGCATCCGCCGCATTCAGCAGGCCATCCCCGAACAGCTGCGTCTGGTTCAACGACAGGCTTGGCGGAGTCAGACTGACCTGCAGTCCCCCCGTAACGGAAAGGGTGGATTCATTACCGGACAGGCTGTCTTTCACCGATGCACTGATATCCAGCAGACCGGACTGCAGCCCCTGCAACTGAGGCAAAGTGAGGCCAACGCTGAACTTACCGGTGGCATCAACCGTCGCGTCCACCTCAGTTGTTCCGATCATCACTTTGATGATAGTACCGGCTGCCACGTTTTTCACCGTACCGCTGACCAGCTGACTGGCGACATTGCTCAAATCGGCAATATTCAGTAAGCCGTCACCGAGGATCGGATTCAGGATAATCTCAGGTTTAATCGTCGCAACAGTGATGCTGGTGCTATTACTGGCAACGTTACCCGCCGGGTCGACCACTTTTACCCCCAGCGACAGATTGCCATTCCCGAGCGCCAGCAGATCGGTGGCGGAGAGGTCTACGCTCCAGCCGCCGCCCGCCTGCACGGTGGTGGTATAAGCCCTGGCACCCAGCGTCACCGTAACAACCGAGCCGACCACCGCATTTAATTCGCCGCCGATGGTCTGTCCGGCCTGCGCTTCCAGCAGGTTAAGCACGTTATTGTCGCCAAACAGGTTGGTGAGCGTGTTAACCACCGGCAGATTATTGACAATCGTGGTGACCGATGTCGTCGCGCTGGCAACGTTACCGACGACGTCAGTCACCACCAGGTTCAGCGTATTGGCCCCTTCCTGCAAGGTCGCCAGCGCCGCTGGCGGCACTGCCAGAGACCATTTGCCATCCTGACCAACAGTGGCAGTCAGGACCTGACCACTGAGCAGCGTGAGTGACACTAATCCCCCCGCTGCGGACACCGCAGTACCGGTGATCAGCTGACTGAGGCCAGCCTCAACCGCATTCAGGTAACCCCCGGTGCCCGCAGGATCGCCAAACACGGTATCAACCGTCAGCCCCAGCAGGCTGTTGAACACTTTGTTAATGGTGATGGCGGCACTGGTCTGGTTGCCATGGTCATCCGCCACTTTCACCGTCAGCACGTTACCGCCCTGCAACAGGGCGCCGATCGCCGTCGGCGTCAGCTCAAGGTTAAAGGCACCGTTGAGGACGGTTGCCTGCGCCAGAGGAACAGTGCTGTTACCGAGGTAAACATAAATATTTTGACCATCGGCTCCCGACACAGTCCCCGTCAGCGTCTGCGTCAGCAGTGATTCAGTCGCGTTGATGACGTTATCACCCAGCAAGGCGTCTACATTAAGCAACGATGGCGCGACAGTATCCACAATCACATTGTTAAGTACCGCAGACCCGGTATTACCCGCCGCATCCTTCACGCTGGCGCTGATGCTGGTCACATCCTGAGCCAGCCCTTGCAGATCGGCAGACGGCACGTTCACCGTCCAGGCGCCGCCAGCCTGCACCACGGCGGTGTAGGTTTTGGTTCCCAGCGTCACAGAAACCGTGCTGCCAATTTACGATGAGGTACCGGTAATCGTCTGTGATGTGGCCGCTTCCGCCACGGTGAGAATGTTATCTCCGGCAAATTGCGTGATCGTCACAGTAGGCGCAGTGATATCAATCAGAACCGTCGTGTTGGCGACAACAGGGTCGCCAACGGTTGGCGTAAAGGTCACCACCACCTGCTGTGAACCGGCCGGAAGGTCCGCATTCACCAGCGTCTGGGAGGTAAACTCATTGTTCAGGCGCAGTGCATCGACCGAAATGGTATCGACCAGAATGCCACCCACCGTGATGGTGATCTGCCCGCCCAGCGACAGAGGGACATTGTTGAGCGTCCCGCTGATAAGGGTATTAGGGCCATCGGCCACATTGATAATGTTATCGCCGCTGACAGGAGCCAGCGTAATGTAACCGTCAAGCGTTGGGCTGAGGTTTAACCCAACAGCACCATTAACGCTGGTGGTATTGCCCGCAACGTCGGTAATGGACACCGTGTAATTACCGCCTGCGGTCACCAGTGCCGCGAGATCCGTCACCCCGACATTAATCGTCCATGCTCCGTTGGTACCCACCAGGCCGGTTAAGGTCTGAGTACCAATTTGAAGTGTCACAGTGGCCCCTGCATCAGCAGGATTGGAAATCCCGGTCAACGTCTGCGTATTCAGGCTTTCGACGTAGTTGAGAACATTATCGCCGGCGAAGGTCAGTCCGTTAATCACAGGCGCAGTCGTATCGATGATAAAGCCTTCATTGAGGGTATTGGTGTTCCCCCCCGGGTCGGTCACAGTGACCTTAACGGTTTGCAGATTTTGCCCCAGACCTCCGAGATCGGCCATCTGGCCCGCAGACAACGTTAGCGACCAGGTGCCATCAGGATTAACGACCGTCGCAGGGATCGCCGCCAGGCCACCAAAGGTCAGGGTCACACTCTGCCCCGCGCCGACCGCGCCAGTAGTACCGGTCAGTACCGCCCCTGCCAGCGCATCAACGTTAAGATAGCCATTATCAAATGGTACCGCGATGGTGGGCTGCGGCACCGTCAGATAGGCGTTAAAGTCGAGCGTTTCCGTTGCCGGGTTGCCTGCAGCATCAATGACGGTGACGATCACCTGGTGTGTTGTGTTGCTCAGGCCGTTAAGCGCACCCGGAGGCAGTTCCACCGTCCAGATATTCCCTACCACCGTCGCATCGTAGACCACGCCATTCACATCGACTTTCAGCGTGACGCTCTGATCCTGCCCAGCCACCACCGGAATGCCGGTGTTACCCGTAATGGTGATCGCTCCCGCCGCCTCATCAATGCCCAGCCCGGTGCCGAACGGGTTAGTAATGGTCGGTATTGGCAGGGTCAGCAGCGCATCAAAGCTGCCATCGACCTCCGCCTCATTGCCGTAGGCGTCAGTCGCCACCACGGTAATGGTGTGTTCACCGTTGGCCAGACCAGACAACAGGCCGGTGCTGAGATCCAACGACCAGCTACCATTGGCATTAACGACGGCAGGCACGGCTGCCGCGCCGTCAATACTGACAGTGACCGTCTGACCCGTACCCAATACCCCCGTCGATCCCCTTAACACCTGGTCCACGCCAGCTTCTGCAATGCTTAGCAGGCCATCAACGAACGGGGTGGTAATGGTCGGAACGGGCACATCGTTAATCGCCACGGTCAGCGATGCATCTGCCGGGAGCCCCACGTTGCCCACGCCATCCGTCACCGTCACCGTAATTGGCCAGTTGCCGTCCGGCAGCGTGGCTAATACGCCACCCGACAGCGGCAGACTCCAGGTGCCATCACCGTTGATGGTGGCCTCAATCGGCGTACCGTTCACATTGACAATGACATGGGTGTTAGCCGCATCACCATTAAAGGTCACATTCCCCCCCAACGTGATCCCGCCAGCGACTTCATTCAGTGTCAGAATACCGTTACCCGCCAGCGACAGCGGATCGAGGGTGACCGTCGGTAATCCGGTGACAATGGCGGGGAAGTCCAGCGAGGTTGATGCCGTATTACCCGCCGCATCGCCGACCACAATCACAATCTCATGGCCTGCCCCCGTGCTGTTGCCCAAAGCAAGCAGCTGTGTCGGGGTTAAGTTGGCCGTCCAGACACCGTTGGCATCAACACTGGCGGCATAGACGTTGCCGTTAATCGTCAGTACGATAGTCTGCCCTGCACCAATCACACCAGTCGTGCCCGTCAGCGTCTGCGACACTGCGGCTTCGGCCACATCCAGCAGACCATCAACAAACGGCTGGTTGATCACCGGGTTCAGCGTATTGGTCAGTATCAGCTCGACATCGGCCGATACGCTCACCGGGTTCACCGCATCCACTGTTGATACACTGACCTGAATAACCCCATTGCCCATCGCGGCCAGATCGGCGGCCGGGATAGTCACCGACCATCCCCCCAGACCATCCAGAACCACAGGGGAGTAAGTCTGTGTCCCGACAGTCACCACCAGGCTGGCACCGTTCGGCAGATTATCCACCGTGCCCCGGATCGTCTGATCAACTAAAACTTCGGTACTGTTAAGGAAGCCATCAACGAATGGCGTCTCCAGGGTCAGTTCCGTGAGGGCGTTCACCGCCACGTTGACGTCGAGAATTTGCTCCGTGGTGTTACCGTACGCATCCTTGACGGAGACACTGAGCCCCAGATCACCGTCGACCAATGCCAGCAAATCAGCACTTGGAATGGTGGTACTCCAGTTGCCCAGGTTATCGGAGAGCACGCTGTAGACATTGGTCCCAAGGGTGATCTCAACGTTGAGATTCGGCGCTGTATTGCCTGACAACACCAGCCCCGTCAGAGCATCCGCCAGGCTGAGCACACCGTCCGTCACCAGGTTGGCGTCGATTTCCAGCAGTGGCGGTTGAGTATGAACGGTAAAGCTCTCATTGGCCGTCGCGGTATTGCCTGCAACGTCGTTACCGCTGGCAGTAATGGCATTGCTGTTCTGCGGCAGATTTTGCGCATCAGTCTGCGGGATCGTCGCTGTCCAGTTACCGTCGCTGTCCACGGTTGCCGGATAGTCTTTACCATTAACGCGCACGGTAATGGTGTCACCTTCCGGAATATGCTGGCTGCTACCGGTGATGATGACGCCATTCGGGTCGCGTGACTCGTTGTAGTTCACCATGTCATCACTGGTGACCGGGTTGATGGTAATGGAAGGCAGATCGTCACCACGCGCAATCACGGTAAAGTCACGGGTATCATCGCCCACGTTACCGTAGATATCGTTGACCGAGACACTCACCTGCTGCGGACCATCCGCAATGCTTCCCACTGCCGTATCCGGTACCAGGTAACTCCATACTCCGCCGTTAACCTCAGCGTAAAACGTCTGCCCGTTAAAGGTAATCTCCACCATCTGGCCATCGGTCACATTGGTGGTGGTACCGCTTAACTGCAGTGCCTGACCCACTTCACTGGTGTTGAGATAGTCATCACCGGTGATCGCATCAATGGTAATCAGCGGCAGATCGCCGGCTTCTGCCCTCACTTCGACGGTTTCCGTGGCCACCAATGAGGTGTTACCCGCTTTGTCGGTCAGCGTGGCGGTCACAGTATAACTATTGTCGGCCAGGTTCTGCGTCGCACTCCCCGGCAGATCAAAGCGCCAGCTACCATCCTCCTGCACAATCGCAATATAAGCAGGCTGGTTACCGTTAAAGGTGATGCTCACCTGCTGACCTGCTTCATCCGGCGATGCCGTGCCGCTGATGGTCACGGTTTGCAGAATTTCAGTGCCGTTAATCACGTTATCACCGGCAACCGGATCCAGGCTCAGCGTTGGCGCAGTCCGATCAACGATAACGGAACTGCTGATGCTGCCCGTGTTGCCCTGCGCATTGGTCACGTCCACGCTGATGGGCAGGCTGCCCTCGCCGAGGGCCTGCAACTGTGTGGTACTCAGGGGTAGCGTCCAGTTACCGTTAATGTCTGCCGTAACAGGGAACGCCTGGCTGCCGATGGTAACAATCACCGTCTGCCCGGCACCGATCGCACCAGTGGTGCCCGTGAGGGACTGCCCGGCAGGATCAGTCGCTTCGCTATTGTTGAGATAACCATCGCCAAACGGGAGGTTAATCGTTGGCTGCAGTGCGCCGGTAGCCAGCGTCACGTTGGTGCTGACAGGGCTGCTGTTACCTGCGGCATCCGTCACGGTGGCCGTCAGCGTATAGCTGCCGTTGGCCACACCGGTCAGGGCATCGGCCGAAATAGTCAGGTTCCAGTTTCCCTGATCATCGACGGTGGTAGTGTATGTCTGTCCATTGAACACCACGCTGACTGTCTGGCCTTCCTGCGCCCCGGTACTGCCCCCGCTGATGGTGACGCCCTGCGCGGCTTCAGTAGCGTTGATCACACCGTCAGTGGCGATCGGATCCAGCGTAATCGTTGGTGCGACCGTATCCACACCGACCGTCACCGTCTGGCTACTGCTGTTGCCTGCCACATCCGTGACCGTAACGGCCAGATCTGCCCCTGTCTGCGGCAGACCTTGCAAGACTGCTGACGGCAAAGGAATGCTCCAGTTACCGTTAGTATCCACCGTGCCGGTATAGGTGGTGGTGCCGATAAGCACGGAGACCGTTTGTCCTGCCCCCGCCACACCCGTGGTGCCATACAGCGTCTGCCCCAGTGCCGCTTCGCTGGCATTCAATACACCATCGCCAAACGGGATATCGACGCTGATTTGCGGCAGATTATGGACAACCACGTTCAGCGTGGCGTTACTGGCAACCGGATTACCGTTGGCATCCAGCGTACTGGCAGAAACAATGGTTTGGCCGTCAGCCAGGCCCGCCAGCGCACTTGCCGGTACCAGCGCACTCCACACACCACCGGCACCCACGTTCACCGTAAAGGTCTGACCATTAATCAATACTGACACCGGGGTGCCCGTCGCCACGTTGGCGGTATGACCGGTAACGATCAGCGACTGCTGAGCCTCATCGGCACTGAGATAACCGTCGCTGATCGGATCGATACTGATCCCCGAGGCAAGGGTGTTCACCGTGATAGTGAGAGTGTTGCTGGCTGGGTTGCCCGCAGCATCACTCACCGCGGCAGTAATGGTTGGTGTGCCGTTCTGCAAGGTACCGGACGGAATGCTGATGCTCCAGCTGCCATCTGACTGTACAACCGGGTTATAGACCTGCGAACCCAGGGTGACGGTCACCGTCTGTCCCTGCTCGACATTTGTCGTTGTACCGGACAACAACTGACTGCTCTGCTGTTCAGCACCATCAACGATATTGTTGCCGGCAAAGGTATTAATCGTAATCGTGGGGAGATCCGCCACATCCGCTTTCACCACCAGCGTGCTGGTGACAGGGGCACTGCTGTTCTGCGCCGCATCCGTCGCCGTCACACTCACCGCGTAGCTGCCGTCCGGAATAGCCTGTAAATCTTCCGCCGGAACGTTTACCGTCCAGATTCCGCCGCTCACCACCACCGGCGGATAGGTGACGCCGTTCAGCGTCACGACGATGCTGCTGCCATTTTCACCCGTTCCTGAAACCGCCAGGTCGGCGCCCCGCTCTGCGGCATTCAGCACCCCGTCACCCGCTATCACATCAACGGTGACCGCCGGCGCCAGGGTATCAACGTTAAACGGTACGGTGAGTTCTGACGGATTACCCGCAGCATCGTTGACCAGCACCGTGATGTTGTTGGTATCCTGCGGTAATCCCGCCAGTACCGTTCCCGGGATTGCCACGCTCCAGTTGCCGTTACCGTCAACCGTGCCGGTATAAGTGATACCTGCCAGTGTGATGGTGACCGTCTGACCGTCGCCAGAGATACCGGTTGAGCCGGTCAGGGTTTGCGTACTGCCTGCCTCTGTCGCATTCAGGACGCTATCACCGAACGGTGCATCAACCACCACGTTGGGGAGATTCGTCACGTGAACATCCAGCGAGCTGCTGCTGGTCACTGCCGAACCTGCCGCATCAGTACCGCTCACGGTTACCGTCAGCGGCCCATCCACTAAGGGGATAGCCCCCGGTTGCAAGGTTAATGTCCACTGACCATTTGCGCCAACGGTGACCGGGAAGTCGCTGCCACCCACGCTGACCGTCAGCAGAGTACCGACCGTGAAGTTAGCTGAAGTACCGCTGATTTCCAGCGGCTGAGCCGCCTCCTGCGCATTGAGGAAACCATCACCGCTGATCGGATTGATTGCCAGGCCCGAAAGCAGGTTGTTCACCTCAAAGCTTCCGGTTTGTTCAATCGCTGTATTGGCACTGTTGCTGACAGAAACCACATAGGTTTGCTGTCCGTTGCTTAAGGCTTCCAGCGCCGTCGCGGGAAGCGTAATGCTCCATGCGCCGCTCGCCTGTACCACGCCACTGTAAGTGACGCCGTTCAGCGCGAGGGTAACGAGTTGACCTTCTTCCACGTTGGTAGTGGTCCCGGTCAGTTTCTGGCTGACATGCTGCTCTGCCCCATCAACAATATCGTTGCCGGTAAACGGATCAACCGTAATCGTCGGTTGCGAGGTATTGATCTGCACCGTGGTCGTCTGGGTAGTTTTGTTGCCGGCCAGATCGGTTTCCGTAACGCTGACCGGGTAGCTGCTGCCCGTGAGAGCGCCGAGGTCAGTTGCATTCACCTCTACCGACCACAGCCCGTTAACCCCAACGGTGGTCTCGTAAGTTTTGCCATTCAGCGTCACCACAATGGCTGCGCCATTTTCACCCGTACCGCTGATGGCGATACCATTTTGCTGCTCGCTGGCGTTGATAATATTGTCGCCGGTGACAGGATCCAGCGCCAACGACGGTGCAATAGTGTCAACAGTGAAATTGCTGCTGCTGGTTGAGGTGTTGCCTGCCGGATCTTTCACTACCACGCTGACGGTGTTGGTACCGCTGTTCAGGCCCGCCAGATCGCCGGTCGGCACGCTCACCGCCCAGCTGTTGTCATTGCCCACGGTGGTCAGATAAACCTTGCCGTTCAACGTGACGCGCACGCTGTCGCCAGGCGTACCGGTCCCCGTGATCGCCAGAGGTTGCGCCAGCTCAGTGCCATTCAGATAGCCATCAGATACCGGAGTGATCACAAAATCAGGTGGCGTGGTGTCCAGCACAATCGGACGTGTGACCGTCACGCTGTCACCGACCGATGGTGTTGCAACCACCGTCACGGTATAACCCGTGTCGGCCAGCCCGGCGAGGGCCGTGGACGGAATGGTGGCGCTCCACAGACCATCAGGCCCGACGGTGGCGTTATAAGACTGGTTATTAAAGGTGACCACCACGCTGGTGGTGCCGTCCGGTACGCTACCGGTAACGGTCAGACCTGCGGCCGCTTCCAGTGCATTAACCACATCGTCACCCGCGACCGGATTCACCAGCAGCGCGTTGGAAACAGCGGTATCCAGAATCACCGAGGTGTTCTGCGTCACGCTGTTGCCTTCCGGATTGGTGACCACAATGGTGACCGGGTTCTGCCCCTGATCGAGATTATCGAGCGTGGTCACCGGGAAGGTGACCGACCACTTGCCGTCACTGCCTACCGTGGTATCCAGCGTGGTGCCGCCAAGGGTGACGCTGACGCTGTCCCCAATGGTGCCACTACCGGTGATATCCAGTGGCTGCGTCACTTCAACACGATCGATGATGCCGTCACCGCCGATCGGATCGAGGGTGTACGTTGGCGCGGCGGTATCAACAATCACCACCTCAGTATCCACCGTTTTGTTGCCTGCCGGATCGGTGACGGTAACAGTGACATCGTAGCCACCGTCTTGCAGCAGGGCCAGGTCAGCAGGTGGGATGGTTACCGTCCAGCTGCCATTGTTGCCGAATACCGCGTTATAGGTTTTACCCTCCAGCGTGATCACCACGGTATTACCCGCAGCGGTGGTGCCTTCAATCACCAGCGGCGCCTGTTGTTCGGTGGCATTGATAATGCCATCTTCGGCGATAGTACCCAGCGTCAGAGAAGGCAGATCGGTGGCAATCGTGACGGATGACGGCCCGGCTTCGGCGCTGTTCCCGGCCACATCAATCGCCGTAACCAGAATGGAAGACGCCCCCTTCGGATCCAAATCCAGTAACTGCTGCGTGGTCAGCACCAGAGTCCAGACGCCGGAGCTGTTAACGGTGGCCTCAAACGCACTGTTGCCGATGTTAATGATCACTCTTTGACCGTCGCCCAGTTCCCCGGTGGTGCCCGTCAGGGTCTGCCCGATAAGTGCTTCAGCATTGGTGAGCGTATTATCGCCAAACGGCGTATCCAGCGTTGGGTTCGGCAGGTTGGTGACGTGCACAATCAGCGAGGCGTTGCTGGTGGCCAGTGGGTTATCACTGCTGTCATAAACGGTCGCGACCCCCGTCACGGTGCCATTGGTCAACGCTCCCACGTCAGCACGCGGAATGTTGACCAGCCAGGTTCCGTTCGGCTGCAATAAACCATCATAAGGGAGGCCATTAAAGCTAAAGGTCACTCTGCTGTCAGCAGGAACATTCAGCGTGGTCAGAATGATATCCAGTCCCTCTGCCGCCTGAGACTCAGCGAAGTTGAGGTAGCCATCGTCACTGATCGGGCTGACGGCAATCGCGGGCTGCGTGTCATCGACGTTGAAGGTTTTATCCGTGGTGCCGGTATTACCCGCTTTGTCGGTGACACTGGCGGTCAGGGTGTACGATCCGTTCGCCAGCCCCTCCAGCACCTCTGTCGGCAGATTGGCCTGCCAGCCGCCGCCGGACTGAATGAGGGCGGTGGTGGTGTACGTCGCGCCATTGCCACTCAGCGTTAGCGTCAGGGTCTGACCGGCTTCCACATTCGAAGCCGTACCGGTGATAATCTGGTCCACCTGCTGTTCAGCGCCATCAATACTGTTATTCGGCGTGACATTGTTGACAACAATGGACGGTACACCGGTATCCACGACCAGCGGGGTGCTGGTGATAGTCGTGTTGCCCGCCGGATCAACGGCCGTTACCGAGAGCGTATAGTCACCATCAGTCACCCCGGCCACCACGTTGCCCGGGATCAGGGCAGACCAGGACCCGTCTGCACCGACCACGGTAGTAACCGTGGTTCCCGCCAGTTCCACGCGGATAACATTGCCGGCTTCCCCGGTGCCGGTCACCGTCAGCGGCTGAATAGACTCTGCCGCATTGATATAGCCCCCGGAAACCGCATTGACGGTCACTGGCGGCGGAGTGATATCCACCTCAATGGTACGCACCACGGTGGTCACGTTGCCCGCATCGTCGGTGCTGGTCACCTTGAGGTCATAGCTGCCGTTGGTCAGCGCTTTCAGCGCGTTAACCGGCAGCTCGATCTCCCAGTGCCCGGTGCCATCCACGACAACGTCATACGTCTGGTTGTTCAGTGTGACACTGATACGGTCACCCTGCGTACCTGACCCACCGATGGTCTGTATGTCGTTCTGTTCTTCAAGGTTAATGCGGTTATCTGCCGCCACCGCATCCAGCGTCACCACTGGCGCGACGGTATCCACGATAAAGTCGGTATTCACGTTAACGCTGTTACCCGCACCATCGCCCAGCGTCACGGATAAGGTATTTTCTCCCTGCGGCAGGTTTTGCAGCGTGGCAGACGGCACCGACACGCTCCAGTTACCCTGCGCATCCACCGTTCCGGTATAGGTGATCCCGCCAATCAGCACTTTCACCGTCTGGCCCGCACCTTCAACGCCCGATGAACCGCTTATTGTCTGGGCACTGCCCGCCTCCGTGGCATTAAGATAATCATCACCAAACAGTGGGTTGATCTCTGGCAGGAAGCCCGGCAGCACTTCACTGTTAAGCGAATGCTCAACGGTGATGGTATTGCCATTGATATCAACGGTGCTGGCAGTGACTGTCAGCGTGGTATTGGTCAGATTCGTCAGGTCTGCTGGTGGAACCGTCACCGTCCAGCTGCCATCGCTGTTGGTAGTGGTGAGATAGGATTTTCCGCGGAACGACACCGATACCGAGCTGCCTGAGGCCACAAAGCGGCTGAAACCGTGGATCGAGAGCGGTAACAGTGCCTCAGCGGCGTTCAGCGTGTTGTCGTCGCTGATCACGCCAATGGCGATGGCGCTGAAGGTGTTATCAACGGTGAAGCTGCCATTGGTCGTCGCCGGGTTTCCGGCCACATCGCTGACGCTGACGGTATAATTGTCGGTGCCATTGGCCAGATTATGCAGCGCCGCGGCAGGGATCAGCACGCTCCAGCTACCATCTGACTGTACCAGGCCGGTGTACTGGTTACCGTTCAGGCTGACGGTGACCGTCTGGCCCGCCTGGACATTGACGGTATTCCCGGTAACAAACTGAGACAGCCCTTTTTCCGCGCCATCAAGAATATCATCGCCCGCAAACGCACCGACAGTGACGCTCGGCAGTGAACCGCTGCCCGCGATCACCGTTAGCGGCTGGCTGCTGCTGCCGCTGTTGCCCAGGGGGTCGGTGGCCGTCGCAGTCACGGTGTAGGTATTGTCGGCCAGGCCGGTAACGACGTTCGCGGGAAGGGTTGCGGTCCAGTTACCGCCAGCATCCACCGTGGCGGGGTAATCAACGCCATTGACGCTCACCACCACCGTCGCACCCGGCTCAGTGGTACCGGTAATGGCCAGCGCTGCATTGTGTTCCAGCGCATTGAGATAGCCGTCGCCAGAAACCGGTGCAACCGTCACAGACGGTGAAGCCGTATCGAGGGTGACCGGGGTCAGCGTCGTCGTTTCATTGCCGCCGCTGTCGCGAGCCGTGACGCTGATATCATATTTACCATCGGCAAGCGTTTGCAGCGTCGATGGCGCAATATTGACGCTCCAGTTGCCATCTGCATCGGCGGCAGTGCGGTAAGTCACGCCGTTGAGTACCACCGTAATGGTACTTAACGGGTCTGCTGTCCCGGAAAGCGGCAGCGGCTGACCCTGTTCGGTGCGGTTGATCACCCCGTCCCCCGCTACCGCGCCGACATTCAGGTCTGGCGCGAGTGTGTCCACGCTGACGCTGGCATTATGGATAACTTCATTTCCTGCGGCATCGCGCACCGTCACGATCACATTGTTGCTGCCCTGCTGCAGCAACGCTAGATCAGCAGGGAGTAAGTTAACACTCCAGGCGCCCGTAGCAGGATTCACCGTGGCGTTATAGGAGGTGCCGTTTATCTCAACGGTCACCGTCTGATCCGGCAGTGTCAATCCGGTGTTACCGGTGATCGTCTGCGGTGTGGCTGATTCGGTTAGATTAAGGATATTGTCGCCACCAAAGGCAGCGTTGACAGTGACATTGTCCGGGAAGTTGGCCTGCACTCCAATGTTCAGCGTGGCGCTGATGCCAGGATCGGTGGCAACTTCGACCTTAATGTCATAAGTATTGTTAGCGACCCCAACGAAGTCAGCAGGCGGAATTTCAGTGGTCCATTTACCGTCTGCACCCACGGTGGCAGTGTAGGATTTATCGTTAAACGTCACGGTGAGCAGGGTGCCCTGCGGCACGCCCTGACTACTGCCGCTGACGGTCACCGGTGACCCGGCTTCCGACGCGTTGATCCAGTTATCGCCACCAACCGGCGCAATCGCCAGCGTCACGGCTAACGGATCGTTAATCACGGGATAATTGCCGCCAAACAGGGCGGTGACGCCGGCAGCATTGGACACGGACACACCGTAATTCACAAATTGGCCGTTAGTCAGGCCTGCCAGTGCATCGGCAGGAATGGTGACATGCCATAATCCCCCCGCCAGCACGGTCGTCGGGTATGGCTCGCCGTTGAACGTGACAATCAGGGGCTGGCCCTGTTCAACATTGAGCACCCGGCCACTCAATTCCTGATCCACACCCAGTTCGGCATTTTGCAGAACGTTGTCTCCGGCAAAGGTATTCACCTCGATCAACGGCTGGCTGCCCGGTTCAACGGCCAGAGTGACATTCCCGTATGCCGTCGTCACGTTGCCTGCCGCATCGGACGCTTCCACTCTTATTGGGTAACTGCCGTCGGCCAGAGCGGCCTTGTCGGCGTCAGAAACCACGATGCTCCATTCGTTATTGCCATTCGCATTGCCGGTCAGGCTCAGCTCCCGGTCACCGATGAAGACGCGAATGATACTGCCCGATTCCGCCGTCCCGCTGATAGTCAGGGTGCCCAGTTCATCAGCGGAAACGTAGTTATCGCCATTATCAGTGACAGGCGTCAGCGTAACGCCCGTCGGTGCCACGGTATCCACACTCAGCGGGAGGGTGGTTTCAGCCGAGGTATTACCGTATTTGTCGGTAGAGGTGACAACCAGGTCGCTACTCCCCTGATCGAGCTGTTGTAACGCCGAAGCCGGAATGTTCACACTCCAGCTACCGTCGGGATTCACTGAAGCGGTATACGTCTGACCATCCAGAGAGACGGTCACCGATTGACCGCCAACGCTGCTACCAGTGATTGTCAGCGGTTGCGTGATGTCAGTGGCATTCAGCGCACTGTCAAACGGCGCGACAGTGACAACCGGAGGCGTATTATCCACCGTCACCTCAACTGTGCTGCTGCCCGTGTTACCCGCCGGATCGGTGATATTCACCACCAGAGGTAATGTCCCTTGCGTTGGATCGGTCACTGAACCCGCCGGAATAGTGACACTCCAGCTCCCGTCGTTATTGACCGTACCGGGGTATTTCTCACCGTTAAAATCGATGGAAACCGTCTGATTAGGGCCCGTCACGCCGGTCGTCCCGGTCACAGTCTGCGGCTGACCGATTTCCGTGCCGCTTAACACACCATCGACAAACGGCAGATCGACCTGCACGACTGGCGCAGTGGTGATCACATCCACCGAGACAGTGGTGCTGTTTTCAATGAGGGTGCCATTAGGCAGCGTAATGCTGGCAACAATCAGATTCGAGCCCTGCGGAAGCTGTTGCAGGTCGGCTGACGGCACCGTTACCGTCCAGCTGCCGCCTGCCTGAGTGACAGCGGGATAACTTACCCCCCCCAGGGTTACAGACACGGCAGTGCCCACCGGTACGCCACTCGCGGACCCGCTCAGGGTGAGCGTGCCCTGTGCTTCAGTCGCACTGAGATAGCCATCGTCACTGACTGGCGAGGTAATGCTGACGCTTGGGGTGGTGCTTTCCTGCACGTTGAAATTGTGAGTGGCGCTGGCAGACGTGCCGCCCGTATTGCTCACGCTGGCAGAAATAGTCGCACTGCCGGTGGACAACAGCGCAAGATCGGCCGCCGGCACCGACACGCTCCATACGCCGTCAGCATCAACCGTTCCGGTGTAGGTTTTTCCGTTCAGCGTAACGGTAACGGTTTGCCCCTGTTGCACGTTAACGGTCGTACCGCTCAGGGTTTGTGAGGTCAGTTTTTCCGCGCCATCGAGCACATCGTTACCGGCAAAAATAGCAATGGCAATCTGAGGCACGTTTGCCGCCGGAGAGACTTCAACAGTAAAGTTATGCGTATCGTTGGCAGACTGGCCGGCGATGTTAGTCACCGAGGCTGAAATGGTCGCCGAACCGTTCGACAGCGCTTCTAAGGCCGAAACCGGAACCGCCACACTCCAGCTACCATTCGCCTGCACCGTCGCATTATAGGTGACGCCGTTCAGCACGATCACCACCGTTTGTCCGGCTTGTACGTTGGTGGTAGTACCGCTTAACAGCTGAGTGGTCTCTTTTTATGCGGCGCTCAATACGTTATAGCCCGCGAAGGTGCCAATGGTCAGTGTCGGCCCGTTAGCAGGAGGGTTAGGAGGATTGGGAGGGTTGGTCCCACCGCCATTACCGCCATCATCACCACCACCACCGCCGCCACCACCCAGTGCGGCAGCACCCAGCCCCACCAGGCCAAGCGCACCCAGACCTGCAGCGGTGACAAGGCCCGGACCCGCCCCGGTATCAGCCAGCAGCAGAGGTTCAATACTTCCCAGGGATTCATACTGCGGCGTGATGACCATCGCGGTCTGCGCATCGGCAAACTCGCTGGTCACCGGGAACAGAGCGTGTTCCGGCGGATTAACTCCGTCATCGAACACCAGTTCGCTGTGATCGCCATCCACGTCATCCAAGAAGAACTGCTGATAGCGCACAGTGGTGCCATCTTTCATGTGCAGAATGAGGTCGTTACCCTGGCGCTCGTATTCGGCCACCATTTCGCGCGTGCCATGCACTTTTACGATGCTGGGTTGATTAAGGAGAACGTTCCTGGACGAGCCCGCATTGGCCTGGGAGAGAATAGAGCCGTCGTCGCGTGAGAGAATGTCTACGCGGCCATCATTGAGCTGTGCCATTTTAGTAACCTCATGTACATCAGATAACAGGATTTAGAAGTTCAACGCGAGAAAAGTGAAAAAAAACTTCACTTTTAGCTCACCTTAAACAAAATATTTTCACACCGTGTTGGGCGTTACTTTTCACCTGATGCACAGTCAGAGAGTGACTCTCCCTGAAAAAAATGGCTTAAATTTGCTGAAACTGACTTATTTTTTGTTTAATTCCTCATTCACATATAATTAATAAAATGAATGTGTGATTTGATTAAAATTTATCGATGCGATTAATTATTTTAATTTAATGGTTTAGTACAGTAGCCGATTAATTGCCAAAAAATGCTGAAAAATAGTGCAACCACTGATTAATGATTTGATTTAGTTAACAGAAAAATTAGTTTGATGATGGCCGTTTAGACACTTTCAGGCATAAAAGCGATTTAACCGTGGTAATAACGCGGGGTTAATGACGCGAAAATTTCATGTTGATTCGTGACCGTAAGCACAAGCAGGCAATAGCTTAAAAAGCCACCAACCCCGCTCCGGGTTCAACAGTGAAAATCGGCATTTTATGTTCCCTCACAATAATTTGAGTTAAGTAAAAGAGGCTCAGCCTTAGCCAGGAACCTTCTTAAAAGCTGGCGTTAAGGGACAATTCTGATTCACCGCCCTATTTATCCAGGTTATTAACTTTGCCCATCCTGTCTTTCTGTGTTGCACCCTGCCCGGCATCGCCTTCGCAGGCAGGGTTTAGCTTCTTAACTGGCAACAATTGTGGTAAAAAATGGGGTTGATTACGCGACAGGCAAAATGGATACAATGACGATACTGGAAGGCTCTGCCTCAGAGGAAAAAGCGCTGGCAACACAGCGTGCCACGCGTGCGGTATTTTTAATCGCCGGTATCGGCATGGCCTCCTGGGCCCCCCTGGTTCCTTATGCGAAAGATCGTGCCCTGCTGAGCGATGGCTCACTCGGCACCCTGTTATTGTTTCTTGGATTAGGCTCGCTGATTGCGATGCCATTGACCGGGATGCTGGTGGGTCGTCTGGGATGCAAACGCGTTATTGCAGCGGGCAGTCTGTTGCTGTTGCTGCTCTTACCCCTACTGGCAACGCTCTCCAGCCCTTCTACACTGGCGCTGGCGCTGATGATCTTCGGTGCCGCCATCGGTCTGATCGACGTTGCCATGAATATCCAGGCCGTCGAGGTCGAAAAAACGGCTAAAAAAGCGATGATGTCAGGGTTTCATGGTTTCTTCAGCGCGGGCGGGATTGTGGGTGCCGGACTGGTCAGCGCTGCGCTCGCGCTCGGTGCCTCTCCGTTAGTGTCGATACTGATGATCAATGTTTTGCTGGTGTTGCTGTGGCTTTACTGCCAGCAGCACCTGCTGAGCCAGCGTCTGCACCAGCCCGATATGCCGCTGTTTGTGATGCCGCGCGGCTGGGTACTGTTCCTTGGCGTGCTCTGTTTTATTCTGTTTTTAACCGAGGGTGCCATTCTTGACTGGGGCGCACTGTTTCTGACCCATAACCGTGACCTGCCCGCCTCACAAGCCGGGTTGGGTTACGCGGTATTTTCCATCGCCATGACCATTGGCCGCCTGTTTGGCGACCGCATCGTCAACGTGTTCGGGCGCACAGCAACGTTATTCTGCGGTTCATTATGCGCGGCGGGTGGCCTGGTGCTGGCAGTGGCGATACCGGATGCCACCTGGACGCTGGCCGGTTTTCTGCTGGTGGGGTTTGGTGCTTCAAACGCCGTGCCAATTATGTTCAGCGCAGCGGGAAAGCAGCAAGTGATGCCCGCCAATCTGGCCATCGCGGCGATGACCACTATCGGTTACGCCGGCATTCTTGCAGGGCCCGCGTTGGTCGGTTTTATTTCTCAATTATCCAGCCTGTCCGTCGCGTTCAGCGGCATTGCGGCGCTGCTGTTGGTCGTTGCTGCCAGCGCCCGACAGATTACTCGTTAACCGGGGTTTCACTGCATGTTGCCATATAAATTTCCACTGACTTCCGGCAATGTTACGCGCTTCTTTGCACTGTTTATTCTGGTGCTGGTACTGGCATCAGGATTTATGATCCACAATGCAGTTAACGCCTGGCTGACAGAAAAGCGCTACGCGATGGCGGATATCACTCACGCGATGCAAAAGCGTATTGATACCTATCGCTTCGCCACCTGGCAGATTTATGAAAACCTGGCAGCCAATGCGGCGGGCACGGCGGGCAACAGTTTGCAGGAAACCCGTCTACGTCAGGATGTCTATTATCTGGAGAAAACCCGGCGTAAAACCGAAGCATTGATTTTTGGTTCACACGACAGTGGCACGCTGGATATGACCCTGCGTATGTCCAACTATCTCGACACCTTATGGGGTGCCGAGAACAGCACCTGGTCGATGTATTTCCTCAACGGGCAGGACAACAGCCTGATCCTGGTCTCTACCCTGCCATTAAAAGATATGGCCTCACGCTATAAAGAAAGCGCGATCAGCAACATCGTTGAGGCACGTCGCGCCGAGATGCTGCAACAGGCTAATGCGCTGGACGAGCGTGAGAGCTTCTCGCCGTTGCGCCGTTTTACCTGGCAGAATGACCACTACTTCACCGTGCGTACCACCTTCAATCAGCCGGGGCATCTGGCGACCGTGGTGGCTTTCGATCTGCCGGTGAACGACATTATTCCGCTGAATATGCCGCTGGAGAATTTCCAGCTAAAGCAGGATACCACCCCGGTTGCCGAAGGGGATGATAATCAGGACAGCAGCAGCACCACCCGCATCAATTGGGTTAACCCTAATATCGAAATTGCCGGTTCACTGGCCAGCACACCCTTACAGCTGATCTATCGTGTACCGATCACCGGGCTGGTGGTAGATACCTTACATAATCTGCTGTGGCCGCTGCTGGCTAATCTCGCGTTGCTGCTGATGTCACTGGCGGGTCTTTTCCTGCTGCGCCAGCAGTCGTTGCGCCCCAGTGAAAACCAGAGTGCCGAGCTGGAGTCGCTGCGCCTGTTGAATGAAGAGATCGTCGGTACGCTCCCGGTGGGGCTGCTGGTGTATGATTTTGCCAATAACCGCACCCTTATCAGCAATAAAATTGCTGAGCACCTGCTGCCGCATCTCAATCTGCAAAAAATCATCAATATGTCCGATCAACATCAGGGTGTTTTGCAGGCCACGGTGAACAACGAGGTGTATGAGATCCGTCATGCCCGCAGCATGATTTCACCGCATACGCAGGTGTTTATGATGCGCGATCAGGATCGTGAGTTGTTGGTGAACAAAAAGCTGCAAAAAGCACAGCAGGTGCTGGATAAAAACCATCAGTCACGCCAACAGCTCTTGCAGAATCTCGGTCACGCGTTGCAGCGTCCACTGAACGAGGTGATCACCAGCCTGCAAGCGCTGGCTGCCGCACATCCGGACGAACAGGTGGATACCTCGCTGGAAGCCTCTCAGGCTCTCAGTCGTCTGGTTGACGATATTGTGTTACTGAACCAGCTGGAAACCCTCGACTGGACCCCGGACGCAGGCAGTTTCAATCTGCAAACCCTGCTGGATGAGCTGGTGGCTGAGCTGCTACCGGTTATGCGCCGCAAAGGTCTGACGCTGATGATCGCCAATCACCGCAGCAGCGATGAGACGCGTTTTGGCGATCGTCGGGCAATCAGTAAGATCTTGTCCACGCTGCTGCACTATGCCGTGACCACCACAACCTGGGGCCGGGTCAGCGTCACCGTAAGCGCCCCCGACGATCGCCCGGATCGCCTGTCGATTGAGATTGTTGATACTGGTGCTGGTCTTTCGGCTGACGAAATGTCGAACACGGATTTCCCGTACCTGGGTGAGACTCATCAGGACCGTTATGGTCAAGCCTCAGGCATGGCCTTTTTCCTGTGTAAGCAACTGTGCAAACAGTTAGGTGGCCATCTGGATATCAGCGCCAGCCCGGATATCGGCTCGCGCTACAGCATCCAGCTCCATACGCCGCTGGAACCCCAGCTGGTACAGGAAGAGAAGCTCCTGGAGGGCGTCAACGCCCTGATTGATATTACCGTTGATGACGTGCGTAAAATCGTCGTACATCAGCTTGAAGACTGGGGAGCGAACTGCATTACGCCAGACGAACGTTTCTCCGGTCAGGAACACGATGTACTGGTAACGGATGAACCTGAGCATTTGACGCCCTGGTCATTACTGCTCTCCGGTGATGAACCGGGTTTCTGCCAGATTTCATCCAATCAGTACCGGGTCAATTTCAATATCAGCAGTGCGATGCAGGATGCGCTGCTGACGTTGATTGAACAGCAACTGGCTCAGGACGAGCTGGGTGACGAAAATGCGGAACAACAGACCACGGCTCAACTTTTCGCCAGTGGTTACTTCCAGCTTTTCGTCGATACAGTACCCGATGATGTCAAGAGACTGTATAATGAGGCCGCAAACAGGGACTTTACTGCGCTTGCTCAGACTGCGCATCGGCTGAAAGGCGTGTTTGCCATGTTAAATTTATTACCCGGCAAGCAGCTTTGTGAAACGTTAGAACATCACATTGAACAGTGTGACGATTCAAACATCAAAAATACCACCAGTGAAATTGACAATTACGTCAATGACCTGCTGCAGCAAGGTAACCAATAATATGAATAACCTGAATGTCATTATTGCCGACGATCACCCCATTGTTCTGTTCGGCATTCGTAAGTCGCTCGAACAAATTGAATGGGTCAATGTTGTCGGTGAGTTTGAAGACTCCACTGCATTAATTAACAGCTTGTCTAAGCTTGATGCCAACGTTCTGGTGACAGATTTGTCTATGCCAGGCGAAAAATATGGCGATGGCATTACACTGATCAAATATATCAAGCGTCACTATCCTGATCTGTCGATCATTGTTCTCACCATGAACAATAACCCAGCCATTCTCAGCGCTGTGCTGGATCTGGATATCGAAGGCATCGTACTGAAGCAGGGTGCACCAACCGACCTGCCTAAGGCTCTGGCCGCATTGCAGAAAGGCAAAAAGTATACGCCGGATAGCGTGGCGAAACTGCTGGAGAAAATCAGCGCGGGCGGTTACGGCGACAAGCGTCTGTCACCGAAAGAGAGCGAAGTGCTGCGTCTGTTTGCTGAAGGCTTCCTGGTAACCGAAATTGCCAAGAAACTGAACCGCAGTATTAAGACGATCAGTAGCCAGAAGAAATCAGCCATGATGAAACTGGGTGTGGATAACGATATTGCGCTGCTGAACTATCTGTCATCAGTCAGCATGTCACCGGTTAAAGATTAAGTTTAAGACTGACGGGGCGACCGGAAAAATGGTCGCCCCTACATCTGCAGGGGCTGACCTTCTGTTTTGGTCAGCCTTTATGATTTAAACGTTCGCCCTGCTCTCTCTTGCCCGCTGCGCATATAACGTTAACGCCTGCTGTAATGTATCCATCGTCACCGGCTTAGACAGACAGTTATCCATTCCCGCATCAATACAGCGCTGTTTCTCTTCCGCTAACGCATTCGCCGTCACGCCCACCACCGGGAACGTTTTCCCCAGTTCGCGCAGACGTCGTGTCAGGCCATAACCATCCATATTCGGCATATTGACATCGGTCAACACGATATCAATCTCGTTACGGCCGATCACGTTAAGTGCATCAAGACCGTCGCGCGCCGTTTTCACGCGGTAACCCAGCGATCCGAGCTGATCGGAAAGCAACATACGGTTGATCGGATGATCGTCGACCACGAGGATCAGGATGTCATCATGCGCGGCGGTTTGCGCTTCTTTCGCCAGTACGGCAAGCCCGCCTTCAGGCTGATCCGCCTCCACCCGGTAGATCCGCGCCAGCAATGAAGGTAATTCGTGCGGCGTGGTTGTCGCACAAACCCAGTGCCCCGCGCCCAGATGCTGTGGTGCATCATTGTGGCGACTGTCAAAGCGGATAGTGGCACGTACGGCCTGCTCAGGCAGGAAATCATGATCGGTAATCATCACGTCATCTGCCGCCGCCTCGCCTTCGTAGCGCTGAACCTGAATACCGTGTTCGCCCAGCAAGCGCGTCAGGAACGTGGCCAACTGCTCATTACGCAGTGCCAGCCAGCACTGCTTATCGTGCAGACCGTCCTGCAACTCTGGCGCTATCACCCGGCTGTTATAGAGCGGAATACGGATAATAAACTGGCTGCCCATGCCCGGCTCAGAGTCGACCTCAATATCACCGTCCATCATATTGATCAGCTTCTCACAGATAGCCAGCCCCAACCCGGTTCCCTGGAAGTTACGCTGTACCCCACTTCCGACCTGGAAGAACGGGTCAAACAGACGCGTCAACTCCTTTGCCGGGATCCCCACGCCGCTGTCGCGCACGCGGAAAGCCAGATACCCATCTTTGACGTAAACCTGCAGGATGATCCCGCCAGTATGAGTGAACTTAATAGCATTATTCAGCAGGTTGGAGATGACCTGCTGCAAACGCATCGGGTCACCATCCAGCGTGGCTGGAACATCGCTGTCGACAAAGCACCACAGCGTCAGACGCTTTTTCACCACCATTGCCAGATAGTTGGAAGTGATATGTGCCACCACTTCACGCGGAGAGAACTCAGCGGGTTCTATTTTCAGCTGCTCAGACTCAATTTTGGAGAAATCGAGAATATCACTGATGATTTTCAGCAACAGGCTGGAGGAGTTGTTCATGGCCGTCACCAGCGACTCAACGCCCGGCGGCAGAGATTTTGTTTGCAGCAGGTCAAGGTTACCGATAATGCCATACAGCGGCGTACGCAACTCATGGCTGACGGTCGCCAGGAACATGGATTTGGACTGGCTGGCCTGCTCTGCGGCCTGAGCCATCTCCTGTAATGACTCTTCCATTTTGACGCGGGCACTGACGTCAACCAGCACGCAGATCGCCACATTCTCATTGCGGTAGCGCGAATGGACAAAGCTGATTTGCAGATTGGTATTACTGCCTGTCAGCACATCGACAAAGTTAACCTGCTGTCCACAGATAATCTCGGTTAAGCGCAGCCGATCTTCCTGAGTCAGCATGGTGAGATAATTATGAGCCAGCTCGTTACTGAGGATGTTGGTGCCATCACTGGTGCGCAAAATGCAGATCCCGACCGGCGCCGAGGCCACAATTTTACGGTTAAACTGCTCGTGCTCCTCCAGCCGGTGGGCATTATCTTCTGCGGGCAAAAACATTCTGCGTTCAAACAGCCATGCCAGCGTAAACAGCACTACCGCACTGATCAGGTTCAGCAACAGGGCGTTGATAATCAAAATTTTCAGCCGTTCAATCATCACATTGGTCGGCACCGAGTAGACGATACTGAGCGAAGACGGTGACAGACTTTTCTTCATGATCAGTTGATTGTAGCCGGAAATATAGCCAAACCAGGCGGCGTCATCAGGCAGGTCATCCGCTGAGAAATCCGGGCCATTGCGCGCAGAAGAGAGCAGACGCTGATTATTCTGATCCACCAGCGTGGCCGTTACCGGCATGCTACCCGGCAGGATCAGGTCTTCCATACGGATGCTCTGCTCAATGCCCAGCAGAGCCGTGACCTTATTGGCCACATACACCGGGGTGATCATGTAGTAATAGCCAACGCCGGGCTGTGCCGCCGGAGAGATCCAGAACAGGCTGTTTTTACGCTCGTCGTCGTTACCATTACGGTACTTCAGGATGCGCTCGCGCAGCGATTTCATCGCGCGTTCACGATCGACGGATGCCGTGCCCAGGCCGAAATCCGCCAGGCAGGTGCTGTCGCCACCGATAAAGAACACCCGGTTCAGTTCATAGGCGGAAGCGAAATTTTCTTTCCAGTAACTCAGGAAATAACTGAGAGGCTCCAGTGAGTTGCGCCAGGTATTGCTCATTGCATTGCAGTCGGAATCCGCATACAGAGGGTAGAACTGTGGCGGCGATGCTTTGCCTGCAGAGACACCGCTCAGTCCATCAAGGCTGCTGGTCGCAGTATTCAGGCGGTTTTCCGCAATAAACTTCAGCTCACGCATGACGTCCGCTGAGTGGCGCACATACCACTGAGCCTGATCATAGCTGGTATTGAATTCCTGGCGTACCTGCGATTCTCTTTCGTGTATGACGTTAATGATATAAAACGTGGTCAGCAGTGCGCCCAGCGTCCACAGCATCAACGCCAGGGCGCGGAACAGATAGCGGGAGATCTTTAACGTCGTTCGGAAAGAGACAAGATATTTCAAGCGTAACCCACTGGCAGCCATAACGGACAAAAGAAAATGATTGCCGATACAGTAGCGTCAGCATGGTAAAAAAGCCAGTTATCAGCACGCCCGCAGGCCGCTATTTCAGTGATTTTCAGCCTGTTCCCAGGCATCTTTGCGCCACTCAGATGGGGTTTTACCCGTGATGCGGCGAAACTCGCGATTAAAGTTGGATTTGGTCTGGAAACCGACGCTCTCCATCACTTCAATCACCGTCTGCTGGCTGCCCGCCAGACGCTCCCCCGCCTCGCGGATACGCCAGCCATTCACATACTGAGACACGCTTTGCTGATAGAGGGCATTCACCGCCGCGGATACCTGCCGCGTCGGGATCCCGGCTTTTCGCGCCAGTCGCGCAAGGTTCAGCTGAGGTTACCGGTACAGCCCGGCCTGCATCAGTGCATCAATACGGGCCACAATATCCGGGTCCTCTGCACTGGCCTCCCGCGTCACCTTGATCACAGGCGGTGCAACAGGTACACGGCTTAACAACAGCAACAGCGACATCACCGCCGCGATGGTCAGATTTCCGGCTAATAACAGTCCCGGGGTTCCCTCCGCCGCCGCAAATATCATTAACCAGGACACGGTGATATCCAGTAAGGCTACCGCAACCAGCAATAGCGCCAGCAGCCGCCAGCCGCGCAGCGTCAGATCACTCTCGCTCAGTACCGCCTCCGGCAACACATCGCTGCCCGATTTCAGCCGCAGCAACATCAGGCCGGCACAGCCCAGCCAGATGGCAGGCAGCAGCCAGTCAATCCCCTGCGGCAGCCACAGCACGCAGGCGACCATCAACATGACCACCAGCGCACTGCGCCAGGCGTGTACGCTCTGCCCGGTTGCCTGTGCCAGCGCCAGACGGCACATCAGCGGCAGTGCCGCCGCCGTGATGGGCTGCAATCCGCGCCAGACCTTTTCCCCGGGCAGCATAATAGCCAGCCCGGCAATCAGACTGTGCATCAGACACAACCACAGCAGCAGTTGAAACAAGTGTCCGGTGTATCGGCGCTGCACCAACAGCAACACGCACACCAGGCTGAGCAAAAAATTAACCGGTATCAGCATAGGACTCTATCGCGATCGAGGACGCCAGGCGCCTGTAATGTCCTGATAATAGGCTTTTTCCACACGACGAGTGAATATGATGCGTTTAATTATTTCCACAATGCTATGGATACTGAGTCTCCCCGCGTGGTGCTATTCCGTCGGCAGCCAGCAGGAAACGATCGTTGATAGCCAGCGCGCACGCACGCTGAATGTGCGTATTTTTTATCCCAGCCATAGCGAGCAAGTCCCTCAGCGACAGGCAGAGAATGGCGTTTTTTCGGGGTTCTCGGCTATCGTGAATGCGCCGCTGGCAACAGGCCGTTTCCCGCTGATTGTGTTGAGCCACGGCAGCGGCGGTAATAACGCCAGTCTCGCCTGGCTGGCCGTTCCTCTGGCAGCGCGCGGTGCCATCGTTATTGCCGCCAGCCACCCCGGCAGTACCACCGGAGATTCCAGTCCAAAAACCGATCTGACCCTTCAGATAACCGATCTCTCTTTTATGCTCACCCACTATCTTCAGGCTCCACGCTGGCAGCAGACCATCGATGCAGAAAAAATCGGCGCGATAGGTCATTCTAAAGGCGGATACAGCGTGCTGGCGCTGGCCGGTGCCCGCACCAACCGCCAGCAGATGAGCCACTACTGCCAGACAATGCCACAGATGCCAGACTGTCAGTTTTACTATCGTGATGGCGTCAGACTGGAAAACACGGACGACCAGCGCCTGGCGGCCAGCTATCGCGATCCGAGGGTGAAGTGGGTCATAGCCCTCGACCCCGGCATGAGCTACGTACTGACCCGCAGCAGTCTGGATACCATCAAGATCCCGTTGCTGACCATCGCCGCAGACTATTTTATTCGTGCCACCGGAAAGATGAATCTCGGTGTGGATCGTCTTAAATTACCGCTGATAACCGTGCCTGATGCCGGGCACTTTGACTTTCTACCGCTCTGCCAGCCCAATGCCGCCGCGATTCTGGCAGAGGAAGGGGAGGCATTTATTTGTGAAACCCCAACGGCGCAACGGGAAGTGATCCACCAGAAAACCCTGGCCGACGTCGGCCAGTTTATGCAACACCACGGTTTTCTCGCGCCCCGGCCCGCTAAGTAAGTTCTGTTTTTCAGGTAAAAAAAAGCCGGTTCAGAGTGAACCGGCTTTTTTATCAGACCCTTAACGATTACTCGTCATCGGCCTCAGGTGCATCGTCGTCGCTTTCCACTTCCGGGGCAATATCGTCATCCCCTTCCGCGACGCTGCCGTCGATAGCATCAAGTTCATCTTCTGCTACCGGTTCGGCCACACGTTGCAGACCCACCACGTTTTCATCTTCAGCGGTACGAATAAGGATAACACCCTGGGTGTTACGCCCTACTACGCTCACTTCAGACACGCGGGTACGCACCAGCGTACCGGCATCGGTGATCATCATAATCTGATCGCTGTCGACAACCTGTACCGCACCAATAACCGGTCCATTACGTTCGGTCACTTTAATCGAGATCACACCCTGCGTCGCACGCGACTTGGTTGGATACTCGGTGTTCGCCGTACGCTTACCATAACCGTTCTGTGTCACGGTCAGGATGGCACCATCGTCACGCGGTACAATCAGTGACACCACGCGATCGCCTTCTGCCAGTTTGATACCGCGCACGCCAGAGGCTGTACGACCCATCGCACGAACAGCGCTTTCTGCGAAGCGCACCACTTTACCGGCGGCAGAGAACAGCATCGCTTCATCGCTACCGTTGGTCAGTGACACACCAATCAGTTCGTCGTCGTCACGCAGGTTGACGGCAATGATACCGGCGCTGCGTGGGCGGCTGAACTCTTTCAGGGCCGTTTTCTTCACGGTACCGCTGGCGGTCGCCATAAAGATGTTAAAGCCTTCTGCATACTCACGCACCGGCAGGATTGCGGTGATACGTTCGTTGGCTTCCAGCGGTAACAGGTTGACGATTGGACGTCCACGCGCACCACGGCTGGCTTCCGGCAGCTGATAAACCTTCATCCAGTACAGACGACCACGGCTTGAGAAGCAGAGGATGGTGTCATGGGTGTTGGCCACCAGCAGGCGGTCGATAAAGTCTTCTTCTTTAATGCGTGCAGCCGATTTACCTTTACCACCACGGCGCTGCGCTTCGTAATCAGTCAATGGCTGATACTTCACGTAGCCCTGATGCGACAGGGTCACCACAACATCTTCCTGGTTGATCAGGTCTTCGATGTTGATGTCGGCGCTGTTAGCGGTGATTTCGGTACGACGCTCATCGCCGAACTGATCGCGGATCAGCTCCAGCTCTTCGCGAATCACTTCCATCAGACGCTCGGAACTGCCCAGAATGCGCAACAGCTCTGCGATCTGCTCCAGCAGCTCTTTGTACTCGTCGAGCAGTTTTTCATGCTCAAGTCCGGTCAGTTTCTGCAGGCGTAAATCAAGGATCGCCTGAGCCTGCTGCTCAGTCAGATAGTACTGACCATCGCGGATACCGAACTCATCTTCCAGCCACTCAGGGCGCGCCGCATTATCACCGGCACGTTCCAGCATCGCGGAGACGTTACCCAGCGCCCATGGACGCGCAATCAGGCCCGCTTTCGCTTCAGAAGGAGAAGCAGCGCGGCGAATCAGCTCAATAATCGGATCGATGTTCGCCAGCGCTACGGCCAGTGCTTCAAGGATATGAGCACGGTCACGCGCTTTACGCAGTTCTAAAATGGTACGGCGGGTAATCACTTCACGACGGTGACGCACGAAGGCTTCAAGAATATCCTTCAGCGGCATAATCTTTGGCTGGCCCTGGTGCAGTGCCACCATGTTGATGCCGAAAGAGGTCTGAAGCTGAGTCAGTGAATACAGATTGTTCAGAACCACTTCGCCAACCGCATCGCGCTTCACTTCGATCACGATGCGCATACCGTCTTTGTCAGACTCATCGCGCAGGGCGCTGATGCCTTCCAGACGTTTTTCTTTTACCAGCTCGGCAATTTTCTCAATCAGGCGCGCTTTGTTCACCTGATACGGAATTTCATGCACGATGATGGTTTCACGGCCGGTCTTCGCATCCACTTCCACTTCGCCACGGGCGCGGATGTAAATTTTTCCACGGCCAGTGCGATAAGCTTCTTCAATGCCACGGCGGCCATTGATGATAGCGGCGGTCGGGAAGTCCGGGCCTGGGATGTGTTCCATCAGCCCTTCGACGGTAATGTTTTCGTCGTCGATATAGGCCAGGCAGCCGTTGATCACTTCGGTCAGGTTATGTGGAGGAATGTTCGTGGCCATCCCGACGGCAATCCCTGAGGAACCGTTAACCAGCAGGTTGGGAACGCGGGTCGGCATCACTTCCGGGATCTGCTCGGTGCCATCGTAGTTAGGCACAAAGTCAACGGTGTCTTTTTCCAGATCCGCCAACAGTTCGTGAGCGATTTTGGACATGCGAACTTCGGTATAACGCATCGCAGCAGCGGAGTCGCCGTCTACGGAGCCGAAGTTGCCCTGACCGTCCACCAGCATGTAACGCAGCGAGAACGGCTGCGCCATACGCACGATGGTGTCATACACGGCAGTGTCGCCATGAGGGTGATATTTACCGATGACGTCACCGACGACACGGGCGGATTTTTTATAAGCTTTGTTCCAGTCGTTACCGAGGACGTTCATAGCGTAAAGCACGCGGCGGTGAACCGGCTTCAGGCCATCACGGACATCTGGCAGCGCACGGCCAACGATGACCGACATTGCATAATCCAGATAGGAGTTCTTTAACTCTTCTTCGATATTGACCGGTGTAATTTCGCGGGCCAGGTCGCTCATGGAGGCGCTTTCCTTCTGTATTATTACCGGATTCAAAGGTGCGAAAGTATATCACAAAGCAGCCATGTGTTGAATGGAAAGCGTTGCTTTGGCCGCTTTATTGCATTCTGTCCCTCTCCGGCCCGCGCCCCTGCCCATCGCAACGCGTAAACATGTATAATGGGGCAAACTTTGGCTGGAGTAATAACCCAATGAAATCAGAACAAAACGCGGGTACGCAGAACGTTGATCACGGTGAAATCGCTAAATTTGAAGCAGTTGCTTCACGCTGGTGGGATTTAGAAGGCGAATTTAAGCCTTTGCACCGGATTAATCCGCTGCGCCTTGGCTGGATTGCCCAACACGCTGACGGCCTGTTTGGCAAGAAGGTGCTGGATGTTGGCTGCGGCGGCGGTATTCTCGCCGAGAGCATGGCGCGTGAAGGTGCGAACGTCACCGGGCTGGATATGGGAGCGGAACCGTTGCAGGTTGCCCGTCTACATGCACTGGAAAGCGGCGTAGCCATTGATTACGTCCAGCAGACCGTGGAAGAGCACGCTGAGCAGTTCACCGGACAGTACGATGTGGTGACCTGCATGGAGATGCTGGAGCACGTGCCCGATCCACGTTCCGTGGTCCATGCCTGCGCCCGGCTGGTGAAACCGGGTGGCGAAGTGTTCTTCTCAACCCTTAACCGCAATAGCAAATCCTGGCTGATGGCGATCATCGGCGCAGAATACGTATTACGTATGGTGCCGCGCGGCACACACGACATCAAAAAGTTTATCCGTCCGGCTGAACTGCTGAACTGGGTCGATGAAACCCCCCTGCGCGAACGCCATATTATTGGCCTGCACTACAACCCGATCACCAACCATTTCAAACTGGCTCCGGGCGTTGACGTGAACTATATGGTGCATACGCACAGCGCCATCGACGCGTCGTGACGCTATACGGGCGGATGCCGATCCGCCCGTGCGATATACGTGCGATATATAAGTCCATCTTAGTGCCTGACGCGAGATAAGATCGTTTTCGTCTTATCCCTGTCATCAAGATCAGGTTAATCTCACCGCATCACGCCATTTGTGCCCGTGAGGCGTCTTATTGTGCGTACTTTTTCAGCGCCCCAAAGCTCGAATTTTTTAACCTGAACAAGAAACCCGCGCTCGATCAAGATTCTAAAAAAAATCTCAACCCATTGACATTGACCCAGGGCCTTGAGAAACGTGGACTTAGGAAAAATACCAGCCCTAGAACCGGAGTTTGCCGCGAAAATCAAGCCTTGTTAAGCACGCGGAAATTACTAGAATACTCACCATATTGTTATCAAGGTTTCTTCCACCCCCTATATGTAGTGTTTATCCACAGAGTTACTCACAATGAGAAATCTGTGTATAAACGTGGGGACTATTTGTTAAGGACAGGTAAAACGCGACATGAATCAGAGTCTGCTTGTAACCAAACGCGATGGCCGCACCGAGCGTATCGATCTCGATAAAATCCACCGTGTTCTCGACTGGGCTGCCGAAGGACTGCAAAACGTCTCCGTCTCTCAGGTTGAACTGCGATCTCACATCCAGTTCTACGAAGGTATCCGCACTTCTGATATCCATGAAACTGTCATTAAGTCTGCTGCTGATCTGATTTCTAAAGATGCCCCTGACTATCAGTACATGGCTGCCCGTCTGGCCATCTTCCACCTGCGCAAAAAAGCCTACGGCCAGTTCGAGCCGCCAAAGCTGATTGACCAGGTCACCCGCATGGTAGAGATGGGCAAATATGACCATCACCTGCTGGAAGACTACAGTGCGGAAGAGTTTGAGCTGATGGACGGCTTTATTGACCACTGGCGTGATATGAACTTCTCCTACGCTGCCGTGAAGCAGCTGGAAGGCAAGTATCTGGTGCAAAACCGCGTGAGTGGTGAGATCTATGAAAGCGCCCAGTTCCTGTACATTCTGGTCGCGGCCTGCCTGTTCTCCGGCTACCCGCGCGAGACGCGTCTGGACTACGTGAAGCGTTTTTATGATGCGATCTCCACCTTTAAGATCTCACTGCCAACGCCAATCATGTCTGGCGTGCGTACGCCTACGCGCCAGTTCAGCTCTTGCGTGCTGATCGAATGTGGTGACAGCCTGGACTCTATCAACGCCACTTCCAGCGCCATTGTGAAATATGTTTCTCAGCGCGCCGGGATTGGTATCAATGCGGGCCGCATTCGTGCGCTGGGTAGCCCGATCCGTGGCGGTGAAGCCTTCCACACCGGCTGTATCCCGTTCTATAAGCATTTCCAGACTGCAGTGAAGTCCTGCTCTCAGGGCGGCGTTCGCGGCGGGGCAGCCACGCTGTTCTACCCGATGTGGCATCTGGAAGTCGAAAGTCTGCTGGTACTGAAAAACAACCGTGGTGTTGAAGGCAACCGCGTGCGCCATATGGACTACGGTGTTCAGATCAACAAACTGATGTATCAGCGCCTGCTGAAGGGCGAAGATATCACCCTGTTCAGCCCGTCTGACGTGCCGGGCCTGTACGATGCTTTCTTTGCGAACCAGGACGAGTTCGAGCGCCTGTACACCAAATACGAGCAAGACGACAGCATCCGCAAACAGCGCATCAAAGCGGTAGAGTTGTTCTCACTGATGATGCAGGAACGAGCTTCTACCGGCCGTATCTACATCCAGAACGTCGACCACTGTAATACTCACAGCCCGTTCGATCCGGCTATCGCACCTGTTCGCCAGTCCAACCTGTGCCTGGAAATTGCGTTACCAACCAAACCGCTGCTGGATGTGAACGACGAAAACGGCGAAATTGCGCTGTGTACGCTCTCCGCATTCAACCTGGGCGCGATTGAAAGTCTGGATGACCTGCAAGAGCTGGCCACGCTGGCAGTTCGCGCGCTGGACGCCCTGCTCGATTATCAGGATTACCCCATCCCGGCCGCCAAACGCGGTGCAATGGGGCGTCGTACGCTGGGTATTGGTGTGATCAACTACGCCTACTATCTGGCTAAAAATGGCGTACGCTACTCCGATGGCAGCGCCAACGTCCTGACGCACCAGACCTTTGAAGCTATTCAGTACTGGCTGCTGAAAGCGTCCAACGATCTGGCCATCGAACAGGGTGCCTGCCCGTGGTTCAATGAAACCACGTATTCTCAGGGTATTATGCCAATCGACACCTATAAGAAAGATTTGGATGCGATTTGTAACACACCGCTGCTGCTCGACTGGGAAGCACTGCGTGAATCCGTGAAAACGCACGGCCTGCGTAACTCCACGCTGTCTGCGCTGATGCCGTCAGAAACCTCTTCGCAGATTTCTAACGCCACCAACGGGATTGAACCACCGCGCGGCCATATCAGTATTAAAGCATCAAAAGACGGTATCCTGCGCCAGGTGGTCCCGGAGTACGAACGTCTGAAAGACAGCTACGAGCTGCTGTGGGATATGCCAAACAATGATGGCTATCTGCAACTGGTCGGCCTGATGCAGAAATTTATCGACCAGGCGATTTCGTCGAACACCAACTACGATCCAACGCGCTTTGCCAACGGTAAGGTGCCAATGAAGCAGTTGCTGAAAGACCTGCTGACGGCCTATAAGTTTGGCGTGAAAACGCTTTACTATCAGAACACGCGTGACGGTGCAGAAGATACCCAGGAAGACCTGGCACCATCGATTCAGGATGATGGCTGTGAAAGCGGTGCCTGCAAGATCTAATCTCCGTGGGCCGGGTTTGCCTGGCCCCTTCGCGAAACATTGACTCTGAGGGTCGGGCATGCCCGACCCTGAACGCATCTGGAATACATCATGGCTTACACCACATTTTCGCAGAATAAAAATAATCAGCTGCTGGAACCGATGTTCTTCGGCCAGCCGGTGAACGTGGCGCGTTTCGACCAGCAGAAGTATGACATCTTTGAAAAACTGATCGAAAAGCAGCTCTCTTTCTTCTGGCGCCCGGAAGAAGTGGACGTCTCACGCGATCGTATCGACTATCAGGCACTGCCGGATCACGAAAAACACATCTTTATCAGCAACCTGAAATATCAGACGCTGCTGGACTCCATCCAGGGACGTAGCCCGAACGTGGCGCTGCTGCCGTTGATCTCGATTCCTGAACTGGAAACCTGGATTGAAACCTGGGCATTCTCAGAAACCATCCACTCACGTTCTTACACCCATATCATCCGCAATATCGTTAACGATCCGTCGCTGGTGTTTGACGATATCGTCACCAACGAGCAGATCCTGTCGCGTGCCAAAGATATCTCTGGCTACTACGACGATCTGATTGAGATGACCAGCTACTGGCATCTGCTGGGTGAAGGTACGCACGAAGTGAATGGTAAAACCGTCACCGTCAGCCTGCGTGCACTGAAAAAGCAGCTCTACATCTGCCTGATGAGCGTGAATGCGCTGGAAGCCATTCGTTTCTACGTCAGCTTTGCCTGCTCCTTCGCCTTTGCCGAGCGCGAACTGATGGAAGGCAACGCCAAAATCATCAAGCTGATCGCCCGTGATGAAGCCCTGCATCTGACCGGCACCCAGCACATGCTGAACCTGCTGCGCAGCGGCGAAGATGACCCTGAAATGGCAGAGATCGCCAAAGAGTGTCGCCAGGAGTGCTACGACCTGTTTGTGCTGGCAGCCGAGCAGGAGAAAGAGTGGGCAGAATATCTGTTCAGCGGCGGTTCGATGATCGGCCTGAATAAAGACATTTTGTGGCAGTATATTGAGTACATCACCAATATCCGCATGAATGCCGTCGGTCTGGATCTGCCGTTTAAAACCCGCTCCAACCCGATCCCATGGATCAACTCCTGGCTGGTTTCCGATAACGTGCAGGTCGCGCCGCAGGAAGTGGAAGTGAGTTCTTACCTGGTCGGCCAGATTGACTCTGAAGTAAACGCTGACGACCTCAGCGACTTCGAGCTGTAAGATGGCGAGCATTACACTGCGTACCACCGGTACGCAGCTTGAATGTCATGATGAACACCCTTCCCTGCTTGCCGCACTGGAGTCGCACCGGGTGTGCGTGGAGTATCAGTGCCGTGAGGGCTACTGCGGTTCGTGCCGCACACGTCTGCTGAAGGGTGAAGTCAGCTACAGCGCAACGCCGTTGGCCTTTGTGCAACCGGGTGAGATTTTGCCCTGCTGCTGCAAGGCCGAAGGGGATATTGAGATCGCGCTGTAAGGGGTTAAGCGCGGCTGTCTCATCGACATCGGGTCGGGCATGCCCGACCCCTACGCATTACTGATAATCGATACTGTCACCGCATCACATCGGGTCGGGCGTGCCCGACCCCTGCGCATTACTGATAATCGATACTGTCACCGCATCACATCGGGTCGGGCATGCCCGACCCCTACACGTTCCCGATAATCGATACCGTCACCGCATCACGTAGGGGCGGGGCATGCCTCGCCCGGGGCGTTTACAGCGTTTCTACCACATCAATCCAGCCGTGTCCGGTGGTCACTGACTGACCATTCAACCAGCGGCGCAGCATATTCATCGCCAGCATGGCCACCATCTCCTGCCGTGCTTTCAGACCATGTCGGCTGACGTTAAACTTCACTTTTTGCGCAAAAGTGCCGTCCGGCGTGTGCAGAGCAAAGCCCAGACGATCGTCCTCCAGACTTCCCACGACCAGCGATAACCGGGCATGGTTCTGTTTCGCCAGCTGCTGACTGCGTGCCGCCAGCAAGCCCAGTGACTCACTCTGATGAGGCAACACGTTGCCCGCCGCCAGAGAAGCACCGGCGGAAATAAGCTGCCATTGCAACAGCCCGGCGCTGAACTGCTCGCTAACGGCAAGCGTAAGCTTATGTTCTTTCAGACGGCGTGCCAGCTGCTCGGGTAAGGTTTCAAACCCTTCAAAGATCACACTGTCACCGGCAATCTCACGTACCTGCTGCCAGAACTGCTCCATCTCGGCACGCTTTGACGCCGGACCGTTCAGCTTCAGTTCGATAATCGGCATCGATGCGCGGTAACCCATCACCACCCCTTCCGGCAGCGCTAAAGGCTCAATATCAGAGGCGAGGTCACTTTCCCCGCGACCAAAAGTGGTCATCCGCAGGCAGACGGGCGGCTCGGGCAACTGGAAACGGGCTTTCAGGCGCGGCAGGATTTGATCCATGACCATCACCTTGTATTCGGAAGGCACACCCGGCGTGAAGAAGATCCAGCAGCGATTAAGCTGCATGGCGAAACCGCAGGCGGTGCCGACCGGGTTATCGATCATCTCCGCACCCTGCGGGATTTCAGCCTGCTTACGATTACTGGCGGCCATCACTTTGCCACGGCTGGCAAAGAAGGCTTCCATTTTCGCCAGCCACTCAGGATGAATTTGCAGTTCCACTCCGGCTGCGGTGGCGGCGGCCAGCGCACTCAGATCATCACTGGTCGGCCCCAGGCCACCATTCACGATCAAGACATCAGCCACTTTGCTGCGCTCGGTCAGTACCGTCACCAAATCCTGCAAGCTGTCCCCTACCGTCTGACGGCTGGTCATCGGTAAGCCCTGCTCAAACAGTACGCCAGCCAGCCAGGCCGCGTTGGTATCGACGATTTGTCCGTGCAGCACTTCGTCGCCGGTCGCGGGCATTTACACTCTTATCATGTTGTTCTCCGGGTACACTCAAGCTTTACACTGTAAGAAGCGCCCGGCAGAAATACAACGTCAATTTCCACTTCTTTAGCCGTCATTAGACCCGCGATGTCAAACAGGCCTGCGTCTGATTTGCCACCCATGCCTTCAGCTGCACGCGTGAGCGCTTGATCGCCCCGCCGTTATCAGCCGGTAGCGGATACCACGCCACCGGGCGCTGATACCCGGCCAGCTTTGGCGCGGCCCAGTCGGCCAACACCTCCAGCCCAATATTGCCTTCCACCAGTGCGACCGCGCGATGACCGTACTCCGCATCGACTTTTGGCACAATAAACACCTGTGTCACCGCCGGATGGGCGAGCAAAATGCGTTCGATCTGCTCCGGCTGTACCGACTCACCGCCTGAAAAGAACAGGTTATCGCGCCGTCCGTTGACCCGCAGCTCGCCCCGATGCCAGTGCCCACAATCGCCGGTACGTAACCAGCCGTCGTGATCCGTCAACGGCATCAGTGCGCCCTGCAACCAGTAGCCGGAGGCCAGAGCGGGCGAACGCACCCAGATCTCACCGTCGACCACCCTGACCTGATGGCCAGCCAGCGGCGCACCCACGCCTGGATGTTCGTCTGCCCGTCGGGCGCAAAGAGTCGATGCAGTTTCCGTCATACCGTAGCCACAATAACAGTGCAGCCCGGCGGCCTCCGCCTGACGCGTCAGCTCAGCGGGGATTTGCGCACCGCCCAGCAGTACCGCGCGCAATCTGGCGGGTAAAACAGGTTGATTGAGCAGGCGCCAGAGCTGCGTGGGCACCAGAGACGCGATGCTGCTGCGCGCCAGTGCAGTATGCAATCCTTTGTCATCGGGGATCACCAGCGTGCCTCCGGCCAGCAGCCAGCGCCAAAGGATGCCCTGCCCGGAGACATGAAACAGCGGCAGCGACAATAACCAGCGATCATCAGCCGTCAACGCCATCAGTTCAATGACCGCTGCGGCGCTGTGCAGATGGGCGCTGAAAGTGTGGGCCGCTGCTTTAGGCAGCCCGGTAGAGCCAGAGGTTAACGTCAGGGTGGCGATCCGATCCGGCTGCCACGGCTGGCTGCCATCACCGGCAATCGGACGCAGCGCCAGCATGGGTCTTTCAATACTGGTTTCCCCGGCCAGATTGAGTACAAAGTCCAGCCCCAGCCCCGGCAACAGCTGGCGTAGCTGGGCATCCGGCAACTGAGGGTTAAGCCCCAGCACTCGTGCCCCGCAGGCCATCAGCCCGAGCCACGCCAGCAGCGCCGCCAGACTGTTCGCGCTTCGCAGCGCCACGACATCTCCGGCGGCCACGCCTTGCTGCTGAAAGCCCTGAGCATGTTCTGCCACCGCCTGTGACAGCTGCTGCCAACTGAGCGTGACCTCGCCACTATCAATCGCCAGCGACGCCGGACAACACTTCTGCCAGTCACGCCACGGCCAGTCGGCTATCGTTGCCAGAGACATTGCAGCACCTCTCTGTTCTGCACAGGTAACATACTGCCGGGCCACGCCCGCAGCACCTGCTGCTGCATCAGTTGCAGCGTATCCAGACCTGGCCGCACGCCCGGCGTCAGCTCATGTGCGAGCCGTGCCAGCTGGGTCAGCCCAAGGCTGGACTCCAGCGCACTACTGATCACCGGGGTTAACCCCTGCGCCTTCGCCTGTAACACCTGATGCTGTACGCGCTGAATACTGCCCGTGAGCATCGGTTTGATGACCACGGCCACCACGCCGGGTGCGGCGGTCAGTGCGTCATCATGGTCACGCAGGGTTTCATCCCAGGCGATGTTAATACCTGTCTCGGCGGCAAAGGCGAGGCTCTGCTGTCTGTCACGGCAAGGCTCTTCGATAAACGCAATGCGTGAACGCAGCTCCGGCGACACATAGCGGGCAAAGCTCAATGCCTTTTCCAGCGTCCAGCTTTGGTTAGCATCCAGCCGCAAGGTGAGGTGCGGTAACGCCTCCAGCAGCAGGTTGACCTGCATGCCGTCGCGTATCGCCTCGTACAGGCCCACTTTCATTTTTGCCAGCGGCTCTGGCTGACGCAGCAGTTGCTGAAATAACGCGTCCGGATCGCCACTGCACAGCTGCGCCAGACGATACTCCCCTTCTGCGGGCAGGGTGTTCGTCAGCTCGGCCTGCGCACAGCTGATGCCGAAGGCCACAGAAGGCCGTTCACTCTCTGCGGGCGTTTCACCCTCACACCACTGCGCCAGCCAGCTCATCGCCTGCTGCTGTGCTTGTTCAAGTGTCTCATGGCTGAACTCAGGGAGGGGGGCAATCTCACCCCAGCCTTGCGCTGCTCCCTCCATCAGGTTCACCAGCAGTCCCTGGCGGGTTTTTAACCGCTGGTTTCGTAACACCACCCCGGCGTCCATGGCGACCTGATAACCGTATAACGTGGCGTGACGCATCAGGGATTACGCCGGAAGTTGCTGAAGTCAGGCTGACGCTTTTCGTTGAATGCATTGCGCCCTTCCTGCCCCTCTTCAGTCATATAGAACAGCATGGTGGCATTGCCCGCCAGCTCTTGCAGCCCGGCCTGGCCATCACAATCCGCATTGAGAGCGGCTTTCAGGCAGCGCAGCGCCATCGGGCTGTTTTGCAACATCTCACGGCACCAGCGAACGGTCTCTTTTTCCAGCTCGGCCAGCGGTACAACGGTATTAACCAGCCCCATATCCAGTGCCTGCTGTGCGTTATACATCCTGCACAGGAACCAGATTTCACGCGCCTTTTTCTGGCCGACAATACGCGCCATGTAGGCCGCGCCCCAGCCGCCATCAAAGGAGCCCACTTTCGGCCCGGTCTGACCAAACTGTGCATTATCTGCCGCAATCGTAAGGTCGCACATCATATGCAGAACGTGGCCGCCACCCACCGCATAGCCCGCCACCATCGCCACGACCGGTTTCGGACAGGTACGAATCTGGCGTTGCAGGTCGAGGACGTTAAGATGATGAACGCCCGCGTCATCTTGATAACCGCCGTAGTCGCCGCGAACTTTCTGGTCCCCACCGGAGCAAAATGCCCGTTCGCCTTCGCCGGTCAGCACAATCACGCCCACCGCCGGGTCACGGCGCGCATTATCCAGCGCCTGCTGGATTTCACTGACCGTTAACGGGCGAAAGGCATTACGTACTTCAGGGCGGTTGATGGTGATTCTGGCAATACCATCGTCCGTTTTGTGATAGCGAATATCGCTGAACTCAGCGCCGCAATCCCGCCACTGCGCCGGGGCATACAGCAGGCTTTCATCTGGATACAACATCAAAGCTCCTTAATGGTGATTAAGCACGCGGGCAAGTTGATGGGCAAATGCCAGGGGATTCGCCAGGTGCGAGTTATGGCCCGCTGCGGGGATAACCGCAGGAGGAAGTGCGGCCTGCTGAGCAAGCTGCAAAAATTTTTGATCCCACTCACCGCAGAGATAGCGGAACGGAAAGGTTTTTTCTCGCAGTTCCGGCAGCAGGTCGGGCTGCTCTGAGAGTGAGGTGGCCTGTAACATCGCCGCCAGATCTTCACCGCGATTGTTGAGCCGCCGGGCGACCAGGCGCTGGCGTTGGATTGCGGTCAGTTCGGCAAAAACCGGCTGCTGATACCACTGGTCCAACGCCTCTTCCAGCGGTTGCTGGCGGAAACACTGTACCCAGCCCTGGTCATGCGCCCGGCGGCGGGTACGCTCACTGGGGCAACTGAGGCCAAAATGCCCGGCTTCCACCAGCAATCCTGCCAGACCGTTACCGGCGTGACGGCAGGCGTGATAGAGCGCCAGCCGTCCGCCGAGGGAGTAACCGATCAGCCAATAGCGATCGACCTGGTGATAGTGCAGCGTGGCGTTAAGTCGCTGGCATACATCATCAAAACCGCTCACGGTCTGCGCACGTGAACCACCGTGACCGGGCAGATCAATACTGAGCAGCGGCCAGTGACTGAAATAGCGCTGAACCGGCTGCCAGTCCGTAGCACTCCCGAGAAAACCGTGCAGCCATACCAGTACCGGACGCGTACTGTGATGGTGCCCCTGCCAGTGCGCATGTAGCATCATAAATGGACCACCTCGCTGGCGCAGCGCGCCAGGGTTTGTGCACCCTCATCACCGTCGACCACCACCTCAATCAGGGTGATGCCCGAACTGAAACCCTGTTCAACCGCCCGCTGAAGTGCCTGCCAGCTGGCTGGCTGTGCAAAATGCAAACCAAACAGTGCCGCAGCATGGCGAAAATCAACGCTGGGCGGCATAGTGAAGAAGCGTTCACGTTCAGATAAGGGCGTTGGCAGCATAGAGAAGATCTGGCCGCCCTGGTTGTTTACCACGATGACCACCACCGGCGCAGAAGCCTGCTGCAACAGCGCCAGGCTATTCAGATCGTAGAGCGCGGAGAGATCGCCCAGCAGGATCAGTAGCGGCTGGCCCGTGCCGCGCTGTACGCCCGCCGCCGTTGCCAGTAACCCGTCGATGCCGCTGGCACCGCGATTACAGTACAGCGGATAACCCGCAGGAAGCTGTGCAAAAGCATCAACCAGGCGAATGGCGAGGCTGTTGCCGATAAACAGCGCGCCGTTTTCCGGCAGCAGTGCGGGCAGACGGTACGCCAGCTGTGCCTCGCCAAACTGCTGCAAATGCTGTTGCAGATAGTCCCGGGTACGTTCAGCCAGCGGCACCAGCTGTGGACACCAGGGATGACGAGGCGCCGCAGGATGGTGCTGCAACCAGTCAGAAATATTGGCCTGAATGCGCCGCCCGCCAGGGTTCCCCGGATGGCGCTGCCCCGGTAATGCATCGATCAGCCAGTACATCTCAGTGCCGCTGTCGTTCTGATAGTTGAGCAGGTTTTTTCCCGTCAGGCTGCTGCCGAACTGCACCACGATCTGCGCCTCACTCAAGGCCCGCTGTGCCGATGGATGCCCCAGCCACAAGGCCGCGCCAGGCAGTGGTTGCCCGGTTTGTGACACCACGTCACCGAGCAGCGGCCACCCCAGCATTTCCGCCCACTCGGCCAGCTGCTGGCCTTGCTGAGCACTGACGCGCCCGACAATCACCACCCCCCGTTTCTGGCGCCAGAAAAACCAGTCTTCTTCAATGGGGGTATGGCTGCGCTGTGGATATTTCAGCCAGGGTTCGTTGCTGTCCCACCAGTTTCCCAGTTCATCCTGCCAGGCGAGGTAATCGTTGCTGTCAGCGCCATACAGAGGTTCAGCAAACGGGCAGTTGATATGCACGCCGCCATGCTGCTGCTGTGCCAGCAAGGTATCGATGGCCGAGACCAGCCAGCGTGCGGGGATCGACGGTGAAGGCCGGGGAAGGTTGAGTACAGCGGAAACGTGGGACGCAAAGAGACCAGGCTGTTCAATGGCCTGATTCGCGCCACAGTGAATCAATTCGGGTGGGCGGTCGGCGCTGATGGCGACCAGTTTTTCGCCGGTCAGATGTGCTTCAACCAGCGCGGGATAAAGGTTGGCTACCGCCGTCCCGGAAGTGACAACGATCGCCACCGGTTGATGGGTGGTTTTGGCCAGGCCGAGCGCGAGAAAACCGAGGCCACGCTCGTCAAAATGGGTATGACACACCCATTTATCACTGGCTGCTACTGCCAGAGCCAGCGGCGCAGAACGGGACCCGGGAGCAATGCAGATATGCCGTATACCGTGGCGCGTCAGCGTTTCCAGCAGTACGGTAGCCCAGCGGCGATTAAACGTTGCGTGCGACATCTCTTGCTGCATAGCCACTCCAGATCAAAAATCCTCGCGCTATTATAATCAGCTGAATTGAGGTCCTTTTTGATTTGGGCCAGTTTTACCCCTGGTTTTCCGCCGTGAGTAACGTGCCCAGCGTCGCGGCTTTGCGTTCAATTTCCTCCCACTCCCGCTCCGGTTCGGAGCCGCTGACAATACCGGCCCCAGCGTAGAGGCGAACCTGTGCCCCCGACACCTGCGCGCAACGGAGCACCACGGCAAACTCGCTGTGTGACTGCGACAGATACCCCACCGACCCGCTGTACCAGCCGCGACTAAAGGGTTCCTGCTGACGAATAAAAGCCTGTGCAGCGGCACGCGGCACCCCGGCAACGGCCGCTGTGGGTTGAAGGCGATCCACGCATTGCGCATCGTCCGCTCGCATTAACCGCGCGCGGATCCGCCGCCGGATATGTTGCAGATGACGCAGCGGCAGTAATTCTGCGGGCATGACTTCCAGTTCAGTAACAATATCCGCCAGCCGCTGACGGATATCCTCCACCACCAGGGTGTTTTCCCACTGGTTTTTTTTATCCATCAGCAACCCTGGCTGATGCACGTCAGCCGTTCCGGCCAGGGCTTCACTCGAAAGCTGGCTGCCCTCGCGCGCATACAGCCGTTCAGGGCTGGATCCCACCAACGCCTGATGTTCCTCTGTGGCCAGCATAAAATGGTAGCTATGGGGGTTAATGCGCTGGCTGGCGGCCAGCAAGGCGGCGGCAGACAAGGGGCCAGACAGGCTGAAATCGCTGACGCGTGCCAGCACGACTTTCTCCAGTTCGCCAGCGGCTATAGCCGTCAGCGCATGGTTAACCCGTTGGACCCAGCCCGCTTTATCCGGGGCATGATGCACGCGATGATAATGCGGTAAGGATGTAGCCGGCTGCACCGGGCGCAAGCCTGCCAGCCAGTGCAGCAAACGCCGGGCTTGCTGCTGTAACGAACCGTCGCTGACCAGATTGATCGTCAAGTGGTGCCCTGCACTGTCCTGCTGCCACAGCAGGACAGGCAGAAACAGGTCGCTGGCGCCAAAAATGGCATTTGCGCCAAACACCCGCCAGCCCGGCGGCAATACCTGCAAGCGCAGGGTAGCCTCTGCAACTGAGTGAAACCGCTCAAGCGCACCGCAGGCTGCCACGATCTCTTCACCGCTGCGCGACTGCCAGTAAAACTGGGGCCAGCGGGTCTGGGAGGCCAGCCAGTTCAGCGCATCGGTTTCGGGGGAAAAGTGCACGCTGATTTGCCGCTCACCGGGCCCCGATTCGCTCACCTGTGCGAGCTGTACGCGAAGCTGTTCTATCGCCTGAGCAAGTTGCACGCTGACCTCAATAGAAAAGTAGAAAACAGATGGGCAGTTATATTAGCGGGATTGGCAAGGCAGTATATTGATCTGAAAACAGGGGAGAGAAATGAACAGACGTCCGGGAGGACGTCTGTTGTGCTACTGCCTGTTGTTCTACTGAATTAGCGACGCGCCAGCAGCAGGCCGATGACCAGGCCCAACGTGGCACCGACACCAATCCCCTGCCAGGGTTTATCGTGGACATAATCATCAGCACGCGTAACGGCCTGACGGGCTCGCACATAGTAGGTATCAGAGGCATCGCTGATGCGGGACTTCACCTGGTTCAGTGATTTTTCCGCTTTCGCTTTCAGCTCAATGTATTTCTGATCGGCCGGATCGCCCGACGACTTCAGCACTTCTTCCAGGGTTTCAGTGAGCAGCGCCAGATCGTCATCCAGGCGAGTTTCATGTGGTTCAGTCGTTGTTGCCATTTCCATTCTCCTTGGGCGAAAAATCTTCGTCAGGTAACTATAGACAGTTTTTGCCGCTCTGCTTGATTAAAACCGCCAGGAATCGACTGAGAATGGTGTGTTCAGGGACAGTAAAACGGGTCAAAGGGTGCTTATTTTCCCGATATTTACGTTAATTCACATGCGAAACCACTGCGGTAGTTAGATTTATCTGATAAATTTTGCGTGAACTGAATCATTACCCAGGCAAGCTGTCGTAACTCCCTGTAACCGGACCTTTATCCGGCGAAGCGAATGCGTGCAAACGCACGACAGTCACTACAAACTCCGTTCACCTGAGGAAATTATTTCCGGCATGAATCGAAGAATGTTTATGAAAGCGTCAATGGCATTCGCAACCCTCAGTGGGATGTCGGGTTTATCCACGTTGTTCTCCCAGGCTGCCTGGGCGGAAGACGGGATTGCCGATGGTTCCGCAAAGCGATTTGATTTTGATGTGCTTAAAAAAATGGCCGCCGATATGGCAAAACAGGCCTATGGTGGTGCTCCGGCGCCGTTGCCTGAAACACTGGCAACGCTGACGCCGCAGGCCTATAACGAAATCCAGTACGATGCCAATCATTCGCTGTGGAACGGCATCGACAACCGTCAGCTTGACGTTCAGTTCTTCCATGTGGGGATGGGCTTTAAGCGCCGTATCCGCATGTTCTCCGTTGATGGTGCCAGTCGTGAGGCGCGTGAAATTCACTTCCGCCCTGAGTTGTTTAACTACAACAATGCTCACGTCGACACCAAACAGTTGGAAGGCAAAACCGACCTTGGCTTCGCTGGTTTCCGTGCATTTAAAAAACCCGAGCTGGCAAAACGCGACATCGTCTCGTTCCTCGGCGCCAGCTACTTCCGTGCTGTCGATGAAACCTTCCAGTACGGTCTGTCCGCGCGTGGCGTGGCCATCGACACCTTCAGTAACGGTAAAGAAGAGTTCCCGGACTTCACCGCCTTCTGGTTCGAAACCCCGAAAGCCGATGACACCACCTTTGTGGTGTATACCCTGCTGGATGGCCCGAGCTGCACCGGCGCGTTTAAATTCACCATTCACTGCGAAGATAAACGCGTAGTGATGGAAGTGGAAAACCACATTTATGCGCGCAAGGATATCCAGCAGTTGGGTATCTCGCCGATGACCACCATGTTCAGCTGCGGCAATAACGAGCGCCGCATGTGCGATACCATCCATCCGCAGATCCACGACTCCGATCGTCTGGCCATGTGGACAGGGAGCGGTGAGTGGATTTGCCGTCCGCTGAACAACCCACAGCGTCTGACGTTTAACGCCTATCAGGATGAAAACCCGCGTGGTTTTGGCATGTTACAGCTTAATCATGACTTCGACAGTTATCAGGATGTGATTGGCTGGTACAACAAGCGCCCAAGCCTGTGGGTGGAACCGGTCGGTAAGTGGGGTAAAGGTGCGATTAACCTGATGGAGATCCCGACCACGGGTGAAACGCTGGATAATATTGTCTGCTTCTGGCAGCCAGCCGATGCCATCAAAGCCGGGAGCGAGCACAGCTTCTCCTACAAGCTTTACTGGAGCGGCCTGCCACCGGTACGTAGCGGTCTGGCACGTGTTAATGCCACCCGCACCGGCATGGGCGGTTTCCCGGAAGGCTGGGCACCGGGCGAGCATTACCCGAACGTCTGGTCACGCCGTTTCGCCGTTGACTTTGTTGGCGGCGATCTGAAAGCCGCAGCACCGAAAGGCATTGAGCCGGTGATTAACGTCACCTCCGGCACGCTGAAGCAGGTTGAGATCCTCTACGTTGAACCGATTGATGGTTACCGTATTCTCTTCGACTGGTATCCAAACAGCGATTCCACCGATCCGGTGAATATGCGTCTGTTCCTGCGGACCAAAGATGAAACGTTGAGCGAAACCTGGCTGTATCAGTATGTTCCACCGCCGCCGGATAAGCGTAAATACGTGGATGACCGGATTATGACCGCGGGTTAATCGCGTTTGGACCTGGCCGGTCAAGGGCCAGGTCAACGTCTCAAGGTCCAGGGCGTTGACGTTGACGTTGACCTTAAAATAAACGATTAACGATTAACGATTAACGATTAACGCCAAACGCCAAACGCTATCGCTAACCAGACGTCCGCTGCATATCAATATGCGGAATATTATCCTCCAGATACTCCCCGCTGACTGCCACAAACCCCAGACGAGCGTAGAAACGATGCAAATGCGCCTGTGCAGAAAGAAAAATAGGCTGCCCTGGCCAATGGTGTTCGCAGCTATTCATGGCCTGCTCCATTAGCCGACTCCCCAGGTTCAGCCCGCGCGCCTCTCCGGACACAATCACCCGACCAATCTTGACCGGCTGACCCTCCCCTTCAGGCATCAGAATGCGTGCACAGGCAACCAGCTGATTGTCGAGGATACCCAGCAGATGGCGGTTTTCACCCACCAGATCCGCGCCATCAATATCGAGATAAGGGCACTGCTGCTCAACAATAAACACCGCGTTGCGCAATGCCAGCAGCCGATAAAGCTGGGCGGCACTGAGTTCGCTGTGGTGCAGGTCCTGCCAGATGATGTCCATCAACTTAACTCCTCAGACTGAAGCAAAAAAAATCGGGCCACTGTGGGCCCGATTATTACCTGTCTTGCATCAAATTACATCAGTGGCTGCGCCAGTTTCACCAGCGAAATCAGCGGCTGCGGGAAGATACCCAGTATCAGCACCAGAATCGCGGAAATCAGCACCACCACACCACCGGCAGTAAATGCCCAGTTAGCAGGCGCATCACGCTGGGACAGTTCCGGTGGTGAAAGATACAGACTGACGGTCATACGCAGATAGTAGTACAGGCCAATGGCACTGCCGAGCACCACAGCTCCGGTCAGCCACCACAGGTGCGCACTGACACCGACAGCAATCACATAGAACTTACCGATAAAGCCCAGCGTCATCGGGATACCCGCCAGCGACAGCATCATCACGGTCATGACTGAGGCGAGGATCGGACGGTGCCAGAACAGGCCACGGTAAGAGTACATAGAGTCTGCATCCGGGCCACGGTACGGGCTGGACATCAGGCTGACCACACCGAAGGCGCCGAGGCTGCTGAACAGATAACCGGCCAGATAAACGCCAACGGTTTCCATCGACAGCTGATGGGTCTGTACCGCAATCAGGGCGACCAGCAGGTAACCAAGGTGAGCGATAGAAGAGTAACCCAGCAGACGCTTGATATTGCTCTGCGAGATTGCCATCAGGTTACCAAACAGCATGGATGCCACGGCGATCAGGCTGAGTACGGTACGCACACCTTCGTTATCCGCCATTGGCGCATACATAAACAGACGCATCAGCACGCCAAAAATGGCGATCTTGCTGGCGGTTGCCAGGAAGGTGGATACCGGTGCAGGTGCGCCCTGGTAAACATCCGGCGTCCAGAGATGGAACGGCACCAGTGACAGTTTAAAGCCAAAGCCGACAATCATCAGACCCAGGCCCGCTAACAACAGCGGCTGGTTGATCACACCGTCATTCAGGCTTGCACCCAGTGATGCGAAAGCAAGGTTACCGGAATCGGCATACACCAGCGCCATACCAAACAGCAGGAACGATGAGGCCGCTGCCGACAGAATGGCGTACTTGATGGCGGCTTCCAGCGAGCGTTTTTGCTGGAAGGCATAGCCCACCAGACCAAACAGCGGCAGAGAAATCAGCTCAATACCAATGAACAACGATGCCAAATGGTTCGCACTGGCCAGCACCACGCCACCGAGGGCAGCAATCAGCACCAACAGATAGAACTCTTCACGGTTGTCCGGGTACGTTGCCAGCCACGGATAGGCAAAGGTGCAGGTCGCCAGGCTGGCAAGGATCACCAGCCCGGTATACAGCATCGAATAACCATCCACCCGCATCAGCGGGGTGACATCCATGGGGCCTGCCTGACCGACAAAGTACAGTGAAAACAGCGCCAGGTTGAGACCGACAACTGCCAGCGTCGCATTGACGAAGTGATTGCGTCGCCACGCAATGGACAGCATCACAACTACCACCGTCAATCCGACGATCAGCAGCGGCAGAAGCGCGATCAATTGTTGAGGAGTTATTGTCATGGCGAATTACGGCCTTGTAGTTGAAATTGAAGCAGTAAACCACTGCTGAATATTGCTCATCGCAGCATGAGAGGTATCCAGAATCGGCTGCGGATAAACACCCAGCAACACCAGCAGGACCACCAGCACCATGATCATCAGGAACTCACGTGCAGACATCCCCCGCAGCGGCGTTTCTGACTTCGGCGCACCGTAGTAAGCGCGTTGCATCATAATCAGCGAGTACACCGACGCGAACACCAGACCAAAGGTGGCGATGACAATAATCACCGGCACAGTCTGGAAGCTGCCCGTCAGGATCATAAACTCACCGACGAAGTTACCGGTGCCCGGCATCCCCAGGTTAGCAACGGCGAAGAACAGCGACAGGCCCGGCAACCACTTGATACGTGACCACAGGCCGCCCATCTGACGCATATCGCGGGTATGCAGGCGCTCATACAGCTGGCCACACAGAATAAACAGCGCAGAAGCGGAAAGACCATGCGCGATCATCTGGATGACGGCACCCTGGAACGCCAGCTGGCTGCCCGTGTAGATAGCAATCAGCACGAAGCCCATATGGGAAATCGAGGTGTAGGCAATCAGACGTTTGATGTCGTACTGCGAGAACGCCATCCATGCGCCGTAGAAGATCCCGATAATCCCCAGCCACATGGCAATCGGTGCAAACTCGGCAGAGGCATTCGGGAACAGCGGCAGGGCAAAACGCAGCAGGCCATAGGCCGCGGTCTTCAGCAAGATCCCCGCCAGGTCAACAGAACCTGCCGTAGGGGCCTGACTGTGCGCATCCGGTAACCAGCCGTGCAGCGGTACCACCGGCATTTTCACCGCGAACGCAATGAAGAAGCCCAGCATCAGCATGTATTCCACGCCGTGCGTCATTGGGGTTTTCAGCAGCAGTTCGTAGTTAAACGTCCATACGCCCGTTGCGTTGTAGTGCACAAACACCAGCGCCAGAATGGCGATCAGCATCACCAGACCACTGGCCTGGGTGTAGATGAAGAACTTGGTGGCAGCAGAAATACGCGTCTTCCCGTCAGAGGCTTTGTGGCCCCAGAGTGCGATCAGGAAGTACATCGGCACCAGCATCATCTCCCAGAAGAAGAAGAACAGGAACATGTCCATTGCCAGGAACACGCCGATTACGCCACCGAGGATCCACAGCAGGTTCAGATGGAAGAAACCCTGCCATTTCTCGATTTCATTCCACGAGCAGAGAATAGCCATCAGGCCTAACAGGCCGGTCAGCACCACCATCAGAAGCGACAGACCATCCAGGGCCAGATGGAACTCAATACCGAAGCGTGGGATCCACGGCACGGAAAACTCAGATTGCCACTGCGGCAAGCCCGCCGCCTGAGTCAGTGAGTAATCTCCCTGCAGCCACAGTTGCAGCGAGAGCACAAACGTCAGCCCCATTGCGATCAGTGCAATCCAGCGTGGCAGCTTAGGCCCGAAGCGCTCCAGCTGCCAGCATAGTAACCCACCGACAAACGGGATGAATATTAGCCAAGGTAATAACATGGCGGTTTTCCCTTTATTGCGATTTTTATTCTTTATAGGGTGTGGCTCTGCCCCACCCCACTCACAAACCTTTAGAGCGCCAGCAGCAGCGCCAGCACCACAACGGCACCAATGCTCATGGAGGCGAGATACCAGCGCAGATAGCCATTCTCACTGACGACCAGGCCCTTGTTAGCGCCACGCGCCAGCAAAGCAGGAATATTCATCAGTGAATTCAGCGGATCACGCGACAGCAGCCAGGCCACGCCGAGATAAGGCTTCACAAAGACTTTGTCATACAGCCAGTCGAAGCCCCAGGCTGCAAACCACCAGGTACTGAAGAAACGCCCTACTGCGCTGTTGGCAATTGCCGTCACCAGAGTGCGTTTACCCAGCCAAAGAGCAGCTGCCAGCAGGATGCCCACAATCGCCACTACGCCAGACGCAATCTCCAGCGTCAGCACGCTACCGTGCGCCAGTTCACTGGTCTCAGGCAACACGCCTTTCAGCGGTGGAACAATCATCGCACCAATAAAGGTTGAGAGAATTAACAGGACAATCAGCGGCAGATGGTGAGTGATCCCTTTGCCAGCATGAGCGTGAATTTTTTCTTCCCCGTGGAAGGTAATGAAGATCATACGGAAGGTGTAGAGGGAGGTCATAAACGCCCCTGCCAGGCCGGCAATCATCAGATTCAGATGACCGTTAGCCAGCGCACCCGCCAGGATCTCATCCTTACTGAAGAAGCCTGCGGTGATCAGCGGCAGCGCAGACAGCGCGGCCCCCCCGACCAGGAAGCAGACATACACCAGCGGGATACTTTTACGCAGACCGCCCATCTTAAAGATGTTCTGCTCGTGATGGCAGGCAAGGATCACCGAACCAGACGAGAGGAACAACAGCGCTTTAAAGAACGCATGGGTCATCAGATGGAAGATCGCCGCGTCCCAGGCCTGAACACCCAGCGCCAGGAACATATAACCAATCTGGCTCATGGTGGAGTAAGCCAGCACGCGTTTGATATCGGTTTGCACCAGCGCGGCAAAACCGGCCAGTACCAGCGTGACCGCACCAATAATGCCGACCAGATGCAGCACTTCCGGCGTCATCAGGAACAAGCCGTGCGTACGGGCAATCAGGTAAACACCCGCGGTAACCATCGTGGCGGCGTGAATCAGAGCAGAAACCGGCGTCGGGCCAGCCATTGCATCAGCGAGCCACGTTTGCAGCGGCAGCTGTGCAGATTTACCGACCGCCCCGCCTAACAGCATCAGGGTCGCCCACTGCAGCATGTGGTTATCCGCTGCAAAGTGCTGTGGTGCCAGCTCCATCATTTCGCGGAAGTTCAGCGTACCCAGCTCGTTGTAGAGAATAAACAACGCAAATGCCAGGAACACGTCGCCCACACGGGTGATGATAAAGGCTTTCATTGCCGCCGCGCCGTTGTTCGGGTTGGTGTAATAGAAGCCAATCAGCAGATAAGAGCAGAGACCCACCCCTTCCCAGCCGAGATACATCAGCATCAGGTTATCGGCCAGCACCAGTACGACCATGCTGGCGATAAACAGGTTGGTGTAGGCGAAGAAGCGTGAGTAGCCCTCTTCTCCCCGCATATACCAGGACGCAAACATGTGGATCAGGAAACCAACGCCAGTGACCACCGACAACATGGTCAGCGACAGGCCGTCCAGCGTCAGGTTGACATCAATTTTGAAATTACCCACCTGCATCCAGGTCCACAGCGCCTGGTTGAATACCTGCTGGCCGTTATTGAAGAAGTCGATACCTGCATATGCCGCCACCAGCGCCGCAAGGCCGACCGATCCCATCCCCACGGTAGCAGACAGATTCTCTGACCAGCGGCCACGGGAGAACGCCAGCAGTAAGAAGCCAATCAGCGGAAACAGGATAGTTAAATAGAGAAGGTTCATCCGCGCATCTCGCTCACTTTATCAATGTTGAGGGTCTGGCTACGACGATGGAGCTGCAGCAGCAGCGCCAGGCCAATGCTGGCCTCAGCCGCGGCCAGGCTGATTGCCAGGATAAACATCACCTGACCGTCGGCCTGTCCCCAGTAGCTTCCCGCCACCACAAACGCCAGTGCTGCGGCGTTAATCATGATTTCGAGACTAATCAACATAAACAGCAGATTGCGGCGGATCACCACGCCTGTCAGTCCAAGGACAAACAGGATGGCTGCCAGAATAAGTCCATGCTGTAGAGGGATCATACCCGCTCCTCCTTATTACTTTTCGCCGCATCACCCGGACGGTTGCTCAGAACCTCACCAGAACGCTGTTCGCGCCCGATGTGGAAGGCCACTACCAGACCCGCCAGAAGCAGCATCGATGCCAGCTCAACGGCCAGAACATACGGACCGAAAAGACTGATACCCACTGCTTTCGCATCGATCATCTTGCCGTCGATGCCCTGGTCATTAATGCCGCTAATGGCATAAACCAGCACCACCAGCAATACCAGGGAGAGCGCAGCCGGCCCCATCCACATACTCGGTTTCAGCCACTGGCGCTCCTGCTCGACTTCCTGGCCGCCCAGATTCAGCATCATCACCACGAAGACGAACAGCACCATAATCGCACCGGCATAAACAATGATTTCCAGCGCGCCCGCAAAGTAGGCGCCGAGCGAAAAGAACACTCCTGAAACGGCCAGCAAAGAAATAATCAGGTACAGCAACGCATGTACCGGGTTGGTATGAGTGATGACGCGCAACGTCGCCAGCACCGCTACCAGACCACTAACATAAAAAGCAAATTCCATGCCTGGCTCCTTAAGGTAACAAGCCCTTGACGTCGATAGGTTTGGCTTCGTTTTCAGCGTCGCCTTTGTCTTTACCGTCGATCGCCATACCCGCCATCCGGTAGAAATTGTACTCCGGGTATTTACCCGGGCCGGAAATCAGCAAGTGTTCTTTTTCATACACCAGATCCTGACGCTTGAACTCACCCAGTTCGAAATCTGGGGTAAGCTGAATCGCAGTGGTCGGGCAAGCCTCTTCACACAGGCCACAGAAAATGCAGCGCGAGAAGTTAATACGGAAGAACTCCGGATACCAGCGGCCATCCGCCATCTCTGCTTTTTGCAGAGAAATACAGCCTACCGGGCAGGCAACAGCACACAGGTTGCAGGCAACACAGCGCTCCTGGCCATCCGGATCGCGCGTCAGCACAATACGGCCACGGTAGCGTGGTGGCAGATAAACCGGCTCTTCCGGATACATCATGGTTTCGCGTTTGGCGAAGGCATTCATGCCTATCAGCCAGATACTGCGTACGGTTGTCCCGAAACCAACGACAAGGTCTTTTAATGTCATGTTCTTAAACCCCTTACTGCGCCGTGTACAGAATGACTGCGGCAGTCGCCAGCAGATTCAACAGCGTCAACGGCAGACAGACTTTCCAGCCGAACGACATCACCTGGTCATAGCGCGGACGCGGTAACGCAGCACGAATCAGAATGAACATCATCATGAAGAATGCCGTTTTAATCGCGAACCAGAAAATCGGTGGCAACCACGGACCGTTCCAGCCGCCGAAGAACAGCGTGACGATCAGTGATGAAACGGTCACGATACCGACGTATTCACCGACAAAGAACAGGCCGAATTTCATCCCGGCATATTCAATGTGGTAACCGTCGGCCAGTTCCTGTTCCGCTTCTGGCTGGTCAAACGGATGGCGGTGACAGACCGCAACACCGGCGATGCAGAAGGTAAGGAAACCTAAGAACTGCGGGATCACGTTCCACAGATGCTGCTGACTGTTAACAATGTCGACCATGTTGAATGAGCCCGCCTGTGCGACCACGCCCATCAACGACAGACCGAGGAACACTTCATAGCTCAGGGTCTGCGCAGAGGCACGCATTGCGCCCAGCAGCGAGTATTTGTTATTACTCGACCAGCCGGCAAACAGCACCGCGTACACCGCCAGACCCGCCATCATCAGGAAGAACAGCAGACCAATGTTCAGGTCGGCGCCCATCCAGGTGGAGGTCACCGGCACAATCGCCATCGCCAGCAGCAGCGAGGTAAAAGCAATCATAGGAGCGAGGGTAAAAATCACGCGGTCGGTAAACGGCGGGATCCAGTCCTCTTTAAAGAACATTTTGATCATGTCAGCGACCAACTGCAGGGAACCGCCCCAGCCGACACGGTTAGGCCCGTATCGGTTCTGGAACAGGCCGAGCAGACGGCGCTCACCAAAGCTCATAAAGGCGCCACAACCGACCACCACAAACAGGATAATCAGCGCTTTTACGACGGCAATCAGCACGTCGATAACTTCCGGTGTCAGCCAGCTCATTGTACTGCCTCCCGCAGATTGTCGATGTTGCTACCCGCCAGGAACGGTGGAATGCCCGGTAAACCGAGTGGCAAACCCACCTGCCCTGCCTGCAACGTGCTGGAGAAGCGTACTGGCAGGCGCAGTGTTTCGCCCTGGCAAGTAAACTCAACGGCCGTGCCGACATTCACCCCAAGCTTCGCCGCATCATCCGGATTAACCATCAGGTAGGCTTCTGGCATACGCTGCTGAATAACCGGGGCGCGCTGAGTCATTTCATCGCTGCCGAACAGGTGGAAATACGGTGCCACACGCCAGGCATCGTTCACGCCAGTGAAGGCAGCAGGTACCGTGTCGAACCAGCCCAGCTGTGTGGCCCCCGCTTCGATCAGACGCACGCCTGGATCGCCATTACGCAGGCTTCCGCCCACTTCCGCCTGGAATTTATTCCATGCCTGAGGTGAGTTCCAGCCTGGTGCCCAGGCAAACGGAATTTGCGAACGTGCTGCAGACGGCTGGTTGTTCCCTTCCATAGAGAAGGCAAACATGCTGTCTTTGTCCTGCGGCTGACGCGGCTCATGCACGTCGATGTTGGCGCGCATTGCAGTACGCCCACTCGAACGGTTAGGTGAACGTGCCAGTTTCTGACCACGAATACGGAAGCTGGCATCAGGTGCCGCTTCTTTAATCCCAGCCAGCTGTGGCAACGCCGCTACGCAGGCATCGATCACATGATCGAGCTGGCTCCAGTCCACTTCGCGGCTGTTAATCGTGCTTTGCAGCGAATGCAGCCAGCGCCAGCTTTCCAGCATCTGTACTTTTTCGTCGTAGTAGGCAGGGTCATAAACCTGGAAGAAGCGCTGTGCGCGGCCTTCCTGATTCACTACCGTACCGTCGCTTTCAGCAAAGCTGGCGCTGGAGAGGATCAGACCGGCTTTTTCCGTGGTCGACGTACGCTGATGATCGAGTACGATCACGTTTGGCGTATGGGCCAGCGCAGCATCCACCTTCGCCTTTGGCAGGTGACGGTAGAGATCGTTTTCCATGATAATCACGGCATCTGCTGCACCGCTTTCCAGCTCGGACAATGCCACATCAAGGGATTTCCCACCGATCAGGCCAAGACCCACGCTGTTCGTCGCGGTTGCCAGCAGGGTAATACCTACATCAGCACCGCGATTCTTCAGTGCTTTTGCCACGTTAGCGGCCGCCTGAATCATCGCTTCGCTGCCGGAGTTAGTCCCGGAGATAATCAGCGGTTTCTTCGCCCCGGCTAATGCCTGAACGATGACGTCAATTTTGCCTGCCAGTGACTTATCAATATCCGTAACGACAGGCGCACTTTCATCCAGTTCATGCGCAACGGCAAAACCAAGACGCGCCTGATCTTCCACCGGGGCGCGATAGCTCCAGGCGGCAATGTCATCAAGACGGGTCTGGTCAACGTTGGTGACAAACAGGGGATGCTTCGCGTTCTGCCCGATGTTCAGGATGGCGGCAATCTGCCAGTCTGCCACTTTCTGTGCGGCAGCCATTTCACGGGATTTGCCCTTCACCGCCTGACGCACTGACAGTGCAACGCGCGCTCCGGTCTGGGTCAGATCTTCACCCAGCACCAGCACCGCATCGTAGCTTTCAATTTCGCGCAGCGCCGGAGTATGAATTCCGCTGTCGCGCAATACTTTCAGCATCAGATCCAGGCGCGCCTGCTCTCCCGCCGCAATGCCGGTGGAGAAGTTTTCTGCACCGACCAGTTCACGCAGTGCAAAGTTGCTTTCTACGCTGGCTCGCGGGGAACCAATGCCGATCACTTTCTTCGCCTGGCGCAGCACATCCGCCGCGCCCTGCATTGCCTGGTCAGCATTCAGCGCGATCCAGTCATCACCGCGACGCTGCATCGGCTGGCGTGGACGGTCTTTCAGGTTCACGTAGCCATAGCCGAAACGACCACGGTCGCAGAGGAAGTAGTGGTTTACAGTACCGTTGTAGCGGTTTTCAATACGACGCAGTTCGCCATAGCGCTCACCCGGGCTGGTGTTACAACCGATGCTGCACTGCTGGCAAATGCTCGGTGCAAACTGCATATCCCACTTACGGTTATAACGCTCAGAGTGCGTTTTATCCGTGAATACGCCGGTCGGACAAATTTCAACCAGGTTACCGGAGAATTCGCTTTCCAGTACGCCGTCTTCCGGGCGACCGAAGTAGACGTTATCGTGCGCGCCGTAGACACCGAGGTCGGTGCCATCCGCGTAATCTTTGTAGTAACGCACGCAGCGGTAACAGGCGATGCAGCGGTTCATTTCGTGGGAAATGAACGGACCGAGATCCTGATTACGGTGGGTACGCTTCGTGAAACGATAACGACGGAAGCTGTGGCCGGTCATCACTGTCATATCTTGCAGGTGACAGTTACCGCCCTCTTCACATACCGGGCAGTCGTGCGGGTGGTTAGTCATTAACCACTCGACAACGCTTTCGCGAAACTCTTTGGCTTCGCCATCATCGATCGAAATAAAGGTGCCGTCAGACGCCGGGGTCATGCAGGACATAACCAGGCGGCCACGGGTGTCTTCGGCATTCTGAAATTGCTTCACCGCGCACTGGCGGCAGGCACCGACGCTACCGAGCGCCGGGTGCCAGCAGAAATAAGGAATATCTAAGCCGAGGGAGAGACAGGCCTGCAAGAGGTTGTCTGCGCCATCAACATCATATTCTTTACCGTCTACATGAATTGTAGCCATAGTGAACATGCTTCCGTAAGGCCCGTGCGAACACGGGCGTTAAACTTTGCTTACCAGCGCGCCTTTAAAAGGTTGGGCTGGATGCCGCTAATCGCGTGCGCGTTGCTGAATACCTGGGGTGCCATACCCGCTTCAAACTCTTCGCGGAAATATTTAATGGCACTTTGCAGTGGCTCTACTGCACCAGGCGCATGCGCACAGAAGGTCTTACCCGGGCCAAGCTGGCGGCAGAGTTGCAGCAGGGTTTCAATATCCCCCGGCTGTCCCTGTTTATTTTCCAGCGCGCGCAGAATTTTCACACTCCACGGCAGGCCATCGCGGCATGGCGTACACCAGCCGCAGGATTCACGGGCAAAAAACTCTTCAAGGTTACGCACCAGCGACACCATGTTGATTTCGTGGTCGACGGCCATCGCCAGCGCCGTACCCAGACGACTACCGGCTTTACCAATACTGGCAAATTCCATCGGCAGATCGAGGTGCGACTCGGTCAGGAAGTCCGTACCTGCGCCACCTGGCTGCCAGGCTTTGAACTTCAGGCCATCGCGCATGCCACCGGCATACTCTTCGAGGATCTCGCGCGCGGTGGTGCCAAACGGCAGCTCCCATACGCCCGGGTTCTTCACACGACCGGAAAAGCCCATCATTTTGGTACCGGCATCTTCGCTGGTAGAAATCCCTTTGTACCAGTCAACGCCGTTGGCGATAATGGCCGGTACGTTAGAGAGCGTCTCTACGTTGTTAACGCAGGTCGGCTTGCCCCAGGCACCCGCAGAAGCCGGGAATGGCGGCTTGGAACGCGGATTAGCGCGACGCCCTTCCAGTGAGTTAATCAGTGCGGTCTCTTCGCCGCAGATATAACGCCCCGCGCCGGTATGCACAATCAGCTCAAAGTCAAACCCCGTGCCGAGAATGTTCTTACCCAGCAGACCCGCTTCGGTCGCTTCCGCAATGGCACGGCGCAGGTTAACGGCCGCCTCAATGTACTCACCGCGCAGGAAGATGTAGCCACGGTAGGTTTTCAGTGCAAACGCGCTGATCAGCATGCCTTCCACCAGCTGGTGTGGCATCTGCTCCATCAGCAGACGGTCTTTATAGGTGCCCGGCTCCATTTCATCCGCGTTACACAGCAGGTAACGGATGTTCATGGATTCGTCTTTTGGCATCAGGCTCCACTTCAGACCCGTGGAGAAACCTGCACCGCCACGCCCTTTCAGGCCCGAATCTTTAACCTGACTGACAATCTCTTCCGGCGACAGGGATTTCAGCGCTTTTTCAGCCCCGGCATAACCATTCTTACTGCGGTACTCTTCGAGGAATACCGGCTGTTTGTCTTCACGCATGCGCCAGGTCAGCGGATGCATTTCGGCAGTACGCACGATCTGTCTCATTGATACTGCTCCAGTAAGTTGGCGATACCTTCCGGCGTCAGATGAACGTGGGTATCTTCATCCACCATCATCACCGGCCCTTTGTCGCAGTTGCCGAGACAGCAGGTTGGCAGCAGCGTAAAGCGCCCGTCCGCCGTGGTCTGACCCGGTTTGATATTCAGGCTGCTTTCCAACGCCGACTGAATCCCCTGGAAGCCCGTAATATGACAAACCACGCTATCGCAATAACGGATCACATGGCGGCCCACCGGAGTGCGGAAGATCTGGCTGTAAAACGTTGCCACCCCTTCCACATCACTGGCCGGGATCCCCAGCACATCAGCAATGGCGTGGATTGCACCGTCCGGCACCCAGCCACGCTGTTTCTGGACAATTTTCAGCGCTTCAATGGAAGCCGCACGCGCGTCTTCATAGTGGTGCTTTTCATGCTCGATGGCGTCGCGCTCTGCCGCACTCAGCACAAAAGCCCCGGTTTCATCGATCGTTTCGATCGCAATTCTTTGATCGTGCATAATTAGCGGTCCACGTCTGACATAACAAAATCGATACTACCGAGGTATACGATCAGGTCGGATACCAGGCTGCCGTTGATCACCGAAGGGATCTGCTGCAAGTGCGGGAAGCTTGGCGTACGCACGCGGGTGCGGTAGCTCATGGTGCTGCCATCACTGGTGAGGTAGTAACTGTTGATCCCTTTGGTCGCCTCAATCATCTGGAAGGATTCGTTGGCCGGCATAATCGGGCCCCACGACACTTGCAGGAAGTGAGTGATCAGGGTTTCGATATGTTGCAGCGTGCGCTCTTTCGGCGGCGGTGTGGTCAGAGGATGGTCGGCTTTGAACGGGCCTGCTGGCATGTTCTTCAGGCACTGTTCCAGAATGCGCATACTCTGGCGCATCTCCTCCATCTTCAGCATCACACGCGTGTAAGCACAGCTCACGCCGTCTCCGATTGGCACTTCGAAATCGAAGTTTTCATAACCGGAGTACGGGCGCCATTTACGCACGTCAAAGTCCAGCCCCGTACCACGCAGACCAGCACCGGTGGTGCCCCAGGCCAGCGCTTCTTCCATGTTGTAGGCAGAAACACCTTTGGAGCGGGCAATCAGCACGGAGTTTTTCAACGCCGTCTGTTCGTAAGCTTTCAGACGTTTTGGCATCCAGTCGAGGAACTCACGCAGCAAGCGTTCCCAGCCTTTCGGCAGGTCATGCGCCACGCCGCCAATGCGGAACCAGGCCGGATGCATACGGAAACCGGTAATAGCTTCCACTACGTCATAAATTTTCTGGCGATCGGTAAAGGCAAAGAACACCGGAGACATAGCACCGACGTCCTGAATAAACGTAGAGATGTACAGCAGATGGCTGTTTATACGGAACAGCTCTGAAAGCATCACGCGAATCACTTCAACGCGTTCTGGCACCTTGATACCTGCCAGTTTTTCAACCGCCAGTACATAAGGCATTTCATTGACGCAGCCGCCGAGATACTCGATACGGTCAGTGTACGGAATGTAGCTGTGCCAGGACTGGCGTTCGCCCATTTTTTCCGCACCACGATGGTGGTAGCCGATATCCGGCACACAGTCGACGATCTCTTCGCCGTCCAGTTGCAGGATGATACGGAAAGCACCGTGCGCTGATGGGTGGTTCGGACCCAGGTTGAGGAACATGAAGTCCTCATTGTTGGTCGAACGCTTCATGCCCCAGTCTTCTGGTTTGAAGGTCAGGGACTCCATCTCCAGATCCTCTTTCTGCTTGGTCAGCTCGAAAGGATCGAATTCGGTCGCACGCGCCGGATAGTCTTTACGCAACGGGTGCCCTTCCCAGGTCTGCGGCATCATGATGCGCGTCAGGTGTGGGTGGCCCTCGACATTGATACCAAACATCTCCCAGGTTTCACGCTCATACCAGTTGGCATTCGGGAAAATTTTGGTGATGGTTGGCACATTCAAATCGTTTTCAGACAACGCCACCTTGAGCATGATGTCGCGATTGCGTTCAATGGAGATGAAGTGATAGAAAACGGAAAAATCCGCCGCCGGTAATCCGGCACGGTGCGTACGCAGGCGCTCATCCATGCCATGCAGGTCATACAGCATCACATAAGGTTTAGGCAACTTGCGCAGGAACTCAATAATCTCAAGCAACTGCTCACGTTTCACCCAGACTACCGGCACGCCGGTACGGGTTGCTTGCACGGTAAAGGCATCAGGCCCAAAACGATTACGCAGCTCGCCGATCACCGGGTCATCCTGGTGATCTCGGGTTTGCCATAACGGCTGAGCGAGATCTTGCGTGGTTAAATCTGTCATAAGTTGTTCACCATTCTGGCCTGTCAGACAGGCACTCAGTGTTGGCGTCAGGTGGGTCAGCGCGATGACATTGTGTTTTTATTGCGCTTTTCATGACCACATCCATAAACTGCTGTCTTAAATTTCGTCAGGGGTACGCAGATTAGTGACTGCGATACGCTCGGCGTTTTTCCTGTCGCGCTCAGATTGCATATTGGCGCGATAAACGCCCTGATCGCTGACCACCCACGACAGCGGGCGACGTTCTTTTCCGATGGACTCCTGCAGCAGCAGCAGCGCCTGCATATACGCTTCAGGGCGCGGTGGGCAGCCTGGAATATACACGTCAACTGGCAGGAATTTATCCACGCCCTGTACTACGGAATAGATGTCGTACATGCCACCGGAGTTGGCACAGGCACCCATTGAGATCACCCATTTCGGTTCCAGCATCTGGTCATACAGGCGCTGAACAACCGGAGCCATCTTGGTGAAGCAGGTTCCTGCAACCACCATAAAGTCTGCCTGGCGCGGCGAAGCACGGATAACTTCAGAACCAAAGCGCGCAACGTCATGCACCGACGTAAACGACGTGGTCATTTCGACATAGCAACAGGAAAGACCGAAGTTAAACGGCCAAAGGGAGTTCTTGCGACCCCAGTTCACCATGTCGTGCATGGCATGTTCCAGCTTGCCCATGTAGACGTTTTGATGAACGTGCTTTTCCAGGGGATCGGTCACGATCTCCTGTTTTTGCAGTGGGTAACGGTCATTCTCACCGTTCGGGTCTATGCGGGTGAGCGTATAGTCCATGTTAATGCCTCGCTGTTACTGCTTGTGACGGTTGGCGTGCGAGATGGTGGTAGGTTTGACGTCAAACTGACGACGGGCAGGAGCCCAATCCAGTGCGCCAATGCGAACCAGATAAAACAGACCAGCAAGCAGAACCAAAATGAAAATGGCGGCTTCGACAAAGCCGACCCATCCGCTTTCGCGAATAGCCGTCGACCATGCGTAGAGATAGAGGGCTTCAACGTCGAAGATGACGAAGAACATGGCAACCAGGTAGAACTTGGCAGACAGACGCAGTTTTGCGGTGCCTACAGAGGCGATACCGGATTCAAAAGGTGTATTTGTATGCCTTCCACGGGCTTTTCCGCCCAAAAACCATGCTCCGGCCAACATCAGGCAGCAGAGACCAATCGAGACGATCAGGAAAACAGCGAATGCCCAGTGATGGGCGACGACTTCTGTGGTTGTTGACATACTCTTGCTTACTCACCAAAAGTGGCGTTTTGCGTCCTGCTCTATTATTTGGCAGTTAACACACCACATCGATTCAAGGGAAGAATGAAAAACCTTATAAATTTTACCGTCTTTAGCGATTAGGCAGTAATTTTATGTGGTTTTTTACTCCTTTAACTGACCTTTTGTCAACTTTGACAAAACTATCCGCACATTATTTTACACTCACAACATTTATTTAACACATGATGCTCAAAAAATGGGCTAAATCGAGTCAGTGACATCATGTGATCAAAGTGTAGCGGTTAAAACCTTGTTTGGATCGTGTATTTAACAAGGCCTATTTTGGCAGGATTCGTCCTCTTTTCCTGCCCCTTAATGGGGTTATTTTTTTGATCCAGAACACAGTTTGGTGTTTTTAGTGATAAAAACGGTCGGTTTTTTTACTGCCGAATCAATTAACTGATCGGACCAGATGACTCAGAAAGAGGAAAAAAATCGTCGTTCAACGAATAGGTGAATTTTTGACACCGCAGTGTTAATTGACGTCAAAAAAAGAAGGGTTTCACTCGACTAAAAGGTAAAAAAAAGGCCTTTCAGATTAAAAATACGCTGAAAGGCCTTTTTTACTCAGTAAAACTTAAATTCATCAATGTTTAATGATAAAAGTAATCGTTTGCGTTTACTGGTTATTCTTCTTCATCGGCAAAAGCTGCGCTGTCTGGCGCTGCAGGGGTCAGGCGATAGGGATCATTGCCGGACTCCATTGCGTTGAAGATTGCCAGCGCCAGTTCGTTATCGCTGTCCGGGTTACGGCACAGCAAATACTCGGTGTCTGGCAACATTGGCAGCCCTTCAGCAGCCCCCATTACGCGTAATTCCGGGCTCATCATCTCAACCGGACGAGCTGTGACACCCAGGCCCGCTTTCACCGCAGCACGGACCGCAGCAAGTGTTGAGGCAACGTACGAGATACGCCACGGAATGCCCGCTTCGTTAAGATGGTCAATGGCCATGTCACGGTATGGGCTTGGCTCATCCAGCAGAACCAAAGGAATGGCTTCTCCACGCTGGAAGATGTAGTCCGCGGCACAGTACCACAATGTTGGAGACGTACGCAGAACCTGCCAGGCGAAGTTCATCGGGCTGGAGGTCGTCACCACCAGATCAACTTCACCCTGGTTTAACATTTCCATCATGAAGGGATTGCGTTTCACACGGACATCGATAGCCAGTTTCGGGTAAACCGATGTCACGCGGTTGAGCAGAAACGGTAAAATGGTATCAGAAGTATCATCAGATGCGCCGATGGTCAGTACGCCCTGAATGTTGCTGTACATCAGAGAAGTACAGGCTTCATCGTTGAAGCGCAGGATTTTTCTGGCGTAGCCCAGTAACTGAATACCATGTTCCGTTAATAACTTGTTGCGTCCATGCCTGGCAAACAGCTCTTTGCCTACCAATTGTTCCAGACGCTGCATCTGCTGGCTTACGGCTGACTGCGTTCTGCACACCGCTGCTGCAGCGGCAGCAAAGGTGTTCAAATCAGCAACAGCAACGAAGGTTCTCAGCAGATCGAGGTCAAGATTAAGTATTGGACGATTTGCACTAGTCATGTTTTTTTCTTCACTTTATAAGTTTTTTACAAACAGCTACCCTGGTGTTATTACCTTTTTTATCAATGGGATAAAATGATAACAATTGCATAATGGCTACAGTGTTTAGCAATAAAAAAAATTACCCGATGCATTACTTTCATTGGCAGACGAATAAGTAGTTTTTACTCTGGTAATTTTGACCAATGGTGAATGGCAAGATCGCAGAGAAAAGGTTCTTCCGTCTGATACATCACTAATGCACGCTGCACTAACCCATAAGTTGCAGGAAGCCGCGTCGTTATAGTTAAGTAACGCCGACAAAACTCAAAAAGAGACGAGTTGCGGTGTCGTTAGTCTAAAACAACCCTTGAAAATTAAGTTACCAACACGCTGTAGAAACAGCGAAAAATGTTAAGCAGTACTTATTGTTTAGGGTAATAAAAATCTTTTTTTTATTACCGGAAGAACCTGCACACCCGGTGCAAAGTCTCCTGAAGGTTATCCTGACATACTGTCGTTTACTTTTTAAGCCCAAAACTGATTATTCTTATCACTAAAGTAAGATTTTATTGGCAACAGCCCGCAGCACAGGCCCTGACACTACAAACTTTATTATTCCCACAGCACGATTATCACACTCGGTCGAGGCAGCATGCGGATCAGCCCTCAATGGTCAATCTTCACGCAAAGCCCCCTTTGTACAAAAAACATACCGACAAATAAGCGTGACTTGACTGTTTCATGTATCATCAGTACATCAATATTTACTAAATAATTTAATAATCACGTTGAAAAAGTATGACGGATAGGACAATACGCTGAGATTTTAAAACATCTGAATAGTTGTTCACATCGGATTACACTCAGATAACAGCATGAAATGTCATAAAACAGCGATCCAGTGTGCACGCCTGCCATCTGAATGAAAAAACATCCTTTAACACACCAAAGCCTGTTGCCACCCTTCAAAAGGAACCAGGAGAAGAGTACATTGTGCAATGTTTAGTTTTCCACGGCAGGAATGCCCTTCTGCCAGTCAAGGCGACAGAGATGACCCCAATTGATAAATCCAGCAAACTGTATAATGTGTGTTACGACATTCGCGGCCCGGTATTAAAAGAAGCCAAGCGCCTCGAAGAAGAAGGAAATAAAGTCCTCAAGCTGAACATCGGTAACCCTGCCCCGTTCGGTTTTGAAGCCCCGGATGAAATTCTGGTCGATGTCATCCGTAACCTGCCAAGCGCACAGGGTTATTGCGACTCAAAAGGCCTCTATTCCGCCCGTAAAGCGATCATGCAGCATTATCAGGCGCGCGGCGTGCGTGATATGACAGTAGAAGACATCTATATCGGTAACGGTGTGTCTGAACTGATTGTGCAATCCATGCAGGCGCTGCTGAACAGCGGCGACGAAATGCTGGTGCCCGCGCCGGATTATCCGTTGTGGACGGCGGCCGTATCGCTCTCTGGCGGCAAAGCGGTTCACTACCTGTGTGATGAGTCTGCAGGATGGTTCCCGGACCTGGATGATATCCGCAGCAAAATTACACCGCGTACTCGCGGCATTGTGATTATTAACCCGAACAACCCGACCGGTGCCGTCTACAGCAAAGAACTGCTGTTGGAAGTGGTCGAACTGGCGCGTCAGCATAACCTGATTATTTTTGCCGACGAGATCTACGACAAAATTCTTTATGACGCCGCACAGCATCACTCTATTGCCGCCCTGGCACCGGATCTGTTGACCATTACCTTTAACGGTCTGTCAAAAACCTACCGTGTGGCGGGCTTCCGTCAGGGCTGGATGGTGCTGAACGGACCGAAGAAACATGCGAAAGGCTATATCGAAGGGCTGGAAATGCTGGCCTCAATGCGCCTGTGCGCCAACGTCCCTGCGCAACATGCGATTCAGACGGCGCTGGGGGGATATCAGAGTATTAGCGAATTTATCCAGCCTGGCGGCCGTCTGTATGAACAGCGCAACCGTGCCTGGGAGTTGATCAATGAAATCCCGGGAGTCAGCTGCGTGAAGCCGGATGGCGCGCTGTATATGTTCCCGAAAATCGACAGTAAGAAGTTCAACATCCACGATGACCAGAAAATGGTGCTCGACTTCCTGCTACAAGAAAAAGTGCTGCTGGTGCAGGGTACTGCGTTTAACTGGCCGTGGCCGGATCACGTTCGTATCGTCACCCTGCCGCGCGTGGATGAGCTGGATATGGCGATTAACAAGTTTGGTCGCTTCCTCAGCGGCTATCGCCAGCTGTAATGTTCCCCCCAAAGAGCGGCTAAGGCCGCTCTTCGCATTTTGACGTAAGGGAAAATGACCATGACTCAAAGCCACTTTTTTGCCCACCTCTCCCGCCTGAAACTGATCAACCGCTGGCCGCTGATGCGTAATGTGCGTACCGAAAATGTCTCGGAGCACAGCTTACAGGTGGCAATGGTCGCCCATGCTCTGGCCCTGATCAAAAATAAGAAATTTAATGGCAATCTCAACGCTGAACGTATCGCAATGATGGCGATTTATCACGATGCCAGCGAAGTGCTGACCGGCGATCTGCCCACACCGGTGAAGTATTACAACGCGCAGATTGCCCATGAGTACAAAAAGATAGAGAAGATTGCCCAGCAAAAGCTGATTGAAATGCTGCCGGAAGAGCTGCGTTCCGCCTATGCACCGCTGATTGATGAACATCAGCACAGCGAAGCGGAGACGGCCATCGTCAAGCAGGCTGATGCTCTCTGTGCCTATCTGAAATGCCTGGAAGAATTATCAGCGGGTAATAATGAGTTTCTGCTGGCAAAAGCGCGGCTTGAGAAGACGCTGACGCAGCGCCACAGCCCGGAAATGGACTATTTCGTCGAAGTCTTCGTGCCGAGCTTCAGCCTGTCGCTGGACGAAATCAGCCAGGACTCGTTGTAATCCTCCCGGGCGCGGCATGCCACGCCCAGCTGCACGGATATTTCCCAGGGGTCAGGCATGCCTGACCCGGCGGTCAAAACGCATACTCCAGTTTCAGACTCACGTCATTACGATCATAGCTGTACAACCAGTCGACGTTACTCTTCACCTTGTTATGCCGCACGGTCAGCAGTGGAACAAACCCCGCGACCTTCCAGTCAACCGCCTTCAGCACCAGCGTATAATTCTGCTCTTTGTCGCGACGACGCATCTCAAGAAGCGGACTGTACATGCCGTAATCACGCTGCCGATACGCGCTAAATACGGTCGCCTGGAACCCGGCAGGTAACTCAACAGAAGCGCCCAGACGAACGCCCTTCTGCTGATAGGCATTGACCTTATCTTCCGCCGTACTGTCGACAAAATCGATACCGCCAAACAACGTCACCCCTGCCCCAACCTCACGATACAAGGTGGCGTAAGTTGAGGTTTGCCCGCCATCAAAATTTTGCGCATACAGCTGCTGCCGAAAGCGCATCGCTTTATAGTCGCTCTCAATTTTCAGCAACGAGGCGCTGCCCGCCAGATAGCTCCACTCTGCGTGCGCACCCCAGGCACCGTAAAAGGCGTCATTACCCAGATCGTAATACTCAAACGTGGGTGCAACAGCAATCTGATGGCGTCCCTTGCGATAGCTGTAACCCGCCTGAGTACTGAAGGTCGTTTCGTTGTAGTCGCCGTGGGTGCGGTACTGAGTACCAAACAGCTGTGAACGAATATACAAGCCATGATGCTGCCAGATGGGAATACGCCGCTGCACGCTGGCGTCAAAGCTGATGCCAGTGGTACTGATCGCCTTCGGCAAGGTGCGCTCGTAATAACACTGACCACTGATCGACAGCAGGCAGGTCTGGCTGGCAGAGGTCCGGTTAACGTTATCCGTCCATTCGGGACCAAAAGCGAAAGCCCCGGTCCAGGCCTGACGTTGTTCCAGTGCATCACGGAACAGGCCAATCGACTTGCGGACGCCCGCCGTTTTTGGGTCGCTGGCATCAATACTCTCCAGCGTCTCGGTGAAGGTATTCTCCGCCTCGCGCTCCTGACCATCTTCAAACAGCGTGCGGGCCAGCTCAAGCCGGGCTGGCAGGAAACCGGGCTGCCTGTTCAGCAGTGCGGTAAATTCAGCAACAGACTGCGAAAAATCACCCCTTTTGCGCGCCAGCAATCCCTGTGCGTAGTGCACCAGCAGCGGGTCACGGTCGGCAAAGGTCAGATAGTCATTGAGAAAACGTTGCGCTTCCGGCCACTGCTGCGATTGCAGCGACAGATAGAGCGCCTGCCCCACGGCCGGGGAGCTGTGCTCTACCTGCCAGGTTTGTCCATCAATCGTAATTGTACTGCCCGCCGGGGCGGTGGTTTCACTCTGCAACAGATCGCGTTCGCGGTCTGCCGCCTGGCGCTGCACGTTCATCTCAAGCATGCGGCGAGTATCTTCACGCTCCTGAGCATGAGCGACTGAGAGCGTACAAAAAAAGGGTATAGCGATTCGTAAGGCACGGATACCCATCAGCCTGCTCATCCGCATAACGTTCCCCGAATAAAAAAAGCAGGGATCCGATAAAGGATCCCTGCTGAGGAGCAACCCTCAGGCTGCCGGTAGATTAGTTTTTAGTACCACCAAAGGCAGTATCTTTATTACGGTCTGAGAATTTCACCAGACCGGCTACAGCAGAAGCGCCGGTACCGTAGAACTGACCATTCAGAGCACCACCGGTACCGCTAACGCTGGTTACCGCTACGTTGCTTGCCGCCAGTTTCACATCGGAAGCAGAAGTGGTAATGGTGCCGCCGGTGAAGGCAATATCACCGGTAGAGCTGGCCGTTTTGGTGCTGAAGTTAGCAGTCAGCGTACTGGATGGCAGGGCTGCTGTCGCAGAGGTGCCACGGTTGATGGATTTCACCGCATAGGTCACTGGACCAGTGGTTGGCAGCGTGGTGGCAACATTCCCATTGTTCCCTACGTAAAATGCGGTATGAGTGCCATTAACTTTGCTACCGACAGCCGTCCCTTCTGCATCCCACTCACCGAACCACACATCCTGGGTTCCCACCTTGGCAAATGACCAGACCCCCAGGCCACCATGACCAGGAACGCCGATAGCCGTCAGTTGTTTACCGGAGAATTTGTAGCCATCGTTCCCACTGTTTTTGAACATCGGTAACGTGAAATGGCTGAAAGCCGTGATGGCACTGTTTAACTGCCCGCTCACTCCCGCCCCTGCAACAGCAGGCGTCGTCGTTCCAGCCTGACCAATAAGCAGGTTACTGCTGGCACTGGTGCCCCCGACAATGACCGCTGCCTGTGCCACACCTGTTGTCGCCAAAATTGCCAAAGCCAGAACCACTTTATTCTTTGCAAACATTGGAACTCTCCTTAAAAAGATGATTTACAACGGTTAACTGCAAATTTAGAGCCGCCCTTACGTGTTACACCAGCGGCTCCGGTCAAAAAAAATTAAATACAAATCACAATGATATGTATTTGTATTTACATATAAGGGCGTAATTACCCCGGAAAAAGCGGAATATCCCCCTGGTAACTTCCTCACGCGCTACGAACGCGGGAAGAACTGAATCTGTGCGGTAAGTCGTTTCGGTTCACCATCTGGCGGTGCCGGTACCGGTGAAGCACGGCGTAACAGAGACAACACTTCATTATCCAGTGCACTAAAACCCACGCCCTTTCTGAGTGCTACCGTCTGTACATTTCCCTGACCATCAAGGGTAAATTCGACGGTCGCCACCCCCTGCTGTCCGCGATCCTGTGCCGCCTGAGGATAGCGTTTGCGCTTCTCCAGATGGGCCATCACTTTGCTCATCCAGGTCGCCCTCTGTTGGGGTGACAGCGCGTTGCTGGCGACGGTCTGGCGGGCGGCGTTACGTAATGCCTGCTGCGCCTGTACCTGTGCCTGAACGCTCTGGGCTGATGCAGCTTGCTCGCGTTGCTGCTCTTGTTGCTGTTTTTGCTGACGCTGCCTTTTCTGCTGCGCCTTGCGTTGTTCATCTTTTTTACTTTTCGATGCCCGGGCGGCTGACTGGGTCATCACCGTTTTTTCCACGACAGGCAGCGGTTTTTCTGGGTCCTTCAATGATGGCTGCGGCTCTGCTTGCGCGGGTGCCGCTGCGCCATCGCTCTGCGCTTCTTCTTTGTTCTGCGCCTGACTGGCCTGGGCATCCACCTTTTCCGTGGTGATATTGTTCTGCTGCGTCTGTACAGCCTGCGCCGTATCGGCGATTTCAATCATAATGGCTGCGGGAGGGGCATCGTCAGCAGCAACCGGCGGTGGCGTCCACATCCACCAGACTGCCAGACCGCCATGTAGTGCCAGCGCCAGCAGACCACCCGTTAACCACAGCGGAGAATCTTGCTGACTTTCCGGCCCGAGTACGCCTTGCATACCACCCCCAACCTTTTTTTATTCTTTCAACCCTCTCGGGTTGATTGCCTGGCATCTTGCTTCTTACTAATAAAACGAACGGCGCGGCTTTTTTTTATCAGTGAAGACAACGTTTTTTGATTTAAATGAAAAAAAGAAAACGGGCGGGGTTTCCCCCGCCCGCAAAAGGCTATCAGAACTTCATCGTCACACTACCGCGCAGTGTCCTGCCTGGACCGGCCTGCGGTGAGATACTCATCGCCTCGACATAATAACGGTCGGTCAGGTTATCAACGGTCAAATCAAACGTCGTATTCCTGTTCAGCTTATAACTGGCGTACAGGTCAACCAGCGCATACGGACGCCAGCGAGAAGGCTGAATTGAGCCGACACCCAGTGACTGTGTGGTTTTCTCACTGCCATCACCAATTCCCTCGGTGTAGCGGCTGCCGATCCAGTTAACACGTGAACCCACGGTCAGCTTGTCATCGAGGAAACGGCTTCCCAGATTCACCGTCACCGTATCTTTCGGCGGTACCTGTTGAAGCGCGAAGCTGTTGTAAATCCCCCCGGCTGCACACTCGGTATATTCAGGATTAATACTGCCCGGTACCGCGCAGAACATCACATGGGTATAGTGGTTCCAGCCCACACTGCCGAACACTTTGCCGGTGTCATACTCAGCGGAAACTTCAAAACCGCGCATCTCAGCTGACTTCAGGTTAATGCGTCCCAGCGCATACCAGGTGAACCACGGCGTCTCCATCGGGACATTGGAACGGGTAATGTAATTATCAACCTGGTTATCAAAATACGCCGCATGCAGGCGCAGTTTGTCTTCTTTCATCAGTACGCCATCGCGCAGAATGTTAATTCCGGCCTCATAGCTGCGTGCCTGTTCCGGTTTCACGGCGTTATCCGCCACCGGCACGCCAAATGACGGGCTGGTCAGTGACTCAAAGATACTGGGGTTGCGCATGACATTGCTGTACTTCACATAAGGTTTCACACCTTCAAACGGCTCAACCGTTGCACTGATAATCCGTGACCAGCCTTTATCGGTACGCTCATACGGTGTTTCCAGGGTTGGCGCCTCATCCAGGGTTTTATAGTGCTGATAGCGCACATGGCCGTTCAGTGTCAGCCATTCCTGCGGTTTCCATTCCAGTGTGGTAAAGGCATTACTCTCGCGGCGATTACCCTCGCGCGGTTGTGGCATGACCACCGAAAGATCATCGACAAATGTAACACCCCTCGGTGTGCCAACATCTTCACGTGTATAACCTCCGCCCAGCTCAACGCTGACATCCCCGACAGGCGTGGTGAACAGTGAGGTATTCGATGCGGTGGCACCCCAGCGATCCGCACCGACCAGCATAGCGGTAGAGGTCAGAGTGCCCAGCGTTTCATTGTAGCTGGTGGCATTAGCACGGTTATCCACCTGATTGTAAAACGTGTTCACTTTGAGGTTAATCAGATCGGTATCATCGGGCTGCCACTGATAACGCGCAGTCCAGGTATCTAGCGTGATATTACTCAGCCTGCCCTGATAGAAAGAGGGGGTGATAAAATACGTCGATCCCAGCTGATAGCCGTAGTCACTGATGTATTTTGAATATCCCAGTTCCAGCGTCTGGTTATTCACCATCTTCAGCTTGCCTTTCAGCAGCCAGGATTCGTTATCCAGCGAGGTATTCAGCACCTGCTCACCGCCACGGTAAGGTCCAATGCCGCCGTTGACTAAGGTGTTATTACCATAGAGATCCACTTTGGTCGTCACCCGGGGCTGGCCGCCACCGTGCTTACCCGCGTAGTAGTTACCGTTGTAGCGCCGGGCATAGGCAGCTACACCGTCAAAATAGTCGCTCGTCCCTGCCACCGCAATACTGCCGGAACCGCCCGTTGCCTCCAGTAACCCCGGACGCCGGGTGTCATTCTTATAATACATCTGGTCATAAGTCGGACTATCGCCAGCATAGCCGAACGATTTTTTCATGCCCGCACGGGTACCTTCCGCAGGAACATGACCACTGTTGCTGTTAAAGCCGCCCTTAATACGTACCCCCAGACTTTCGCCCGGCAGCAAAATATCCTGTACACCGATGGTACTGACGCGCACCACCCCACCGATGGCACCAGTGGCATCGGCACCCATGCTGGCACCCTTTTCAATCTCGACGGAACCAATAAAATCCGGGTCAATATAGGTACGTGAGTTCGATCCATTATATCCCTGATAAATGCTGGTCTCCTGGCTGGATCCATCGACAATAACCGGTGCTCGTCCCTGTCCCTGCATACCACGTATGTTCACATCCAGCGCCCCTGAGTTGCGGGCATCACCATTCAGCACACCGGGTACACCAGAGAGGAAGTCGCCTACCGAGGTGCCGCGAAAACGCTCCACCTGTTCGCCAGAGAGATACGCTCTGGAACCGGCACTTTCATAGGGTGCGTCCGCTGGCGTTCCACCTGCTTTAGCGGTCACGGTAATGGTGCCCAGCATCAGGGCATCATCGTCGGCATTGGATGCTGAAGCCGTATTCAGTGTGACCGTGTTGCCGCTGAAGTTTGCCTGTAGCCCACTGCCCTGCAACAACCGGTTCAACGCGGCGTCAGACGTGGTGGTGGTGGAGATACCCGGAGATGTCTTCCCGGCCGCCATTTCTGGTGGATAACTGATCTGCATACCGGACTGGCGGCCAAACGCGGCCAGCGCGCGGGACAGTGAACCGGCCGGGATGCTGAATGAAATTTGCTGTGCGGCTTCTGCGTGTGCACTGTGAGACAGCACCACCAGCGGCAACGAAAGTGAACCTAAAAGCGTTGCGCTTAACAGTCGGGTACCGACACGACGTGCAAGGCGAACTTCAACTGACGAAATCATAAATCCCCTCGGCAAAAATATTGTTATTTTGTAAGCGGCCGATGATGCAGGTGACAGCCAGCACGCTCTGTCAGATACAACGAATGGGAATGACAATTTTTCTCATTAAGATGTTTTTTTTACAAAACTATTTTGGGGGAGAATGAAAACGCAGGGAGGAAGGTCTTTTTCGGTCAGATCGTGGCGATTACCGTCAGCCACGGACTCAGTTCATGCACTTTGCCACCACGAGGCTGCACCGCAGCCTGCAAGGCGCTCAAGGGGTCACTCAGATTATAGACACCGCTAATACGCTGATGACCAAGGCGGCTGCTGGCCATCACCACCTTGCCCGGCTGCCAGCGCGCAATGCGTGCGACCACTGATGATAATGTTTCGCCGTCCACCACCAGCGTACCGTCCTGCCAGGCACCGGCGGCATCAGCAGAATGATGACCATGTTCGATCAACTGGCTGTGCAGATCCAGGGTCAGCCAGTCACCGGCACCCAGCTGCGGACTGACCGGGTCACTGTTACCCGCGATAAGCACTTCAGCACTGCCGCGCCCGACGCTGACATTCAGCAGCGAACTCTCCTGGCTCAAATCGAAAGCACTGTCGAAAGTACTGACCTGCATATCACGCGCCACCGCGCGAAAAGTACGCATGTCGTCAGCGGCAACATCAATCCACGCCATCCCGGAGAGCAGCTCAATACGGCGTTCCTGCGGGGTAAAATGATAACGAACGGCACTGTCCGGTCCCAGCGCGATAGCGGTTCCGTCCTCCAGCCGCAGATGTTTCACTTCTGCGGTCGCCGTCACGTTGTCAGCACGAAGGTTAAGCAGCAGTTGGGGTCCCGCCACTGCCAACAGAGCCCCCGCAGCAGCAACTGCAGTTGCCCCCAGCAGAAAACGACGACGGGATAATCCCGGTCGGGAAGGAAGGGGCACAACGGTGGAGGGGGAAACATGCAGCAAATCGCCGGACAGGCTGTGAATATGCATCGCCTCGCGCCAGGCCGCTTCATGGGCAGGGCCACGCGCGCGCCAGACCTGAATCAGATCGCGCACCTGCGGGGTATCCTTGCCAGCCTGCAACATGATGATCAGGTCGAAGGCTTCTTCAAACAGTTTATCGTCCTGCGACATGTTTCCAGTCATCTGAGCAAATCCGGTTCGCTGGCGCGTCGGCAAAAAGAGCATTCATACTGTAATGGATAAGAGATGCGTTTGCTTATTTTAGTTCATTGCTTATGCGCATCGTTCAATTTCACGCGCAGATGAAGGTAGGCGCGTTGAATCAGTTTCCAGCAGTGGGAAATAGAAATATCCAGCTCCTCTGCCACCTCGTTAATCGTCATCTCCCCTAAACGATACAGGCGGAAAGCCTGCTGAGTTTGTAACGGCAGCTCATGCAGCGCATCGTTCAGTATTTGCAGATCCTGACGCGCACCAAAGGTCCGTTCCGGCCCGGAGAGCGGGTCAGCAATGGCATAGAAGTCCTCTTCCGGCATCTCTTCTATGGTGACAATCTGCTGGCGGCGATAGAGGTCAACCGAGAGGTTACGTGCCACCCGGTGCAGCCACGCACGCGGGTTATCATCCTTTTGCGGTGCCGAACTGAGGATGCGCAGGAAAGTATCCTGGGTCAGATCGGCGGCCACATCAGGCCCGTGCCCGCGTTTCTGAAGAAACTGCTGGATCTCGTGCGCGTGCTTCTGGAAGAGCAATTTGAGGTTCAGCATAGCGCCACCCCGGGAGCCGGAAGTTTAAAGCGAGCACAAGCAACGTTAATGCACACCATAAAAAAGTACCCTGGAGAGGACCAGCACGCGGTTGCGCGGGTCGCTATTTGTTCGTTTTAGGTAAGAATATAGAAAAAAATATAAAAATGATAATGATTCTTATTAACATTAAAATTGGTGTGACATTTATGTTGTGTTTTTTACCACGGGGAACCAGGGGGAAATAAAAAGCCCCGCGAGAGCAGGGCTGAAAAGAATTAATGTTTACGGTGAATATTAACGCTGCCATCAGCATTTTTATGGATGATAAGCTCATCCAGCGAGGTGAGTACCATATCCACATCTTCCAGACGGGGTGCATCAACGGGCACGTTCACGGCAATCACATGGCAGCCTGCGCTCAGTCCGGAGAGAATGCCCGCTGCGGCATCTTCTACCACCACACACTCTTCCGGCTCCAGGTCCAGCAGCTGTGCACCCAGTAAATAGGCATCAGGTTCAGGTTTACCGCGCTCGACACGTTCTGCGGTAACAAACGCGGCAGGAGCTGGCAGCCCTGCCGCCGCATGACGGGCGCTGGCCACAGGCACAGAACCGGAGGTCACGATGGCCCAGGGGATGTCCATTTCATCAAGCTGCGCCAGCAACGCTAGCGCACCCGGCAACGCCACAATCCCGTCCGTGTCTTCGGCTTCCATTTTTTCCAGGGCGATAAACTCCTGCTGAATGGCGTCTGCTGACGCCCCGGCCATAAAATGGCGCAGTGAGGTAATAGCCTGCTTACCGTGGATGAAACCAAGCACTTCGTCCGGGTCAATCCCGTGGCGCTTACCCCAGTTTTTCCAGGCACGTTCAACGACCGTAAGTGAGTCGACTAACGTGCCATCCAGATCAAACAGAAAACCTTTACACTTCACTGCATCTTCCTTCTCAGGCGTTGATAACTTGCGCGATCTCATTCGCACTCAGATGGTACTGTCGGGGACAATTGTGCCACACAGCCAGCATCCGTTGATACTTTTCCCACATCGGCACCTGAGCATTAAACTCGTGGTTGCCCGCGGAAAAATGACCGTAACGCCCTTCCACATTCACCAGAAAGCGCACGTAGCCGAGGTAACGCCCTTCTGTGGCGGCATCAAAACCCAGGAATACCAGGCGACGCGCTTCAACCCCCTGAGGCTCTTTCAGATTAGTCCAGGAAACATGCAGCGCGTGATACATCTCCATCATCGCGACCAGCGTGCGGCATTCCGCTTCCGGCAGCTGGCTGAATTCATTATCCAGCTCGCGCAGTTGCAGGCCGTAACCGCGTTCGACAATAGTCTGATAGCGACGATGACGCGCCGCATTATCGGGATCGAGCATCGCCATTAACTGGTATTGATTGGAAAGAATTAAACGCTGTGCGTGGGTCATATCCATTTGGGGCTCCTCGGCCACGGGGGGCAATCTGAAAGTTGCACAAGGATCGCATAGCGGGGGGAAAGGCTTCTTTGACGCAAAGCGGGTTTACCTTCACTTCAGTGAGGAAAACCCGCCTGCATTTAGAGGTCATCAAGGAACGTTTTATCCAGCTGCTTGAACGCCCGTTTCAGAACATCAGCCAGTGACTGATACGTGGGCTTGCCTTCAACCGGGGTCATCGCCTGGCCGGCGGCTTGCAGTTTCTCACGCACATCGTGGAACCAGCCCAGCAAAGAAGGAGGCAACGGCGTGACCGAACGTCTTCCCAGCCACCACAGCCCCTGCATTGGCAGGCTACAGGCAAAGAGCGCGGTGGCCACGGCCGGGCCAAGTTGCCCGCCGAGGGCAATTTGCCAGGTCAGGCTGAAAACAGCGACGGGAGGCATAATGCGGATAGCAAACCGCGTGGCGCGCGTCACTCTGTTTTCTGGAAACATAGGTGCAAGGCGTTTATCGACAGGCCACGTCTTCATATAGTGCTGCCCATGCTGGAACAGCTTAAACCAACCGACACTGCCGGACTCATTCGCCATGTCTGACCTCAACTTCAGAGATAAATATTAAAAAAAAACTGTAACTCACCAACTTTACCTAACATGATTCAAAATATTTTGTCTTTGCGAGTGACCCTGGTTATCCTGTGCGCGATTTATTCCCATCATATCGGGTACGGGCAGTGGATAACGAGCAATCCGGGTCAACAATCGACCAACTTATAAAAATAACAGACAAGATTTAAAAAAATCTCGTAATATTTCCAAAAAATTTGCTTTCGGACAAAACTTTTCGAAAGCCTGACCTTCATCATTAATGTACCAGCTTTCATGCACTACGCTGATAGACTGTTGACTTTATTTTCGCCACTTTAAACAAATAGGACCTTCCATGTCGAGTAAGTTAGTACTGGTTCTGAACTGCGGTAGTTCTTCCCTGAAATTTGCCATCATCGATCCGGCAAACGGCGACGAATACCTGTCAGGTTTAGCTGAATGTTTCCACCTTCCGGAAGCCCGTATCAAATGGAAGCAGGATGGCGCTAAACAAGAAGCGGCTCTGGGTGCTGGTGCAGCTCACAGCGAAGCACTGAACTTCATGGTTAAAACTATTCTGGCACAAAAACCAGAACTGTCGGCACAAATCGCTGCAATCGGTCATCGCATCGTACATGGCGGCGAAAAGTTAACTCAGTCTGTGGTTATCGATGCGTCTGTTATCCAGGGCATCAAAGATGCTTCTTCTTTTGCACCGCTGCATAACCCGGCGCACCTGATCGGTATTGATGAAGCACTGAAAAACTTCCCACACCTTTCAGATAAGAATGTGGCTGTTTTCGACACCGCTTTCCATCAGACAATGCCTGAAGAGTCTTATCTCTACGCCCTGCCGTACAAACTCTATAAAGAGCACGGTGTTCGTCGTTACGGCGCACACGGCACCAGTCACTACTATGTAACTCAGGAAGCGGCGAAAGTCCTGAACAAACCTGTTTCTGAACTGAACGTGATCACCTGCCACCTGGGCAACGGAGGCTCTGTTTCGGCTATCCGTAACGGCGAATGTGTGGACACCTCAATGGGTCTGACTCCGCTGGAAGGTCTGGTGATGGGCACCCGCAGTGGTGACATCGACCCGGCGATCATCTTCTTCCTGCACGACACGCTGGGCATGAGCGTGGATGCGATCAACAAACTGCTGACCAAAGAGTCTGGCCTGCTGGGTCTGACTGAAGTCACCAGCGACTGCCGTTACGTTGAAGACAACTACGCCACTAAAGAAGATGCCAAACGCGCGATGGATGTGTTCTGCCACCGTCTGGCGAAATACATCGGTTCTTACACTGCACTGATGGACGGCCGCCTGGATGCGGTTATCTTTACCGGCGGGATCGGCGAAAATGCAGCGATGGTTCGTGAATTGTCACTGGGCAAGCTGGCGCTGCTGGGCTTCGAGGTTGACCACGAGCGCAACCTGGCCGCACGCTTCGGCAAATCAGGCTTTATCAACAAAGAAGGCACGCGTGCAGCGATTGTCATCCCAACCAACGAAGAGTTGGTGATCGCGCAGGACGCCAGCCGCCTGACGGCATAATCTCGCAACGAGCCGTCAGCCCAGGCTGACGGCGTTGTTTTAGACACCATTTTATATAGCTACATATTTCGCGTTACAGGAAGGCGGCAACTGAGTGAATCCTCAGGAGCTTACTCAAGTAATTGACTGGGGTGAGCGAAGGCAGCCAACACACCTGTAGCGTGAAAAATGACGCTATAGGAGAGAATCTATCGTGTCCCGTACTATCATGCTCATCCCTACCGGTACCAGTGTCGGTCTGACCAGCGTCAGCCTGGGCGTTATCCGTGCTATGGAACGTAAAGGCGTGCGTCTCAGCGTCTTTAAACCGATCGCCCAGCCACGTGCAGGCGGCGACAGCCCAGACCAGACCACCACCATCATCCGCAAAAACTCCAGCATTCCTGCCGCTGAACCGCTGGCAATGAGCCGCGTTGAATCTCTGCTGGGCTCTAACCAGCAAGATGTGTTGATGGAAGAGATCATTGCGCGCTATCACGAAAACACCAAAGATGCCGAAGTGGTGCTGGTAGAAGGCCTGGTGCCAACGCGTAAACATCAGTTCGCCAATGCGCTGAACTATGAAATCGCCAAAACACTGAATGCTGAAATTGTCTTCGTGATGTCACTGGGCAATGACTCAGCGGCCCAGCTGAAAGAGCGTATCGAACTGACGCAGAGCAGCTTCGGTGGCAGCAAAAACAAAAGCATTACCGGCGTTATTATCAACAAGTTGAATGCCCCGGTTGACGAACAGGGCCGTACACGCCCGGACCTGTCTGAAATCTTTGACGACTCAAACAAAGCCAGCGTGGCCAATATCGATCCTAAGCAGCTGTTCGCTAACAGCCCGCTGCCCGTGCTGGGCTGCGTGCCGTGGAGCTTCGAGCTGATTGCCACCCGCGCTATCGATATGTGCCGTCACCTGAATGCACGTGTGATCAACGAGGGCGACATCGCCACTCGCCGCGTGAAATCCGTGACCTTCTGCGCCCGCAGCCTGCCACACATGCTGGAGCACTTCCGTCCGGGTTCACTGCTGGTGACCTCTGCTGACCGTCCTGACGTGCTGGTTGCCGCCTGCCTGGCCGCGATGAACGGCGTAGAAATTGGTGCCATTCTGTTGACCGGCGGTTACGCCATCGACGCGCCGATTCAGAAACTGTGTGAGCGTGCTTTCCAGACTGGCCTGCCCGTCTTTATGGTCGACACCAATACCTGGCAGACCTCTCTCAGCCTGCAGAGCTTCAACCTGGAAGTCCCAAGCGACGATACCCAGCGTATTGAACGCGTGCAGGAATATGTGGCCAGCCACATCGATGCAGACTGGATCGAATCGCTGACCGCTGAATCTGAGCGCAGCCGTCGTCTGTCTCCACCTGCCTTCCGCTACCAGCTCACCGAACTGGCACGCAAAGCGCATAAACGTATCGTCCTGCCAGAAGGCGACGAACCACGTACTGTGAAAGCCGCAGCCATCTGTGCTGAGCGCGGCATCGCCACCTGTATCCTGCTGGGTAACCCGGAAGAGATCCAGCGCGTAGCGGCCGCTCAGGGCGTTGAACTGGGCAAAGGTATTGAGATTGTTGACCCGGTCGTTGCACGCGAAAACTACGTTGCCCGTCTGGTTGAGTTGCGTAAGAGCAAAGGCATGACCGAAGTGGTGGCGCAGGAGCAGTTGGAAGACAACGTGATGCTCGGCACCATGATGCTGGAGCGCGGTGAAGTTGACGGACTGGTTTCCGGTGCTGTTCACACCACCGCGAACACCATTCGTCCGCCATTACAGCTGATCAAAACCGCACCGAACAGTTCACTGGTTTCCTCCGTGTTCTTCATGCTGCTGCCTGAGCAGGTTCTGGTTTACGGTGACTGCGCGATCAACCCGGATCCCAACCCTGAGCAGCTGGCAGAGATCGCTATCCAGTCCGCCGACTCTGCACTGGCGTTTGGCATCGAACCTCGCGTGGCGATGATCTCCTACTCCACCGGAACCTCAGGTGCCGGTAGCGACGTTGAGAAAGTACGCGAAGCCACGCGCATCGCGCAGGAAAAACGTCCTGATCTGGTGATCGATGGTCCATTGCAGTATGACGCCGCGATCATGGCTGATGTGGCCAAATCAAAAGCGCCAAACTCACCGGTTGCAGGCCGTGCTACCGTGTTCATCTTCCCAGACCTGAACACCGGTAACACCACGTACAAAGCCGTACAGCGCTCTGCTGACCTGATCTCCATCGGGCCAATGCTGCAAGGGATGCGTAAGCCGGTCAACGACCTGTCACGCGGCGCGCTGGTAGACGATATCGTTTACACCATCGCCCTGACGGCGATTCAGTCTAAACAGGCTGAAGGCTAACACCACAGGCAGTGACCGGGCCGACGATCGTTCTGTCGGCCTATCAAAAGGCGAACCCGATTCAGGGTTCGCTTTTTTTATAGTTTCCTTCCTGCAATCAGTAAAAAAAATTTGTGATAAATAAAGAAATCCGGAGAACTGCCGATTTATAGAAGGCCAGGGAACATGGGTGGTAGTCCCACCGCATTGGCTCCCTTGCCTCCCGGCAGTGGCAACGTTCAGCCATATTTTCAAAGGATAAGAAATGAACAAAAAAATTGCGTTATTGCTTCTCTCAGCGTTTCTCGCAGGCTGCAATGATAAAGATCAGCTGGAGTGTTCATCCCCGGTAAGCACCCAGACGTTGATTGACGTACTGAAAAAGTCAGCGATGGAGCAGATCAATCCGGAAAGCATGTCGTTTGAAGATGTCACCAACGGTATTAAACGGTCAGCATTAGAAAAAGTGCAGTTCAGCGTCGCCGATATCACGACGAACAGCAAAGATCCCAACAGTTCATTACGGACCTGTTCTGCCACGGTCAGTATTAAAATCGATCCCCAGCAATATCAGGATCTCAGTGAGTTTTATCGAGTTAACTATAGAAAAAACATTGATAAATTCCTTGAAAGCCTCAGCCTGACGCTCAGTACCAATGTATTTTCTTCGCGCATTAATTATACCGCGCAACCAACCGATGATAATAAGACGGTATTTATTGAAACGGCAGGAAACAATGGTATTTCCTCCGGTGCTGCGTTTATTTCCACAATCACTATTGTTAAGCCCTTACTTGAGCAGCAAAAAATAGAACAGGCTAAACAGCAGCAGGCGCAGGTTGCACAGCAGGCCCTGGCTCAGCAACAGGCTGAAGCGGCAGCACAGCAGCAGATAGCCCTACAGAGTGCGAAAGCAGACGATGCTAACGCTACTACTGCTGCGGTTCCTGCCCAGCCGGCGCAAGTGAATACAGCCCCTTCTGCGCCACAGCGAGCCGTTCCAGTCTCATTAAATGAAGTGAGAAATCGCTTTATGGATGCAGATAAACAGCTGGGTACTGCCTGGCACGGATTAGGAAGTGAAAAACAGAAAGCGTTATTAAGTCAGCAACGACAGTGGATCAAAAATAAAGAAGCGATTTGCGGGAAAATTTCGATGAAAGGCAGCGAAGCTGAGATGACAAATATGTTTGAATGCCAACTCGACTTCACCAACAAACGAATAGTGGAACTGGAACAGGCGCGATAAAAACATTCTGCCCTGCGATCATAATCCTGAACGCAGGGCATTTTTCCCCGACTAAGACACCCTAATTACTGGATCACCACATCAAGCGCACGCAGATGCTCAGGCTGCCACGAGAGTTTTACCTCAGTGCCCGGCTGCCAGCGGCTGTCCATTTTGGCCGGCGACAGCTTGACCATAAAATTCCCCTGCCCCGCGACCTCAGTCAGCATGCGCACATGATCGCCCAGATAGATAAACTGCTGGATACGCGCGCTCACCTGCTGATCGCCCTGTTCCGGGGCATTGACGTTAATACGCTCCGGACGAATACTGAGCTGGATTTTTTTCCCCGGTGAGCTTGGCCGCACTTTCAGCGCATCCAGCTCATAACCATCGTCCAGCTTGACGCGATAGTAGTCGCCCTGTGCTGCGACCTGCGTGGCGAGCAGGCTGTTATTTTCACCAATAAACTGCGCCACAAAGGCATTGGCGGGCTGCTCGTAAAGCTGGCCAGGGCTGTCCATCTGCTGGATCATACCGTCGTTAAATACGGCAACCCGGTTAGACATGGTCATGGCTTCGCTTTGATCGTGCGTCACATAAACAATCGTCAGACCCAGCATCTCATGGAGCTGCTTAATTTCCAGCTGCATATGCTCACGCAGCTGTTTGTCCAGCGCCCCCAGCGGCTCATCCATCAGGATTAGCTTTGGCTCAAACACCAGCGCACGCGCCAGGGCCACCCTTTGCTGTTGTCCCCCCGACATCTGCGCCGGATAGCGATCGGCCAGTGGGGTGAGTTTGATCATATCCAGAATGCGTGCCACACGCTCTTTAATATCAACCTTGCTCATGCGGCGGATCGACAGCGGAAACGCCAGGTTTTCCGCCACCGTCATATGCGGGAATAACGCATAATTCTGGAAAACCATGCCAATATCACGCTGGTGCGGCGGCAAGGTATGCAAGGGTTTATCACGCAGGAAAATCTCGCCATCGGTCGGAGTTTCGAACCCGGCCAGCATCATCAGGCTGGTCGTTTTTCCAGAACCAGACGGCCCTAACAGCGTTAAAAACTCCCCTTCCTGCACGTCAAGATTCAGATTACGAACCACCAGCTTTTCGCCGTCGTAGCTCTTTTTGATGTTCTTAAAACTTACCAGGGATCTCATAGTATTCTCTCGTCAAACGGGCAAAAAACGTCCCAGGCACGCTTTGTGCATAACTCACAAGAGGTGCATCTGTTGGGTGGCTCTTTTTTAGCTCTACCACAACAAATTTCACTTCGACAAGTAGAATCTGACAAAAAATCAAAAAAAAGCCTGAAGGCATTGCTTTCAGGCTGTTGTTTTCTATTGTTTTTTTAAAAACCACCAAAACACATCAACAAAAAAACAGCAGAATCAGGCAATCATCGCCCTATGCACCATGAAAGGGCAATTCGCCCGGCGTGATGCGCCGTGACAGACAGGCGAGGATCGGGGCAAATTTCTCCGCCATCTGTTGCTCGTCGACGCAGGCATATCCCAGCAGCAGCCCGCGTCGCGCGGTACCCAGCAGGTAGTAAGCCGACAGCGGACGCGTCAGTACACCGTTTTGCTCCAGCTCAGCGCTGAGTGCCACATCGTCGATGTTATCGGGCAGCGACAGAATCAGATGCAGCCCGGCATTGCTCTGCTGAGCGATAAATTTATCTCCCAGACTTTCGCGGATCACCCGCACCAGCTCAGCGCGACGTCGGCTGTACAGCTGGCGCATCTTGCGCACATGGGCTGCGTAATGCCCCTCGCGGATAAACTCCGCCAGCGTCAACTGCACCAGCCCGTTGCCGCCACGGTACAGCTCGGAATGGGCCATTTTCATCCGCGCCGCCAGCGGCTTGGGCACCACCATGTAGCTCAGGCGCAGGCCGGGATACAGGGTTTTGCTGAAGGTGCCGAGATAAATGACCGGCGCATCCGGCGCCAGCCCTTGCAGGGCGGGGATCGGGGAGTCGGTAAAGCGAAACTCACCGTCGTAGTCATCCTCCACCACCCAACTTCCGGCGTTTTTTGCCAGCGCCAGCAGCTGGTGCCGTCGTTGCAGGCTCATTACCGATCCCAGCGGATACTGGTGTGAGGGCGTCACACAAATCAGGCGCGGCGCACGCGCTTCACCGCTCAAATCAGGCAGCGTCATCCCCTCGTCATCCACCGCCGTTGGCAACAACTCAATGCCGTTCACGGCCAGGACGTTACGGATGCCCCAGTAACCCGGCTCCTCCACCCACGCCCGGTCCCCCGGATCGCACAGCATTTTTGCCAGCAAATCCAGCGACTGATGCGTCCCGGCCGTCACCAGAATCTGGTCTGGCGTGCAGTTCAGCGAACGGATCACCCGCAGATAGTCAGCCAGCGCCTGTTGCAGTTGCAGGCAACCGCCGTGGCCGGAATAACTCAGCGCCTCCACCGGCATGCGGCGGCTCAGACGCAGGTGGATCTTGCGCCAGATATCGTGCGGCATATGGCTGACGTCGGGCACACCGGGCATAAACGCCCCCCACTGATACGCTCCGGCCCCGCTGCGCGTCAGCAGACGCGATCCCCGACTGGAGAGGCGCACGAAATTAAACGGGCGCCCGGCACTGACCGGCACGCCTTCGGTTTCCGGCACGCTTTCCGGCAACGCATCGCTGACGAAGGTACCGCTGCCGGTACGGGTTTGCAGATACCCCTCTGATTGCAACTGCTCATACGCCGCCAGCACGGTATTCCGCGACACGGACAGATCTTTTGCCAGATCGCGCGTGGCCGGCAAACGACTGCCCGTGGCAATGGATCCATCCTGAATCGCGCACTGCAACACATCGTATAAACGCTTGCCCAGCGCGCCCTCAGGCGCCAGTGCCAGGCGATGCGCGAGCAGGTCACCGAGTAACGTTCGCAAAATTGGTTCCTTGAAATAAAAAAAACTGGCTCTGGTTTATAAAACCCCGAAAAGGCTAAAAAGCAAGGAGAGCAGAGAGTATTCAAAATTCATAACGAGGTTACACCATGAGCAACAGTGAAATACAGCAGCGCCGTCTGAACGCCACCCCACGTGGAGTGGGGGTGATGTGTGATTTCTTCGCCACCAAAGCAGAGAACGCCACGCTGTGGGATCACCAGGGCCGTGAGTATATCGACTTCACCGCCGGGATTGCCGTGCTGAACACCGGCCACCGGCACCCAAAAGTGATGGCCGCCGTCAGCGCCCAGCTGGACTGTTTCACTCACACCGCGTACCAGGTTATACCCTACGAAAACTACATTGTTCTGGCCGAGCAGCTTAATGAACTTGTGCCTGTGACCGGGCCATGCAAAACCACCTTTTTCTCCAGCGGTGCTGAAGCGGTCGAAAATGCGGTGAAGATTGCCCGCGCCGCCACCGGACGCCCGGGGGTGATTGCTTTCAGCGGTGCTTTCCACGGGCGCACGCTGATGACCATGGGACTGACGGGTAAAGTCACCCCGTACAAAACCGGCTTTGGTCCCTTCCCTGGCTCCGTGTTCCATGCCCGCTACCCGAATGCCCTGCACGGCTTCAGCGTAGAGGACGCGATGGAAAGCCTGGAAACGCTGTTCAAATGCGATATCAGTCCGCAGCAGGTTGCCGCCATTATCTATGAACCGATTCAGGGTGAAGGCGGCTTTAACATCGCCCCGGCTGAATTTGTTACTGCACTGCGTGCGCTGTGCGACCAGCACGGCATTGTGATGATTGCCGACGAAATCCAGACGGGCTTTGCCCGTACAGGCAAACTGTTCGCCAGCGAATATTATCCTGACGCGCAGCCTGACCTGATGACCATGGCGAAAAGCCTGGGGGGAGGACTGCCCATTTCAGCGGTATCTGGACGCGCTGAACTGATGGACGCGCCTGAACCCGGCGGCCTTGGGGGCACCTATGCGGGTAACCCGCTGGCCGTTGCCGGTGCGCTGGCTGTGCTGGAAGTGATTAAAGAAGAAGATCTGTGCGCCCGCGCCCTGCGCCTTGGCGCGGAACTGGTGGAAACGCTGAATGCCAGTGGAAACCCGGCGCTGGTTGAAGTGCGCGCGCGCGGCTCAATGGTGGCCGCTGAATTTAATGACCCGGCCACCGGAAAACCTTCCGCGGCGATGGCCCGTGATATCCAGCAACGCGCGCTGGCGCAAGGATTAATCCTGCTGACCTGCGGCGTACACGGCAATGTCATTCGTTTCCTTTATCCCCTCACTATTCCTGACGCTCAATTCAAAACGGCACTTAGCCTGCTGACATCACTTTTACGCGGCTGACTGCATCATTCCGCCGGCCACCGGGATGTGGCACATAAAATGCTTATAACAACCTAATAGAAAATGAGGAATTTGGCATGGTAAAGACCTTAGCAGCACTGATTCTCGCCACACTGACACTTCAGGCTCAGGCGGAAAGCCTGACAGTGATCTCTTTCGGCGGCACCAATAAAGCAGCACAGGAAAAAGCGTTTTATAAACCCTTCACTGCCGCGGGCCTGGGATCGATTGAGGCGGGTGAGTTTAACGGCGAAATGGCTCGCATCCGTTCAATGGTTGAAACCGGCCAGATAGGCTGGGACGTGGTGGAACTGGAAACGCCGGAACTGCAGCGTGGCTGTGAGGAAGGTCTGTTGGAAACGCTGGACTGGAACAAGCTGGGTAATAAAGCCGACTTTATCCCTGCCGCCGTGAGCGAGTGCGGGGCCGGGATCTTCGTCTGGTCTACGGTGCTGACCTATGACGCCAGCAAACTGAAAAAAGGGCCAGCAAGCTGGGCAGATTTCTGGAATGTGAAAGACTTCCCGGGTAAACGCGCCATGCGTAAGAGTGCCAAATACACGCTGGAAATTGCATTGATGGCAGACGGTGTGAAGCGTGAAGACATCTATAACGTGCTGGCGACACCAGCCGGGGTGGAACGCGCCTTCAAAAAACTGGATCAGTTGAAGCCCAATATTCAGTGGTGGGAATCAGGCGCACAGCCGCTGCAATGGCTGGTGTCCGGCGACGTGGTGATGAGCTCCGCCTACAACGGCCGCATTGGTGCCGCACAGGATGAAGGTCATGACTTCAAAATCGTCTGGGACAACGCGCTGTACGACCTCGACAACTGGGCGATTGTGAAAGGATCTAAACACAAAGCACTGGCGGAGAAGTTTATCGCTTTTGCCAACAAAGCCGAAAACCAGAAAGTGTTTGCTGAAAATATTCCTTACGGGCCGACCAATATCAACACCAGCAAGCTGCTTGATCCGGCACGCGTAAGCAAACTGCCCACCGCGCCAGATAACCTCGCCACCTCATTACAGGTAAGCAGTGATTTCTGGCTGGAGCACGGTGAAGATCTGGAACAGCGTTTTAACGCCTGGGCCGCGAAGTAACGGCTCTGCGGGCGGACCGAAACAGTAGGTCCGCTCCTGCGCGCTTGTCGGGGGGCGCCCCTTCTATCCGGTCGCCCTGTGAGTAAACGGTCCCGCCATGATGTCAGGAGACAGTAATGAGCAATCCCGTAATGGAATCCCCCATGCCATCAACACCGGACAGTACGTCATTAAGTCAGCGCCTGCGCAAGGTCGATGGTGTGAAAACCCGTCGTTCCCTGCTGCTGATTGCGCCGCTGCTGATCTTCGTCGTGGTCTGTTTCCTGTTTCCTATCGTCTCTATTTTGAGTAAAAGCGTTCAGAACCCTGAGATCCACGAAAACCTGCCGGAAACCTCAGCCGCGCTGGCCTCCTGGTCTGGCAGTGCGTTACCGGATGAGGCAGTGTACGCCACGCTGGGAAAAGAGTTGATCGCCGCCAGGGAGCGCGGACAGATTGCCACCGTTGCCAAGCGTCTGAGTTATGAAAACACCTCGTTTCGCCGCCTGATCACCACCACGCCACGGCTTGTCCCCGCCTCGGGTGAAGGCGTAAAAGCGGCGCTGATTTCCGGACAACCGGCCTGGGGAGAATTGAGTACCTGGCAAACGCTGAAACGCGTATCCGGCCCGGTCACCAGCTACTATCTGCTGTCCGTGTTCGACCGTAAGGTCGATGCAGCCAGCGGTGATATTCAGGCACTGCCTGCTGACCAGGCACTGTATGTCAATGTGCTGCTGCGCACCCTGTGGATGGCCACGGTGGTGACACTGCTGTGCGTCGGTATTGGTTATCCGCTGGCATACTGGCTGGCGAAACAACCTGCCAACCGCGCTAATCTGCTGATGATCCTGGTACTGCTGCCGTTCTGGACGTCACTCATTGTCCGCACCGCCAGCTGGATTGTGCTGTTGCAGTCCGGCGGGCTGATTAACCGCGCCCTGATGGGTATGGGCGTTATCGACTCCCCACTGACGCTGGTGTTTAACCGTATCGGGGTGTTTATTTCGATGACCCATATCCTGCTGCCGTTTATTGTTATGCCGCTGTATGCGGTGATGAAAGGCATCTCACCGAGCTATGTACGCGCGGCTGTCTCACTGGGCGCCCATCCTTTCCTCGCCTTCTGGCGCGTTTATGTCCCACAAACCTATGCCGGGGTTGCCGCAGGAGCATTGCTGGTATTTATGATGGCGATTGGTTACTACGTTACCCCTGCCCTGCTGGGCGGGCCGAACGACCAGATGGTGAGTTACTTTGTCGCCTTCTTTACCAACACCACCATGAACTGGGGAATGGCCGCTGCGCTCGGCAGCCAGTTGCTGGTGATCGTCCTGCTGCTGTATATCGTCTATATCCGTGTCACACGTACCTCTGCCGAAGCGGCAGCTCACTAAGGAGATGATGATGAGACAACAGGGAACCCTGATCCTGCGCCTGTGGAAAGGCCTGTTTAACTTCTATGCGGCGGCGGTGCTGCTCTTTCTTATCGTCCCGGTACTGGTCATTGTGCCGCTGTCATTTAACAGCAGCTCGTTTCTCAGCTATCCGCTCAGCGGTTTTTCGCTGCGCTGGTATGACACATTCTTTCATTCGCAAGAGTGGCTGGGTGCGCTGGGTAACAGCCTGCTGATTGCCCCGCTGGCCACGCTGCTGGCCACCGTACTGGGCGTGCTGGCCTCAATGGGCCTGGTGCGCGGTGAGTTTCGCGGGAAAGGCATCGTGATGGCGATTATCATTTCGCCGATGGTGGCGCCGGTGGTGATTATTGCCGTTGGCATGTTCTTTTTCTTTGCCAAACTGTCGCTGCTTAACAGCTATCTCGGTCTGGTGCTGGCCCATGCGCTGCTTGGCGTGCCGTTTGTCGTGATAACCGTGGTCGCCGTGCTGAAAAGTTACGATACGACGCTGTCCCGCGCTGCCGCCAGTCTGGGTGCCTCCCCCCTGCTGACGTTCCGCAAGGTGACGCTGCCCCTGATCGCTCCAGGCGTCTTCTCCGGCGCACTGTTTGCCTTTGCCGCATCGTTTGATGAAGTGGTAGTCACGCTGTTTTTGGCCAGCCCAACCCAGCGCACACTGCCGATCCAGATGTTTGCCGGGATCCGTGAAAACCTGGATCCGACGATCGCCGCAGCGGCCAGCCTGATGATTGGTGCATCGCTGATTCTGCTGATCGTGATGGAAATATTGCGTCGACGTGGCGAGAAGATGCGCCAGTCCAGCCCGGCACATTAATCACTGTTATCACAGGAATATGTGTGGCGCAGGACTACTGCGCCACAGGGAGGGTTAGTCGTAGCGGCCTGATTCGTTATTACGCGTCAACCACAACGACAAGGCTTTCAGCGAGTCAGCGGTAAACTCATCGCAGCGGGCAGTGATCTCTTCCGGCGTCATCCAGAAAATCTCATCCACTTCTTCTTCCTGCATAGCAAACGGGCCGTGAGACACACAGCTGAACAATCCGCCCCATACGCGACAGTGTTCATCTTCATAGTAGAACTGGCCATGTTCGGCAAACGGCACCGCGGCAATGCCCAGCTCTTCTTCGGCTTCACGTCGCGCCGAGCCCAGCATCTCTTCACCGGTCTGCACTACGCCCCCGGCGGTCGCATCCAGCATCCCCGGCATAAAGTCTTTCGTCTCGGTACGACGCTGCACCAGAATTTTGCCCATGCCATCGTGAACCACGATGTAGGTTGCGCGATGGCGCAAACACTGCGCACGCATCTGTACACGGCTGGATTGTGCAATGACCTCGTTATCTTCGTTAACGATATCCACCCACTCCGTGCCCTGATCTTGCTCCACCATCCGTAACCCTTTTTGTTCTGGCGCCTGGCGCACAGTTGAATCAAACGTTTTCGCACACGGTTGCGCGATCCGCCCTAAATTAATGTTTAACGCCGCACGACGCAATCATCAATTTGTGCTGATGCGCTATGCCGCTTTTGACGATTCGGATAACCACAGCTGTACAGACGCACGCTGCCACTGAAAATGCGCATAATCAGCGAGCCGCGGCGGTAACGCATCGCCGTGCAGCGCCAGGCGATTCAGCATGACCGCAAGGTCAGTATCCGCTATCGACCACTCGCCAAACAGGTTCTGCTGACCTTCCGGCAGCAGACGTTCCACGGCGCTAATCAGTTTTGCGGCCGCCTGCTGACCGGCCTCATCCAGCGGGGCAAACCGCGCTCCGGCAAACAACACTTCCGTCGGGCGCTGCTGACGGATGGGCATAAAGTCACTGCGCAACCAGGCCTGAATCTCACGAGCTTTAGCACGTTTTTCGATATCACGTGGATAAAGGCGCTCATAGTCCGGGGCCGGGAAACGGTCTTCCAGATACTCCGCAATCGCCGAGGATTCAGACAAATGGAAGTTGTCGACCTGCAACGTTGGCACCCGGCGCGTTAACGACACATCGCCATAAGCCTGCTGCTGATGCTCACCGCTGCCGAGATCGACGCGCTTCAGGGAAAAAGGAATGCCTTTTTCGCTCAGGGCAACATAGACCGACATCACATAAGGGCTGAAAAAGCTGGAATCTGACCACAACAGGATCGTGGGATAACGCATCAGGACGTCCTCTGACGTTCACGGATAGGAACATCCTGTTTACCGACTTTTCACGCCGATGGCAATCTCCGCAATGAGGGAGTTTACCATTTCAGAACAACCACCACAGCATCTGCACGTGCGCCCTGTCACACGCAATCCTGGTATCTTCACCTATGCTGAAAGCAGCATACTGTGTACTGGCGCATTCTGAAGGATAATCCGCATGCATATTCTGATTACCGGCGGGACGGGGCTGATTGGCCGCCCGTTAACGGCCCGATTACTTCAGGCAGGCCACCAAATCAGCGTGGTCACGCGTGATGTCGCCGCGGCACGCCGTACCCTGAGTGAAAAAATTAACCTGTGGTCGGGCCTGGACCAACAGCGTGATCTGAACGGCATTGATGCGGTCATCAACCTGGCGGGAGAGCCGATCGCGGCAAAACGCTGGAGCGAGCCGCAAAAGCAGCTGTTATGCGATAGCCGCTGGCAAATAACGATGCGCCTGGTTGAATTGATCAAGGCCAGCAGCGCCCCCCCTGCGGTGCTGATTTCCGGTTCCGCCACCGGTTTTTACGGCGACACTGGCGAACTGGTGGTGACCGAGGATGACCCCGGTCATGCGGAGTTTACGCATGAACTCTGTGCACGCTGGGAGCAGCTGGCGTTGAACGCACAAAGCGACCGCACCCGCGTGTGCCTGCTGCGTACGGGCGTCGTGCTGGCGGAGAAAGGCGGAGCGCTGGAAAAGATGAAACTGCCGTTTAAGTTGGGGATTGGCGGGCCGCTGGGTAACGGTAAGCAGTACCTCCCGTGGATACATCTGGAAGACGCGGTAAACGGCATTCTCTGGCTGCTGGATCATCCCGAGCTGGACGGGCCGTTTAATCTGGTAGCGCCCTACGCGGTGCGCAACGAGCAGTTCGCTGCGGCACTGGGTGAAGTGATGCACCGTCCGGCATTTATGCGTACGCCCGCCACGGCCATTCGCCTGATGATGGGCGAGTCAGCGGTGCTGGTGCTGGGGGGACAGCATGTGCTGCCACAACGGCTGGAAGCATCGGGTTTTCGTTTTCGCTGGTACGAGCTGGATAAAGCGCTGGCAGATGTGGTGTGAATGACGGGCGGATTTCTCTTGAATATAATATCCCCTTTCCGGGTCACTGATCGCCATATTTGATATCACCTTCCACATAACACGACGAGTAGCGGGTATCTGTAGCAAAATGATTTTCCACTGGACAGGCATGATTAAAGAAGTTGATTGCCTGTTCTTTGGTCGGTCTGAATTTTCTACAGGTATTCATCTCATCGATATTGGTGACGCCTTTAATGTCTGACCATTACTGATTGTGTTGATGGATTTATAGGTAAACACTTGATTTCCAAAAAGTAATCGATTACTTTTAATCGTCGTATTTTTTACACGCGTATTCCTGTGCATACCCGACACGCTGTTTTCCATGCACTGTCAGAGATCATTACCTTTTTATATTAACAATGCGGAATTAATTTTGAGCGATCACAATGCAGTCAACACCAGGAGTCCAGGCTTCGCCCTGCTGTCACTTGCCCTCGGGGGATTTGGTTTAGGAACCGGTGAATTTGTTATCATGGGACTTCTCCCTGATGTCGCCCATTCGCTGAATATCACTGAGCCTCAGGCCGGGAATGCCATTGCCAGCTATGCGTTGGGCGTGGTGGTAGGCGCACCGATTATTGCCGTGCTCACTGCGCGTATGAACAGAAAAATCCTGTTGATTGCTCTGATGTTTATTTTCTTTATCGGTAATCTTGCTACCGCACTGGCCGGTAACTACCCGACACTCGTCGCTGCCCGGTTTATCGCCGGGCTTCCTCATGGTGCTTACTTTGGTATTGCCTCACTCGTTGCGGCCTCACTGGTGCCTGCGGATAAACGCGGTAAAGCCATCAGTCTGGTGATGCTGGGCCTGACGGTCGCCACGCTGGCGGGTGTACCTCTTGCCGCATGGTTAGGGCAGTTTTTCTCCTGGCATATCGCTTTTGCTTTTGTCGGTGCAATAGGCTTGAGCACCTGCCTGATGATTACAATGTTAGTTCCTGCAACAGCAAACCGTTCCGATGCTCATCCGATGAAAGAACTCACGGCGCTGAAAAATTCGCAGGTGCTGATGACCCTGCTGACGGGCGCAGTGGGTTTTGGCGGCATGTTTGCCATATTCACCTATATTATCCCCACGCTAAAAAACCTCGCTGCATTGCAGGACAACCTCGTCCCCTGGGTCATGGCTGCCTTTGGATTGGGAATGATCGTCGGTAACCTTGTTGGCGGGCGTCTCGCCGATCACAACCCGCTTAAGGTCATTGGCGGCGCTCTGGTCTGGAATACCCTGATCATGGTCCTGTTCCCTTTCCTTGCAGGGCACGTGTTCACCGGCCTGTTGGCGACCTTCCTGGTCGGGACTTCATCGGTATTGCTTCCCTCGATTCAGATCCGCCTGATGGATGTGGCAAAAGAAGCACAAACGCTTGCGGCCGCAATGAATCACTCTGCGTTGAATATTGCCAACGCGATGGGGGCTTATCTGGGAGGGGTGGCGATTACGATGGGGTTTGGATGGATCTCAACGGCGTATGTCGGCATCGCTCTGGGTATCTCAGGCATATTGGTTTACGTGATTACCGCTACACATGCCTCACGATTAATCTTGTCAGTGGATAATCAGAGCTGACATGCACTCAAGGGTCGATCGGAAAAAATGATCGCCCCCTGAGTGATGTATGCAGGCATCAATTCGTTGTGGCCGACCCTCTGTTCCGGTCGGCCAGTCACGCCAATCTCACCCAAGCGAGGATCGATCGGAAAATCATCACGCCTACTTGAGTGCCCCTGACAAAAACTGTTGCAGGCGGGTACTCTTCGGATGATTAAAGACCTCTTCCGGTGGCCCTTCCTCTTCTATCTTGCCCTGATGCAGGAAGATCACATGGTTCGACACGTGGCGGGCAAATTCCATCTCATGGGTCACCACCACCATGGTTTTACCCTCCTCCGCCAGCTTCTGCATAATGCGCAGCACCTCCCCCACCAGCTCCGGGTCCAGCGCTGATGTCGGTTCATCAAACAGCAACACTTCAGGCTCCATCGCCAGCGCACGGGCGATAGACACGCGTTGCTGCTGACCACCTGACAAGTGTACCGGATACTTTGCCCGTGCACGCTCGTCAATCCCGACCTTATCAAGGTAACGAATGGCACGTTCACGCGCTTCCGTTTTACTCAGGCCCAGCACCTGCACCGGCGCTTCCATCACATTCTCCAGCACCGTCATATGGCTCCACAGGTTAAAGTGCTGGAACACCATCGTCAGGCGGGTGCGCAGCATACGCAGCTGCTCTTTGTTGGAGACTTTCAGCTGGCCGTCGACATCACGTACCAGAGTGATATTTTGGTTATTCACCGAAATCGTGCCTTCACTCGGTTTTTCGAGGAAGTTAATGCAGCGCAGGAAGGTACTTTTCCCTGAGCCGGAGGAACCAATGATACTGATCACATCCCCGGCATTCGCCTGGAGTGAAACACCCTTTAGCACTTCATGTTCACCGTAACGTTTATGCAGCTCGGTGACGCTTAATTTATTATCAGCCATAGTGTTGTTACTCAATGTGACGATGAAGGTTTAACGTGCGCCAGCCAGCGTTTTTCCGCTTTACGGAACAGACTAATCAACACATAGGAAATAATCAGATACAGCACGGCCGCAATGCCAAAGGCAATAAACGGTTGATAGGTGGCCGAGTTTATATCGCGAGCCACTTTCAGCAGATCGGGCACCGTGGCGGTAAACGCCAGCGCCGTGGAGTGCAGCATTAAAATCACTTCATTACTGTACGCAGGTAGCGCAGCGCGCAATGCGGAAGGCATGATAATGCAGCGATACAGTTTAAAGGTGGAGAAACCGTAAGCGCGCGCCGCCTCGATCTCACCATGCGGCACCGAGCGAATCGCTCCGGCAAATATTTCCGTGGTGTACGCACAGGTGTTCAGCGTCAGTGCCAGTAGCGTACAGTTCAGTCCACTGCGGAAAAATGCATTCAGCAGGTCCGTGCCTTTGACAATTTCCAGCGTGTACATACCGGAGTAAAACACCAGCAGCTGCACATACAGCGGCGTACCACGAAACACGTAGGTAAACAGCCATACCGGAAAACGGATCGCCCTGATGGGAGACACGCGGGCAATCGACATCAGCACCGCCATACACCCGCCCAGCACGACAGACACCACCAGCAGCCACAGCGTGATTGCCACGCCAGAGAAGCGGTAACCATCCGTCCATAACAGGGCTTTCCAGTACTCCTGAATAATCTCAATCATAGGTCAGCCCTTTTTACACCCACCGTATAACGGCGTTCCAGCCACCACAGCACACCATTGGAGAGCGTGGTAAAAATCAGATAGATGACACCCGCGACAATCGCGAAATAGAAGGGTTCCCAGGTCGATTTCCCTGCCAGCTGCGTTGCTTTCACCACATCTTCCAGCCCCAGCAGTGAGACCAGCGCCGTGGCTTTCAGGATCACCTGCCAGTTGTTACCGATACCCGGTAGCGCAAAGCGCATCATCCCTGGGAACAGCACACGGCGGAAGGTTTGAGAACGGGTGAAACCAAAGGCGGTCGCGGCCTCAATCTGCCCTTTTGGCACGGCCATATAGGCGCCACGAAATGTTTCGGTGAAGTAGGCTCCGTAGATAAAGCCCAGGGTGATAATCCCGGCCACCATCGGATCAATATCAAACTGTGACAGACCGAAGAAGTCGGTTACCTGGTTCAGCGCAATTTGCAGACCATAGAAGATCAGCAGCATCAGGACCAGATCCGGAACCCCACGGATGAGTGTTGTGTAGCCTTCAAAAATAACCACCAGCAGGCGGCTGTTGGAGAGCTTGGCCCCGGCGCCAATCAACCCCAGCACCACGGCAAACACCACTGAGCTGAGGGCCAGCTCGAGTGTTACCATTGCGCCTTTAAATATCACTTCAGAGTAGCCGTACAGCATAGGCAATATCCTGTTCTTATGATTCTAACTTCACGTTTACGCCATCGGCATTAAACGCGGCCCCACTGCATGACACAGTGAGGCCTGCAGACAGGGTTTTACTTAACCGCCGTACACATCAAAATCGAAGTATTTTTTCGCTAACTTGTCGTAAGTACCATCTTTGCGGATTTCATCAAACGCTTTATCGATAGCGGCTTTCAGCTCAGGGTTCTCTTTGCTGAGGCCGATCCCGGTACCCACACCAAAGATTTTTTCATCTTTAACAGCCGGGCCTGCAAACGCATACTCTTTGCCCGCAGGCTGCTTGAGGAAGCCCTCGCTGGCAGCCACTTCATCCTGGAACGCGGCATCAATGCGGCCCGCAGTCAGATCCTGATACACCAGATCCTGGTTAGCGTATGGCGTCACAGTCACGCCTTTTGGACGCCAGTTTTCGTTCGCGTAGGTTTCCTGAGTGGTCCCCTGCAACAGACCGATGGTTTTGCCTTTCAGCGCTTCCAGCGTTGGCTGAATTTTCGAACCTTTCGGCGCGATCAGGCGCGAGTTGGCCGCATACAGTTTTTCAGAGAAGGCGATCTCCTGCTGGCGTTTTTCAGTGATCGACAGGGAAGAGATGATGGCATCGATCTTCTTCGCTTTCAGAGAAGGGATCAGCGCATCGAAGTCGCTTTCAACAAACGTACATTTGGTTTCCATACGCTTACAAATTTCGGTCGCCAGATCGATATCAAAACCGACCAGCTGCCCCTGAGCATTTTTCATTTCGAACGGTGCATACGTTGGGTCGGTACCAATACGCAGCGTTTTTGGACCCGCAGCAAATGCGCTGCCTGCAGCTGTAATTGACATTAACAGGGAGAGAGCCAGGACCTGCTTTTTCATACATTACCCCAATTTAAATATTATTTTTAATGGTTCGTGATGTGTTTGCACAGTGACTTACACAATACAATTAGCAGGTTCCGTGCCACATTTTGTGGCAAACCGCTGTTTATATTGCACGATGCTTCAGGCACTGTGATTACTCAGTTTGCAGGAAAATTTATAGCAGGTTTGTTGGCAGACCGAAGCAACAATGTTTCATTTTGGTGCGCAACTTGCACGAAAAGCGATTCAGCACCAATAGGCGCACCAAAATGGTGCGACATATTCCCCGTTATGCACCTTGCCAGCGCGTAAACAGGTCTTCATCCAGTTCGATATCAAACTGGTCAAGTACCCGATTAACGGTCTGATCGACAATATCCATCACACTCTGTGGGCGATGATAAAAAGCGGGCACCGGCGGCATAATAATGGCCCCCAGTTCTGCGGCAGCGGTCATCGTACGCAGATGGCCAAGATGCAACGGGGTTTCACGCACACACAGCACCAGTCGGCGCCGCTCTTTCAGCACCACATCAGCGGCGCGGGTCAGCAGGCCATCGCTGTAGCTGTGAACAATACCTGACAGGGTTTTCATTGAGCAGGGAAGGATCGCCATACCCTCGGTTTTATAAGAACCCGAGGAGATACTGGCAGCAATATCGCGTACATCGTGGACCACATCCGCCAGCGCCTGGACTTCACGCAGCGTATAGTCACTTTCCAGCGCCAGCGTCTGCCGCGCAGCCTGGCTCATTATCAGATGGCTCTCTACCCCGCTCACCTGCTGCAAAATTTGCAGCATGCGAATGCCATAAATCACACCGCTGGCGCCAGAGATGCCAATAATGAGTCGTTTCATACCAAATCCTTCAAAAAAAATGGGCCGGAATTGCTTCCGGCCCATCTTAGCCTATTTACCCTGAATCATTCGAGTTAGATGAAGGCGGCAAGGCTGATCATCCCCGGGAGCATAGACAACTATGTGACCGGGGTGAGCAAACGCAGCCAACGCACATATCACTCGAAGTACGACGGGTATCAGCCTTCGTTGTGCATCTCGAGATTTTCCACTTCGTTCTGACGCTGCATCGCTTTCGCATCGTCATTACGCAGAGATTGCAGATACTCCAGGTACTGCTGGTCCACGTCTTTGGTCACGTAGATACCATCAAATACCGAGCACTCAAACTGGGCAATATCCGGGTTCTCTTCACGCACCGCTTCAATCAGGTCGCTCAGGTCCTGGAAAATCAGGGCATCTGCACCGATCAGCTGGCGGATCTCTTCCACTTCACGGCCGTGAGCAATCAGCTCAGTGGCGCTTGGCATATCAATGCCATAGACGTTCGGGAAGCGAATTTCCGGTGCCGCAGACGCGAGATACACTTTCTTCGCTCCCGCTTCACGTGCCATTTCGATGATCTGCTCAGAGGTGGTACCGCGCACGATGGAGTCATCCACCAGCAGCACGTTTTTACCCCGGAACTCAGCACGGTTAGCATTCAGCTTACGGCGAACCGCGCTGCGACGCAGGTGCTGACCTGGCATGATAAAGGTACGGCCGACATAACGGTTTTTCACAAAGCCCTGACGGTATGGCTTGTCGAGAATACGCGCCATCTCCAGTGCGATATCGCAGGAGGTTTCAGGGATTGGAATCACCACATCGATATCCAGATCTTCCCACTCGCGGGCAATCTTGGCACCGAGTTTGGTGCCCATACGCACGCGGGCGCTGTAAACCGAAATCTTATCGAGGAACGAATCCGGGCGTGCAAAGTAAACGTACTCGAACAGGCACGGATTCCACTTTGGATTTTCAGCACACTGACGGGTGGACAGCTGGCCTTTCACGGTCACATACACCGCTTCGCCCGGTGCCACATCGCGCAGGAACTCAAAGCCAAGGGTATCCAGCGCCACGCTCTCTGAAGCCACCATATACTCGATACGGCCATCAGCCATAGCGCGTTTGCCGATCACCAGTGGACGAATACCGTTAGGATCGCGGAATGCCACCAAACCGTGGCCGATGATCATCGCCACGCAGGCATACGCACCGCGAACGCGCTGATGCACCGCGGCAACGGCGGAGAAGATGTTCTCTGCTTCCAGCGGGTCATGCTGGAAACGATCCACTTCCTGCGCAAAGATATTCAGCAGGATTTCAGAATCAGAGGTGGTATTCACGTGACGACGACCCGTTTCGAACAGCTCTTTACGCAGTTCGTGAGCGTTGGTCAGGTTGCCGTTATGGGCAAGAGTAATACCGTAAGGGGAGTTTACGTAGAATGGCTGGGCTTCAGAAGCACTTGAGCTTCCTGCCGTGGGGTAACGAACGTGGCCGATACCCATATTGCCTTGCATACGTTGCATGTGGCGGGCTTCAAATACATCGCTAACCAGACCGTTTGCTTTGCGCAGACGGAAGCAATTCAATGCATCAATGGTAACGATGCCTGCGGCATCCTGCCCACGGTGCTGAAGCACCGTTAACGCGTCATAAATCGACTGGTTGACCGGTGCAAAACCGGCGATCCCGACAATACCGCACATATTGACATTTCCTCATAAGCCGCAACCCCGGTTCGATTACCGGGGCAAAAAACTCGACGTGCTTTTCAGGTAATCAAAAAACCACCTGATAATACTACTGAACTGAGGGATTAGCTGGGACTGTTGCCAGTCCGGACTCTTAGAAAAACCGGTGAATGTGTCGAGGAAAAACAGCATGGCTGAAACGATCAGCACACCGCGTAATGCCCCAAAACAGACGCCAAGGACTCTGTCGGTTCCCGACAGGCCGGTTTTTTCAACCAGCGAACCAATAACGTAGTTAACAATGGCCCCGACAATCAGGGTAGCAATGAATAACACCGCTACGGCGATTCCATTTCGAACCAGTTCGTCTTCAAATCCTGTGAACCAGACGGCAAGGAAGGAGTAGTAATGACTGGCGACAAAAAATGCGCAACCCCAGGTGACGAGAGAAAGAGCTTCCCGAACAAACCCTCGGATCAGGCTAACAAGAGCCGAAAAACCAATAACCGCAATAATGACGTAATCTATCCAGACCATGAACGCTTCCAGTGACCATGCCCCTGTATCAGCCGCTCTCCCCTTGTAAGCACAGGTGCAAGGGGATACTGCCTCAGTTCGGGGCGAATTCTAACAGAAAAAGAAAACGTTTGCGTAGCGTTTTACTGACGCGATTTAAATAAACGAGAACGCTTAAAAAAAACCCTTCCGGACACCGATTTCAACGGCCCGGACCCCACCACGCAATACCTTGATTTGCCAGCATCATCACGTACGACGCCCGGAGTGACGAGGTGTCGGCTCCGGGCGCAGGGTGATCATAGCTATCGCAATAATAGTCCGTCGCTGAGAGAAACAACGGACCAGAACGGCTTATTTAACACTGTACGGTTTAACAACTCCGCCCAGCCCCGAGATCCCCTGCAATGTGCCAACGGCAGCCTGCATTTTCGCTTTCGAAGCATCCGGCCCCACGTAAATACGGGTAATTTGCCCCTGCACCGGCGTGGACGGAACGGTAAAGGCACGGTAGCCCGACAGGCGCAACTGTGCGACGATCTCATTCACTTTTGCCGCATTTTTCAACGCACCCAGCTGTACAACCCAGGCCTGCCCTGATGGGGCTGATTCCGTCACTGGTGGCTGGCTCTCAACAGGCGCCTCCACTTTCGGCTCAGGCTTCTCAACCGGTTTCGGTTTTTCAACAGGTTTAGGCTTCTCGATCGGTTTTTCGACCGGTTTAGGCTGCGGCTTTGGCTTTTCCACCACTTTCGGCTGCTGCTGCGCAGGCTTCACCGGCGGTGGCGTCACTACCGTTGGCTGGTTATGAGACTGCGGCGCGGTGGAGCCGCTGTCGGCCTGCGAGGAGTTGTCGTTAGCATTGCTACCCGCACTGATCGCCGCCCCTGCCCCTTCCGGCGGTTGTGCCGGTAAGGTTTGCGTCACAGGCGGAACCAAATCGGTTTCCTGCTGGTCTTCGGGTTTCTGCACCAGAGGAATAGCCGCAAACTCTTCTTTATAGTGCTTCTTTTTACCATCGAGTAAGCCGGGCAGCACAATCACACCCAGCGCCACAATGATAATGGTTCCGACTAAACGGTTTTGAAACTTACTTGCCACTGCCGTTCTCCGTTTCCATCGTTTCCATGACCTGTGCCACGGTGTGGAACGAACCACACACCAGCACAATATCCTGTTCGGTTGCCTGTTGCAGCGCCTGTCGCCAGGCAAGCTCAACCGAGCCAAACGCCTGCGCCCCCTCAAGATGCACCATCAGCTGTTCAGCGGTGGCACCGCGCGGACCGTCGAGCGGTGCACAGTACCAGTAATCCACCTGCGGCGAGAGGCACGCCAGCGTACCGGCAATGTCTTTATCATGCAGCATGCCTACCACCGCATGAACCTTGCCGTTGCGTGGCACTTCTGCCAGGCGCCCCGCCAGATAGCCTGCCGCATGGGGGTTGTGCGCAACATCAAGGATCACCCGCGGTGATTCGGCGACCGTCTGAAAACGACCGGGCAACATGGCCAGGTGCAGTGAACGACGGATTATTGCCTCATCAACGTTAAGCGGGGATGCACGCAGCGCCGCAAGTGCGGTAGCCGCATTCGGCAATGGGACCTGTGGCAACGGCAGTTGCTCTACAGTGCCGTGGGCATCGCGGAAAGACCAGCTGTCATCAGTTACGCTGTATGACCAGTCTCGGTCGCGCTGCAACAGCTGTGCGCCCTTCTCTGCGGCCACATCCGCGATGGTGTGCGGCATATCCGGCTCACCCACTACGGCAGGTTTCCCCGCGCGGAACACCCCGGCTTTCTCACGGCCGATGCTTTCGCGATCCGGCCCGAGCCAGTCGGTATGATCCAGCGCAATACTGGTTACCACGGCGACATCGGCATCCACAATATTGGTGGCATCAAGACGCCCGCCCAGCCCGACTTCAAGGATCACCACATCCAGCTTCGCCTCAGCAAACAGCCACAGCGCCGATAGTGTGCCGTACTCAAAGTAGGTCAGCGTGGTGTCACCCCGGCCCGCTTCAATGGCCGCAAAGGAGGTGGTATGCGCTGACTCCGCCAGTTCTTCACCCTGAATGCGCACCCGTTCGGTGTAACGCACCAGATGCGGCGAACTGAAAACGCCCACGCGATAGCCCGCCGCCATCAGCACCGTTTCAAGGGTTCGGCAGGTGGTGCCTTTACCATTGGTTCCGGCGACGGTGAAAACCACAGGGGCTGGTGTCAGAAGGTCGAGAGAAGAGGCAACGCGCCGGATACGATCCAGCCCAAGTTCGATAGCCTGAGCGTGTAAATGCTCAAGATAATAAAGCCACGAGGCAAGAGGCGACGTGGCTTGAGGAAGATTATCCATGTGTCCCGTTCACAACGTTACGGTTCATTGGTGAAAGGGACGCAGGGTCCCTTTCTCATCATCGGTCAGGCCTCGTGGCTCTGGGATGCGTCAGCAGGCGCTTCTTTGACAATATCTTCCTCAGGTGCAGGCAGATTCATCATTTTCGCCAGCACACTGGCCAGCTTGAAGCGCATCACTGGACGGCGGACGATCATGTCAATCGCGCCTTTTTCGATCAGGAACTCACTGCGCTGGAAGCCCGGCGGCAGTTTTTCGCGCACGGTCTGCTCAATTACGCGTGGACCCGCGAAGCCGATCAGGGCTTTAGGTTCCGCAATGTTCAGATCGCCCAGCATCGCAAAGCTGGCAGAAACGCCGCCCATAGTTGGGTCGGTCAGCACGGAGATATAAGGCAGACCACGTTCCTGCATCTTCGCCAGTGCTGCACTGGTTTTTGCCATCTGCATCAGCGACATCAGCGCTTCCTGCATACGGGCACCGCCTGACGCAGAGAAACAGATCATCGGGCAGTTATCTTCCAGTGCCTGCTCAACCGCACGCACGAAGCGTGCGCCCACCACGGAACCCATTGAGCCGCCCATAAAGGAGAACTCAAACGCGGCTGCAACAACCGGCATCCCATGCAGGGTACCTTTCATCACAATCAGCGCGTCGGTTTCGTTGGTCTCTTTCTGAGCCGCAACCAGACGATCTTTGTATTTTTTTGAATCCCGGAACTTGAGCACATCTTTTGGTTCCAGTTCACTGCCCAGCTCAATCAGTGAGCCTTCGTCCAGCACGCTGTGCAGACGATCGCGACCATGCATGCGCATGTGATGGTCGCATTTAGGGCAGACTTCCAGATTACGTTCCAGCTCGGCGCGGTAGAGAACCTGCCCGCAGCTATCACATTTTGTCCAGACCCCTTCAGGAATGCTTGCTTTACGCGATGGGGTGATGGTGCTCTTATTGAGAATTCGTTCAATCCAGCTCATTGATGACCTTTCTGTTTGAACCTGGCGCTCCTGCTGGGGAGCGCCAGTTTTTCTTTTTCCACGCAGCGACCTGTAGTCGCAGCGCAAACCATAATTTATCGCTCATTAAACCATAACCGCCCGTGACTGTGGATAAAAATCTGGTCAGAGGGCGCAAGCCTGAGGATTTATTTTATTGCTGTTTCTGCTGACGTGCTGCGCGGCGATGACGTACCACTTCAATCACTCCTGGCAATACCGATAGCAGGATAATCGCCACAATCAATAGCTTAAGGTTTTCCTGCACCACCGGGAAATTACCAAACAGATAACCCGCATAGGTAAACAGCAGCACCCATAGCAGTCCGCCCGCCACGTTGTACAGGGCAAAATGACGATAGGACATCTTGCCCATTCCCGCCACAAACGGGGCGAAAGTACGGACGATCGGCACGAAGCGCGCCAGAATAATGGTTTTCCCGCCATGACGCTCATAAAATGCATGGGTTTTATCAAGATAGCTGCGACGGAAGACTTTTGAATTGGGATTACTGAACAGCTTATCGCCAAACAGCCGCCCGATCGTATAGTTCACCGCATCACCCAGTATCGCGGCGACGACCATCAGTGCCACCATCGTATGCACATTGAGGTCATTGCCTGGCAGTGCGGCCAGCGCCCCCGCAACAAACAGCAGGGAATCCCCTGGCAGGAATGGCGTCACCACCAGACCGGTTTCACAGAACAGGATCAAAAACAGAATGGCATACACCCAGACACCGTACTGGGCAACCAGCTCCGCGAGGTGGACGTCGATATGCAAAATGAAGTCGACAACAAAACGAATCAATTCCATACAGGCTTCCTTTAATACTCCAGGCCAGGGTTAATCCCCGAGGAACAGTGGTCCCATCGGTGGACGGGGTATTTCAAAACGGGCGGGATAGTCGACCGCGACCAGATACAGACCCTCTGCCCGCCCTGTCGCCGCTGCCAGCTTGCGGTCTTTTGCCGCCAGCAACTCTGCTATCCAACTCTCAGGCTGATTTCCACAACCCACTTCCATCAGACTGCCAACAATGTTGCGCACCATGTGATGCACAAACGCATTGGCTTTAATATCGACCACCACATACGCGCCGTGGCGGCTGACGTTCAGATGCATCACATTACGCATTGGCGTACGTGACTGGCACTGCACGGCACGGAACGAGGTAAAGTCATTCTCGCCCAGCAGGCACTGCCCGGCACGCTGCATTTTTTCCACATCCAGCGGATGATAAAAATGCGTGATGCCACCCCCGAGGATCGCCGGCCGCAGCCGCTGGTTATAAATCATATAACGGTAACGGCGAGCCGTGGCGCTGAAGCGGGCGTGGAAATCATCCGGCACCGCTTTCACCCAACGCACGGCAATATCCGCTGGCAGATGGGTGTTCACGCCCAGCGTCCAGGCGGCATCTTTACGCTGCGAGGTGGTCTCAAAATGCACCACCTGCCCTGTACCATGCACCCCGGCATCGGTGCGCCCGGCGCAGACCACTTCCACCGGATGGTTGGCAACTTTTGTCAGCGCAATCTCCAGCTTCTCCTGCACGCTGCGGACTTCCTGCTGCCGCTGCCATCCGTAATAGCGGCTACCATCATATTCAATGCCCAGCGCGAGTTTTAACGTCAGCTGTGGCACGGCGATGTCGGACATTAGTAGAAGTACTCCTGCACCAGCTTCTCAGCGGTTTTGACGGCCATCAATGCCCCGCCAAAACGCACGTTGTCGGCCACGGACCAGAACTGCAACAGTTCAGGAATACCGTAATCATTGCGCACACTACCAATACTGAGGTGCGCACTACCGGAAGCATCGCCCACCTGCGTCGGGAAATCATCTTCTGCCGTCAGGTTGATATCTTCCACCTGGCCCAGCGCGTCACGGGCTTCTTCCGCAGAGATCGGGCGCAGGTTCTCAATGTAGACAATCTGCGCGTTACCGTAGAATACCGGTGCCTGAATGGTGCTGACCGCAATCGGCAACCCATCGTCCTGCAGGACTTTACGCACCTGCTCTACCAGACGACGTTCCTGCGGCACACTGCCCTCTTTATCGGCAATCAGCGGCAGCACGTTGAACGCCAGCTGACGACCAAAATAGCCGTCTTCCGCAGGCAGGCCGTTCAGCAGCCGCGCACTTTCACCGGCCAGCGAATCCACCGCCGCCTTGCCGTGGGAGGATGCCGCCAGCAGATTCGTTACCTGCAAACGCCCCAGACCTGCCTGATCAACCAGCGGTTTGATGGCGCACAGCAGCTGGCTGGTTAATGCATCGGCCACGCTGATAATATTGCGGTTACGGTAATCGGCCAGTACCTGTGGATTGACGTCCGGCACCACTAACGGGACATCCGGCTCGAGCGCAAACAGATCGCTGCTGTCGATCACCAGGCAACCGCCGTTAGCGGCTTCGTCAGCGTAACGTGCTGATGCTTCGCGCCCGGCAACGAAAAACGCCAGTTGCACCTGCGTCCAGTCAAACTCTGCCGCATCGGACACGTGTAACGATTTACCTTCATAGCGCAGCACTTCACCCGCACTACGTTCGCTTGATAGCGCATACAGCTCACCAACAGGGAACTGACGTTCCACCAGCAATTCCAGTAAAGCTCCCCCTACTGCGCCTGTCGCACCTAAGATTGCGATATTCCAGCCGTCGGACATGTTGGTTTACTCCAGACAATGACACAAAAATAGAAGGCGGTGAGTTCACCGCCCGAATTTTGGGAATAAACCTACGTAGGGGATTCACCCTACGCAGGTTGACTTAATAAAGACTTAAAGGTGGGCCGCGTTAAAGCCCAGCTTATTCAGCAGCACAGCGGTGTCGGCGTTATCACACTCAACCCGCAGCGAAGACCACTCGCGGCGCTCCTGATAATTCTTGCGCAGACGATCAAACTCACCTGGGATCGCAGCCACATGGCGCAGCGGCGCATCATCGCGGCGCACATCATACACCAGATGCACCAGACGTTTCAGCGTTGCCTGATCCAGCTCACCGCGCAGCGTGATGCGGCCAAATTCCGGTGCGGGCAGCAGCGTATCCAGCGCCACCTGCTGCGGTTGGCCGATGAACTGTGTCCAGGCTTCAAAAACCTGGGTGGTACCGCGTGCTTTCCCTTCCAGGGTGTAACCGGCGATATGCGCCGTGGCGATATCCACTTTATTCAGCAGCGGCAGCGACAGCTCCGGTTCTGGCTCCCAAACGTCCAGTACCACGCTGAGGTCATCACGCTGTTCCAGCACCTTCAGCAACGCGGCATTGTCCACCACCGGGCCACGGCAGGCGTTGATCAGAATGGTGCCCGGTTTCAGCGCCAGCAACAGGGCTTCATCAGCCATATGCTGCGTCTGGTAAGGGCCCTGTTTAAACAGCGGAGTATGGAAGGTCAGCACGTCGGCTTCCGCCACCAGCTGTGCCAGTGGCTGGAAGTCCCCTTCATCACCGCGTTCGGCACGTGGGGGATCGCACAGCAGTGTGCGAATGCCCAGCGCCTCAAGGCGTGCCTGCAGGCGCCCCCCAACGTTGCCCACTCCCACAATGCCGACGGTACGGTCGGTTAACTGGAAACCGTCACGTTCGGCCAGTAACAACAGCGAGGAGAAGACATACTCCACCACCGCAATGGCGTTACAGCCGGGTGCGGCTGAAAACGCAATCCCCTGCTGGTTAAGCCAGCTCTCGTCGATATGATCGGTGCCTGCGGTGGCGGTCCCGACGAATTTCACCGGCTTGCCGCTCAGCAGTTCGGCATTCACTTTGGTCACTGAGCGCACCATCAACCCGTCGGCATCATCCAGCTCTTGCTGCGGGATCGGACGGCCCGGCACGGCCACAACGTCGCCAGTACGGCTGAACAGTTCACGGGCGTACGGCATATTTTCATCAACGAGAATTTTCACAAGCGGTTTCCAGTCGGTTCAGGGGGAGAGTATTCTGCCATAAAGCCGCGGGCAGGGGCATCCTCAGCGCGCGGACGAAGCAGTAGTGAATGCAACAGCGACCGCCAGACCGCCCAGCGTAGCACTCCTTGACAGCCGGATCTGGCTACCATGCCAGCGGGCAATATCCTTCACCAGCGCCAGCCCTAAACCGGTTCCTGATATCTGATGCGTGTTTTCCAGCCGGTAAAAAGGCTGCAATACCTGCTGTCGTTCTGATTCGACTATCCCTGCCCCACTGTCTTCAATATGCAGACAGCCCTCTCGCACGCTGGCGGTAATCGTCCCTCCTTCTGGCGTGTATTTGATCGCGTTATCCAGCAGATTCGAACAGAGCTCTGCCAGTAACAGCGCATCCCCCCGGATCATACAGCACTCATCGCCTTCATATCCGAGATCAATCTGCCTGCTGCGCGCCTGCGGATAGCGCAACAGGCAGGCTTCGCGCACCAGCCCAACCAGATCGATAGTGGTCATCGGCTGATTCTGCTGCATCGCCTTAATACGCGACAGTTGCAGTAAACGGTCGGTGAGCACGATGGTATCGTTGAGCGTATCACGCATCCCCTGCAAACTTTCCCGCCAGGTTGTCGGATTATTGCTGTTGAGCGCCACGCTGACCTGTGTTTTGAGGATGGTCAACGGAGTACGCAGCTGGTGAGAAGCATCTGCGCTGAAGCGTTGCTGCCTTGCTACCATCGCCCGCAGACGCTCGATATATCTGTTTACAGATACCATTAACGGTTGTATTTCAGACCAGGGCAGCATCGTCGGAAGCGGAGTCAGGTCACCCGGATCGCGTAACAACATAACGCCGGATAGACGCCGCAGCGGACGTAACACCTTATGCAAAACCCAACTTGCCAGCAGCAGAGTGATCAGCACAAGAGCTCCCTGACTGAGAATCGCGGTATACAACAGACTGCTGGCAAAATCACGCCGCGAAGTGAGCGTTTCCGCCACGATCACCAGCGCCATCCCCTGCACATTATCTTCATTAACCGGCTGCCACAGTGCCGCGAGGCGAATAGGGAGACCGTTGTAATCGGCATAATAAAAATGCACCAACGCCGGGTAATTTTTCGACAGCGGAGTATTTTTCGGCAACGATGGCAAATCATCATAACCAGAGAGGGTTTTTCCTTCCGGAGAAATAACCTGGTAATAAAGCTGGTCGTTCATATTGCGCTCAAAACTGTCGAGCACAACCCAGGGTACATCCACTTCAAGATGCCCGTGGCGCACGCGTATCCTTTCCGCCACGGTGCGGGCCGAAGCCAGCAAGGAACGGTCATAGGCCTGGTTGGCAGCCTGCAATGCACTGGCATAATGGGTATAAACCGACAACGCCCAGAGGATGAGCAGAGGCAAGCCCAGCCAAAGCAACAGATGCGCGCGCAACGATGCCAGTTTCATATCTGGTGCTCAAGGCTGTATCCCAGGCCACGCAGGGTGACTATCGATACATTACTACCCAATAATTTTTTTCGCACCCGGTGGACATAGAGCTCAATACTTTCCGGGCTGGCTTCATCCGCCAAAGTGAAAATCTGTTCATAAAGCTGCTGGCGTGACACAGGACGACCACGCCGCTGCATCAGAGTGATTAAAACGCTGGATTCACGAGGCGTCAGCGCCAGCGGTTTGTGACGTAACTCGAAGTAACCTTCGTGATGAAAGACCAGCTCGCCGAAGGTCTGTGCCTCCTGCACCTGCCCCTGACTACGGCGTAATAGCGCACGAATTCGCGCCTCCAGCTCTTCAAGTTCAAACGGCTTACTCAGATAATCGTCGGCTCCCTGATTCAGCCCGTGAACCCGGTCCATAAGTTCATTGCGCGCGGTCAGCAGCAACACCGGCACAGTCTGACCGCGCTTGCGCATCCGGCCCAATAGCTCCAGACCGTTCAGGCGCGGCAGCGAAATATCCAGTAGCACCAGTTCATAATGTTCGGTTTTTAGCAAATGGTCGGCAGCCATCCCATCCGCCACCCAGTCCACGGCAAACCCTGCCTGAGTTAATGCTTTCTGCAGCCAGCAAGCCAGCTCCGCCGTATCTTCCACCAATAAGAGACGCATATCACACCCTGTTGTTTTTCCCATTGGCTGAAAGGTAAATGAAAGGTTGTCGCGTTAACAATTCCATAACCCCAATATTTGGGAAGGCTCACAAACTCAATGATAAGAATGGAGCAATGATGAAAATGATGATCCGCACTACCTTAGCCAGCACCCTTTTGCTGCTGGCTGTGCCCGCCACCTTTGCCGCTGATGCACCATCCCGCACCGAATGTATCGCCCCGGCAAAGCCCGGCGGGGGGTTTGACCTGACCTGTAAGTTGCTTCAGGTCACCTTGCAGGACACTCAACAGATTAAGACGCCAATGCGTGTCACCTACATGCCTGGTGGTGTAGGCGCTGTGGCGTATAACGCCATCGTGGCGCAGCGCCCGGCAGAGGCGGGGACGGTGGTCGCCTTCTCCGGCGGCTCCCTGCTTAATCTGTCACAGGGGAAATTTGGTCGCTATTCCGTTGATGATGTGAAGTGGCTGGCAGCGGTAGGAACAGATTACGGCATGGTGGCGGTACGCAGTGATTCCCCGTACAAAAACCTCAGCGACCTGCTGAAAGCAATGAAGGAGGACCCGAACAAGGTGGTCATTGGCGCGGGGGCATCGATTGGAAGCCAGGACTGGATGAAGACAGCCCTGCTGGCACGTAGTGCCGGAATTGACCCACGAAAAATGCGCTATGTCGCCTTTGAAGGCGGTGGAGAGCCCGTCACTGCGCTGTTGGGAAACCATATTCAGGTGATATCCGGTGATATGAGTGAAATGGTGCCCCATTTACAGGCAGGCAAAATGCGCGTGCTGGCGGTAATGTCTGATAAACGACTTCCTGGCGTGCTGGCAGAGGTTCCCACAGCCAGAGAGCAGGGTATCGATGTGGTCTGGCCTATTATTCGCGGTTTCTACCTCGGGCCGAAAGTGACCGATGCCGAATATCAGTGGTGGGAAAATGCATTTAAAAAAATGGCGCAGACCGAAGAGTTTAAAAAACAGCGCGATCTGCGTGGCCTGTTTGAATTCAATCTGTCTGGCAAAGAGCTGGACAGTTACGTAAAGCAGCAGGTTACCGATTATCGTGAGAAGGCAAAATCCTTCGGTCTGGCGAAATAACGGAGGCGACCATGAGCGATCGTATTTTTGCCAGCATCTGGCTGCTGCTGTGTATTGGCGGATTATTTATCGCCTGGAGCATCCAGAGCGAATACAGCTATGAACCCGTGGGACCGCGGCCCTTCCCGATGATTATTCTCGGTCTGATGGCATTCTGTGCACTGTGCCTGCTGCTGCGTAAACCGGACATCATCCACTGGCCGACAAACGGTACGCTGCTACGTTTGCTGCTGTTAATCGTCTCTCTCGGGTTGTATGGCATGCTGTTTGAAAGTCTTGGTTTTCCACTATCAACCACGCTGTTGACCTTCGCAATTGGCCTGCTGTTCGGAGCATCCTGGTGGGCTGCCGCCATTTCTGGTGTGGTGATGGGCACGGCGTTGTTCTTTGCTTTTGATCGTCTGCTTGAAGTGACCTTACCGCTCGGCGCCTGGTTGAGCTAACGGAGAACATAATGGAAACATGGTCCTTTCTGATGCAGGGATTTGCCGTCGCCATGACGCCAGAGAATCTGCTAATCGCCTTAATTGGCTGCTTCATTGGAACGATAGTCGGTCTATTACCCGGCTTAGGCCCAATCAACGGCGTAGCCATTCTGATGCCGCTGGCTTTTGCCCTGCATCTTCCGGCTGAGTCAGCGCTTATCCTGCTCGCGACCGTCTATATCGGTTGTGAGTACGGCGGGCGCATTTCGTCAATTCTGCTTAATGTGCCGGGCGATGCCGGGGCCATTATGACGGCACTAGACGGCTATCCAATGGCGCAACAGGGACGCGCTGGTGTGGCATTGTCGATCTCGGCGGTCAGTTCCTTTATTGGTTCTACCATCGCCATCGTCGGCATCATTCTGTTTGCTCCCATTCTCGCTAACTGGTCGTTGGCGTTTGGCCCGGCGGAGTACTTCGCGCTGATGGTGTTCGCCATTGCCTGCCTTGGCAGCATGATGAGTCAGAATCCTTTGAAATCCTTCCTCTCAGCACTGATTGGCTTAAGCATGGCCACGGTAGGTGTTGATGCCAATACCGGCGTTTACCGTTTCACCTTCGACAGTGTTCACCTTTCCGATGGCATTCAGTTCGTGGTGGTGGTGATTGGCCTGTTCTCAGTCAGCGAGATCCTGCTGATGCTGGAGTCCACCAGAAGCGGGCAGAAAGTCGTACGTGCCAGCGGACGAATGCTATTTAATATGAAAGAAGCTGCACAGTGTACCGGTGCAACCCTACGTTCTTCCCTGATCGGCTTTTTTGTTGGTGTATTACCCGGTGCCGGGGCGACGATTGCCAGCGCCATCGCCTATATGAGTGAAAAGAAAATAAGCGGAGCCGAAACCTTCGGCAAAGGAGATATCCGTGGCGTAGCGGCACCAGAAGCCGCTAACAACGCGTCTGCCTGCGGTTCATTTATTCCCATGCTGACACTGGGTATTCCCGGCTCGGGGACAACGGCTGTGATGGTTGGCGCGCTCACACTGTATAACATCACCCCCGGCCCGGCGATGTTTACTGAACAGCCAGATATCGTATGGGGGCTGATTGCAGCTCTGCTGATCGGCAACGTGATGCTGCTGATCATGAATATCCCGATGATCAATATCTTCGCCCGCATGCTGACCATTCCCCTGTGGTTCCTGGTGCCGGCGATTGCGTCAATCTCGGCAGTCGGGGTTTATGCCGTACACAGCACGACCTTTGACCTGCTGCTGATGGTAGGTCTGGGGGTATTCGGATATATCTTACGCAAGATGGATTTCCCGATGTCGCCGCTGATCCTCGGCTTTGTGCTCGGCGGCATGCTGGAGCAGAACCTGCGACGCGCGCTGTCGATCAGCAATGGTAATCTGCCCATCCTGTGGGAGAGCCTGATCTGCAAGCTGCTGCTGGTACTGGCGATTAGCGTGCTGGTGGTGCCGCCTGTCTGGAAAAGGTGGCGACGTAAGCGCCTGATCGCGCGCAGTGAACTGTAGTCACCACCGGATGACCCGAGCAGGGTCATCCGGTGTCAATGACATTGTGCTGCGGTTACGGTAGCGCTCCGGTGTTGTGCCCGACTGTTGCTGAAACATCACGATCAGCGCGGAAGCCGAGCTGTACCCTAAATCCAGCGCCACATCCTGCACGCTTTTTCCCCGTTCCAGCAGTGAAACCGCATGCAAAAACCGCAGACGCTGCCGCCACTCGCTGAAGGATATGCCCAGCAGTGCCTGGCAGCGCCGTGAGAGAGTGCGCTCGGTGGTGTAGACCCGCTGCGCCCACTGAGCCAGCGTGGTGTTATCGGCCGGATTCTGCTCCAGCGCCTGAAGTACCGGCGCGAGGGTCTTATCCTGGGTGGAAGGCAGATAGCTTTGCTGACTCTCTGCTACCCGTAGCTGATCGATCAATACTTCACAGAGGCGAAGATCCTGCGTCGTCTGTGGCACCAGCAGCTCGCGCGCGGCGCACTCTTCGATAATCGCATGCACCACCGGACTGACGCGCAGCAGGCAGGCACGCTCGGGAAACCCCTGGCATGCATCCGCTGCAATATTAAGCGTGCGAAAATAGGCTGCTTTATGGTTGTAACAGGCGTGCTGATGGCCAGGCGGTACCCAGATCGGCAAATTGGGCGGCGTCAGCAGGCGCTCTCCCTCTACTTGCATCTCCAGCACATTACATTTCACAAAAATCACCTGCCCCCAGGGATGCTGATGCGGCAGATACTCTGTACGGGCATTGGCCAGTTCATAGCGGAAAAAGAGGGGAAGCCGTTCGGCATCCTTAGGAGCCTGGTACGTCAGTTGCTGGATCATCTTGTCCGGTTCCGGCGTGCATTTGTCTTATTATCGTTATCTGTATTAAACAGGACAAGTTTACACTAAAGCTCTCACGCTAACCTTAAGAGCATACTGATGAGTTTTCTGTTTCCCCTGCTGGCCGTGCTGATCTGGTCGATCAACGCGATTGTCAGCAAAATGTCGGCCGCAGCGATCGATCCTGCTGCGATCTCCTTCTATCGCTGGCTGCTGGCCCTGCTGATTCTGGCACCTTTTGCCCTGCCTGGCGTCTGGCGCAATCGCCAGCAGATCAAGCAATCATGGTGGAAACTGCTGGTGCTTGGCCTGCTCGGTATGGTGCTGTATCAAAGCCTGGCGTATTACGCTGCACACAGCGTCAGCGCACTGTTTATGGGCATTCTTAATGCACTGATCCCCTTACTGACCGTGTTGTTCAGCGTGGTGATAATACGACTGGCCCCGACGCAGGGCATACTGCTGGGCAGCCTGCTCTCCTTTTCCGGGCTGGTGTGGCTGGTCAGCGAAGGTAATCCAGCGCAGCTGTTATCACACGGATTAGGCAAAGGTGAGATAATGATGTTTGCCGCATCCGCCTCTTATGCGCTGTACGGCGTACTGACCAAACGCTGGGCAATTCCTTTGCCGAACTGGCAAAGCCTGTGGATGCAGATCTTTTTTGGCGTCTTGCTACTGACACCTAACTTCCTGCGGGCACCCGATGTATCACTTAACACGCACAATATTCCGCTCATTTTGTTTGCTGCCATCCCTGCTTCGATCGTGGCGCCTTTCCTATGGGTACAGGGCGTAATGCGTATGGGAGCCAGCACGGCCAGTATTTTTATGAATCTGGCTCCGATTTTTACTGCAATTATTGCCGTGACCTTTCTGAATGAGTCACTGCACAGTTATCATTTCATCGGTGGAGGTATCACACTCGCTGGCGTTGTTCTCGCCCAAAATCTCCGCAAGCCCTTGATGACCAGAAGAAAGTAATCACTCTCAAACCGCCGATGTTGTCACGCCCTTCTCCTTAGCAGTTGCACTTTCAGCTGCTAAGATCATTCTAATAATAAAATACGCCCCACCTCCCCCCTTTAATTTTCATTAAAAAAAACACACCTAAGATTAAATTTAAAACCCTCTGATATTATTTTGGCTTATTTACTATTTACCAATTTCTACCACAAGCTACTCTTCTTCACATGAAAAAAACAAAAACACAATGACGTGAATCATTAACAAGGTAAACAATGTGCCTGCTTTTATTCTAACGAAAGTACATCATCTGAAACCAGTGACATCGCTCAAAAAGCCATATTCTGCCAGGTGGTTTTTATCCTTTTTATTTCACACCAAAACCTTATTTAGTTGCTTTTCATGCAATTAAACACCCCCGTTTTTTTTAACGGGAATACCCAAGCAAGGGTTTCCCTGTAATAACCCTTGTGCTTCAGGAATCAACCACGTTACTCAATAAGGATATACAGATGAAAAAAAGACTACTGGCAACCTCGATGATCGCTGCTCTGGCCCTCCCTGTCCCGGCAGTCATGGCGGCAAACGGCACGATCACGTTCACAGGAGATATATCAAATACGACGTGCAACGTTAGCGTCAATGGCCGTAACAGCAGTACGACCATCGTATTTGAACCTATTTCGGCCTCCGCACTTGCCAAAGCAGGTGAAGTTGCTAATGAACAGCCTGTGATCCTGACGTTAACCAACTGCCAGAACCCAACAGAAAATGTTCGTGCTCTCTTTGACAGCACTGAAACAGACAGCATGACAGGTAACCTGAAAAATAAAGGCTCTGCGGCGAATGTTCAGGTCCAGCTAATGGACAACAACCGTAAGCCGATCAAGTTAGGCGATGGCTCACAGGCCAGCGGCCCTTCATTCAAAATAGTCGACGATTTAGCGACTCTCAATTATTTCGCACGTTATTACGCTACGGATAAAGTGGAAGCTGGTGATGTCAGTACAGTCGTTAATTACTCGTTAAGCTATTTCTAATTTTTTCTCCCAGTGCAAGAAGCAATTCTTGCACTTTTATGTTTACTGACAAGCCGAGCCACCATCATGTCTGTTGTAAGCAATATGTCCCTGTCAGCCTGGAAATGCCTGCCTTTTTATCTTGTTGCCTCACTCCTTTCTCAGCAGGCTAACGCCAATGTTATTATTAATGGAACACGTGTTATCTATCCACAACAAAAAAATGAAGTGAATATTCATTTGAGTAATGATAGTGATAAGCCTGCGCTGGTTCAGTCCTGGATTGACAATGGTGATGAAAATGCTGCTTTAGACAAAATATCCGTTCCTTTTGTCCTCACACCGCCGATTGTCCGTATTGAACCGAACAGCGGGCAAACGCTGAGGATCACCTGGACAGGCACAGCGTTGCCTCAGGATAAAGAATCTATCTTTTGGTTAAATATTTTGGATATTCCGCCAAAAAGTGCAACCGCCATCAACGCCGATATATTGCAAATGGCGATCCGCAGTCGCCTGAAAATTTTCTTCCGACCGCCCGCCCTGAATGCCAATGGCGCGAATCAGGCATTCCACGATTTACAGTGGCAACGCTCCACTTCCGCGCCAGGTACGGTGTTACGGGTAAATAACCCCTCTGCGTACTTTATTAATGTCTCCAATGTAAAAATTGAAACGCGTCGTAAGGAGATCAAAAGCCTGAATGGCGAAATGATTGCGCCAAAAAGCTCCGCTGAGTTCAGGTTTACTGCGCTTCCAGAAAAAATTGAAAATGCCGCCCTACGTTATGAAGTCATTAATGACTACGGCAGTATCACTACGGTCAAAAATACACAGTAAGCCAGATAAAAGAGTCACGAATGAGATGAGATCTCACAGGGAGAGCTAAGATGCCCAGGACAAGGCGCATTCATTTTTTCTGTTATTCAGTATCTGGCGTATTGCTGGCAGGAGTGATGGGATGGGATATCCAGCGGAGTGCCTTCGCTGCCCCTGCTGAGGGATATGCCAGCTTTGATATCAACCTGTTACGCCACCCATCGGATAAAAAAATCGATGTCACCCAGTTCAACCACCGCCATGCTCTTCCTCCCGGCGCTTATGATGTCGGGGTGATGCTGAATAATAAATATGTTGGCTATACACGTCTGCAGGTCAAAAAAAACCATGAAGAGTCGGTTATTTGTACTACCCGCTCGCTGATCAATTTGCTCCCCCTTAAACCCGGAGAGATTGATAGCAAAAAAATGGCAGAGCTGGATGATGCCGACCACTGCCGCAGTCTGGATTACTGGGTTCCCAGTGGCCAGGGTTACATTGATGTTTCCACATTGCAGATGATCGTTACTGTCCCTCAGGTACTGCTGATGCAGCGCGCCCAAAATGAAGTTGACCCCGCGCAGTGGGATGGCGGCGTGAACGCGCTAATCCTCGGGTACAACGCGAATTATTATCAATCAAAACAGGATGATAACGCATATCGCTCATTCTACAACGGAGACAATATTGGCCTGAATTTATGGGGATTTATGTTTCGCCACCGTGGCTCAATGAACTGGCAGAATAACAGCGGAACCCACTATCAGAGTTTGCGTAATTACATGGAACATGGCATTAGTGCGCTGAGATCGCGCATTATCATCGGCGATACGGATACCAGTGGTCATCTGTTCGACAGTTTTTCTCTACGCGGCGTCTTGCTCTACAGCGACGATAATATGCTGCCAGATTCCAGGCGTGGCTATGCCCCGATGATCCGGGGTGTGGCCGAAACCAATGCGCGTATCAGCGTGCGGCAAAATAACGTGCTGCTGTACGAAACCACCGTCTCTCCCGGCCCCTTCAGCATTGATGACCTTTATCCCACCGGGTACGGCGGCGATCTGACCGTGACCATTCGCGAGTCCGATGGCCGTGAGAGCCAATTTATGGTGCCCTATGCTGCGGTTCCACAGCTGGTTCGCCCCGGGCTAACAAAGTACAGCCTGACTGCAGGCACCTTACGTAACATGAACCTGTCAAAGCAGGACGCCGTCGCACAGCTCACGTTACAACGGGGCATCAATAATCTGCTGACGGGCTACGGCGGCGTATTAACGACACGTGATTACCATGCTTTCCTGCTGGGCGGGGCCATAGGCAGCTCATGGGGTGCGCTGGCACTGGATGTCACACAGGCACAGACCGACACTCAGGATCGTCATCTTTCAGGGCAGAGCTATCGCGCCACCTACAGTAAAGGGTTCAATGCCAGCAGCAGCACGATGTCATTGAGCGCATGGCGATTTTCCTCTCCAGGCTATCTCGGTCTGAATGATGCCATGTCTGCCATTGATTATGCCCGGCACCCTTCTCCCGGTTCGTATAACTCTGCATTCCTGTCCCCTCGCAGCCGCTTATCCGCCAGTCTGGCACAAGGATTTCCCGGCAAATGGGGACAGCTTTATCTGACCGCTATTCGGCAGAGTTACTGGGGGAGCCGGAGCACCAACAATCAACTACAGGCTGGTTACAGTAATACTTTTGGTTCCCTGAGCTGGTCCCTTTCCGTTAACCGGGTCAATGGACGTGATGGCGAAGAGACGCAATACACGCTGGGTCTGTCAGTCCCACTGGGTGGCAGTGCGCGCCATACCTATTTGAATATGAATGTGAGCCACGATGCGGAAGGAATGTCCAGCCAGGCGAGTATCAACAGCACATTGGGTGCCGAACAGCAGTTTGATTACGCCCTGGGTCTGCGTCATGACAGCCAGCAACGCGCCAGCGCGAATCTGGCGGCGAACTGGCACACGCGTTACACCTCCGTTCAGGGAAGTGTGGAACAAGGCAGGCACAGCCAGTCATGGTCCGGTGGGCTGAGTGGTGCGTTAGTGGCATTACCTGATGGCGTGGTGACCAGCCCCTGGTACAGTGAAACCATGGCACTGGTCGATGCACCTAACGCCTACGGCGCCAGGGTCGAAGGCCATTCCGGGCTGACGCTGAACCCACAGGGACGCGCGCTGGTGCCTTATCTGCGTCCCTATCGACTGAATGAAATCACGCTCGATCCACAAGGGCTGCCCACCGATATTGAACTGAAAAGTACCCGTCAGCAGACCGCGCCTCATACCGGTGCGCTGGTCAAAGTCAATTTTGCCACGTCACGCGGGCGAGCTGTATTGATTCATTCAACGCTGCCCGATGGAAAGAGCCTGCCCTTTGGCGCAGTCGTGCAGGATGAACAGGGTAATCACCTTGGGCTGGTCGCGCAGGGCGATCTGATTTACGTTCGCCTGCCCCCAGGGCGCTCACACCTGCAAATTAAATCAGGCGATACCAGCCTGTGTTCGCTATCGCTGCAGCTTAGCCCTCACGCCACTCTGCAAAACGGTTTTGAGCGTTTTAGTCAACCCTGCTTACCCCTTTCTGCCCATTGATGATGAGCGTATAAAATGAATAACCGTCTGATTTTATTGATATCAACCACCCTTGTCGCGCTGTCATTTTTCAGCCTGAATGCTCAGGCCGGGTCGCTTAAATTTGCTGCCGCCACCAATAAGGCTTTCCCGCTGGTACTGTTCAACGGCAGCAACAACATCAAACTCTCCTCCTCCCTGCCAATTGGCAAGACGGTTTTCAACCAAAGTTACACCCTCGATGTCTGGTGCAGCATCAGCGATCCTCTTCAGCAGGAAGCCGAAATGGCTTTTTTGATTCGCCGCACCAGCATGCAAACACTGGGCAATGGCTTAACCCTGTTCACCACGGTTAACGGCAACCGTGGCAGCGAATACAGCGTTGTCAGTTCCGGGATCATGATTGATAACCATAATGCTGCCGCCAGCCTGCCGTCCCGTACCTGGCAGCACTTTTCTCTCAATGTCACCGTTGATATCGTCAAAACGGCAAAGACACCTGAACGCCCGGAGCAGGTCACCCCGATCCCTTCACGTATTGCCCTTTTCGAGGTGGGATCGGAAACCGGAATAAAAAATGCAAAGTTTATGATGCTGGATGCCACTACCGGCCTGACGTTTATCGCCCAGAGCTGCCAGATTCAGGGACTTGCCTCATTTAATGTCCCACTAGGTCAGGTCAGAACACGGCGCGAACAGGGGCTGGGATCCGGCATCGGATCGACAAATGCAGGTAAACCTTTCTCACTTCATTTTCTCTGCGACACGGATGTGTCCGGTAACTTCACTGTGCTAATGCAACTTGATGGCACGGCCCCCACCGGTACGGTCAATCCCAGTTTGATTGCCCTCAGTGATGAGGCGAACAGCGCCACTGGGGTAGCACTGCAAATCTTACATACTGACAACGGCACGCCGGTGAATATCGGCCAGCGCTGGCAAATCGCCCGCTATCCGCTGGCCGATCGCACCCTCACCGTCTCCTTCCTGGCACGCTATTACCAGACGGCGGAACGCATCACCCCCGGTAAGGCTAATAGCACCCTGACCTGGACCCTCAACTACCTTTAACCCGCCACCATGAAAAAAAAGGGGGAAAGCATCGGGATTGTTCCCCGTTCCTCTACCTATCACCGGACGGGATTGTTATCATAGTGGATGACCATTCTGTTCCGGCGCCCCCCGGACGTTGACTCTGACTGAAGGACTTCGCCATGCAACCTATAAGCGGCCCCGGTGCGCCGTTACCCGGCGATCGCCCGACGATCGATGCCCGAACCGGCGCAACACGCCCGGGCACCAGTACGGGAACGGGCGAACAGCCTCTGACACCCGCGCAGCGCACCACGCTGGAGCGCCTGATCGTCAAGATTATGTCGCTCAGTTCGCTGAAATCTGCCGAGCTTTGGGCCGGGTTACGTCATGAAGTGGGGGTTAAAAACGATGCAGGTCTTCAGGCACGCCATTTTCCGCCTGCGGAACAGTTTCTTAATACCCGTCTGTCGCAGGTACAAAACACCCACGCCACACGTCAGCTTCTGCAACAACTGACAGACCTGTTACCGACCGGCAATAACCGCCAGGCGGTCAGCGATTTCATTCGTCAGCAGTTTGGTCATACCGTGCTCAGCTCGTTGAATCCTGACCAGCTTCATCAGGTGCTGACGATGTTGCAAAATGGTCAGATGGCCATTCCCCAGCCACAGCAAAACCGTGTTACCGACCGCTCTCTGCTTCCGGCAGAGCATCAGACGCTGAATCAGCAGATCTCACGTCTTGCCGCCGCGACCGGGGAACAGCCGGCCAAGCTGTGGACCTCGCTGCTGAAAGTGGTGAACCTGCACAGCGGCGACCCGATCCCATCGCGTTTCTTCCCGCTGATGAACCAGTATTTGCAGGCCAGCCAGACCCTGAGCCAGCATACTGCCCCTACGCTGATACAGCTGACCGCCACGCTAAAACAGCCGCCGGATGCCGGTGAACAGCGGATGCTGGAGGATTACAGCCAGCAGCGCTTTAACGCCGCACCGCAAACGCTGCTGACGCCAACCCAGACGCAGGATCTGCTGAACCAACTGTTCAGCCGCCGTGCAGAGCGCCTGCAAGAACAGCAGTTGGCCGACAACGAACTCAACCCACGCCCGATCACCGTGCCATTGTGGGGTGCACTTCCACCTGTGCTGCAACCCCTGGCTAATCGTCCGGTGTTTGCCGCTTTTGCCATCCTGTTTGTTGTGGTGCTGGTACTCTGGATACTGCTTTAACTTAGCAACCGCAGTCGGGCAGTGTTGTCATTTCAGGCCAACTGCCCGGCCGATCGCCTTCCGTTACCGGATGGTTATCGCGCCGCCAGAAATCCAGCCCACCAATCAACTCCTTCACCCTGAAGCCCGCCGCCGCCAGCTTCCATGCGCCTTTTGTTGATCCGTTACAGCCAATGCCGTCACAGTAAGTGATATACACTTTCTCACGGTCCCATTCCGCCAGCGTATCGGCATTCATGAAACGATGAGGGAAGCTGACGGCACCGCAGATATGCCCGGCGTGATACTGCTGCTCTGAGCGCGTATCAATCACCACAATCTCCGGCACGCCGTGTGCCAGATCCTGCGCCACATCCCAGGCATCAGCATAGAGTGCCAGCTTCTGGCGCAGCAGCGCCTCACTCTGCTCAGATGCCGCCGGAGGAAATTGTAAAACCGCTGAAAACGAACTCATGATGCACTCCCGTTCATTATTAATGTTGCCATCATAGAATGGATGGGTCTTAATCATAAGACCCATTCTGAGACAATGATAAGACCACAATGAACCCCACTCCCGCTCCCTTTGCCGCTCTTTTTTCCCGCCAGAATGGGTCCACCCTGCGGGAAAAAGTGTGTGCCATGTTACGGGAGGCGATTGCCAGCGCAACGTTACCCGCAGGGTCTCGCCTGCCCTCTTCCCGCCTGCTCGCCAGCGATCTCTCACTGTCTCGCGTTACCGTTGAGGCCGCTTACAGCCAGCTGGAAAGCGAGGGATATCTCTCACGTAAAAGCGGGCGCGGCACGTTTGTTGCCATCAGCCCCACCGTATCGCAAAACCGCCACCGCCCCGCTTCTGCGGCGCCACAACTCTCAGCACGCGGGGGGAAAATGGTGGCGGGAGGCGGCTGTGACGATCCACTGTTTCCCCGTGCTTTTGCCGCCGGTTCGCCGGACTTGCGCGCTTTCCCACAGGTGCTGTGGCGGCGCCTGACCCAGCAGCGCCTGCGCTCAGAGAGCACTTCCCTGATGCAATATGGCGATCCGCTTGGTCTGCCCGATCTGCGCCAGGCGGTGGCGCATTACCTGGGGCAGTCGCGCGGCGTGCGCTGTTCGGCCGACCAGGTGATGATCCTCACCAGCTCTCAGCAGGCGCTGCAAATGATCGCTCTGCTGCTGTGCGATGCCGGTGATCCGGTCGGGATGGAAGATCCGGGTTACCCGGGTGCCTGGCACGCTTTCCGCTATGCCGGGGCGCAGCTCACCAGCATCGCCACCGACGAACAGGGAGCTATCCCGCCCGACGGGCCAGCCCCACGGCTGGTCTACCTGACACCTGCCCACCAGTATCCGACCGGCGTGACGATGAGCGGTCAGCGACGGCTGGCATGGCTGGCGTGGGCACGCCGCCATCAACGCTGGCTGATTGAAGATGACTATGACAGTGAATTTCATTATGACGGACGCCCGCTACCGGCATTGCAGGGGCTGGAGGATAGCGCAAGGGTGTTGTATCTCGGCACTTTTTCCAAAGTGCTGTTTCCCTCGCTGCGATTGGCGTATCTGGTGGTGCCCGATGCACTGATTGAGCCGCTGCGGCGGCTGCGCAGCGTGATGGATGGCCACAGCGCCCAGTTGATGCAGGCGGTGACGGCGGATTTTATCCAGCACGGTCATTTCGCTGCCCACCTGCGCCTGATGCGCCAGCTCTATGCCAGCCGCCGTCAACGGCTGATCGAGGAATTAAACGAGAAGCTGGCGGATCGACTCACACTGTTTCCCCAGCAGGGCGGCTTACAGTTGACGGTGCACCTGACATCCGGCGGTGAACAACGACTGACGCAGCAGGCAGTGCAGAGCGGGCTGCTGTTACCGCGTCTGTCACCGTTGTATCAGCAGCAACCTGCACGGGAAGGCTGGCTGCTGGGATTTTCAGCACTACAACCCGCAGAGATTGTGCAGGCGGTATTAAAACTCAGCCGTCTGAGCTACTGACGGCAGTGCGCGAGAAGCTGAAGGTCACGGCAATCCCCGCCAGCGCACAGATCGATCCGGCGACAAACACCGAACCGTAGCCCAGCGAGGTCGCCAGGATGCCAGTAAGCGGGCCGCTGGCCCCATAAGCGATATCCTGAAACGCCGAGAAGCCGCCAAGCGCCGTGCCACGCACCTGCGGGGCTACCCGCTTCAGCACCTCAACGCCCAGCGCCGGGAACACCAGCGAACAGCCGCAGCCGGTCAACGCCGCTCCCGCCAGCGCCACCCAGCCATTCGGCGCCAACCCAAGCAGCAGCAGCCCGCAGGCTTCCACCCCCAGCGAGATCAGCGCCACGCGCGTGCCTCCGAGCCGGTCCGGCAGCCCGCCGAACAGTACGCGCACCAGCACAAATGCCAGCCCAAACGCGGTCAGCGCAAACCCGGCATTGCCCCATTGCTGATCGGCAAAGTAGAGCGAGGTAAAGGTGCCGATCACCGCAAACCCGGTGCCCTGTAACGCCAGCGCCAGGCCCGGCTGAGTAATCTGCCCCACCACCTTCCACAGCGAGGGACGCTCGCCGCCGTGGATCGGTACAGGGCGTACGCCGGTATTGAACAATAGCGCCACCAGCGGCAGCAGGATCGTTGCCACGCCCAGCGCCATAAATCCCCACTGACTGTGTAACCACAAGCCCAGTGGCGCCCCGGCGGCCAGCGATCCATAAATCGCCATGCCGTTCCACGACATCACCTGGCCACCGCGTTTCGGCCCGACCAGCCCCATTCCCCAGGTCAAATTACCGGTCAGCAGCTGGCTTTCACCAAAGCCCAGCAACAGCCTGCCCGCCACTAGCAGGGCAAATTTACCCATGATCGGCAGCGGCAGCAGCGCCGCCAGCAGATAAGCCACACCGACCAGCGCCAGCGCCATCATACCCTGCATCGTGGAGCGCTTTGCCCCACGCTGGTCGGCCAGCCGTCCGGCATAACCGCGGGTCAGCAGCGTGGCAAAAAACTGAATGCCGACGGCAATCCCCACCATCACATTGTTCAGCCCCAACTCCTGGTGAACATAGAGCGGGATCACCGGCAGCGCGAGGCCTGCCGTCAGATAGGTGAGAAATACCGCGAAGGAAATACGTGCAAGAGCATGGGTGCCCGCTTTCGGGCTCTCATCACTGCAACTTGACATGGCGAACTTCTCCTGGAAAACCTACAGCACAGCCTGTGCCGCTCAGTTGGCTTGTGTGAAATTTTATTTTCAAAGTATCATAGATTGGCTAAAAAATTTCAAATCGTCAATATCACATCAGGAAGTTCGTGAGGAAGCCCGCAGTCAGTTATTATCAGGGCAATATTGACGATGCGGGAACAAGACATTGAAAACAGGGATATTCGCTTTAACACTGACCACACTGCTGACCAGCGTCCATGCCTTTGCCGCGGAAGAAGATAGCTGCCGTAACGGCTATTTCCCCAGCTACCAGGGAGAGTATCACCAGGCAGAGATCAGCGCAGATGCAGGTAACGTCCATTTCTATGATGATGATAATGGCTGCCCGGAAAAAGGGGCAAGCTGCGCGCGTAAAGCCTATCTGGTCCCTGGTAATCAGGTGCTGGTGGCACAGACCAAACCCGGGTGGAGCTGCGTCTGGTACTTCGCGAAAAAGCGCGACTTTACCAGCTGGATCCCCACGGCCAGCCTGACCCCCCTCCCGACACGCGCGGTAAAGCCTGAAGACTGGCTGGGCCTGTGGCTTCCGGTGGAAGGGTCCGATGCCATCACGCTTTCACGCAGCGGCGAAAAACTGCACGTCAGCGGTACGGCGAACTGGCACGGCGGCATCAACAGCTACGGTGAACAAGTGGTGCATATCGGTGAAATCGATGATGATGCCACGGTAGACGGCAACCGTCTGACGTTCGGCAAACCGGATTCACAGAACTACGAGTGCGGCGGTGAAATGCTGTTGATTAATGGCAATCTGGTGGTGCGCGATAACAGCAACTGCGGCGGGATGAACGTGCGCTTCGACAGTGTTTACCGCAAGAGCACAACAAAATAGTGTTCAGGGCCGCCTGCGGGCGGCTCATTGACCTTATTTTTCCTCTGTGTAAGGAAATTACGTCACCACCTTCCTCATCTTTCAGGCTAAAGCAAGGCGGCCGGATGGAAAATTCGCGAGATCGCTCGCATTCGGTGAATTCTTCCAGGCAGAAAACAGCATCTGACCGCCATACCCTGTGCTTTTTGTCGTATGAACCACTCATAATGTTATTTATTTGTTAAATAAAAATTAAACTAACAAATACACAACACTTTATCGTGGTAAAAATCCAACAACCACAGCAAAACAAACAAATAATTAACACAATAATGCTCGTAATTTTACATATAAAGTTACCGATCACACTTCTTCATCTCGCTCAACTCTTCGCCAAAATCTTCTTGCTATCTTGATCCGGTGGTCAATGCCACCTCTTACCTGACAAAAACAACGAATCAGATAACAAGGTACTGCTATGAAATTTAACCTCTCGTTACTCAATGCATGTGTTGTCTCTGCCTGTATGTTGTTCGCGACTCCGCTGCTGGCCGCAGAAAAACACGATATCGCCCTGGTGGCAAAAGTGACCGGGATCCCCTGGTTCACCCGGATGGCCGTTGGCGTAGATGAAGCCGCGAAAAAACTCGATGTAAATGCTTATCAGGTGGGCGGTTCCACTGCCGACCCGGCGCAGCAGGTGAAAGTGATTGAAGACCTGATTGCCAAGAAAGTGGATGCGATTATCGTGGTGCCGAACGACGCTAAAGTGCTGGAGCCGGTGCTGAAAAAAGCCCGCGATCAGGGCATCGTGGTGCTGACGCATGAATCCCCTGACCAGCCTATTGGTCAGTGGGATATTGAAACCATCGACAGTGTTAAATACGCCGAAAAGAATATGGACGAGCTGGCCAGCAATATGGGCGGCAAAGGCGGTTATGCCATCTATGTTGGTTCGCTGACCGTGCCCCTGCATAACGCCTGGGCGGATGCCGCCATCAAGTATCAGAAAGAAAAATACCCTGAGATGCATGAAGTCACTTCACGCCTGCCGGTGGCTGAGAGCATCGATAAATCTTACGCCACAACGCTCGATCTGATGCGCACCTACCCTGATCTGAAAGGCATTATCGGTTTCGGATCGCTTGGCCCTATCGGTGCCGGACAGGCGGTGAAAAGCAAACGTGCGAAAAATAAAATCGCCGTCGTCGGTATCGCGATGCCCGCTCAGGCTGCGCCATACCTGGCAACGGGTGATATCAAGAAAGCCCTGTTGTGGGATCCAAAAGATGCCGGGTTCGCTCTGGTGAGCCTTGCCGATCAGCTGCTGGATGGCAAACAGGTTACGCCGGATCTGACCATTGACGGCCTGGGTAAAGCCGATGTGGATATGGAACACCATGTGATCCGTTTTAACCGCATTCTGGAAGTGACCAAAGATAACGCGAAATCCCTCGGCTTCTGATTGTTTTGGGCCAGCCTGACTGGCCCTTTATCCACTCCAGGGTACTGAATTATGTCCACGCAATCACCGTTTATCTCACTGGAAAACATCAGTAAATCCTTTCCCGGCGTCCGCGCACTGGATGATGTGACACTGACGCTGAACCGGGGTGAAGTGCATTGCCTGGCCGGACAAAACGGCTGCGGTAAAAGCACGCTGATCAAAGTGATCTCCGGGGTGTATCAGCCCGATAAAGGTTCACATATCAGCATTGACGGAAAGCGGCTCAACCATCTGACGCCTGCCCTTTCGGCTTACTATGGCATCCAGGTGATCTATCAGGATCTGTCGCTGTTCCCCAATCTGTCGGTGATGGAAAACATTGCCGCGCATCGCTATCTGCCAGGCGGTCACTTCTGGGTAAACCGCCGGGCCATGCGCCAGCTGGCGCAGGAAACCATGGCACGTATCGGCGTGCAGCTCGACCCGGCGCGCAAGGTTGAAAAACTGTCGATTGCTGACCGCCAGCTGGTCGCTATCTGTCGGGCACTGGCGGCAGACGCCAGCCTGGTGATCATGGACGAGCCAACCGCATCGCTCACGCGCCATGAAGTGAACGGGCTGCTGCGTGTGGTGAATGAACTGAAAGCCGCCGGGATCTGCGTGGTGTTCGTCAGCCACAAGCTGGATGAAGTGATGGAAGTGTCCGATCGCATCAGCGTGATCCGCGACGGCAAGCTGGTGGGCACCTGGCCTGCCAGCAAACTGGATAGCGATGAGCTGGCATGGCAGATGACCGGGCAGCGCTTCAGCTTCAGCCCTCTGCCGGAACGTGCTGACCTCAACGAAACGCCGTTGCTGGAAGTGCGTAACCTCTCGCGCCGCAATCAGTACCAGCAGATCAATCTGCAACTCAGAGGCGGTGAGATCACCTCGATTGTCGGCCTGCTGGGCGCCGGACGTACCGAGCTTTGCCTGTCGCTGTTTGGTATTACGCGGCCCGACAGCGGCGAGATGATTATCGACGGTCAGCCGGTGGCACTGCGCAGTAACCGCGATGCCATCCGCCACGGTATTGCTTACGTCTCGGAAGATCGGCAGACGGAAGGGCTGATCATGACGCAGTCGATTTTCGACAACCTGCTGTTGCCGATTTTCTCCCAGCTGCGCAACCGCCTGGGACTGCTGGATCGGCATGAAGCCCGCCAGCGGGCATCAAAACTGATCCGTGAACTGAATATTAAAGTCTCTGACAGCCAGCTGGCCGTTCAGACGCTGTCCGGCGGTAACGCTCAGCGTGTGGCGATTGGTAAATGGGTCGCGACCCGGCCAAAAGTGTTGATCCTCGACTCCCCCACCGTCGGCGTCGATATCGCCAACAAAGAGGGGATCTATCGCATCGCCCGCGAACTGGCAGAGTCCGGTATGGCAGTGCTGATGATCTGCGATGAGGTCCCGGAAGCGTATTACAACAGCCACCGCGTGCTGGTGATGCGTAAAGGCGAGCTGGTGGCGAGTTTCGCCCCCCATCTGTGCCGTGAAGAGGAGATAGCCGGAGTGGTCAATGAATAACAAATTGCGTCACCTTATCAGCCTGCACGAATTCTGGCTGGGCATGCTGATTGTGCTGCTGGCGCTGGGCCTGAGCGTGCGCACCAGTGAGTTTCTTACCCTCGGCAACCTGACCGATGTGGCCACCAGCTATGCCATCCTCGGCATTCTGGCCTGCGGCCTGTTTGTGGTGCTGATTGCCGGCGGCATTGATATCTCATTCCCGGCGATGACCGCCATTGCTCAGTATGTGATGGCCAGCACCATGCTGACGCATGGCGGGAACCTGTTTAGCGTCTTTGCCATTGCCATCGGCTGCGGTCTGGTGCTGGGGATGTTCAATGGTTTATTGGTTTACCTGCTGCGGGTTCCGGCGATCATTATCACCATTGCCACGCTGAATGTGTTTTATGGACTGCTGGTCTGGGCCACCAACGGCACCTGGCTGTACGGCTTCCCGGACTGGTTTATGGAGGGCATTAACTGGTTTTCCTTCACCGCGACCGACGGCTACGAATATGGTCTGACGCTGCCGCTGCTCAGTCTTCTGGCGGTGTTTGTGCTGACCGGGGTAATGATGAACTTCACCCGCATTGGACGCCAGATTTACGCCATGGGCGGCAACCGCGAGTCCGCTTCACGCCTTGGCATCAACCTCAGAGGCTTGCATCTGGCGGTCTACGGCTACATGGGTGTGCTGGCCGGTGTGGCCGCCGTGGTACAGGCGCAGACAACGCAGTCTGTTGCACCCAACTCACTGGTGGGCTTTGAGCTGACGGTCCTTGCTGCCGTGGTCCTGGGCGGTGCCAGCATGAGCGGTGGACGCGGAACATTAACCGGCACGCTGCTGGGCGTACTGCTGCTGGCCTTCCTGCAAAACGGCCTGACGCTGCTGGCGGTCTCGTCCTACTGGCATATGGTGTTTAGCGGCATCATTATTCTGGTCAGCGTGAGCGCCACGGCATGGAACGAAAAACACCAGCGGGCAAAGGGGAACTGAGATGCAAACATTACTGAATAAACTGCCAGGTGACCGCATTATCCGGCTGCAGGTGCTGATGCTGGTGGCCGTGCTGGTGCTGTTTTCTCTGACGCTGGGGGGGCGCTTTTTTAGCCTCGGTAACTTCCAGTCGATAGCGAGCCAGTTGCCAGTGCTCGGCCTGCTGGCGCTGGGTATGGGCATCACTATGCTGACGGGTGGCATTAATCTGTCGATTATCGCCAGCGCCAACGCCTGCTCACTGCTGATGGCCGCACTGATTGTCGCGCATCCTGACCAACCGCAGTGGGTTTTCCTCGCACTGCTGGCCGGGCTGGGGCTGGCCGTGGTGATTGGCGTGGTCAACGGCGTACTGATTGCGGTCATTGGCGTCTCGCCGATTCTGGCCACGCTGGGCACCATGACGCTGATTGCCGGGCTGAATATTCTGCTCTCCAACGGTGCGGTGATCTCCGGCTTCCCACCGGTGATCCAGATGCTGGGTAACGGCAATATCGCCGGGATACCGCTGGCACTGCTGCTGTTCCTGGCCGTGGCGGCGCTGATGTGGCTGCTGCTGGAGCGCACCACGCTGGGCCGCACCATATTGCTGCTGGGCAGCAACGAGAAGGCCACGCGCTTTAGCGGGGTGAACACCACCCGCGTCACCATTGTGGTGTATGTCCTTTCGGCGCTGATGAGCTGGGGGGCCGCGCTGTTGATGATGTCGATGTTCAACTCGGCCAAAGCTGGCTATGGCGAATCCTGGCTGCTGGTGACCATCCTCGCCTCGGTGCTGGGCGGCATTAATCCTGACGGCGGTTTTGGGCGTATTCCCGGCCTGGTGATGGCGCTGATTGTGCTGCAGATGCTGGAAAGTGGACTGAATCTGCTGGGAGTGAGCAGCTACCTCACTATGGCCCTTTGGGGTGGTGTACTGATCCTGTTTATTGCGTTGCAACATCGCAGAACCTGAGGACTAAGGATAAAAAATGGCGAGCTATTACATTGGTGTGGATGTGGGAACCGGCAGCGCACGCGCAGGCATTTTTGATATTACCGGGCGCATGATGGGACAGGCGAGCCGTGAGATCGCGATGTTTCGCCCACAGGCCAATTTTGTTGAGCAGTCTTCCGACAATATCTGGCAGGCGGTGTGCCGGGCGGTACGCGATGCGATTAATCAGACCAACATTAACCCGGTGCAGATAAAAGGGCTGGGTTTTGATGCCACCTGTTCACTGGTGGTGCTGGATAAAGAGGGGCAGCCGCTGACGGTCAGCCCTTCCGGGCGCAGCGAGCAGAATATTATTGTGTGGATGGACCACCGCGCCATTGTGCAGGCGGAACGCATCAATGCATTGAAGCACCCGGTGCTGGACTACGTGGGTGGGGTGATCTCGCCGGAAATGCAGACGCCAAAACTGCTGTGGCTGAAGCAGCATATGCCAGCCAGCTGGCAGAATGTGGGTCACCTGTTCGATCTGCCGGACTTCCTGACGTGGCGCGCAACGGGTGACGTCACCCGCTCGGTCTGTTCGCTGGTGTGTAAATGGACCTGGCTGGCCCATCAGGACGGCTGGGATGCCAGCTACTTTAAACAAGTGGGTCTGGAAGATCTGCTGGAGCATGACGCGGCGAAGATCGGCAGCGAGGTCAAAAGCATGGGCGAACCCCTGGGACGTGGTCTGACACAGCGTGCGGCCAGTGAACTGGGCCTGCTGCCCGGCACCCCGGTCAGTGCCTCGATAATTGATGCCCACGCCGGAAGCCTGGGCACGCTGGGTGCCGCCGGGCCATCCGGCGAGCTGGCCGACTTTGACCGCCGCATTGCGCTGATCGGCGGCACCTCCACCGGGCATATGGCCATCTCCCGCGAGCCGCGTTTTATTAAGGGCGTCTGGGGCCCCGATTACAAGGCGGTGCTGCCTGACTTCTGGCTGAATGAAGGCGGCCAGTCCGCCACCGGTGCCCTGATTGATCATGTGATCCAGTCGCACCCCTGCTATGCCGCCCTGCATGAGCAGGGCAAAAGTCAGGGAAAAACCATTTACGAGGTGCTGAACGATCGGCTGCGTAAGATGGCGGGGGAAGCGGATAAAATCGCGTTTCTGACGCGGGATATCCATATGCTGCCCTACTTCCACGGCAACCGTTCGCCGCGTGCCAACCCTAATCTGACCGGGATACTGACCGGACTGACACTGTCGCGCACCCCGGAAGATATGGCGCTGCACTATCTGGCAACGATTCAGGCCATCGCGCTTGGCACCCGGCATATTATTGAAACCATGAACCAGACGGGCTACAGCATCGACACGATTATGGCCAGCGGCGGCGGCACCAAAAACCCGATCTTTGTGCAGGAGCACGCCAACGCTTCCGGCTGCACCATGCTGCTGGCGGAGGAGAGCGAATCGATGCTGCTGGGCAGTGCCATGATGGGCACCGTGGCCGCAGGCGTTTACGACACGCTGCCGGAAGCGATGAACGCCATGAGCCGTATTGGTAAAACCGTGACGCCACAGACCAACGAGATCAAACGCTATTACGACCGTAAATATCGGGTGTTCCGCGAGCTGTATCACGACCATATGAAATACCAGCAGATGATGCAGGAGGAATAATGACGCCGGAACAGAGCTGGCAACAGGCCACCACAGGCTGGAATACCTACCGCCAGGCGCTGGCCGCACTGGAAACGCAGCTTGACCGTCAGCAGTGGCTGGCGGTGCTGAATGCCCTCGCCGCCTGTCGCGGCAAGATTGCCGTCACCGGCATCGGCACCTCCGGCATTGCGGCGCGTAAAATCGCCCATATGCTGGCCTGCGTTGAGCATCCCGCCATCTGGCTCAGCGCTGCCGATGCCGCCCACGGCGATATCGGTTTTCTGCGCCACGACGATGTGCTGATTATGCTGTCACGCGGCGGTAACTCCGATGAACTCACGCGGCTGCTGCCAACGGTGCGTGCTAAAGGCTGCACGCTGATTAGCGTCACGGAGAACGCACACTCGGCCATCGCTCAGGCCGCCGATCGGCTGCTGCTGATGCCAAAATCGCAGGAGATCGACCCGCTGAATATGCTGGCCACCACGTCGATTATCAGCGTGCTGGCGGTATTTGACGCGATGATTGCGGTACTGATGTCGCAGAGTGGCTACAGCAAGGAGACGTTGCTGACCGTGCATCCGGGGGGGAATGTGGGGAAGATGTTGAGGGAGGAGTGACCCCTGAGGGATCTCCACACATTTTTAGTCGCTAATCTTTCAGCTTCAGGTCTGGAGCCAGTTTCAGCAGGCTCATAAACAAGGAACATCGGAGCAATACGTTTCAATATAGAATGTCTCAAAGAAATCATTCATCAAATCTTCTGCCACAAGATCATCAAGGTTCATACTGTCGGTGATGTAATCCTATGAATTTACTCTACAGGTTTAATGATAAGGTTTTCTGACGGATAACGATGCGATATTATCCGTTAAAACCTTTATGGACGCTCCCTAATGAACAGGCCGTTACCGCAGTTTACCTACCTCAGCGCTGACTTCGCTCGCGATGTCTTTATTCAACAAGCCGCCACCTGCAACTGCTGTGGTAAAGACACTGATCGCCACTATAACGGCACCATTTACAGGGTCGGTGACAGCGATATCACCCTGTGCCCGTGGTGCATCCATGATGGCAGCGCAGCCGCTAAGTACGCATGCAGCTTCAACGATCTTTATGATGAAGCACTTGATGATGCCATCGCGGCGGAAGTTTGCGAACGCACGCCGGGTTACAGTTCATGGCAGGACCAGAGCTGGGCGACCCACTGTAACGATGCCTGCGTTTATCACGGCGATGCCAGTGCGAAAGATGTTGCCGACGCCAGTGCAGAAACCCGTCAAAAGTGGATGAGCGATTACGAAATGGATGAGGAGAGCTGGTCGCAGTTTATGGCCGATTACAAACCGGGTGGCGATCAGGGCGTTTATAAGTTTGTCTGCCGCCATTGCGAATTGGTGATGTTTAACTGGGATTTTTCCTGACAGGTGTTTCTGCGGGAGGCAATGTGATGGCATCACCGTTGCCTCCCGACGAGAGGGGATGAGAAAGGTCAACCCGATGCGGTATCACTCACTGCATTAATGTTTTCTCTCGCATTGCTCTGGCACTGTGTCGGGTCAGGAAAGGGAGAATACTTAACAACCCGAAGGCTGCCAGTATCCCCCCGATCCAAAGAGGTGAACGAAGTCCATATCCCTCAGCAATCGCCAGCCCCCCTACCCATGACCCCACGACAATCCCCACATTACTGACAGCAATATATATCGTATTGACTAAAGAACTGTTTTTCGCCAGTCGCATAACCCGTGTCGCCAGTGCCGGATTCATCGGTAATCCCACCAGACCTTTCAACAACAGGGCCAGAGTGCTGATCACCATGGACTCCGTATTCAGGGCAAAAGTCACCAGCAGTGTAATAAGAATAACTTGCCCGCAGAACAGGATACGCATGGTATATCTGTCCGCTATTCGCCCTACTATCATGATACCGACCACCGTCGCAGCGCCGTACATCGCCAGAAGCACCGGGATGGTCGTCGGAGAGAAACCGGTGACCTGAGTAAGAATGGGAAAAAGATAAGTGAACATGGCGAAAACAGCACCAACCACTAAACCACTGGTGATACAGGCAGCCCACAGTTCTCCCTTACCTAATGCCGCTATTTCCTGTTTCAAACTGGCGCTGCTTTTTACAGGTTGTTTAGGAACCAGAGTCGCGCATGCAATGATGCCCAACAGCATCAATCCGGAAATAATCCAGAAACTCATACGCCACGACGTATATTGATCAAGCCAGGTGGCCGCGGGTAATCCGATAACGGAGGCAACCATTAATCCCCCCATGACAATCGCGGATGCCCGACCTATACGCTCCGGGCCAGCCAAAGATGCACAGACGGATAAAGCAACCCCGAAGAAAGCAGAATGTACCACGCCGGAAAGAATGCGGGAAAATAGCATCACATTATAATTCATGGCCACAGCACCGATCGCCTGGCTGAGACAAAACAGTGAAGCCAGGATAAGTAATGCGTGTTTATTTGACGTTTTAAATAAAAGAACAGCTAATATCGGCCCGCCGACCACAACGCCTCCGGCAAAAGCGGAAACGAGATAACCGACAGAAGAGACGGAAACGCCCAACGAGACCGCTAACGATGGCATCATACCGACAACCATAAACTCGGAGGTGGTCATTGAAAAAACACACATCGCCAAAACATAAATAACCACAGGCATGATTACGTCCTTATAGAAAGCATCCAATATGACTTTCTGCTCTGACGATCTCATTCAAAGCCAGAGCAGAAAAAAACCAGATTACGTACGATTAATGCTCACACCACCGTCAACAAATAAAGCGGTGCCGGTAGTAAATGCCGACAGCTCGGAAGCCAGATACAGTGCAGAATTGGCAATTTCTACCGGCGTTGCCCTGCGTTTCATCGCATGAAGCCCATTGATAAAAGCCTCTTTCTCCGGCGTATCGGTGGATGAACGCCCCATTTCTGTATCCGTTCCTCCTGGTAATAACGCATTAACCCTGATCCCTGCCGGGCTGTACTCGGCTGCCAGCGCACGCGTCAGGCCAATCAAACCCGCTTTGCTTGCAGCGTAGGCGGCCATTCCAGGAAAACCAATGGCATGCCCTACGAATGAAGACGTAAAGATCAGTGACGCATTGCCACGTTGCAGCATCGCGGGAATCTGATATTTAGCCGCAAGAAACGCACTGGTCAGATTGGTCTCTATCGTTTCATTCCAGCCTTCCAGAGAAATACCGGTGGTCTCGCCCATTTCGCCCATCGTGGCAGCGTTGTTGAAAGCAATATCCAGCCCACCAAAATGGTGAACCGCTAATCTCACCGCTTCTTTCGCACAAGCTTCATCCTTTACGTCAGCGGCTAACATTACGGCCCTTCCGCCCGAAGAGATAATTTCATCAACCAGCGACCCCAGCTCGGCAGCACGACGGGCGACCAGTACCAAAGCGGCACCTTCTTTGGCGAAAATTTTCGCCGCTTCACGCCCGATTCCTGAACTTGCACCTGTAATTAATGCTGTTTTATTTTTCAACATCATCATAACTATGATCCTTTAATAAATGACGTATTAACGTACCTTGGCCGGATTAATCAATGTGATAAGTTCCGACATATTTTTACCGAATGGCGCTTCTCCATCTTCAACCCTTTCGGCATATTTCCAAAAACCAGTACTAAACATCATCCCATAGTCGCGTGGTTCGCTTACGGCCTTGAGTTGAACTATCGGATTATTCTTTGCCCCCTTTAAACCCGGTAAAATGGGTTTGGTAATAGATTCGAAATAGCCAAGAATAGATTTCTTCTCAGTATCCGGCGTCCAGATAAGCTGAACAATAATTGTCTTATCCGTGACATTAAGGTAGCCGTGAATAGAATGCCGCGGACCAAACACCAGGCTTCCTTTTTTCATAGGCACCATGCGGATAGTATCGCGCCCAGAAATATCGGGTGGGTTATCCAGATCATCATATTTCTTGGTTCCCATCAGCATAACAACACCGCCTTCCGGGGTATAAAACCACTCATCCGTTTGAGTATGAACATGTAATGGCGGCCCGGAACCCGGAGGAACTTCAACTTCAGCCATTAAATACCGTCCATCCGTGGACTTACCGGTGCGAAGAAATTTTATAGATGCACCTTCAGGCTCACCATTGACGACCAGTGGGTTCGGATCATGTGTTATTTGAGAAAAAACAGCCGCATTTTCTTCTGCATCAATTGCCCACTCGGAAAAATCGCGTTCAGTATTCATTAATTCCATTTTCATGACATCCTCCTGACTACATTGATACCCAGAAATTCAACGGGTGAAACTTCATTCACTCATCTTGCTTCCTGTCACACGGGAAAATAATGAGTCTGTGTTTTCAGGATTATCATTTCCTCGCCAGCAAATGTACTGATCAGGGCGAATAAGCAGTAATGGGTAGCGATATAACGACAATGCATCTGGTGCAGGAAGCTCAATGATTTTTAACGGTATCCCTCTTTTTTTCGCCACACGGAGAAAATCGCTCACGTCGGGCGCATCTGCGCCAATACGCAGCAGAGAAAATCCAGAACCAAGCAGATCAAACAGGGATCGCCGATGTCCCTTAGCGTCCTCCACCCAGATATGCGGAAGACGCCCTCCCGGCGTGCTATCGGGCTGATAGTCATGAAGGTTATCGAATGGAGGACGTTCGCCATCAGTACAAATCAGAGGAGACTGGTCATAGCGAGCCCCCAGCTCAATCCCGGGCGAACTGAACTGGCTACGAAATACCTGCAAAGCCTGACCAAACTCAAGACGCGATCGATGCGCCGCCGGACTCTCTGCAATCTCAATATCGCCCGGTATTTTCAGACGACTTGCGCGCTGCGTGAGCTGACGGGCCGCAGCAGTATTGCGCCTGGCCACGGGCCTCCGTTCAATTTCATAAGAGGCCAGCAGCCCGGGCTGCGCCCCCCCCTGAATCACTGCGGCCAGTTTCCAGGCAAGATTTGACGCATCATCAATGCCGGTATTCATGCCAAACCCGCCGGTTGGGGAAAATAAGTGAATCGCATCACCCGCCAGATGAATCCGCTTTTCAGAAAAACGCTCTGCAATTTGAGCAAGGCCACCGTGCCATACTGAATGTGCGATAATGTCAACATCGACCGGTTCTCCACACCCTGCCTGTATGTGCTGAATCATCTTCTGATCGTCCGGCTCTTCCGTTTCTGAACCCGGTTTGGATAACAACACGAATTCATCTTTTCCATTCAAACTGACAAGCAACATTCTTAAACCTGGCGCCATAACGTTGTACATCCAGGCTTCTTTACCTCGCAATATTCTGTTGTGTAATGCCGGAATACGGAGGTGCGAAGAAAACATTCTTCCCGTTAAGAAACCCGCGATCGCCGTGTCGGTCCCCTGGTAACCTATCCCCAGCGTTTTCCTGACAAAGCTATGACTGCCATCACATCCAATAAGATAATCCGCACGCCACGACTCCCTGCGGGACGAATGAGTAGAGTCTTCAATAATGACGTTAACGCCAGCCTCATCCTGTTCTAAAGAAACCGCGTGCCAGCCGAAGCGCACCTCTATGTTTTCTCTTTCGTTGAGATGATTGTGCATATAACGCTCAACATACATTTGATTCGCTCTGAGCAAAGGCTCAGGTATTTGATGCGTGACATCATCATCCCGTGCTATCACCGCTCTTTGCTGTTCTGACGGCATGCTGAAGCGCACCAGCTCCCAACTGTTTAATCGGGTAAAATAGGTAATATCTCTGGGATACGTTGATGGGAGACCTAATTTTCTGATGGCAGCTGAAATTCCGACACGACGGTAGTGCTCCATCGTCCGGGAGTTATGTGTGTTCCCCTTAGGGTGAAGGCGTGTCTCTTTATCTCGGTTGACAATAAGGCTACGCACACCATGATAATCAAGGAACAACGCCAGCATCATCCCAACAGGCCCACCGCCGATGATGATGACGGGTGCGTGATGTATGGCAGGTGAATTCATATAACCTCCTGGTGATCAACAGAAAGTGGTATCAATTTCATAATATAAAAATGGTTTTCACTGCCATTCCCGCCGAATTCAGAGGCCACGATTTCATATTGATAACCATATTGACCAAGCAATTCTGTCAATGCAGAAATATCCCCCTGACTGCTGAACCCCAACAGCAACGCACCACCAGGAGCCAGATAATTTTTTACTTCCTTAAAAAAACGATGATGTGTGGCATAGCCAACATCGCAAAATGCGTGAAGTATCTTATTATCGAAAACATAGTCTTCAGGAACAAAAACAAAGTTTGAATTCCAGAAAATAGTATCAAACTGATCGCCTTGCTTGAGCGCATTGAAAAGATCGCTTTGAAGCGTCGATACAATATGATCAACACCATGCCTTTCTACATTCATCCGCGTATTGTTCACCGCTGCTTCGCTAATATCGGTGGCAACAACTCGTGCACAACCGCTAAGGGCAGCAACAACCGCAGTGACACCTGCACCACATCCTATTTCAAGAAAACGGCCACCTTTAGGATAAGGTATCAGACGGGTAAATATCCCTGTAGACTGAAAATGAGTGGGAGGAAAAACGCCCTCGTTAATCATAAAATGATGGCCAAGACATTCGTAATTATGGCAACCATCGCTTTCAGCATCATTCAGTCGTTGGATAACGGAATTAAGCACTGCCGAGTTAAAAGTATGTTCCTTCATCTTTTCTCTCTTAGATAATTGATTACTGTTAAAGAGAATGCTGTATTTAAGGAAAAACCTTAATTCATTAAATTTCTTTCAGCGTTTATCCTGATAAGCGATAAAGCAGACTGACGCAGTTCTCTTTTTAATATTTTACCTGTGGCACCCACGGGCAGGAATGCCAGACTGTCCACAACGATCGAGGCAATCGCGTGTTTCGCTAAAAGTGGGCCAGAGTTCATCATTGACTCATAGATACGCTCCGTTACCTGTAGCGAAAGTGCAGCGGACTCACGTGTTGCTTCCCTGTCTGCCAGAATTAACACCAGTATTTCAGGATCGCTAGCGGTTCTTCCTGCAACGCCCACCACCACGGCATCACAGACGCCATCGACCTGCTGCGCGACCTCTTCGAGAAACAAGGTATAAAGGTTGCCTGACGGTGTTACCACAACATCCACCTCCCGGTCGACATGATAGAAAACACCCTTTTTGCACAGCGCGATATCACCCGTCACAAAGTAACCATTTCGCCATGCCCTGTTCGTCTGTTCCGGCTGCTGCCAGTACCCTGAGGTAATGGTGGGTGAACGTACAGCAAACAGGCCGGGTGTTCCGGAAGGCACCTCTTCTCCCGTTGCAAAATCGAGAATTTTAGCCACGGCAATATCAACAGGACGGCCAATTGAACGATGAGGGGCCAGGGCATCAATCCGCGACTCATTACGAAATAACGCCATTCCCAATTCCGAGCTGCCAAAAGAGTCCATATATTTTGATTTCGGCGCCCCCTGCAACAACCGGCGTATATGGCTTTGATGCGAGGCATCTCCCATACTTAACCATCGGCGTACAGTGGTAAATTCGGCATCACCGATCCCCGCTTCGATCAACGTCATATAGCTGTGAGGAAAGGCGGCAACGGTGGTGGGAGAAAAAGCATGTATTGCCTGCCGTAAAGCTTCTCCATCCTGAGAACCCACGACATACGTGGGGATACCATGCAGAATTGCCGTTTCTAAATGGCTGATTGCCGCTGAATGTGACTGAGGAAGGGCAGTGAGCAGTCGCTCATCTGGCCCCTCTGAAAAGCGGCCAATGCGCACTCGTTTTCCCATAAAGAACTGGCGGTGTTCAAAACGGACCGCTTTTGGCACACCTGTGGTGCCGGAAGAATGGCTCAACATCACCAGAGTGGAATCTTCAGGTTCGAATGGCCACGACTCAGGGAGGGAAATCGCCCGGTGAAAATCCGCCGTCGAAATATCAAGCGTTTCATTCGACTGTTGCCATTGCCGGACAAATGAACTCTTTTTACTTGTCTCAGCGTCAATGACCAGTTTCAGGAAACCGTTCTCATTCATATACAGAATCCCGAGATCTGCAGGTATTCCTGGATTGATAAGTGAGATAGTCGCGCCAAGGCTGGTCAATGCAAGATAATGTAAAAACGGTGTAATACCATCCTCAACACAAACAGAAATGACATCCCCTTTTTTCACTCCATGCTGTAAATACCACTGCGCCAGAAACATTCTATACTGCTGTAATGTGTTAAGGCTGAGAGCCTGTGTATATCCTCCTCCCGGGGAAAGGAGCGGGCGGTCCAGAAAGAGGAATGCTCTCTCTTTACAGACGTTGAGTAACAAAATACGGTCCAACATATTCCCGCAACCGAGAGACTCATCCTCACGTAACCGGTGTAATATTTTTTCCGAAAATAACCCACTATCCTGTCGTATTTCACTGACAAAACGTTCTCTCGATCGCATGTGATGACTCATTTCAGCGCCCTTCCCTCTGGGTATTTTTGTCTTGAGACTCTTAAGGGTATTTTTATACTTTTCATTAAATTCACAATGCTAACTAACAACTCTTCGGGTTGAGGATGCTGAAACACATTACGACCGATACACAAACCATATGCACCATGAGCTACCAGCGTCGAGGTCATCTCACACAATCTGTCTTCCGTGCATAACTCTCCTCCGGCGAAATAAACCTGAATATCCTGGCAATGCTTAGCCAATATAATGGGTATGTCAGATATCGCTTTTGGTGGTGCTAACTTGATTGCATCCGACCCTAATTCAGAGACAATTCTGATGATGTGATTGATTCTGACTATTCTTTCATCATCATTGGATAATTCCTCTTTATCGTATGCCATCGTTAACACAGGCATCCCGTACGCGTGTGCTTCATCCACAACGCGGCCAAGCAGAGAAAGGTTATGCCCATAATTATCCTTTGAAAAGTTAACCTGAACGGATACAGCATCAGCACCAAGCCGCAATGCGGCTACTATATTCGAGACAATAATTTTCTTATCAGGGTCGGGGGCTATACCGGGCATTCCATTAAGCTGAACCACAATTCCTGTTGCAGGGTGCAACATATCACGATCGATTAACCTTTCGATAAGACCTTTATGTCCAATAACCGCACTGATGTTTTTGCTGCCAATCCATCGGGACAGCCTTTCGGTTGTCTCTATTCCGTCAATTGGACCTAGTGTGAGACCGTGATCAAGAGGGACAATAAGTCCCAGTGGGAAATCAGAAAATAATAGTGAGTGTAGCCTTGTTTTTCTTCCAATGAAACTCATCGCTCACCTCGCTATTTTTCTATAATACTTTCATTTATTTTAATGCCTACATGGCGGCCAGGTTCGGTGACGTACCCTAAAACCTTATCGCCTGCCTTGAGTTCAGAAATATTAAGAGGCTTAGCCGCGTCAGAAAATATACGGACATGCCAGTCATCCTGCATAATGACGCTGACACGTTCTTGATGAGAAAACTCAACCTCAATCAGCCTCAGAGGGCGCAGCTCTATTTTCATACGGCCAACAGCAGCACGGCGGGTACGCCCTTTAGCATTCACAACCATAACGGGAGAACCGGTTTTAAGTTCGCTCATATAATCCGTGAGGTTGTCCTGATTGAATACATACGAATGCATCGCCCCTGCATTCACCCTGAACGGGCGTAATTCCATATAGGGTAGGAAAAACACTTCAGCACAGCAGAGCAAACCGCCCTGTGAGGTATTGCCGACCAGAATGCCTTCATCAGGCTGGAACAACGTTGCGGTATCAATGCAGGCACGGTATCCCATTCCTACGGGTCGACTATCCATCACCGTCCCGACCTGAATAGTGATGTCTTTGTTTCCACGATCTGACATTCTATTAAGAAAGTCACTCATGACATCATGCTCTACCGGAGAAAATATAACGCCTTCAGCACCATATTCCATTACGCCATAAGAAACGATTGCATCATCCACATTTGAAGGTTCCTTCACTTCTTTCATTAAAATTGTGTGCGTTGATTGTAATGATGCAATGACGAGTTCTAGCGGAATGTTGGTGGGATCGCGAAAAAGTATCCAGAGATAGTCAAAATCAATACCATCACTAATTGATCCCAGTAGACTTTTCTGGTCATCGACATAACAAATATAGCAGGATGGAATATCATTTTTTTTAATATTTTTTAGTGCATGAACATCATGATAGGCGACACTGAAACGAGAACTTCCTTTCTGCGCTTTAAACTCATCAAAAAAAACACTCTCATGAAACTTTTTTAGTTCTGTTTCGTTGCGGATTTTCAATACTATTTGCATCCTCTCTGGGATCGCTTTAATGAGATCGTTGATATTTTCAAGATAAACAACAACTCCACTATAAATAGAATTTATCACTCTAATGAACATACCGTCATCCGGCTTTTTATTTTTCAACTGAATCGTATCAAACCAAATATGAGGGGTATCATCACACTCTCTTTTCAATCGCCCCTGAGTTTTAATGTTTCCTAATTTTACCGATGAGCGTTTTAATACTGTCTCTTCGGTAACGAAATTGTCAACCTTAGCTTCATTTTTATTCACTTTAACGTCAGAAGGTTTCATGTAAAATCCTTTTATAAGTAAGAGGTAGTAATAAAATTCCAATAAAAAAGCCACAGTAGAATGCAGTATTGTTCTTAAAACCAATACAGTATTCTTCCGTGCGATGCTTTTAAACCATCCGAATCTTGCTTTTGAATTCTTAACGAATAAAAATCATTATCTGTCTTTAAATTAAATAAGGATTCTATAAAGCAATCTTACTTTTTATGATTTTTACACTTCAACATCTGCCATTCAGCATTTAATATTTTATAAAGCATCATGAAAAATGATGCCTAGCGTATGCCGGTTACCATGATGAATTTTACTGACACCGTGCCGCATATTGACTCGATAATGCCCTTTATTTCCTTGCACCGGGCGGTGAGACACAGCAAAAATTACCGCATCCCCCTTTTTCAAACTGAGCACTTCTGCCCGGGTTTGCCTACGGGGCCTCTGTTCGGTTAAAACAAACTCACCGCCCAGGAAATCCTGTTCAGGTTCGGAAAGCAGAATGGCAACCTGTAAGGGGAAAACCCGCTCCCCGTACAGATCTTGATGCAGGCAATTATAATCCCCTTTGGTGTACTGCAAGAGGAGAGGCGTTGGCCTTATCTGGCCCGCGCTATGACAAAGGTCAAGATAGCGTTGATGCGTTGATGGATATTCCCACTGAATATTCATTTTTATATTCCAGTCATTGGCTATTTTTGCCAACTCTGGATATAACCCCGTGCGCAGCTCGGCGACCCTATCGGGTAACGGATATTTAAAGTATTTATACTCCCCCTGACCAAACCCATGACGCCCCATATGGATATGGGAGCGAAACCATTCACCCTGTGGATACATTGCTTTGAGGGTATCGCATTCTTCATCAAGGAGAAGCCCACTGATACAGGCGCTTCCTCCTGCATTCAGTTCAACAGTAATACGTTCCCAATCGAGCACTAAGGCACGATGGGTACACCGTGGATGATATTCATTCATTGAATTTTTCTTCCCGGTCTAACAGCGTTCGTTTGCGTTCGACTCCCCAGCGATAGCCAGACAGAGAACCATCATTTTTCACCACACGATGGCAGGGGATCGCCACGGCCAGAATATTGGCTGCACAGGCCCCCGCGACAGCGCGCACTGCTTTTGGGGAACCTATACGCTTCGCAATATCGGTATAACTGACCGTAACCCCAACAGGGATCTCGCAGAGTGCTTTCCAGACGCGTTGTTGAAATGAGGTACCGCGGATATCTAAAGGCAACGCTAATGTCATTTGCGGGGCTTCAATAAACCCAACCACTTGCGCTACCACCTGTTCGAATTCCGAATTGCCCCCCACCAGATTCGCCTGGGGGAATTTATCTTCCAGATCCTGTAGCAATTTATCAGCATCATCCCCCAGAAGGATGGCACAAATGCCCTTCTCACTTTGAGCCACCAGGATATTACCTAAAGAACATATGCCTATTGCGAAATATATCTTTGCCCCTTTTCCCCCTTCTCTCCATGCCTTAGGCGTCATCCCTAGCATTGCAGAGGCATTTTCATAAAAACGGCTATTGGAGCTAAAGCCTGCACTGTAAATGGCCTCTGTTACGGAATCACTCTGCCCAAGATTGTCACGCAACTTTTCATGCAATCTTGCGATGGAGTAATCTTTTGGTGTTAAACCGGTGATCGATTTAAACAGTCGGTGAAAATGGAAAGAACTCATCCCTACATAATCTGCCACGTCAGACAGTTTCATTATTCCTTCACTTTTCTCTATGTAACGGCAGGCTTCTTCGATTTTATCCGTGTAGATTTTTTCTAATTCTGGTTGCCCCTGATAGAAACGCTTACTGGCACGATAGCCTTGCTGTTCCGCTTCACTGGCGGAATTAAAAAACACCACGTTATGTTGTTTTGGCTGCCGCGTCGCACTGGACGGCGAACAGTACACACCTGTCGTACGCACGCCATAGACATAGTGACCATCTGCCTCTTTATTTCTTTCAACAATGCCCTGCCAGCGCTCTTCATCTGTCATCCATTTCTTTGACTCACTCATACACTTTACCTGTGAAAGTTGAATACACCAGGGCATCCAGCCCGAACATATTGGTTAATTTAAAAGTAAAAATAGAGAGAAAACACTCCGTTTTTTGCTTTTGTATTAACCTGCAAAACGGGAGGCCGTAATGGCACATTAAATTTGTTCCCCGTACGCAAGTCATATCATGGCCGGACAACACCGTGGTCACGATTAGTTGACCGCGACATGATACCTCCCCTTCCTCCGCACTTATCATCCTCCTCTTCCCCCATGCTTTCCCCTACCCTATTGACGGCTATCATCACAGGGATGTCATCATGCTCAAGAAAATCGGCCTTACTCTCGCTATGCTGCTCTGCGGCTGCGCAACCATCACCAGCCACACCGTTGGCAACAATCCAAAAAACTCCTTTTATGCGGGGACGCAACTCGACGTCCACACACTGCCTGACTGTCTCGGGTGCTGGCTCGATCTGCCGTTCTCCGTCGTGGCCGATACGCTGATGTTGCCGTTTGATACCTGGCATTACTACCACACGCCGGACAACATCACACAGCCACCGAAGCCGGCAGAGAACGTGAAATAAACGTCCTGTTTATGCTAGCCTGCGGAAAACGAAAACAGCACAGGAATAGGGCAATGGACGGACAGCAGATTCAGACACTCACCATGCAGATAGCTCTGGCGCTGCCCGAAGCAGAGCTTGACTACCCTTTCGGCCCGGAGATTGAGGTATTTAAAGTGCGCGGTAAGATGTTTGCGCTGATGTCGCAGGTGCGCGGCGAACGCATCGTGAACCTGAAGTGTCGCCCGGAAGATGGCGAACTGCATCGGGTGATCTACGACAGTATTCATGCGGGCTGGCATATGAATAAACGCCACTGGATTTCGATTTATCCGGGGGAGCAGATTACTGAGGGATTAGTGAAACAACTGGTGGAGGAGTCTTACGATCGGGTGGTGGCAGGTTTGCCGAAACGCTTAAGGCCAAGCGCACTGAGGGACAGTCGCGAATAGCCCCCATTTAAGATCAAAAAAAGGGGCGATGACTCGCCCCTTTTTCAGCACTGCGTAGCAGCAAACTATGCCAGCTTGCGCATCACCAGGGTGGCGTTGGTGCCACCGAAGCCGAAGCTGTTAGACATCACGGTGGTCAGCTTACGCTCGGTAGGCTGAGTCACGATGTCCAGGCCTTCTGCTGCCGGGTCCAGTTCATCAATGTTGATGCTTGGTGCAACAAAACCGTGCTCCAGCATCAGCAGCGAGTAAATCGCTTCCTGCACGCCAGCGGCGCCCAGTGAGTGACCTGTCATCGCTTTGGTCGCCGACATCGCCGGGGTTTTATCCGGGAATACGGCACGGATAGCGCCCAGTTCTTTCACATCGCCCACTGGCGTTGAGGTTCCGTGGGTGTTCAGGTAGTCAATTGGGGTATCCACACCTTCCATTGCCATACGCATGCAGCGCATTGCGCCTTCACCGGATGGCGCCACCATGTCAGCACCGTCAGAGGTCGCACCGTAGCCAACGATTTCAGCGTAGATATGTGCGCCACGCGCCAGTGCGTGCTCCAGCTCTTCAACCACAACCATACCGCCGCCGCCTGCGATAACGAAGCCGTCACGCTGCTGATCGTAAGTACGGGACGCTTTTTCCGGGGTGTCATTGTATTTGGTGGACAATGCGCCCATCGCGTCAAACTCACAGGACATTTCCCAGCACAGCTCTTCGCCGCCGCCAGCAAATACGATATCCTGTTTGCCCAGCTGGATCTGCTCTACAGCGTTACCGATGCAGTGCGCAGACGTGGCGCAGGCAGAGCTGATTGAGTAGTTCACGCCATGAATTTTGAACGGGGTCGCCAGGCAGGCAGACACGCCAGAAGCCATTGCCTTGGTCACCATATACGGGCCAACGCCACGCAGACCTTTGGCACGCATACCGTCAACGCTGGCAGCCTGATAGAACGGTGAACCACCGCCGGAACCGGCAACCAGGCCCACACGTGGGTTGTTCTGGTACTGCTCATCGGTCAGGCCGGAATCTTTCACCGCATCCTGCATGGAGAGGAAAGCATAGATTGACGCATCGCTCATAAAACGCAGCATTTTGCGATCGATACGGGCTGAAATGTCGTCCTTCGTTAACTTAACGTTACCCCAGACGTGACTACGCATGCCGGAATCTTTGAGTTCTTGCGAGAAGGTGATGCCAGAACGGCCTTCACGTAATGATGCCAGAACTTCCTCTTGGTTATTACCAATACTGGAAACGATCCCTAGGCCAGTAATCACAGCACGTTTCATTCAATACCTCTTTCACTTCTAATTAGGATTCGACTGGCACTCTAGCTTACAGTTGTACGCCGAACAAGTCCGATCAGCGAATTCCTTGTGTAAATTTGCGTAGGGTCAAGCACATCGTTAAAATCGCGCCACTGCCTGAGCAATGAGCCTTTGCCGTGAAAACCGCACCAATAGAGCACGCACAACTACGCTGGAACGATCAGGGTACACCTGTATCCCGAGTATTTGATGATGTCTATTTCTCTAACCAGAATGGTCTGAAAGAAACCGGCTACGTTTTTCTGGAGGGTAATCACCTCCCCGAACGTTTCACCACGCACCCGCGCGATCTCTTTATTGTGGCCGAGACTGGATTCGGAACGGGCCTGAATTTTCTGACGCTATGGCAGGCTTTTGATGCCTTCACCACGCGTGAGCCAGAAGCCAGACTCCAGCGATTACACTTTATCAGCTGTGAAAAATTTCCTTTAACGGCCAGCGATCTCGACGCCGCCCTGCAAAGCTGGCCACAGTTGGCCAATTATGCGCGCCAGCTGCGTGAACAGTGGCCGCTCGCGTTACCCGGCTGCCATCGTCTGCTGCTGGATGGCGGGCGTGTTACGCTCGATCTGTGGTTTGGCGATATTAATCAACTTATCCATACTTTTGATGACACCCTGAATCAGCAGGTCGACGCCTGGTTTCTGGATGGTTTCGCCCCGGCCAAGAACCCGGATATGTGGACGCCGGAACTGTTTGACTGTATGGCACGCCTGGCGAGGCCGGGCGGCACGCTGGCCACCTTTACGGCGGCCGGATTTGTGCGTCGTGGTCTGCAGCAGGCCGGATTTGAGGTGACAAAGCGCAAGGGGTTTGGTGAAAAGCGCGAGATGCTGATTGGCCATCTGCCCGCTGCTGTGGTCCGGCCTGCGCAGGCTCCGTGGTATGCGCGCCCGGCCGCTGAGGGCGATGATTTTGCCCTGGCAGGGGGAGGCATTGTCAGCGCACTGCTGGCCCTGGCATTACTGCGGCGCGGTAAAAAGGTCACGCTTTATTGTGCCGATGCCCGCCCGGCCGAGGGCGCTTCCGGCAATCGCCAGGGCGCAGTTTACCCGCTGCTCAACCACCACGATCCGGCACTGGCACAGTTTTTCCCTGCCGCCTTTACCTTTGCCCGCCGCGTCTACAATCAGCTGACCCTACCTTTCGAGCATGACTGGTGCGGCGTCACTCAGCTGGCGTGGGACGAAAAAAGCGCGGAGAAAATCAGCAAAATGCTGCAAATGGCGCTGCCGCCCGCGCTGGCTGCCGCCGTGAACACCGAAGAAGCGGAAGCACTGTGCGGCGTCACCACCGGCTGCGGCGGCATCACCTACCCGCTGGGTGGCTGGCTCTCTCCGGCAGAACTGACCGCGGGACTGTGGCAGCAGGCAGCACAGCAGGGCGCGACGTTACACTGGCAGCAAGAGATCACGCAGTTGACGCCACACCCGGCAGGCTGGCAGCTAAGCTTCCGCACGCAGCCTGACTGCACGCATCGTAACGTGGTGCTGGCAACCGGCCACCGTCTGACAGATTTCATCCAGAGTGAGAAGCTGCCCCTCTATGCGGTGAGTGGTCAGGTCAGCCACGTACCCACCACGGAGGCACTGTCCGCGCTGAAACAGGTGCTGTGCTACGACGGCTATCTGACGCCGGTCAGCCCACAGTTTCAGCAGCACTGCATCGGAGCCAGCTATCATCGCGGCGATACTGCGACAGAGTACCGCGCCGACGATCAGCAGGAGAATCGCGATCGCCTGCTCCGCTGTCTGCCGGATGCAGGATGGCCGCAGGAGATTGATGTCAGTGACGGCAAAGCACGCTGTGGCGTTCGCGCCGCCACGCGCGATCATCTGCCGATGATGGGCGCACTGCCGGACTATGCCGCTACGCTGCACCAGTACGAAACGCTGGCACAGCAGCAGCAACAGCAACAGGCTGAGCCCGCACCGGTTTATCAGGGCCTGTTCGTGCTGGGTGCGCTGGGATCGCGTGGACTGTGCAGCGGACCGCTGGCAGCAGAAGTACTGGCGGCGCAATTGTGTGGCGAACCGATCCCGCTTGACCGCTCCACCCTGGCCGCCACCAGCCCCAACCGCTACTGGGTGCGCAAACTGCTGAAAGGAAAAATACCGAAGTAAGAATAATCCTTGCTTTAATGTGCTTATGGCAGGAAATATCATGACCCGCGCCGGATAAATAGCATAACATTCCCATTGTGCCCCTGAATTCTTCAGGGGCATTTTTGTATCTGGCCCGTAAACGAACAAACGGAAAGAACGGGCCATCAAGGATGATTTGCTATGGACTTCACGCTTAACGGCCGGCACGTCTCGATTGACGATGTGCACTCAGATACCCCCCTTCTTTATATATTGCGTAATGACTTCCAGTTAAATGGTCCAAAGTTTGGCTGCGGCATCGGTGAATGTGGTGCCTGCACCATTATTATTGACGGTGTGGCCGCCCGATCCTGTAGCGTGCCTGTCCATACTGTCGCCGGCAGGCAAGTCACGACCCTGGAAGGATTGGCAGAGGATGATGGGCTGCATCCGGTACAACAGGGCTTTATTGATGAACAGGCCGCTCAGTGTGGCTACTGCACCAACGGCATGATCATGACGCTGGTGGCACTCTTCCGGCGCAATCCGCGGGCATCAGAGCTGCAGATTAAAAATGAGCTGGCATTTAATCTGTGCCGCTGCGGCACCCATCTGGAAATTTTGCGCGCGGCGCAGAAGGCACGCGAACTCATCAGCGGAAGTCAGCCATCATGAACCTGTTCACTCTGACACGCCGCCGCCTGGTGCAGATGGGGGGTTTTGTAAGTGTAAGCACTCTCCTGCCAAACCTTTCGCTGGCCCAATCCACGGCAATAAGCGCTTCACCCCCGGTCACGATCGGCAGTTTTATCGCACTGGCCGCAGATGGCAAAGTGACCGCCTTTAACGGCCATGTCGACCTCGGCACCGGTGTGCGTACGGCGCTGTCGCAATATGTCGCCGATGCACTGGATGTTCCCTTCAGCGCCATTACGATGATACTGGGTGATACCGCTTCAACGCCGGATCAGGGCCCGACAATTGCCAGCGCCACACTACAGGTGACGGCGGTCCCGCTTCGCCAGGCAGCCAGCCAGTTGCGTCAACAACTTATGCTGTTGGCGGCAAAAGCCATGAATCTCTCCGCAAGCCAGGTGTATACCAATGCGGGCTGGGTCATTGACCGACAGCGTCCGGATCGCCGCCTGAGCTATGGCCAACTGGCTCAGGATAAAGACACGCATTTGCCTCTGGACACCGCTGTCCCGCTGTATAGCGCAAACCGCTATACCGGTAAATCGGTGGCGCGCGTGGATATTCCGGCAAAAGTGAGTGGCAAACTGACCTGGGTTCACGATCTCCGCATACCCGGTATGCTGCATGGCCGCGTAGTGCGCCCGCCTTATGGCGGTGCTGATAGCAGTGCCCCGCTGGGGCACAGTCTGATTTCAGTCGATGAGCATTCTGTTGCCCATCTTCCGGGTATCGTGAAGATTGTGGTGATGAAGGATTTTGTCGGCATTGTCGCCTTACGTGAAGAGCACGCGATTGCTGCGATGTACGCGCTAAAAGTGAACTGGAAGCCCTGGGCCGGACTGCCTGCGCTGGGCCTGGACCAGTTGCATCACACGCTGGCCAATTGTGAGAAAACCCCGCGCGTACTGCGTGACGATGCAGGCACTGACAGCGCGCTGAAGAACCGGCATGTCGCCGTTGATGCCGACTACGTCTGGCCCTATCAACTGCATGCCTCTATCGGTCCTTCCTGTGCCGTAGCCGACGTGCGCAACGGGCAGGCAACGCTGTGGTCAGGCACGCAGAACCCACACGATCTGCGTAGAGACATCGCACTGCTGCTGGAACTGGCCCCTGCCATGGTCGAGGTGAAACGTATGGAGGCCTCCGGGTGTTACGGGCGTAACTGCGCGGATGATGTCGCCGCCGATGCGGCATTGCTGTCACAGGCAACGGGCAAACCCGTGCGCGTGCAGCTCATGCGCGAACAGGAAGCCGCATGGGAGCCCAAAGGCGCCGCGCAGTTAATCCGCGTCAGCGGTGGGCTGGACCGCATGATGAATATCTCATGCTACACGCTGCGCACCTGCTATCCCTCCAATAATGCCACCACCCTGCCGCTGATCCTGACGGGAAAAGTGCCCAACCAGCCAGTCGTCCAATCTATGGGGGATCGCACCGCCATTCCGCAGTACCACTTTCCCCATATGCGGATGATCTGTGAAGATGCCGCCCCGCTGGTACGCGCTTCATGGATGCGCGGCGTTTCGGCTCTGCCGAACGTGTTTGCTCATGAGAGTTGGATCGATGAAATCGCCTGGCATTCTGGCCGCGATCCGATCGATCTGCGCCTGGAACATCTTGAAGATTCACGTGCGATTGTCATGATTAACCATCTGAAGAAAATGGCTAAATGGAAAAATGGTCCGCCTCACCATCGCCCTCAACACGAGGGTTCCGTACTACGGGGTCGTGGTTTCGCCTCGGCGCGCTATGTCCACAGTCAGTTCCCCGGATTTGGTGCCGCCTGGGCTGCCTGGGTCTGTGATTTAAGCGTGAATCGCCAAACCGGAGAGATTACGCTGAACAACATCTTCGTCAGCCACGACTGCGGGCAAATGGTCAACCCGGACGGGGTTCGCCATCAGGTGCACGGCAATATTATTCAGTGCGCCAGCCGGGTGTTAAAAGAGTTTGTCACGTTTGATGCCAGCGGGACGACCTCACTTGAGTGGGGCAGCTACCCGCTACTGCGTTTTGACGAGCTGCCTGACATCCAGATCGCGCTGATGGACTACCCGGACGAACCCGCTATGGGTGCCGGCGAATCCGCGTCCGTGCCGGGGGCCGCAGCCATCGCAAACGCCCTGTTTGATGCCACCGGCATTCGTTTCCGTGCGCCGCCGTTTACCCCGGATCGCGTGCTGCGCGCGTTACAGGGAGGCCACGTATGATTCAGAATAAATGGCTGCGCATGTCAGGCGGGACGGTGCTGGCACTGGTTGTCGCCGTGGCGATATTCAGTCTGCAACCCGAGATTGCCCCGATTTCCCCTCCGGATGCCGCGCAGTTTTCTGCCGAAAGTATCAATAGAGGAAAAACCCTGGCGGCACTGGGTGACTGTAGCGCCTGTCATACCCGCCCGGGGGGCGTGACCAACAGCGGGGGGCTGGCCATGGACACGCCGTTTGGCACGATCTACACCAGTAATATCACCCCGGATTTCACCAGCGGGATTGGCGGCTGGTCTTACCCGGCATTCCTGCGCGCGATGCGTTACGGTATTGACCGCCGTGGGCATTACCTCTACCCGGCGTTTCCCTATACCTCCTTCACGCAAGTCAGCAACGATGATTTGCATGACCTTTATGCCTTTCTGATGACCCGGCCCGCCGTCAGCTATCAGCCGCCGGAAACACGGTTATCCTTTCCGTTCAGTATTCGCCAGGGGATGGCGGCATGGAACTGGCTGTTCCTGCACCCGGGAGAACGCACACCGGACCCGCAGCAGAGCGCCATATGGAATCGGGGGGCTTATCTGGCCGGAGGGCTGGGCCACTGTAGCGCCTGCCATTCACCACGTAATCTGGCCGCTGCCGAAAAACACGGTAGTGATGCGCTGAGTGGCGGTGTTGCTGAAGGCTGGATCGCCCCCGCGCTTAACGACCGATCTCCGGCACCTGTCGCCTGGGATGAAGTGCAGTTGCAGCGCTATCTGCGTACCGGATATTCCCCGGAACACGGCGTAGCAGCAGGCCCGATGGGACCGGTGATCGCGGGCGGGCTCTCGCAGCAATCGGATGAGGATCTGCAGGCATTAGCCCACTGGCTGGTCAGCTTCCAGTCCCCCACCTCGGCACAGGCCGATGAACTGACTGCACGTGCAGAACAACGTGCACTGCGTCTCGACTCCGCAGGAGCGCGGCAGTATGCCGGTTCCTGTATGGTCTGCCACTCCCAGCAGAAAGGGCCGCAGCTGTTGGGTGTGCGCCCGTCACTGGCGCTGAACAGTAATCTGTATAGCGCTATGCCCGATAATCTTATCCGCATTGTGCTGGGCGGTATCAGCCATCCGGCAACCCGCGATCTGGGCACCATGCCCGGCTTCCGCCATCAGCTTAGCGATCACCAGATCGCCACGTTGCTGAACTGGTTGCGCACTGATTTCGCGGGTCAAACGCCCTGGTCCGATCTGGAGAACAAGGTGGCAGCGATTCGTCAGCAGAATCATGGAGCCGAATAAATGAAGGATGTGGGGATATTAGTGATGGCGGCAGGCAACAGCCGGCGCTACCGCGAACAGGATGGGCGGCATAAGCTGCTGGTCAGGCATCAGGTGTGCGGCAATCTGTCGCTGCTGGCCCACACCTTGCAAATAGCCACTGCCGCCTGCGGCAAGCGGGTGAATGTGGTGTTACGTCCGGAAGATCATGCGTTGATCGAGACGGCACGGCGTTATCACTGTGGCATCACGTTGCTGGAGAGCCCTTCTCTGGGCGACTCGATCGCCGCAGGCGTGGCGGCACAGCCTTACTGGTCCGGCTGGCTGGTGATGCTGGCTGATATGCCCTGGTTACAGTTAAATACGGTAAAGCGAGTCCGTCAGGCACTGGCCTTTGCCGATATTGTCCGCCCGCAGTGGAAGCTGCAGGTCGGCCACCCTGTCGGCTTCAGTGCCAACGTGCGTGAAACGTTACTCGGCCTGCAAGGCCAGGAGGGGGCACGTTCTATTCTGAACGGTGCCCCGCCGCTGCTGTTACAGGTGGACGACCCGGGTTGCGTGCGCGATGTGGATGTCCCTGGTGACTGGGCGGAATTCTGATGGTGAGCTCTCTGGATATCCAGGTGCTGGAAAACGCCCTGACCTGGGTGAGTAAGCAGCGTTGTATCTGGCTGTGTACCGTCCTGCAAACCTGGGGATCGGCACCCCGTGCGCCCGGCTCGTTGCTGGCGGTTTCTCAAGAGGGTGCTGTCTGTGGTTCGCTTTCCGGCGGCTGCATCGAACAGGATTTTCTGCAGCGGCTGGCTGCAGGTGACCACCGACTGCCCAGCCAGCAGGTACGATACGGTACAGGGGGGCTGTCACCGAATGTCGCGCTGCCCTGCGGCGGCAGCCTTAATGTATTGATTGAATACCTCCCCGCGTCGGCAGAGACCGAACACTACCTGACGCAAATGCTTCAGGCGCTGCGCGGCGAGGTCAGTCTGGAAAAACAGATTGCGCCCGGCCAACCGGGGCGGTTGCTCCCCACTGACATCATAACAGGGCGGCCGCGCGTGACGCAGCAGGCTAATGGCCTGGTCCTGACGCTCAGTGCAGCTACCACGTTACTGATTGCCGGGCTATCTCCGGTGGCGGAATACTGCATGCATTTCGCACGCATGCTGGGGTTTCATATCCAGGTATGCGAGCATCGCGATGCGTGGCTGGCTGAGTTTGACGCCCGCACGATGCTGAATTCCGGGGTGGAAATGATTCGTTGTTTTCCTGCCCGCCATCTGGAGCAGCACGGATGTCCTGCACATACGGCGGTGCTCAGCCTGACACACGATGCGCGCATTGACGACCTGACGCTGGTAGAAGCCTGTCATACGTCCGCATTTTATATCGGTGCACTGGGTTCACAGAGTACCAGTGAACGCAGGCGGGTGCGGCTGGCAGAAATGGGAGAGCTGAGTCGTGAACAGCTGGCACGTATCAGCGCGCCAGTCGGCATGGCGCTGGGCAGCAAAACGCCGCCAGAAATTGCGCTGGCGATTATGGCGGATATTGTTCGGGTAAAGAATGGGGTTTGAATACAGGGCAGAAGGCGGCCTTCTGCCCTGCGGGTCGTACGCCGTTTACTGGGCCTGCAGGAACAGCCTGTCCCACATGCTCATCACCAGGACCTGGTCACGCGGGGAAAGCTCACCTGCCTTGATCGCTTTATCCAGGCTGATTTGCACCTGAGTCTGCAACGCTTCCGGCGTGTGTTCGCCGGCCTGTTCAATTTCGGCCACGGCCAGCGTCAGATGACCACGCAGGTAACCGCCGGCAAACAGCTCATCGTCGCTGGCATGTTCTACCATGTCATCAATCAGGCCCAGAATACGCGCCTCAAATTCATCGATCATATAATCCTCTGTAAGCTAGTCGCTCCCCGTTCAGCACAAATCTTCCGGCCAGGGAAACAGTGCCGCCGTCAGCGGTGGAGTTGAGTAAAACGAGCGAAGTTCAGCAATCAGTCGGGCCGGGCGCGCAGGAATGCCCTTATCCAGATAGTCCATCACCTGAGCATGAACTTTACGCTGGAACGCAATGCGATCCGGTTCACAATCACCTTCAAGATTGTCACAACTTACATTGAACGGAAAGCCTGCCGCAACACTTAACAACCACTCCAGCGCCTGGGGTTTGATCTCGACGGATTCAAACTGGCCCTGGGTCTCAGCATCACGCCCATCAGGGCAGTACCAGTAGCCAAAATCCACCTGCTTGCGGCGCTCGGCACCGGCAATGCACCAGTGGGAAATTTCATGCATTCCGCTGGCGTAGAAACCGTGGGCAAACACTACCCGGTTCCAGGGTGACGTCTCGTCAGCAGGAAGATAGATCGGTTCGTCATCACCTTTAATCAGGCGGGTCTGAAAATCATTCATAAAGCAGCGATCGAAGATATCGATCAGATCCTGATAGTGGTGTTGCTGGCTCATAGCTATTTGTCGTGTCAGTAAAAAACGCGCAATTTTGACATTTTGTCAGGCAGGTTTCGAGCACTATTGCATATATTGTCTCACGCGAAAAAGGTGGGCAGGTTATCAATGTCTTACCACCACTCGCCAACATGACGCATAAAGTTTCGGCTTAACGCTCCGATAACCGTTGGCACAGGCGCGATCGTTTTATTGCGCCATCTTATTTTATGGAAAAATAAACGTTTTACTTTAACTATGCGCAATCTCAAAACATCTCATTGAACATGCTGATGAGATAACGCTTTCCACCTTTAAATATTCTCTGGCTGCCACGCTTATCCCGCTGAAATCAGTGAAATAATCTTAGCCCGTGACATGGACGTCCTGAAATCCTGTTGACAACCTCATACCCTTTCAGGCGAGTGTGAATGAAGCAAAAATCAAATAAAACAACAATGATGATCAACGGAAATACCCGTGGACTGATCAGGCAGCCCCTGGTCGGTATGCTGGTATTACTGGGAGGACTTTTTCTTTGCGCTATCGTTGCGCTGTTTTACATCGCCGCTCAACAGAATACCCATGAAGACAAGCACCTTCAGTTACTGATGGGTAAAGCAATCGAAAACCGTCAGGATATTATGCATGCGCATACGATGGACAATGCCGACTGGGGCGAAGCCTGGAAAAATCTGCATTTGACGATAAACACCGAATGGGCCTGGGACAATCAAAACCTTGGGGAGTCCCTGTATCAACGTTTTCATTATGAGGGCATTTTCGTTGTCTCTCCGCAGGGAAAAACAGGTTACAGCGTGCTCGAAGGACAGCTGAAGCTACAGAGCGTTGCAACATGGCTGGGCATCGATCCTCTGCCCCAGCTTCAGCAACGGCTGAATGTGTCAGGGGGGAATGCCATCTCGATGCTGGTGGTCTCGCAGGGGCGAGTCACCATCGTCAGCGCCGCTTGGATCACCCCCGATGGGGCGGCCAGTGCAGATACGGAAAACGGCCCGCATTCAATTCTTATCTTCGCCGACAGGCTCACCCCGGAGAAGCTGAGTCATATGGCGCTGGAATACGGTATCCAGGGCGCACAAATATTCAGTACACAAACCGCACTCCAGCCTGAAGACCGTAACATGCTGGCACTGCCCGCCCTGGGCGGAACGATCACATTCACCTGGCAGAGTGATGATCCCGGTAATGCTCTGGTAACGGGTATTCTGCCTGCGCTGGTATTGCTGATGTTTACCACCCTGCTGACCGCCCTGATGCTGATGAAAAATGCCCTGCGTAAAGCACGTCTCAGTGATGAGAGTCATTTCCAGCTGGAACAAAGCAAGAAGGCTCTCTACAACAGCGAATGCCGTTTCAGGGATGTCGCTGAAACCACCACGGACTGGATTTGGGAAGCGGATGAGAACTTAACGTTTACCTGGATATCCGAGCGCTTCCCGGTGATTACCGGCTACCACATTTCTGACTGGATTGGCCGTCCGGCAACGGAGTTTTTACTGAACGACAGTAATGCCCTGGCGCAACTGACTTACCTGTGCCAGTCCGGTGGCCGCATCACGCTTCCTCATTGCCACTATCTCTCGGCCCAACAACATCAACGCTACTGCAATATGATCGTTAAACGCGTGTACCTGCCTGGCGGAAAAACCGGGTTTCGTGGCACAGCAACCGATGTCACCCAGGAAGTAAAAGCACAGGAGCGCGTGCGTTATTTATCACACTTCGATGAGTTAACCGGCCTGCCTAATCGTGTGCAGATGAAAGAGTTCCTCGAAGGAAAATTGAATTCAGCGCCCAGCACTGAACAGCAGCTGGCTATTGTGATGGTTGACCTGGATAAGTTTAAACCGGTTAACGATGTCTACGGGCATGCGGCCGGTGACAGCGTGCTGCATGAAGTCTCTGCCAGGCTACGCGCCTGCCTGAAAACATCCGGCATGGTGACCCGCCATGGCGGTGATGAATTTATTATTATTCTGCCGGAGGTTCAGGATCAGCGCGATATTGCCACCCTGTGCCAGCAGATTATTGATGAGATTAACCGGCCCTTCCTGATTGCCAACGGCGAAATTTTTATCGGGGTCAGCCTGGGCATTGCCCTCGCCCCTCAGGACGCCAGTACCGCCAGTGACCTGCTGCGTTATGCCGACATCGCACTCTACAAAGCCAAAAATGAGGGGCGTAACCAGTGGGCATTCTTCCAGCGCGATATGGGGGAAAAAATTGTCCAGCGCCGCGAGATGGAACAGGAACTGCGTGAGGGAATTCGCGCAGGCCAGCTGCGTCTGGTTTACCAGCCGCGTTACGATACCCACTGTTCGTGTATCACGGCGGTTGAAGCGCTGGTCAGATGGCAACACCCACACCACGGACTGCTGATGCCTGACCAGTTTATCCCGCTGGCGGAAGAAACCGGCTTGATTAACGCACTCAGCGACTGGGTATTGTTCACAGCCTGCAGTGATGCGCTGAACGCTATGCCGGGGTTAACGGTGTCGGTGAATATCTCGGCAAGTGAATTCCAGGACAGCAGCCTGTACAACAGAATAAAAGGGGTGTTAGAAAAAACAGGACTGGAGAGCTCATTGCTGGAGATCGAAGTCACCGAAAATGTCACATTGCATGATCCGGCCAAGACACAGAAAACCATGCTACAAATTAAGGAACTGGGCGTGAAGTTCCTTATCGATGATTTCGGCACGGGTTTTGCCTCGTTAAGCTATCTGCGCAACTTCCCGTTTGACGGTATAAAGCTGGATAAATCCTTTATTTTCCCTATGGATGATTCGGTACGCGCCAGGCAAGTCGTCGAAAATATGATTGGCCTCGGCAAGGCCTATTCTCTCTATGTCACCGCCGAAGGCGTTGAAACACAATCGCAGATGGAGCAGTTAACGCTGTTGCAGTGTGACAGCCTGCAGGGGTATTACATCGGCAAACCGATGGCCCTTGAACATCTGATTGCACTACCGACCTGCCGCACCCGCACTTAATGCCTGTGCCTGCTGGCGAAAAGCCAGCGGAGCCAGGCCGTAATGTTCTTTGAAGATGCGTGAAAAGTGAAAAGGCGAAACAAAACCACACTGCTCGGCGATCAGTGCCACGGGCAGGTGGCTGCGCATCAGCAGGCGTTCCGCATGGCGCAGGCGCACATCGCGCAGATAGCGGGCCGGAGTCTGGCGCAGATGACGGCGAAACAGCGCAATCAGATGATTTACCGAACAGTGGGCGCGGGCTGCGATATCCTCCAGCGCCAGCGGATGCTGGTAGCGCATAGCAATAAAGCGGCAGGCTTCACGTACCCCCTTCGGCATGGTTTGCCGCTCCTCTCCCGATGGCTGAATAGCGCGTGAGGCGTAGTAATAGAGCAGTGTTTCTGCCAGCGAGATTAACGCTCGCGGTGCGCCTTCAGGCTGAGAGGTTAAACTGATGCCCAGCTCCATCAGTTGCTCTACCTGATGGTCAAAAGCAATGGTGGCAGGCAAATGTGCCAGCTCGAGATTAAAGTTCGCCGGGAGGGCCGCGAAATCCAGCTGGCACCAGATATGCTCGCTGGGCAGCAGTGAGTCAAACTGGAACAACTCACGCTCTCCCGGCAGCAGCAACGCCAGCGTGCCGGGCAATAACAGCAGTGAACGCTGCGCCGTCTCAATCGTCACGCTGCCACTCAGCAGCGCAATAAACTGAATGCCGCGCTGAATACGCGGCCCGTACACATCCCCAGCCCCGTACCGCGACAGACCGAAATATCCCTCCATGACGGGGACCGTCAGTGTGATTTCAGACATTTTTTTCACCACTTTGGTCATGTACCCCCCGGCCCCTGGCAGGCTATCTTTTCTCCACTCTTCAGCCGTATAGCGGCGAACACAACCCGAAACTGTGCGCAGAGCCTGATTGTGCGACGCAGATCAAACTTTGATTTCAGACAGGAGAAAACTATGGCAAATGCCAACGTGCGTCTTGGCGTCAGTCCGCTGGCCTGGACCAACGATGTGCTGGAAGATCTGGGGGATGATGTCAGTGCCCTGCAATGTATGCAGCAGGCTGCCGCCATCGGCTATCAGGGGATTGAACTGGGCCGTAAATTTCCCCGCGAGCTGGCAGCCTTGCAACCGCTGTTGCAGGAAACCGGGCTGTCACTGGCTTCCGGCTGGTTCTCCGGCACCCTGGCCGACATTAGCGTGCAGCAGGAGCTGCACAATGTGGCCGATCATGCCCGCCTGCTGAGTGCGCTGGGCTGTTCCGTCATGGTGTATGGCGAATGTGGGGGGATGCCCGGCGAGACACCGCTGGATATCGGTATTTCCCACTCACCCAAACTCAGCGCCATTGACTTTGATGCTTACGTACGGCGGTTGAGCCAGTTCGCCTCGGCACTGTATCAGGAATATGGCCTGAAGCTGGCTTACCACCACCATCTGATGATGCTGGTGGAGCATCAGGATGAGATCGAGCGCTTTTTCTCTGCCACCCATGAGGATGTCGGGATGCTGCTGGATACCGGGCATGCCGTGGCGGCAGGCGCCGATCTCAACGCGCTGATCCGCCAGTTCGGCAGCCGTATCTGCCATATCCACCTGAAAGATATTCGTCGTGCGCGCCTGGAAAAGGTGTACCAGCAGGATGAAAGTTTTAACCAGGGCGTACGCGGCGGCATGTTCACCGTGCCCGGTGATGGCGGTATCGATTATCAGCCGGTGGTGGATTTCGTCAATCACAGCGGCTATCGCGGCTGGCTGATCGTTGAAGCAGAACAAGACCCGATCCAAGCGCCCCCGGTGCCCACCGTGACGCGCGCCTTCCATCATGTTAATGCTCTTTTTTCGCGCTAAGGAAATACGATGTCTGACACTCTGAATATTGGCCTGATCGGCTCCGGTTTTATGGGGCAGGCGCATGCAGACGCCATCCGCCGCGCTGCCCTGCTCTACCCTGATTTACCGAAAACACCGGTGTTGTACGCCATTGCCGACCAGAACCAGGCGATGGCACAGCAGGCGGCACAGCGCTTCGGCTCGCTGCACGCCTTTGGCGACTGGAGGGAGATGGTGCAGGACCCGAATATCGATGTGATTGATATCACCTCGCCCAACCATCTGCATCATCAGATGGCACTGGCCGCGATCAACGCCGGGAAGCATGTTTACTGCGAGAAACCGCTGGCCGTCACGGAATCCGAGGCACGAGAGATGGCGGAAGCCGCACGCCGGGCCGGGGTGAAAACCATGGTGGCGTTTAACAATATCAAAACCCCGGCGGCGCAGCTGGCGAAGCAGCTGATTGAGCGCGGCGAGATCGGCACCCCGGTGCGTTTTCGCGGCACTTTCGACCAGGGTTTCTATAACGACCCGGAGCTGCCCTGGTCCTGGCGTTGCTCGAAAGAACTGGCTGGTTCAGGTTCTCTTGGCGACCTGGGCGCCCATACCCTGTCGGTGGCACAGTATCTGATGGGCGGCGTCAAAGAAGTGTGCGCCAGCGGGCAGACACATCTTAAAACCCGTCCGGTGCCCGGCGTCGACAGCGGTTACGCCAGTAAGGTCGAGGCCAATGCGCAACGTCGCGAGGTGGAAAACGATGACCAGATGCAGTGCCTGGTGAGCTTCGACAGCGGCGCTGCCGGGGTGATTGAGTCTTCACGTATTGCCGCCGGGCGCATTTTCGGCGTCTACTGGGAAGTGTCCGGCACCGAAGGCACGCTGTATATGGACGGTGAGCGCTTTAACGAACTCCAGGTATTCCGTTTTAACGATGATAAGCGCGATCGTGGGTTCAAAACCCTGTATGCGGGCAGCCAGATCCCCGCTTATTCAGCCTTCTTCGGCTTCGATTTCGGCGGCGGCGGGCTGGGTTACTTCGATGTCAAAGTGCTGGAAATGTATGACCTGGTGCAGGGAATTTGCCGCGATGACGACTGCTACCCGAACTTTACGTTCGGCTGGGAGAATCAGCGCATCTTACAGGCGATTGAGGATTCGATGGAGCAGCGCCGCTGGATCAATGTGAGAAGAGGTTAGGTGTTGTGCAGCGGGTCAGGCATGCCTGACCCCTACTGATGCTACATACGGAGAAGCGTGGCATTCGTAAGAGCATGCCATGCGCGGGCAGTGACATCCGTAGGGATGTGGCATCCGTAGAGGCGAGGCATCCGTAGGGGCGTGGCATGCCGCGCCCGAAAGCACATTATGAGGCGCGGCATTCGTAAGAGCATGCCATGCGCGGGCAGTGGCATCCGTAGAGGCGAGGCATCCGTAGGGACGTGATATCCGTAGGGGCGTGGCATGCCGCGCCCGAAAGCACATTATGAGGCGTGGCATTCGTAAGAGCATGCCATGCGCGGGCAGTGACATTCGTAGGGGCGCGGCATGCCGCGCCCGAAAGCACATTATAACGAATGGAACCACGCAATGATTTCCGCGCCGTGGCTGTCATACAGCAATTTCGCACTCATCACCGCCGACACAATCACAATCATCGGGCGGATCAGCTTCTGCCCTTTGGTCAGCACCATTCTGGCACCCAGACGTGCGCCGCACACCTGACCCGCGAGCATCACCAGCCCCACCAGCCACACCACTTTTCCGCCAATCATAAACAGCAGCAGGCCACCGAGGTTGGAGGTGAAGTTCAGCACTTTGGCATGGGCGGTCGATTTCGCCAGGTTGTAACCGCACAGGGTCACGAACGCCAGCGCATAAAACGAACCCGCGCCAGGGCCGAAGAACCCGTCATAAAACCCAACGCATCCTCCAGCCACCAGTGCAAACGGCAGACCATGGAGACGACGCTGACGATCTTCCTCCCCAATCTTCGGCATCAGCAGGAAATAAAGACCAATGGTAATCACCAGCAGCGGCAGCAGCTGGCGCAGAATATCGCCCTGCACGTGCTGTACCAGCAGCGCACCGCTGATCGATCCTAAAAAGGTCAGCGCAATATTCAGCTTTTGCTCGCGTAAATCCACGGCTTTGCGGCGGATAAAATAGAGGCTGGCAGAAAACGACCCGCCTACCGACTGCAGCTTATTGGTCGCCAGCGCCTGGGCTGGCGACAACCCGGCTGCCAGCAGCGCAGGCACCGTCAGTAAGCCGCCGCCGCCCGCAATCGCATCGATAAACCCCGCCAGTAAGGCCACCAGAAACAGAACGCCCAACAGCCACGGAGCAACACTTACCCATTCCATTTATCGTTATGCCTTACAGTAAATGTTTATCCAGCAAAGCCTGGCAGGATGGCGGTAACGGAGGGGGCTCGCGCTTCACCGGCGGTGTACTGCCCGGTTTCGCTGGCGCAAACCAGCTTTGCAGTTCGGCACCACAGCCATCACCCGGCGGTGGGATCGGTTGATCCTGGCACTCAAGGCTTCCCGCCGGACAGCGCAGGCGCACATGCATATGGGCACGATGCTGGAACCACGGACGCACCTTGCGTAACCACTCACGATCGCTACCGGCATCCGCACAAAGCTGCTTTTTAATCGCCGGATTCACGAAAATACGCGTCACCTCGGGATCTTTCGCCGCCAGCTTAATCAGGCTGTCAATTTCTGGCTGCCAGTGGCGTGCCACCACATTTTTTCCATCGGCGGCAACCAGATCAAGCGGCTGAGGTTTCAGCAGCATTTGCTGTGTCCAGCGCTGTTTGGGGAGCTGTAACCAGATATCCACATCCAGCCCGGACTGATGACTGGCGTGGCCGCTGCTGAAACGACCGCCTGCCGCCATGCCCATATCACCGACCAGCACTTCCCCCAGCCCCAGTTGATTTGTCTGGGTGCTGAGACGCTGAATAAAAGCAATCAGGTCCGGGTGACCAAAATAGCGACGCTGATCGGTACGCATCACCTGATAACCGGATGCCTCCAGCGGCAGCGGCTGTGCACCAATAATACAGCCGTTAGAGAAGGCACCAATTGACTGCGGTGCACCGCTAATCGGCTGGTGGATTGTCTGCCACGGCGTGGCGGCCTGTGCGGTCGCCGTCGATATCAACAGCGCACACAGCGCCATCAGCGTCTTTTTCATGGGTTACCAGCGCGGGTAAGTGGTTTCAACGTCAGCATTCTGCGCGCGATGACGCAGTAAGTGATCCATCAGCACAATCGCCATCATCGCTTCGGCAATCGGCACCGCACGGATCCCAACGCACGGATCGTGGCGGCCTTTGGTGATCATCTCAACTTCTTCACCGCTGCGGGTCAGTGTTTTTCCGGGTACGGTAATGCTTGAGGTCGGCTTCATCGCCAGATGAGCCATAATGCTCTGACCGCTGCTGATGCCGCCCAGAATGCCGCCAGCATGGTTGCTCTGGAAGCCATTAGCACGGATCTCATCACGGTGTTCGCTACCGCGCTGGCTGACCACGGCAAAGCCGTCGCCAATCTCAATGCCTTTTACCGCATTGATGCTCATCAGCGCATGTGCCAGGTCAGCATCCAGACGGTCAAAGACCGGCTCGCCCAGACCTGCCGGGACGTTTTCCGCCATCACGGTCACTTTGGCACCAATGGAATCGCCCTCTTTCTTCAGAGCACGCATCAGTTCGTCCAGCGCTTCAATTTTATCAGGGTCCGGGCAGAAGAAGGGATTCTGTTCTACCTGGTCCCAGTCTTTCAGCTCGCAGGCCACATCACCAATCTGCGCCAGATAACCGCGCACGATAATGCCGTGTTTCATCTCAAGGTATTTTTTAGCAATGGCCCCGGCCGCAACGCGCATCGCCGTTTCACGCGCCGATGAGCGGCCACCGCCGCGATAGTCGCGAAAACCGTATTTCTGGTCGTAGGTGTAATCCGCATGACCGGGACGGTAGAGATCTTTGATCGCGCCGTAGTCCTGCGAGCGCTGATCGGTGTTTTCAATCAGCAGACCAATACTGGTTCCGGTGGTTTTGCCTTCAAACACGCCGGACAAAATTTTCACCTGGTCCGGCTCACGGCGTTGGGTGGTATAGCGCGAAGTGCCAGGGCGGCGGCGATCGAGATCGTGCTGCAAATCGGCTTCGGTCAGTGGGATGCCCGGAGGCACGCCATCCACGATACAACCGAGGGCGATGCCGTGTGATTCGCCAAACGTCGTGACCCGAAATACTTGTCCAATGGTATTACCCGCCATGCTGGCTCCTCGCTAAAATGGTGAATCAGTCTTTATAGATTTTAAAATGATGTTGTGCATCAATAATCTGTTGTTTCGTCAGCATGAACACGCCGTCGCCACCGTTATCGAATTCCAGCCAGGTGAAAGGCACATCCGGGTACTGGTCAATCATATGCACCATGCTGTTACCCACTTCACAAATCAGCACGCCCTGCTCACTGAGGTAGTCCGGTGCGCAGGCGAGAATACGACGGACCAGTTTCAGACCATCGCTGCCTGCTGCCAAACCGAGTTCCGGCTCATGGCGGTATTCGTTTGGCAGATCGTCCATATCATCCGCATCAACATACGGCGGGTTGGTGACAATCAGGTCGTACTGCGTCTTAGGCAGTTCGCGGAACAGGTCGGCACGAATTGGCGTAACGTGGTGATCTAAACCGTGTGCGCCAATGTTCTGCTCGGTAACCGCCAGCGCATCGGTGGATATATCCACGGCATCCACTTCAGCGTCCGGGAAGGCATAGGCACAGGCGATTGCGATACAGCCGCTGCCGGTGCACATGTCCAGAATATGCTGGGGTTCATGGCTGATGATGCCGTCAAAGTGGCTGTTAATCAGCTCACCGATCGGCGAACGCGGGACCAGCACGCGCTCATCAACATAAAACTCATGGCCGCAGAACCAGGCTTTATTGGTGAGGTAAGCCACCGGAATGCGTTCGTTAATACGGCGGATCACACGCTCAACAATGCGGTGACGCTCGCTCGAGGTCAGACGCGCAGTGCGCATATCTTCAGGAATATCCAGCGGCAAATAGAGCGTCGGGAGCACCAGCTGAACAGCTTCGTCCCAGGGATTGTCGGTGCCGTGGCCATACCAGATATCAGCAGCAGAAAAGCGGCTGACCGACCAGCGCAACATATCCTGAATAGTGTGCAGTTCATTGACTGCTTCATCGACGAAAATTTTGTCCAAAGTGCCCTCCGCAGGCCGTTCTGTTAAACCCGGGCGCTAGTTTGCCACGAAGCTTGAGATAATTCAGCGCGAGGGGGTGAAAAAGCTGAGATTTGTTTCAGCCACGGGCGAGGAAAAGGTAGACTGACCCCAAATTGTGGATGAAATGACCCTTTAAAGGGGCAATCTACCCTAACTGACAGCATAGCGATCCCCTGAGATGAGTAAAAAAGAGAATCTGAATGCGGACGATCGGGCGCTGTTTCGCGGGCTGATGACCGGCACACGCAAGCTGGCCCAGGACACGATTGTCCACAAGCCACCGCGCAAAAAGATAAGCGAAGTCCCGCAGAAACGCCTGCTCTCCGAGCAGATGGATAACAGCCACTATTTTTCCGATGAGTTCCAGCCGCTGCTGGCGACGGAAGGCGCGGTGCGTTACGTTCGTAGCGACGTAGACCACTATGAGTTGAAAAAGCTGCGACGCGGGGATTACAGCCCGGAGATATTTCTCGACCTGCACGGATTAACCCAGAAGCAGGCCAAAGAGGAGCTGGGTGCACTGATTGCCGCCTGTCGCCGCGAACATATCTTCTGTGCCAGCGTAATGCACGGCCACGGCAAGCATGTTCTCAAACAGCAGACACCGCTGTGGCTGGCCCAGCACCCCATGGTGATGGCCTTTCATCAGGCGCCGAAGTTGTTTGGCGGAGATGCTGCCCTGCTAGTGTTGATTGAGATTGAAGAGTGGATGCCGCCGGAATTGATGCTGCCGTAGCGCGGAGCCTGTATTTCGCTACGGAGGTGTCACGATGGAGATCAGGGGTCGGGCCGACCGGAATAAAGATCGGCCCCTGGGGCAGGCATCACATCGCTTTCGCTAACTTGGCAGGGGATACCTGCCATTCCAGCTTGCCAGCCGCATTCTCCGCATCGAAGTCAACGCAGGCAATCGCCGAGGTGGCAAACATCGGTGGCGCTTCCTGCGGGCATAACTCAGCCACCAGATAGCCCACCAGCGGCAGGTGAGAGATCACCAGCGCCGATTTGACGCCTTCGTTTGCCAGTACCTGCAGGTAGCAGGCCACCAGGCCAGGATCGCCGCCCGGAGTCAGCTCCGGCAGCACATCTTCGCCTTCCGGCAAGGGCAACACTTCACGTACCTGATTCAGTGTTTGCTGCGCACGCAGATAAGGACTGACCAGTACGCGCTCAATATCCACTGACTGGCCGTTAAGCCAGGTCGCCATCTGGCGAGTCTCATCACAGCCGCAATGGGTCAAAGGTCTGACTGAATCACTTGCTGCATCTAATGCTGCATCGCCGTGACGCATAATGAAAACTTGCATATAGCACCGCTGTTGTTAAACAAAAACGCCGGGGGACAACGCCGTCCGACTCTTCATCCAGAGAATGAACGCTGTGTTGTACCCCAATGCCTTGAGTATAGTCAACCGATTGTTTACTTAGTGAGCGACGTGCAGATTAACCCGCAAACATCATTCGCTAACCCCACCAGACTATCCCACTGAATCAGTGCAACTATTCAGCTTAACTTCCGGTTTATAGAAGGTTTCCTCGGCGTCAGCCATTTTTTTCAAACGTTCACAAGGGGCAAAACGCGGCCCGTGACGCTGCATAAGTTGCTCTAAACTGTTTACCACTTCACCGATGCCCAACTGGTCCATATAGTGGAAGGGGCCCCCGAGAAACGGCGGGAAGCCGATGCCAAAAACAGCGCCGATATCGCCGTCACGCGCGCAGGAAACCACCTCTTCGTCCAGCGTACGCGCCGCCTCATTCAGCAGCATCATCACACAGCGCTGAGCGATATTCTGTGCGCTGAGATGGTGTTTTGCACTGATATTCAGCAAGCGATAAATCGCGCTGTCCGGCTGCTTTTTCCGCCCTTTCTGCGGATAAAGGTAGAAACCACGTCCGTTCTTCCGTCCCTTGCGATCGTCCTTCAGCACCGCATCCAGCGCGGCCGGTAATGCAAAACGCTCGCCCCATGCCTGTTGCAGGATTGGCATAATATGCGTGCCGACATCAATCCCGACTTCATCCAGTAACTGCACCGGCCCCACCGGGAAACCGAACTGCACCAGCGCGTGGTCAATAGACTCAATCGGCTCCCCTTCCAGCAGACAGTGCATCGCTTCAATCATATAGGGGGCGAGAATGCGGTTAACGTAGAACCCGGCCCGATCGGCCACCACAATCGGTGTTTTACCCTGTTTCTTCGCCAGCGCCACCGCCGTCGCCACGGTGGCCGCCGCCGTTCCGGCATGGGGGATCACCTCCACCAACGGCATTTTTTCCGGCGGACTGAAGTAATGCAAACCGATGACATTCTCTGGCCGCTGCGCACCAGAGGCAATATCCGCAATCGGCAGCGATGACGTATTAGAAGCAAACAGCGTGTCTGGCGAACAGTGCGCCTCAACCTCAGCCACCATTTTTTGCTTCAGCGCCAGATCTTCAAAGACGGCTTCAATGACCATATCACGCTGGCGGAAGCCCTGATAGTCAGTGCCACCGCTGATCAATGCCATCTGTTGCTGACGCTCTGCCACACTCAGGCGGCGGCGGTTGACCTGCTGAGTCAGCACCTGCCAGCTGGTTTTCAGCGCCCGGTTAATGCCTTCCGGGTTCACATCTTTAATGCGCACGGGCAGCCCGGCGCGGGTAGCCGTGATGCAGGCGATACCTCCCCCCATCAGGCCACCGCCCAGCACACCAATACGCTTCAACTCACGCGGCGCAGCCTGGGCACCCGGATCTTTTTTCAGGGCGGTAGTGGCGAAAAACAGGCTGCGCAAAGCGGCGGACTGCGGCGTCATCGCCAGTTCACCAAATGCCTGCGCCTCGGCGGCATAACCGCTACCGCTGCCCTGTTCCAGCCCGCAGCGCACCACGCTGAGTATTTTGTCTGTCGCCGGGTAATTCCCGTGCGTTTTCGCCTGCGTCTGGCGTTTTGCCAGCGCGAACAGTATCGCCCTGCCCGCCGGGCCGGTTAACAGCCGTTCGCGCAGCGGTAACGGCTTTCTGGCGCTGCGCGCTTTCAGTGCCAGCTTCACCGCTGTCTCCAGTAATATACTCGCTGCCACCGCGTCATCCACCAGCCCGCATTTCAGGGCCGCACGCGCACGCAGGGTTTTGCCTGTCAGGATCATATCCAGCGCGGTCGAAGCGCCAATCAGACGCGGCAGCCGCTGCGTTCCCCCGGAGCCCGGCAACAGCCCCAGCTGGACTTCCGGCAGGCCGAGCCGGGTTTTATCATCCAGCGAACAGACGCGATGATGGCAGGCCAGTGCCAGCTCCAGGCCGCCCCCGAGGCAGGCACCGTGGATGGCGGCCACGACCGGCACCGGCAGCGCAGCGATCTCCGCCATCACGGTCTGCCCGGCGTGTGCCAGCGCGCTGGCCTGCTCTGCCGTGTCGCAGGCCGCGATCATGCTGATATCGGCCCCGGCAATAAAAGAGTCCGGCTTGCCGGAGATCAGCACCAGCCCGGCAAGGTGCGGATTGGACCGTGCCTGTCTGAGGACATCGCGAATTTGCCCGGCAAAGGCCTCCTTCAGCGTGTTCATCTTCTCATCAGGCACATCGATAGTGATCACGCCGACGTTATCCAGGCGCATGCTGAGCGTAAAAGCCGTTTTCTGTTCCATTATTCCGCCTCCAAAACCATTGCGGCACCCAAACCCCCGGCGGCGCAGGCGGTCACCAGCCCCAGCCCGCCACCGCGCCGACGCAGCTCATTTAGCGTCTGCGTGATCATCCGTGCCCCGGTCGCGGCGAACGGATGACCATAAGCGATAGAGCCACCCAGCACGTTGAACTGCTCCTGATTCACCTCGCCCAGCGCATGGGGACGGTTCAGCACCTCGCGGGCAAAACGTTCATCCGCAAACATCTTCAGGTTAGCCAGCGTCTGCGCCGCAAACGCTTCATGCATATCAATCAGAGAAAGGTCGGCCAGCGTGATCCCCGCACGATCCAGCGCCAGCGGTGAAGCATAGGAAGGCCCCAGCAGCATATCCTGGCGCACATCAATGGCGGTAAACGCATAGCTGCGCAGGTAGCCCAGCGGCACCATGCCCAGCTCGCGCGCGCGGGACTCGGTCATCAGAACCACCGCAGCAGCCCCGTCGGTGAGTGGCGTGCTGTTTGCTGCCGTGACCGTACCGTGTTTTCGGTCAAATGCCGGGCGCAGGCGGGCATAGTCTTCAGGACGGGATTCGCTGCGCACATTGTTATCCTGCTGAACGGGCTGCTTCCACGGGGGAGCATAAGCCGTCATCACCTCGTCATTTAACAGCCCCTGTTGCCAGGCACGCGCCGCATGAAGATGGGAGCGGTGCGCCAGTGCATCCTGCTGCTCGCGGGTAATGCCATGATCTTTCGCCATCTGTTCGGCGGTATCGCCCATGCGCAGCCCGGTGGAATATTCGGCCACCGCCGGAGGCACCGGCAGTAAATCGCGCGGACACAGCTGGCTAAGGAGTGTAAGTTTTTGCGGCAACGTACGCGCTTTGCTGAGGTCGACCAGCACCCGCGCCAGCGTTTTACTGACGCCAATCGGCAGCACTGAGGAAGAGTCCGCGCCACCGGCAATACCGGCCTGAATCGTCCCTGCCAGCAGGCTCTCGGCCACATTCGCCACCGCCTGAAAGCTGGTGGCGCAGGCGCGGCTGACGCTGTAGGCATCGGTATGCACACTCAGGCCGCTGGCCAGCACAATTTCACGGGCAATATTGGGGGCTTCCGGCATCTGCACCACCTGGCCGAACACCAGCTGTTCAATGGCGTCAGCGGGGATCTCGCTGCGCGCCAGCAGTTCACTGATCACCATGCGCCCCAGTTCCAGCGCCGGAATACCGTGAAACGCGGTGGCCTGGCGGACAAATGGCGTACGCAATCCGTGGGTGATTGCGATACGGTCACCCTGACGTGTCAGCAAAGGTATAGCTTTACTCATTATTCTCACCTTTCTGCTCCCTGTTGCGTCGTGTTGCCGGTGCATGGGCGGCAATACGCGAGGTCGGGAGCATATCTTAGATAGACGGCATCATTGCCAAGAGGTCTGACCTGATCAGTGTTAACCAGATTAATGACGGGCGCTACGGCAGAAGGGAAAAAATGCGAGAACACACACGATTCTGGTGGAGGGCGGGCACCCTCCACCGGGAGATTAGCGCAGGCCCAGCTGGAAAATCATCGTTTCCGCCTGGCAGCTAAAAGTAAACTCACAGTCCAGCGTGACACCGGCCGGGGTTTCGCTGAAGCGGCTTTCGATCAGGCAAGGTTCTGACTCAACGGCACGCGCTTTATCCGTCAGCGTACGCAGCATCGCTTCAGCCTGTTCACGACGTTCAAATTCCTGGCTGTAGCTGGCGGTACAGTCCGTGTTATCCATTACTGTCCCAACATCGACACAGCAACACGCAGCGGTTTCACTGGCGTTACAGCGGTTAATAGCTTCAGTCATACATCCTCCGGCATACCACCCGGTATCTGGCGGCAGGTTAATTTAGATAAGTATAAGTCTACGCCTGCGCCTGTTTTCGCTCCAGCCATCCGGGGAAAAGAGCGCGTTAAGTGATGAAAATCACACTATTATTTGATCCGAAACAAGTCACACTAAATCATCAAAAAATTGATTGTAAGTTTTTTGCAAGCCAGATCGCTTTTTCAGCATCATTTTAGAAATATTTGAAAAACAATATTGCAACATAGACACAGGTCGGACCTATACTTGGCCCACTGGTCTGATTTGTTGGTTGTCTGTCAGTCCCTAGAATCCGCGATCCCTTGTTACGTTACGTAACAGAGCTTAAATAAAAATCAGATAATGAGGTTGTGGTTATGAACCATAAAAACCTGTTTGCTAAGTCTGCACTCGCAGCAGCAGTGGCGCTTGTTTCTTCAAATGCTTTATCGGCTGGCTTTCAACTGAACGAATTTTCCACCATTGGTCTTGGCCGCGCTTATTCCGGCGAAGGGGCAATGGGTGATACCGCAGCATCGGCCAGTCGTAACCCGGCCACAATGGCATTAATGGATCGCCCTATGTTTTCCATTGGCGCGGTATTTATCGATCCCGATGTGAATATTCAGGGACAGTCTGGTGCAGGTAATAGTCTGAATGCCGATAATATTGCACCGACGCAGTGGGTACCAAATATTCACTACGTCCAGCCGCTGAACGATCAGTGGTGGATTGGCGCCTCAGCAACCAGTAATTATGGTCTCGCCACCGAGTTTAACGATGGATATGCCGGTGGTCCTTTTGCGGGCACCACCGATCTGTTAACCATGAACCTTAACCTCAGCACCGCCTATCGTCTTAACCAGCACTTCAGCATGGGTGTCGGCGTCAATGCCGTTTATGCGAAAGCGAAAATCGAACGTAATATTGGTGAGCTGGGCGCTTTCCTGCCCGCCGCAGGTTTACCTGCCGCACCGGCTGATACCCAGATTGCTCATCTGAAAGGCGATGAATGGGGCTACGGCTGGAACGCCGGTATTCTTTATGAAGTGGATGATAAGAACCGCTTTGGCCTGAGCTACCGTTCAGAAGTGAAAATCGACTTTGACGGTGACTACAGCAGTGATATTCCGGTGGCCTACAACCCGATCGGCGGTCAATTTGGTCTGCCGTCCGGTACTGGTGGTAATACGGTTTCAGGCTCCCTGTCACTGCACCTGCCTGAAATGTGGGAAGTCTCCGGATACCACAAAGTTGCACCACAGTGGGCCGTTCACTACAGCCTGGCGTATACCAGCTGGAGCCAGTTCCAGGAGCTGAGAGCGACCGGCAGCAATGGTCAGGACCTGTTCGTTAAAGATGAAAGCTTCCACGATGCCTACCGCATCGCGCTGGGTACCAGTTACTTCTACGATGATAACTGGACCTTCCGCACCGGTATTGCCTTCGATGACAGCCCGGTTCCTTCGGATAAACGTTCCATCTCTATTCCTGACCAGGACCGTTTATGGCTGAGCGCGGGTACCTCTTACGCCTTTAATAAAGATACGTCAGTGGATGTCGGTATTTCTTATATGCACGGACAAAAAGTCACGGTTAAAGAAGGGAATGATCCGGTTGCCACCGCCCAAAATGGTGGCCAGGCGACACCTTATACCTTTACTTCCAGCGGTAAAGCCTGGTTGTACGGTGCGAGCTTTAACTATAAGTTCTGATCACTGCGCTTTATCAACGCGAATAAAAAACCCCACTTCCGTGGGGTTTTTATTATTTACTGCGAATCAATATCGCCCAAATCACCCTTAATTGCGGCGGCGTTTGGATTTTACTGCGGAATTAATTTTCCATCGCTGGCAAGGAAATCATGATGCTGGAAATAAGCCGCACGCATAAATGCGTAAGGATCGTTAGAATTTCTCAAAATAGCATCGGAGTCGAGCAGCTGTGCACGGGTTTCAATCCCTTCCAGTGCCCATTTACCCGCAGACATCCACCAGGTCAGCCAGAGCAGCGGCGGATAAACATCATCGACCAGCCCGCCAATATCTTCACGCGGCGTAAAACCCCCGTAGCCAGGGACTTCGACATACGTGCCATATCCCACGCCGTAATGCCCCAGCGTACTACCGAAAGCACGGGTCTCTTCTTTCGCCAGTTTCGGGTTAGCCATGGAGGCCACATCAATCAGACCGCCCATACCCAACAGCGTATTCAGGAAGAAACGGTTGAAGTGCACCATCGCCTTATACGGATTACCCTCAATGAAATAGTTCACCATTGAAGAGGGTTCTTCCAGGTTACTGAAAAAGTTGCCCAGCCCGTTACGTGCAGGCTGCGGCAGATAATCACGCCAGACCACCGCAACCGGGCGCAGAACATACGGATCCAGCACATTGTAGTTAAAGTCGAACATAGAACGGTTGAAGCTTTCCAGAGGGTCGGCATGGCCCTGCGGCTCATTCGCCGTCTCAGAAGTGGCACATCCCACCATCAGTACGCTAGCCAGCACTAAGCCCGTCAGGCGATAGTTCATCGTTTTCTCCCTGTACTGTTATAAATTATCGTCCACTACTGCCGGTTAATTTCCACGGCAATCTGCTGCTGACCGGCAAAAGGCAGTACTTCAGTCAGCCCGAACCAGTCACCAGGTGAACGGTAAGCGCTGCCATCGCGCGATATTCGCACGCGAACCTGCACCTGATGCTGCGAGGATAACAACCGATCCGGCATCATAGCATTGCTGTCATCCAGCGTGATCGATAAAGGAAAATGGCTCAACGGACTCTTTTTCACGGCTACAGGAACCTGAGAAACGCCGTCAGACACGGAAATATACAACACTCCGTTCGCGGGTAACATTTTTTCTGCCTCAGGTGACAAACTGATGGTTAACGCCAGGTGGCTTTTTTCTTTGCCGGAAGCGCTGTCTGCCTGCTGGATACTGCGCTGGATCATCACCCGGCGTCCGTCATTTTCCGGTAACAACGACAGCATTTTCTGCCAGGTCGTGACCGCCTGCGCATAGTCTTGCTGGTTGTACGCGTTAAAGGCTAACAGCCCCAGCACCTGCTCATTTGTAGGATACTGCACGGCCATGGCTTCCAGCATCATGAGCGCCTCACGATTATCCTGCGGATCGTTCGAGCGGGTCTGTACTTCAGCATAGCTCAGGCGAACATCAATGTCGGTCGGTGCCAGCTGCAAGGCATGACGAAAAGCCTGGCTGGCCATGCTGGCATTGTTAAGCACCATACCCAGCCGGCCGAGCATCTTCCAGTTTTCAACATCATCCGGCGTGCGCTGCAACTCGCTGCGAACCCCCAGAGCCAGACGTGCCAGCTGTTCCATACTCAGCGGCCGCGCCTGCGGATCCATCACCTGTGCACGCAGCGCAGGCAGCTCGTTTTTCACCTGCTGCCAGGCCAGGACCTGTTGCAGCCCTCCGGTTTTAACGTAGAAGCCGAGACTCACCAGCAGCAGGATCACCACGCCCGGCAGCAGTGCCCAACGGCTGACCTGACGGGATGTTTGAGAAGGGGTCTGGGGAATATCCAGTAGCAGCGTTTCCTGCAACTCGCGCACCATCTCGGGACGTTCTGCCACCACACCCTGCCCTTCATCCTCTTCCAGCTCACGCAGGCGCTGATGATAGAAAGCCTGATTAAGCCGATCGCGATCGGCGGTGCTTCCCCGCTTGTTGCGTACACCTGCCAGTAAAAATAGCGCACAGGCGGCGACCAGCAGCAACAGGATGGTTAAGAACAGTGTGCTCATGGCTGCTTCTCGTCATGGTTTAACAGGGTATCAAGCCGCTGCTGCTGTTCCGCATCCAGCGCGACGTGCTCAGCACGCCTGCGGCTGCGCAGAATAATCACCAGCGTGCCGATAATCACAAACAGCGCCGGACCCGCCCAGAGGATCAGCGTCGACGGCGTCACCGGCGGTTGATAAGAAACAAAATTGCCGTAGCGCGCCACCATATACGCTTTCACCTGCTCCGGCGTTTGCCCTGCCTGCAACAGCTGGTAAACCTTCAGCCGCATATCACCGGCAATCATGGCATTGGAGTCTGCAATACTGTTGTTCTGGCACTTCGGGCAGCGCAGCGAGGCCGTAAGCTGGCGATATTGCTGCTCCTGATCCACGGTGGCAAAAGAGTAGGTGTCGATGTTGTCAGCCTGCACACCCGCGCTGAACAGCACCAGCGCCAGCAGCATCAGATAAGCTTTCACGATCCGGCCTCCTGGCTGTATTTTTCCCACAGGGGTTTCACTTCCTCGTTCCATACGCGGTCGTTCATATCACCGGCGTGGCGATAGCGGATAATACCGTGGCCATCGATCAGAAACGTCTCCGGCGCACCGTACACACCCAGATCCAGCCCGAGCATTCCGTCACCGTCGTACAGGCTCAGGGCATAAGGGTTGCCGAGCGTATTAAGCCAGGTGATCGCTTTCTGACGATCGTCTTTATAGTTCATCCCCACAACGCGAACGCCTTTTGCAGCCAGCGTATTCAGATACTGATGTTCCGCCCGGCAGGTCGGGCACCAGGTGGCCCAGACATTCAGCAGGATCGGCTTGCCGTCATTCAGCACCGACTGATCGAAGGTTTTACCCGGCTGGTCCAGTGACTCCAGTTTGAAGACCGGGACCGGCTTACCGACCATCGCCGATTCCAGCCGCGTCGGGTCATCGCCGTTGGCGTTTCGGCTCAACTGCCACAGCAGCGCCGCCGCCAGCAGCAAAAACAGCACCAGAGGGAGATAAAGAATTTTCTTGTTCATGCCAGCTCCTTTTGTGCTTTACGACGCGAACGGTAGCGCGGGTCCAGCAGGCACAGCACCCCACCGAGCGCCATAAAGACACCACCAAACCAGATCCAGCGGACAAAAGGTTTGTAATAGAGGCGTACAGCCCAGGATTTACCCTCCAGCTCTTCGCCCAGCGCCGCATAGAGATCGCGCGTGAAGCCGCCGTCGATGGCCGCTTCGGTCATCATGGTGCGTGCCGCACTGTAAAAACGTTTTTCCGCCTGCAAGGTCGCTTCATGTTTCCCGTTGCGGGTGACGTCAATCACACCTGTGCTACCGGAATAGTTCGGCCCGACCAGACGCACCACACCGCGCAGTGTGAACTGATACCCGGCAACGCTCACGCTATCGCCCTCTTTCATCCGCACATCACGTTCCACGCTGTAGTTCTGGCTGAAGGCGATGCCGATCACCGTCACGGCAACACCCAGATGGCCGAGCACCATGCCCCAGTGACTGCGCGACAGATGACGCAGGCCAGCGAAGAAATCATGGCGATGCGTGGCGCGCTCATGCAGTTCCATCAGCGTCAGGATAATCACCCACACCGCCATCAGCAGGCCGACCACCGTCATCGCCTCAATGCGATCGTGCATCAGCCACGGCAGAACAATCGACAGCAGCAGCGTGACGACCAGCGCCAGCCCCAGACGCTTCCACAGTTTCTGTGGCTCATCACGACGCCAGCGCACCAGCGGGCCGATGCCCATCAGCAACGCCAGCGGAGCCATCAGCCAGGTAAACAGCGTATTAAAGAAAGGTTCACCGATGGAGATGGTGCCCAGCCCGAGCTGTTTATGTATCAGCGGCAGCAGCGTACCCAGCAGCACCACCAGCATCGCGGCAATCAGCAGCACATTGTTCCCCAGCAGGAAGGATTCGCGCGACCAGGCCTCATTCTGCACCCGGCTGCGTACCTTACCGCCTTTGATGGCATACAGCAGCAGCGAACCGCCAATGACGATAATCAGGAACGCGAGGATAAACATGCCGCGCGCCGGATCGGAGGCAAACGAGTGGACCGATACCAGCACCCCGGAGCGCACCAGGAAGGTGCCCAGCAGACTGAGGGAGAAGGCGGTGATTGCCAGCAGCACCGTCCAGGCTTTAAAGGTGCCACGTTTTTCCGTCACGGCCAGTGAGTGGATCAGCGCGGTCCCGGCCAGCCACGGCATAAAGGAGGCATTTTCGACCGGGTCCCAGAACCACCAGCCGCCCCAGCCCAGCTCGTAATAAGCCCAGGCCGAGCCAAGCACAATCCCGATGGTGAGAAACACCCAGGCCGCCGTAGTCCAGGGCCGCGACCAGCGCGCCCAGGCGGTATCCAGCCGCCCGGCCATCAGCGAGGCAATGGCAAATGCGAAGGCGACGGAGAAACCGACATAGCCCATATACAGCAGAGGCGGATGGAAGATCAGCCCGATATCCTGCAACATCGGGTTGAGATCGCTGCCCTCTATCGGGAAGTCCGGCAATGTGCGGGTGAACGGGTTCGACGTCAGGGTGATAAACAGCAGGAACCCGAGGTTGATCATCCCCATTACCGCCAGCACCCGGGCAATGGCATCCGCCGGCATGGCGCGACTGAGCAGCGCCACCGCCAGCGTCCAGCCACTGAGCAGCAGCACCCACAGCAGCAGCGAGCCTTCGTGCGCCCCCCAGGTGGCGGCAATGCGGTAGTAAACCGGCAATAAGGTATTGGAGTTGGTCGCCACGTAGGCCACGCTGAAATCGTTCACCACAAAGGCATGAACGAGGATCAAGAAGGCCCCGGCAATACAGGTAAACAGCCCGTAAGTCAGCGGACGCGCCAGCCCCATCAGACGAGTATCCTGACGCGCGGCCCCCCATAACGGATAAACACTCAGCAGCAGCGAAAACGCCAGCGCCAGGCACAGCAGGAAACTGCCGATTTCAGGCATCATGACTGGCCTCCGCTCGCGCTGATTGCCGCCGGGGAACGGTGATTTTTCTTCATTGCATCTTCAATTTCGGGTGGCGTGTATTTTTCATCATGTTTGGCCAGCACTTCTTTTGCCTGCACGTGGGTGCCATCCTGCAACACGCCCTGCGCCACCACGCCCTGCCCTTCGCGGAACAGATCCGGCAGAATGCCCTCATAGCTGACGCTAATCACGCCCACCGCATCGTAGAGTTTAAACGAGACCTGCAAGGTGTTCGGATCGCGTTTAACGCTGCCCGGCATCACCATGCCGCCCACGCGCAGACGCTGGCCCGGCTCCGGCTTAATCTGCCGAGCGCCTTTGCCGTTGATCACTTCGCCAGGCGTGTAAAACAGGTCAATATTGGAACGCAGCGCGTACATCACCAGCGCCGTTGCCAGCCCCAGCCCGATTAATATCAACATCACCAGAATCAGGCGACTTTTACGACGGGGATTCACGATTGTTCTCCTGCCGCGGTGGCGGCGTTTTTCATTTTTGCTGCGCGAATACGCTGCTCACGGGCATGGCGCTGACGGATGTCAGCCAGCAGACGGCGGCGTTGCCACAGCGTATGTATCAACAGCGTAACCAGCGGGATCAGGGTGCAGCTCACGGCCAGCCAGACATAGAAGCCGTAACGGCCCATGGCAAAGAAATCATGCCAGGAAGAGAAAGCAGGTGTCATCGGTGATGCCCTCCCTTGACGGCCAGCTCCGCGACCCACGGGCGATGGCGCTCGGTATGCAGCAGCAGGTTACGCAGGCGCATCAGCGTCAGGGTAATAAACACCAGCCACACGCCCAGGATTGACCAGTACAGCGGTGCCCGCATAGTCGGGTCAACGGCCTGTAACAGTACCCCGGACGAGCCCTGATGCAGGGTATTCCACCACTTTACGGAGTAATGAATAATCGGCAGGTTAATCACACCAACGAGGATCACAATCCCCGCGGCGCGCCCGGCCATGCGGCGGTCATCATAGGCGTGATACAGCGCAATGGCGCCCATATAAAGGAACAAAAGCACCAGTTCGGACGTCAGACGGGCATCCCACATCCACCAAGTGCCCCACATCGGTCGGCCCCAGGCGGAGCCAGTAACCAGCGTAATAAAGGTAAACACCGCACCGATTGGGGCCATGGCCATCATGGCAAGGTCAGCCGTTTTCCACTGCCACACCAGCCCGATAAAGGCGGCGCACGCCATCGCGGCATAGATGCCCATCGACCACATGGCCATCGGTACGTGGATATAGATGATGCGGAAACCGTCACCCTGCTCAGATGCTGGCGGAGCATAACCGAACCCCCACGCCCAGCCCAGCAGCAGCGCAGCCACGCCCGGGATCGCAAACCACGGTACCAGGCGTCCGCATAATCGGTACAACCGATCGGGCTTGCCCAGTTGATGTATCCATTTCCACATGATGTTTTTGCTCACAATTAAAGATCATTCGTCTGGCGTAAGTTCGCGCTAAAACGGCGTACTCCCGGTCTTTTCGCCGGTTAGTGAACGCTCACCCGTAATGCAGCCGCCGTGGCAAAAGGTGCCAGCGTGGCACTCCCTGCCAGCAGGGCACCCAGAATGGCCAGATAGCCGTCAATCGGCAGCCCCTGGCCCGCAGCATCGATGGCTGCACTGGCAAAAATCAGTACCGGCACCGCCAGCGGCAACACCAGTAAACTCAGTAATACGCCCCCACGACGCAGCCCCACCGTCAGCCCGACACCAATCGCGCCGAGGAAACTGAGCGTCGGCGTGCCCAGCAGCAAAGTCAGCGCCACCGCGCGCCAGCTGGCAAAATCCAGCGACAGCAACAAGGCGACCAGCGGTGACAGCAGCAGCAGCGGCAGCCCGGTAACGATCCAGTGTGCGGCCACTTTGCCCAGCACCGTCAACGGCAGCGGCGTGGGCAACAGCAGAAGCTGCTCCAGCGAACCATCGAGAAAATCATCACGGAACAGCCGCTCCAGTGCCAGCAGCGAGGAGAGCAGCGCCGCGACCCAGACAATGCCAGGTGCAATGCGCGCCAGCAGCTGCGGCTCCGGCCCGATGCCTAAGGGAAACAGCGTGACAACAATCAGAAAGAACCACAGCGGGTTGATAATTTCTGACCCGCTACGAAAAGCGATGCGCAGTTCACGCTGCAATACGCGCCAGAACATCAGGCCATCCCATCCGTCAGCCGAATGCGGCTGAGATGACGCACGGTCGCAGGCAGTTCCTGGTGCGTGGTGAGGATCACCGCCCCGCCCCGATCGGCATGAAGCACCAGCCTGGCTATCAGCTGGTCCACACCCGATTTATCAATGGCGGTCAGGGGTTCATCCAGTATCCACAGCGGTGCCGCTGACAGCCACAGGCGCGCCAGCGCCACGCGTCGCTGCTGCCCGGCGGAGAGCTGGGACACCGCAACGTCTTCATAGCCGGTAAGGTCGACCTGCTCCAGCGCCTGCCAGAGTTCCTCCGGCGAACGCTCCGTGTGCCAGAAGCTGAGATTTTCAAATGGGGTTAAGACCGCTTTGATCCCCGGCAGATGGCCGAGGTAAAGCAGGCTGGCGTGATAGTTTTCACGCTCCTGCTGAATGCTGCGCTGCTGCCAGAGCACATCGCCCTGCTCTGCCCGGCTGAGCCCGGCCAGAATACGCAGCAACGAGGTTTTTCCTGCACCATTTTCCCCTTCCACCTGCACAATATCGCCGGCCTTCACGGTAAAACTGAGATCGCTAAACAGCGTCCGCTCATCGCGAACACATGTCAGATTTTGGGCTGCCAGCATGGGAGGAAAATCGCACATTGTTAAATTTGATGCAGGATAGTACCACAAACTGTGTGTCTGCCTACGCTGACCAGGCGGCATAAGGCACGTCTTCTCCCCCTGAAAAACCGGACTATGGCGCTTTTTTGCACGGTTTCACGCCTGGGTTAAAGCTTTGTTACTCTTCTTATTAATGCAGGTTACATTTCATCGCGTCGGATAATACCCGCTACGCTTAAGAGGGAACGCTATTCTCTGGGGGAAAGATGAAAAACACACAAAACGATAATGATAATCAGGTTGAGAGTGAAGAAAGCGAACAGGGCAAAGAGATTGAGGTGGATGAAGAAGCCCTGCCCTCACAGGCTGCTGCCGTACACGAGCAGATCCGCCAGGAGGGGGAGAAAGAGCTGGAGCGTGATGCCCTCGCCCTGCTGTTTTCTGCTATAGCGGCCGGGCTGTCGATGGGGGCCTCACTGATGGCAAAAGGCATCTTCCACGTCAATCTGCAGGATGTTCCCGGCGGGTTTCTGCTGGAGAACCTCGGCTACACCTTCGGCTTTATTATCGTGATTATGGCGCGGCAGCAGCTGTTTACCGAGAACACCGTCACTGCCGTGCTGCCCGTGATGCATAAACCGAACGGCGGGAATTTTCTGTTGCTGATGCGTCTGTGGGGGTTAGTGCTGGGCGGTAACCTGATTGGCACTGCGCTGGCCGCGCTGGCCTTTAACCACCTGCCCATTTTCGACGACGCCGTACGCGGGGCGTTTGTCAGCATCAGCCAGAAAGTGATGGAGAACAGCCCGATGGAGATGTTTGCCAACGCGGTGGTTTCCGGCTGGATCATTGCCACCATGGTATGGATGTTCCCGTCTGCGGGCGCCGCTAAGATTTGGGTGATCATCCTGATGACGTGGCTGGTGGCATTGGGTGACCTGGCGCATATCGTGGTGGGATCGGTGGAGATCTTCTATCTGGTGTTCAGCGGCGATCTGCCGTGGCAGCAGTTTATCTGGCCGTTTGCGCTGCCAACCCTTGCCGGCAACATCATTGGCGGCACCTTTATCTTTGCCCTGATCAGCCATGCGCAGATCCGTAACGACATGAGCAACAAAGCCAAAGCGAAAGCCGCAGCGGAGGCGAAGCGCAAAGAGAAGAAAGAGGCAGAAAATCAGCCGGATTGATGCTAAAACGCGCAGTCAGGCGGGTAAGTGGTTAATCTGTGGCGCGAAACAGGCTATACTGCGCGCCGCTGTCCCCTTAGTTAAATGGATATAACGAGCCCCTCCTAAGGGCTAGTTGCAGGTTCGATTCCTGCAGGGGACACCAAATGTTAGCCTACCTAAGTATTTCAAAGTCTAGTCAACCCTTTAACTTCAAACACTTACCTCCCGTTAATAGCCCATTAACGTTCACAGCTGTATTTCAAAATCCACCCTGTTTAGTTGGTACATATGTTGGTATGTTAAGTTCGATATTGCAGATACCATCATCTGAGGGTTTTTAGTATGGCGCTTACTGAGTTAAAAGTAAGAAATACAAAGCATTCTGATAAACCTGTCAAAATGACCGATGGTAATGGTATGTGTAAGTATCCCAGCTTTAGTTCCAGGCACTTTTTGAGATTTCCGGTTTCTTGATCTCTTCCCAATATCGGTGCCAGGGTAAATCAGAAATCCGGCCCTGTTTGCAGGCTTCGGATAAATTCTTCCGGAGTCTGGTTATTTAACGAGGAATGTGGCTGGTACTGGTTATATTCCTGCCGCCAGTGCTCGATCTTCTCCCGAGCATCTTCCAGTGACAGGAACCAGTGCACGTTCAGACATTCATCACGCAGGCTGCCGTTAAACAACTCAACCAGGGCGTTATCCGTGGGCTTCCCGGGGCGGGAGAAGTCCATCGTTACCCCGTTTTCATACGCCCAGCGATCCAGCGTTTTCGAGATAAATTCGCTCCCGTTGTCCGTCTGTAGCCGCTGTGGTACACGCTGCTGTGTCTGCCTGATACGTTCCATCACGGCGACCACATCGTCACCACGAAGCCCCTGGCCTACCTCGATCGCCACGCATTCACGACTAAAATTATCGACTACAGTCAGGGCACGGATCCGGCGTCCGTTGAACAGATTATCAGCAACGAAATCCATGCTCCAGCACTGATCCACCGCGGTCACAGCCGGGCGGATAAGCCTGTGCCTGGCCGTCACGTGCCGCCGCGGGCGTTTTGACCGCAGGTTCAGCCCTTACAGACAGTAAATCCGGTGGGGTTTCTTGTGGTTAACCAGCCAGTCCTCCCGCCGCAGCAGGATATGGATCCGCTGCACACCATAACGAATGCGGGTTTCTGCAATCTCCCGTATCCGCTGCGTGAGGGCCCGGTCATCGCGGCAGCTGCGGTAGTTGTAGACTGTTCGGCTCTGCATCATCAGCCGGCATCCCCTGCGAACCCCGATGCGGTACGCCACCAGCAGGTATTCGACCGCCTCGCGTTTCTGCACCTGCCTCAGAACTTTTTTCGGATGATGTCCTGCAGCATTTCCTTGTCCAGGCTGAGATCGGCGACCAGCCGTTTCAGGCGGTGATTCTCTTCTTCCAGCTGGCGCAGTTCCGTCACGCCCATGCGGCCAAACTTCTTCTTCCAGTTGTAAAAAGTAGCCTCGGAAATCCCCATCTTTCTGCAGACTTCCTCGACCCGCGTACCTGTTTCTGCCTGCTTCAGGGCAAAAGCGATCTGCTCTTCGGTATAACACGTCTTTTTCATGCCGGATGACCTCATTTGTTCAGGGAAAGAAAGGCCGGAAACCCCACTTTAAGCCGGTACTGAAAAAAGGGAAGAGATCAGTTCCAGTTCAATGAAACTCGGCCAGCACAGAGGACTGATTCATCTCAGGGAAGAGAACAAACAAAAAATCTATCCGTTCTCAGCTATCAAAGAGTGGCTATACAATTTGCCTACTACGAGAGAAAGAGTTGGGATCAACAAAGAACTCGACCGCGCCTATGATTTTAGAGAATCAGGTTTTTACATAGCCGTAGATGATGTGCAAAACCCAGAGTGGAGAGTGATGCTCTTTCCGCAGCAAGGCGACTTCAACTCACAACAAGGCATGCGGGACACTGAAATCCAGTTAAAGCGATGGATGCATATTTTTGATAAAGTGGTTAATCGGTAAAAATTTCAAAATTAGTTAAATATAAAGGTCATGTTTTTATGTGGTTTTTTTTTAAAAAAAACATAAAAAACAATAATATACACCAATATTGAGTTAGATAGGTAATATGCGGATGAGATGATAAAGAAACAAAAATGCAAAGATTGGTGCCTCAATATGATCAAAGCTTTGACTGGTACTAACTTTTCGAGCATGAGAAAAATAAATTACCCTTACCCATGCCAGCACATAAAAGTAAAGTAAAATTAATCATTAATAGCACTAATTGCTTAAAAAAGTCATTTCGAACTTTGAAATTACATAAAGAAAATCTTGAAAAAAAAATTTACATATAAGAAAATTTGCACAAACATGCATTTGCAAAGGAAAATTTATAATGAAAAAAAGAATGCGCATTGGTGATTGCTCATTGTTGGTTAGCAGGATTGAGCTGCTAAATGGGGCAGAAGTTGCCTTTATGTTTGGTTCGGCTATCACCGCAAAGCAAGATGGTGCGGGCATTGCTAGCGTTTCCGAAGTAGTTGACTTGGCCGGTACTTTCATACATGAAAGACATGGCAAATCGAAACGAGAGGATTACATTAAACACATAGATGGTTATGACGGGACCGAAAAATATCAAGAGACCCTATCATATATTAATGATGTTTTTAGAAGCGAGGATGTCACTTCATTCATTGATTATATTATTGATGAAAATAAAGATGAAAACGGGAAACAAAAAATCCCGCAAAAAATCGTAGACTTCATTGATTTAATACATTCAAATACTTTAAACTGCAAAAATATTCTAACTACTAACTTTGACTCCATAATTGAGAATCAAATTGAGAATGTAGGTGAAAAACATAATTCTGTAAGTATTATTTCCGATTCAAATTTAAACCTTGCTCAAAACGATAACATAAACATTATACATCTCCATGGTATTCATAATCATGGTGAAACCATGCATGAAAGCAATCAGCTAACGATAGAAAGAGGTTTGTTGGAGGCATCTATACGGCAAATGCTCACTACTCATGAAATATATATAATAGGCTATAGTGGCTGGGATGATAGTTTCACAAGAACTTTAGCTAATATAGTTAAGGACTCTAAGGAAGAATATAGTATAGTATGGTGCTTTTACCAAAATGAAAATGACGTGATCACCTCTAAATACTCAGATATTTTTGATATTCTTGAACCCGCAATTGCCAGAGGATTGGTTCGCTTTTTTAAAAATGTTGACTGCAATACACTTTTTGACACTCTTAAAAAAAAACTAAAGTAGAATCTAAGAAAGAAGAGATAAAAGGGAAAACTGAATCAGACAGTGAATTGATCTATTATAATTTTGATGATGAAGAGAGTAAATTTAATTATCAAGAAGTAAGATTGATTGAAAAAAGGCTTGCTACAGAAAAGCTAAATGATAAAGGAATTGTTTTTATTGAGTCATCTGTAGGATTCGGCGAGATAGGTTTTATAAGAGCTACGTATACCGATCTGTCTTTAAAACCTATATTATTCAAAGTAAATCTATCTAATTGTAAAAGCAAGAATGATATTGATGACAAAATTAAAGCGGGCACAGGTGTTGATATAGCCATTATAATTAATGCTACTAAACAGGATATGCCCCTATCATCATTTGATTGTTTTTTTATATTTAGTGATCTTGACGATTCAATGAGTCGTGAAGCCGTTACATATCTCTTAAATATCACATCAACCGCATTTTCACATGGTAAAAATATAAAATTTATATTTACTTCACAATTTAATTTACTAAGTTTTCATAATTATCATGTAAAACTTAATGAGTTATCGCTACAAGAAACAGGAATTATCTTAAGAAAGTACATTGAGGGTATTAGTGGTCAGGATATCAATCGAGTATTTGAGATAAGCGATGGGGTTGTAAAAAAGCTCGAAAAGATTATGAGCTATTGTGAAATAACTTCCATTGACGAGGTTCTGTCTGATAATACAATATTTGATTCTATATACAATGATGATAGCTTAACACTTTCAACAATAAATAAAATTAAACGAATAAAAATAAACCCTGAAAAAGAAAATACATACAAATTGTTAACTATCCTTTCTGTTTTAAAAAACGGCGAAACTCTAACAAATATACGAAAATCTGAAATAGGGAAAAATATCAAGTTAAGTAACATAGAAGAAATAATAGATCTAGCACTTGCGAAGTCAATTAAAATAGACTACAAAAATATTATTACTAAAATAAATCCTATAATAAGAGATTATATACTCTCATTACTTACCCAAGATGAAATCTACGAAATATCCAAAGACTTTATAAATATTACTATTATTCAATCTAAAGATGGAATTAAAATAAACTCAACCAATAGAAAAATAATTGATTCTAAATTTAACTCGGAAGGTGATAATGGATGTATAATTCTAAAAAACATAATTGGAAAAGAGATTGGAGAGATAAAAAAATCACACCAAGACTCAATAAAACATTTAATTTCTTATTTAGCAGAGGCTTATGTATATTCTTTAAGTAATTCATCGAGATTCAAAGAAACAATAAGCTCATGTACACAGTTAATTAACATATTCGAGCTTCACAATTTACCTACTCATAGATATTACTATCACTTATCCTCTTCGCAGAGGATGCTAAACCAATATGATGATGCAAAGAATAATTTAGACCTTGCAAAAAAACTAACTCTAGAACATAAAGATAGTTACGTCACTAATTTGATAACTTCTGAGGAATTATTACTACTCGAAAGCACAAATAAAAATAAGGCAAAAGAAATAGCCGAAGAAATTACATCAAAAAAGAAGAGGAAAAATGTATCTTATATGACGGCAGAAATGATCTTGTTTTCATATTTAGATAGGGAAGAAAAAATTGAAAAGTTAGAAGCACTAGAAATTAAAGCCAGGAATGAAGGATTTAAAACACTTGCAAATAATATTCTTTTTAGAACAAACGAATTAAAAAACGATGCAGATAAACTTTTAAATCTCGACAAAATAATAAGAACAGACAATAGTGAGTTTAATATAATAAAGGCATTAATTTGGAAATATGAGATCATTGTAAGAAAAGACATTGAGAAGATAAATGATAGTGATATAGAGAAGTTGAGAAATATGTACAACTATCTCTTTTCGCAAAGATTAGATAATTTATTTAATAGGTGCCATGCCATTTTATGGACAATCGCTGAACACATAAGAGATGATAGCATAATAATATTTATATTTGATACAAGCTCTCTTATTTGGGCTTTAAGTTATGATAAGAAAAATCAAGAGAAATATGGTTTAAAACTTAAAACCCGTGAAGTATTATAAATGACAATTATATTTATTGGACCATATGCTTTAGTAACCATGCCAATTAATAACTAAATTTATATTAGGTGACTTTCATTTATAAGAATACAAATTTGATATTTTTAGCATAACAAAATTTTGGAATATACTTGTTATGCTATTTTCTGAAAGCAACTCATCCGATCAACTTTTCATGTCTATTCGATTTTTTTATAATTCAGGGCGTGCTCTTTAAATACCCTCCCTACTTCATGCTTATTCCAGACAATATACTCCACGATGAATTTATAAAAATATAGTACCCTTTCAAGGCTTATAGTGCTTGGTATAGTATAAAAATTTTGGCTGAGTAAAGCTGAAGTGAGAACCGCGATAATATTTTTTTAACACTTAAGACTCGGATTCTCATAATCTTGCTGATACTTTAGAAAATATTCTATACAAAAAAATATGAACCTTTTACGACTTTTCCTTTATTGCAGTCTGATTCATCCTATCTAAGAATGAAGCGATTTAAGAGTATCAAAATTTTCTGATCTGGAAAATATCTGTTTAATTTATTCATAGTAGCATCCTTGCTGTTGTGAATGTCATCCTGACAATTAAAGAAATATCATAATATTTAATCACATCAATAGTCAAAACCTATAAATTGGTGTTTTTAAATATCTTTTTAGGCAAAGGATTATTAAGCTCATCGACTGTTATTTGCTTTAAATGAGATTTATATAGTGTAACTCTTAAGTTCTCACCGCATTGCCCAAATTACGTTGGTAGGATCACATGACAGGAATAGCATGCTTCCTTTTCTTCATTAGATAAATCTCATTTATAATTATTATCGCTTTTATCTTGATGAATATGTGGGGAGATTTCTGAATATGAATAGAATGATGACGCAGGACGGTTACACCGCCGCCCTACGACAGGATAAAGCCCGCGTGTGCGGGCTTCCGTTATCTTCAGTTAACCACCAAATACCAGCGTCGTAGACTTCGCCCCGGCATTAGCAGCCGCAAACGTTTTCGCGTCCGCCGCTGATTTTGCGCTGTAAGCGTAGTTTGATGCCGCTGTCCACTGACTCTTCGGCGACTTCTGGTTGGTAATGGCAGGCACGCTGCCCGTATCAGTAAAGGTGCCGTTGCCTTTATCATCCAGCATGCCTTTATTCGCACTGCCCTCACCGAAGTAGTTATTTTCAGAAATAATTTTTGCGTTCTGAGCCAGCGTAAAGCCAAGCTGGAACTTGTTGATATAGTTACTGTAAACATGGAAGTAGCCATAACGCATCAGTCCCGGCGCCCTGACCTCCATATTATCGAAGTAACTGTGGCAAATGGTCAGATGCGGGTAACCGTTATACGTTGCATCATTATCATCTGCCGGGTGCCCCAGAATCAGCCCGTATTTATGGTTACCGAAATAGCAGTTGCTGATGGTCGCGTAGTCAGCTTTCTCACCGATATACAGCAATTTATCCAGGCTGCCGTCACCATCTGACCAGGTGTGACCGACGAATGAGCAGTGATCGATCCAGTATTTACTGCCGTAGTTCAGGTAAAGCTGGATATCATCATTGGCTTTAATATTCACTGAATGCTGGAAAATCAGATTCTGGAAAATAATGTTCTGCGAGGTGGTCGTCGCACGGAAATGGATATTGTTTAAGGTGCGATTCTGGAATGAACCAATAATAGTTTTATTCGAACCGAGATTCACTTTCGTCAGACTTGAGGCGGTGATATTACTGTTGATCACTAGTACCCGCGCCGTGCTGTCACCTACATACTGGTTAAGCTGCGCCAACGTATTAATTTCCACCACCGAGCCATTCCAGCCACCTGTCACATTGGCGGCTTTAGCAAAGCCGACCAGACCATTCAGTTTGCTTGTTGGATATGTCATAAAAGCCTCTGTTTGCATGATGTTTTTTTGAGATAACTCTGTGTATGACACCCTGTCGATTGAGCCATTTGTGAGAGCGTAAGAACTCACTCCATCGGCTTACGGGGCTATTTATACGCATCGTAAAAACCATGAACCAGCCAGTTCATGTCGCTGGTCGACAGGCAAACAAAAGCAGGCATTAAGAAGCCATCATCAACATTGGACTTTTCGCTAAACGGAAATGTACTACTACATGGGCTTTATGACTTTACGTTAAAGGAGGGGTCTGGAAGGTGCGGTGAAACGGTTTCTGTTCTGGCTTTTGGGTGCGGTTTTGGGATCCGGCAGCAGCTGTAAGTATCCCGCTAAAACGCACTATTCACTTTTAGAGGTCGTCCTGCATACTGATAACGTTGCCCCGAGGAGATCGACATGCGAAAGGCCCGGGTCAGTGGACTTGTCGTGGCATGTCTGTTTTTCTTCATTCGATAAGAATCATTATTTTGGCACATGCGCGAGGGATAAATACCGCTTCAGAGGCCTTTCTCAGAAGCGGTATTCGGGTGACGGGAACGGATCAGAACTGCTGACGTACCTGCAAAGTGACGGTCTGCCCTTTGTACTGCTCACCGAGTTGCGCGTTATAACGCGCGGTCAGGCTGAGCGTGTCTGATTTAACCACGGTAGCACCAACAGACAGATCGGCAGTGTCTTCAACGGGTGAAGCACCAAAGGTGGTGAAACTGGTTTCACCTGCTGTATCAGCAATATAGCTGGCGGTAGTGGCACTGCGCTGAGGATTATACTGATGGGTCCAGACAGCCTGTACATAAGGCACAACATCGCCAAAGCCTGTCTGGAATGATTTATCCAGACGTGCGCCCAGTCCGCTACGCAGCGCGTTATTATGGCTGCCTTCTACTGACAGGGCTGAACCATTACCGCTGCTTTCTTGATAACTGTCCAGCGTCTGATAGCTGTAGCTCAGACTGGCTAGCGGCGTCAGAGTGGTGGCGTCCGCCACGGCCAGCGGATAACCAAACTCCGCTTTGGTGACGTACTGCTGCCCATCAAACTTGCCCTGCGCCGTATCGGAGTAACCCGTCACACTCACATTGCGCGTGGTGTCGTAACGTTGCTGGGTTACACTGGACGAAAGGTTAACGAACCAGGGTTCACCGGTATAGCTGGCATAGCCAATCAGGCCATATGAGTCAACGCCCGTCTTGTTACCGGAAAGATTATCTTCGCCATGAACCGAGGTGTAACTGTAGGTCAGGGCACCACCGGCGCGCCAGGCGTCTCCCAAGCCCCGATCGCCGCCCAGTACCAGCCCGCTGTAATTCGCTTTATAACCACTGACAGCATCCACCATCCCCTGATTAGCATGGCCGCCAAACACCTGCCCCCATGCAGACCACTCAGCAGGATCATCACCGGTAGCCACACCACGCATGCCATGCGATTGTGCCAGACGCACGGCATCAACTCGCTGACCGACCACGCTGACTGCGTCGAATGTTGCAACTGAGGCCACATGGCTGGCGCTGCTGTTCTGTACTGGTGATAACTGCTCACCCACCTTGTTTGCTTCCCGGGTAGAGTCAATGGCCAGGGAGGCGTTATACAGATCGAGCAGTCCCGGGGCAATGCCGGAGTACTGCTTCAGTCCCTTCAACGATGAGATCGCGTTGCCAGTCGTGGCGTAGCTGGTGGAAGGGGTAGTAGGATTGGTCGGGTTAGTAGGATTGGTCGGATTAATAATATTGCCAAGCGTCACCACCAGGCTACTGGTGTTGCCATTGACAACAGCGGCACCCGTGTTTAACCCACTGTATCCGGAGGCCAAATAATTTAAGGAATCGGCATTGTAATCGGTGCCACTGGTAGCAGCGGTGATCACCACGTAGCGCTGTCCTGCCGCAAAGCTGTAGGTATTGAGTGCCTTGAGTGAAACAGTCGAACCACTTTCGATGGTTGCGGCACCACTGACAATCAGACGCCCATAGCCGGTATCGGTATCATTCCCGCTGCTTATTGCTGAATCACTGACACCGACCAGCAATGTCGCCAGGGCGCTCTGAGTGTAATTGCCGGTGATGCTGATAAGGTTATTGACCTGCAACGTCGCGCCCGTGTTGTTCACGTAATTGCTGCCGACGTTGATTTTATCGTTGAGCAGCAGATTGCCGGACGCGAAATAGAGGCTGGCGGCGTTACTTGAGATCGTCCCGATATCGGCACTGCCGATGCCGCCACTGGCACCGGTCAGGGTACCGAAGATCGTATCGCTGCCACCGTTGATAGTCATGCTGCGGCTGGATAAATTACCGATCAAACCGGAGACCAGGCCGCTGTTGGTGATCGGCCCCAGGGTACCAATTGAAGCGTTATAAATGGCATAGCCGCTGCTGCTGGCAATGGTTCCGCTGTTCACCAGCGCACCGAGAGTACCGGCATTCGCGACAGCGCCAAGAGCACCGGTGATAGTCCCGCTGTTATTCAGGCTACCGATGGTGGCGTTGGCGCTGGTGCCAACACCCACGTTAGTCGTCCCTGAAATCCGACCGGCTTTGGTTAGCGTGTTGATATTGATCACGCCCGAGGGAGTAAGGTTGCCAGCCAGAACCCCTGTCCCTGCTTCAATAAGGCCAGTGCTGGTATTCTCCAGCGAGGTGATGAGGCTGCCGTTATCAGCTTGAACGCCGTAACTATTGGCAGAAATAGTGCCGCTATTGAATAAGCTGGTGATCGCACCCGTACTCTGAATGCCCGCTGTCGTTCCGGTGAGGCTTCCCGTATTGGACAACGTGCCGATCGTACCGGCATTGAGGATGCCAATGCCACCCGAGATGATATTGCCATTACTGAGTGACGTAATGAGGCTGTTGTTCCGAATACCTGCCGTGGTGCCGGAAATCGTCCCTCCGGCATTGTTGGCCAGCGATACGATCGTTCCGTTATTTAAGATCCCGAAAGTGTCACTGATGATCCTGCCGCCATTCACAACGCTCAAGGAGTTGCTGGTGTTCTGCAGGGCGGCGACGGATGTCCCACTCAGCAATCCGTCATTGGTTAATACTCCCGCTGAGGAGGATGCCGCCAGGGGCGGGGTACCCGTTGAAATAAGTGCACTCTCACTGACAATGTTAAAGTCCCCGGCAGACCAGTCGATGCAGTCGGTCGTTCCCACCAGTGTCGACGAGATATTAACGGGGAAACAGGCTGCATAGGCCTGTGCTGACGACAGCAACACCATTGCGGACCCCAAAGAAAGGCCCAGCACCTTGCGTCTGTTGAGTGCTTCTGCCACTGGACTCATTCTATATTTTAACATTCCCCGCCCCTGCATTTTTTATGATTTATAAGATTAAACTTATATCATTAGCCACAAATTTGTAACAAGTGATTATTGCATTAGAATCGTACAATTCTGACGTGCGGTGTTAGCAACCGGTATCACCTGCTCCGCAACAGCGATTAAGGCTGTGCAGGACCGTGCGCTTCAGGCACATCCTTTAATGTTTTTAACGCTATGGCAACGTTTTGCAGGACGGTATGCCATTGCCCTGACGCGGGTTGGCGGAACAACCGCATGCCAGGATACCAGGGGGAGTCCTCACGTTGCTGTAACCAGCGCCAGTCGTGTTGGAAAGGCAACAGCACCCAGGCTGGTCGGCCGAGCGCACCGGCCAGGTGAACCGGCGAGGAGTCCACAGAAACCAGGGTATCGATCACGCAAAGGATGGCCGCAGTATCATCGAAATCGTGGATCTCATCACTCAGTGACAGCAGCGACATACCTGGTGGCGGCGTGGCGGCCTGCTCGGCCGCTGGCCCTTTCTGTAATGCCAGGAAGGTGATGCCCTCCTGCGCCAGCGGTGCCAGTTCGCTCAGCGTCAGCGAGCGGCGCTTATCGTTGGCATGAGTGGGACGACCGGCCCACACCAACCCCACTAACGGGCGTGGCAGGTCGGCCAGGCGTACGCGCCATTTTTCTACCCGGGCAGGATCGGCAAACAGATAGGGCATTTTCCCCGGCAGATGCGACAGCTGTAAACCGAGCGCCGCTGGCAGACTCATCAGTTCACAGTGGAAATCGAAGGGCGGCGGCAGCGTCCCGCGCACCATCAGTTGGTGATACCCGCTGACGCCACGCGCCAGGTGATAAGCCTCCGGATTCACCTCCAGCACAACATGGGCACCGCTGCGCTCTTGCGCCTGCTGTACCAGCCGCAGAAACTGAAAGGTGTCGCCATAACCCTGTTCATCGTGGATAAGCAGCGTTTTCCCCTGCACAGACTGCCCTTCCCATCGCGGTTTAGCGATGTGGCGTTCAAGCATGCGGGTGTTGTCGAGCCGGTAACGGAAGCGATATTCGCGCCAGCCGCGCGTGAATTCGCCCTGTAATAACAACATCTCAGACAAGTCGAAGCGCACACTCACGTCACCGGGCGTTGCCTGCACGATCATCTCCAGCACCTGAGTCGCCTCGGCAAACTTCCCTTGCTGGCGAAACGCCACATAGAGCTGCCGCCACAAGGGAATTGGCCCGGTACCGGAGGCCAGCGCCTGGCACAGCATCACGTCAGCCTCAGCCCAGCGTTCGGCCTCCAGGAGTGAGTCAACTTGCAGGAAAATGGCGTGGACATCTGTCGGTATGAGGTTCATTGCGGCTCCAGACCCAGTGCGTCCAGCAAAGGACCGAGGTGCGCCGCGTGCCGGTGCCAGCGTCCTTTGGAGGAGGTGTAGATCGGCTGACGCACCTGAGCCACGCTGGCCGTGCGCACAATGCGACGTGTTTCGTGGAAGGTCAGGCAGGCGTCGTCCCAGGGAAGATCGATGAAATCAATCAGGCGCCGCGCCTGGCCTTCGAGGTCGTCGACCACAGCTTCGTAATCAACTTCGATGAAGCATTCTGCGGGCAAAATCTGGCGAAAATGTGCCATCAGCGTCTGGTACGCCAGGTAGAACTGGCCCAGTTCATCCAGCTGGTAAGCGAATAGCTGCTCGCCAGAAAAATGCTTGCTGTAACAGGACAGGCAAGTATCAACAGGATCGCGGCGGCAATGGATGATGCGCGCGCCGGGCAGCAGCAGTGGAATCAATCCGGCATAGAGGAAGTTGCCAGGCAGTTTGTCGATCACCCGCAATGCATCCGGCGCCAGATGGCGCACCTGCTCAAGGTAATCCGCACCAATATGGGCAAAATCGGCCTTGCTCCAGTGCGCCACATCATCCGGGAAGCGGCCTCCACGTGACACTGCCCGATCCAGCGCACGCAACTCCCCTGCACCATAAACCGCAGGATGTGAGGCCAGAATCTGCTCAATCAGCGTGGTGCCTGAGCGCGGCATACCGATGACAAACACCGGTCGGTCAGAAGCAGCGCCAGCGCCGCTGAACTGTGCCATCAAAGCTGGTGTGAAAACGGCAGCAATATTTTTCATCCACGCACTGGTTTGTGCGGCATCGTAATGAAAAGAGGCCCGTTTAAACGCATTACCCTGGTTTAAATGGAAAAATGCGCGATCAGAATCATGGGTATCCAGATAAGCTTTGCCCAGCGAAAAATGCAGCATCATTTTTTCATTCAACGGGGGAGCAGGTTCGCGTACTAACGCGGCTTCCATGACCACCACGTCGGGGTCGCCTGCCCGATAGAATTTGTTATCGCAACGCGCAGCGATAACCCGCGGCGAATCAGGAAAACGTTCCAATGCGCGTTCAAAGCCCGCCGTCGCTGCGTCCTTATCACCGATTTCCATCAGTAACACAGCACGCGCAATCAGGGCTTCCTCGGCGACCGTACCAGGTAATGCCGCAGCCTGGTGATAAGCCTGCTCAGCTTCTTTATACTGCCCAAGCGCCTGCAAGGCTTTACCCAAAATCTTATGCGTATTGGCACTATCCGGTGCGATGGCCAGGGCGTGACGTGCAGCGGCGACAGCGTCTTCGTAACGCTCATCGGCATTCATGATATGGGCAAGTGCAGTGAGCGCACCCGCGTGTTGTGGGGCAAACGCCAGCAGTGCGTTGACCCAGCGCAGCGCATCGGCATAGCGCATACGCGACAACGCAATTTCCGCCAGATTTAGGTACGCATCAGCCAGCTGCGGGTTGATATCTATCGCCCGCATGGCAGAGGCCACAGCCTCATCAATACGGCCCTGGTCAATCAACAGTAAGACAAGATTGCTGTACACCTCGGCGTAATCGGGGCGCAATGTCAGGGCACGCTGGTAACTGTCGTGGGCGCGGGGCAGATCGCCCAGACGCTTGTAAGTATTGCCCAGATTGTTGTACACCTCGGCATTATCCGGCTGCAATGATGCAACGTATTTCAGGCATTCCAGGCTAGCATTGAATTTTCCGGCCTCCTGCAGAATGATTCCAAGATTACTCCAAGCTGCGACAAGTTCCGGCTCTTGTTCGGTTGCGCGCCGGGCGGCTTGCTCGGCTTCCAGCAGCAAACCTTTCTGGCGGTAAAGCTCGGCCAGGTTGCTGTGAATGATTGCCGGTGCCTCCGGTGACTGGCTGGCCTTATGGATATAATCGAGAGCCAGATCCGGCTTGCCGTAGGCATGCATCATCATCCCCAAAAGATTGAGGGCATCGTGCTGTAATGGCGCGACCTGCAGCACCCGTAAACAGAGCTGCTCTGCCTGCGCCGCCTGGCCCGCGTTCCAGTGAGCATTCGCCAGCTCCAGGGCCTGAAACACCGTCAACTGCTGCGGGTGAAGAGGATTGCTATGACTCAAAATATTCCCCAGATATAAAAGGTAAAATCTCACTGGCTACATATGCAACTTACCGACCAGGAAATATCCCACTTTCAGATAACTCCTTATAGTATTTACTCCTTTCAAATTCCACACAAAACTCGCTCCACCATCTCCGTGTTTGTCTTACGATCCTCAGGGCAGAGTGAGTTTCATTTTGAACAGACATCAGCATTTTCTCGTATTAATCCATTAATATCCCCGTTACACACCCAGCTGCATGCTGCAACCCGGTGTAATCGGGTATTGCACTGTTAGTTACGCTTTTTCTGGCACCAGGGTAGACAGTTCACTCATGGGGAGAATCTGGAAAAACAAAGAAAAAATCAGCCATCAATGTCCGGAAGCATTGCTATCCATTCGCTTATATCATCATGCACATTTAATTATTAAGTGTGATGACTGTCACCCAAAATAACCACTTTGGACTTTTTGCTACTCGAAAATGTGCTAACACATGGCTTCTTGTAACTTAAGGTAAGATGCGATGAGGCTGTTTTTGTTTTCGCTTTTGGGCACGATTGTGGGATTTGGCGTAACATTTGCTGTATTCCCACTACTATCCGATCTGATCGTCGGCCCGGTGGTCAGTGATGAGGAGATGAATCAAAACGTTGGCTTGTTTCTGATTACCGCTTCCCTTTTAACGGTGATCGGCGCTCTGGCAGGCGGGTTATTTCAGCGGCAGCGACGCAGTAAGAAAAAAAGTTTCTGAATCCGCGTTATTTATCCGTTGCAGAAAGGGGCTAACTATTTAGCCCCTTTCTTATTCAGTACAGTATTTAAGAAGAAACAACGCCCGCAATCGCCCGCACATCACTGCCGGTCGGTGCCTGATGCACCCGCAGGCCGAACTCGCCCACGACCGCAAAGACATGATCGAAAATATCGGCCTGAATGCTTTCATACTCCAGCCAGGCAACGGTATTGGTAAACGCATAGATCTCAATGGGGAGACCCTCGGCGCCCGGTGCCAGCTGGCGTACCATCTGCGTCATGTCTTTACGAATCGACGGATGCTGGCGCAGATACTCGGTCAGATAGGCACGGAACGTACCCACGTTGGTCATACCGCGCTGATTCAGTACGGAGGCGGCGGCAACGTCGCCCTGCCCGTTCCAGCTGTTAATCTCCTCCTGGCGCGCCGCCATATACGGCTTAAGCAGGCGTGCCTGCATCAGTTTTTCATGCTCCGCGTCTGAGAGGAAACGGATACTGGTGGTATCGATATTGATACAGCGTTTAATCCGTCGCCCACCGGAGGCTGACATGCCGCTCCAGTTTTTAAAGGCATCGGATACCAGGGCATAGGTCGGGATAGTGGTAATGGTGTTATCCCAGTTCTGCACTTTCACCGTGGTCAGCCCGATGTCGATTACCGCGCCGTCCGCGCCGTATTTCGGCATCTCCAGCCAGTCGCCCAGTTTCAGCATGGTGTTGGCGGAAAGCTGGATGCCCGCCACCAGCCCTAAGATCGGATCTTTAAACACTAACATCAGCACGGCGGCCATTGCGCCCAGTCCACTGATCAGGATCGCAGGGGATTTACCGATCAGCAGTGAGATCATCATGATGCCAATCACGATTGCGCTCAGCAGCTTCACGCCCTGGAAGATCCCCTTCAGGGGGAACTGCGCAGCAAACGCAAACCGGTGCGACAGGCCAGCGATCACGTCAAGCAGTGAGAAGAATGACATCAATGCATAGATCATTACCCACAGCTGGGCGCAGGTGGACAGGATCAGGGCGGCATCGCTGCCCTTTTCCAGCCACAGAACGGCCTGGAGATTGACGATCATCCCCTGAAGCATAAAGGCCAGCCGGTGGAAGAGTTTGTTCCCGGTAATGATTTGCAGCCACAGGCGGTTGCTGCCCTGCGCACGCCGTTCAAATGCCCGCAGGACAATGCGGTGCAGAATAAAATGCACGATTAATGCGGTAAGAAAAATGATGCCAACAATCACAATCAGTGAGGTGGGGTGGTCTGGTTCTATTCCATATTGCTTCAGAAATGTAGCCAACTGCTGCATAAAGCCTCCTTTGTAAAACGAGGGGCGATCATGCCCTCTGAGGATGCCAGGTTCAACCTTTAGCGGTCCGTGGTCCCGACATTTACAATGACAGAGAAAAATGGGGTTTACGTGACAAACCGGTGCGAAAAACAGCGATACTCTGCCGATTGATTCGAACGGATAGCGGGTAACCTAAAAGGATTGTTATTGACCGTTGTACCGGAGCATCCTATGCCAGATAAAGACCCCGTTGTTGAACGCCTCTCTTTAGAAGTTCTTGCGCTGAGAAATATTGTCCAGATGCTCATCGCTTACGGCAATGTCCCGACCGGCGGCAAGCTGAATAAGTACCTGGAGAAAATTGCGGAAGAAGTGGAACACCGCGATGGACGTGAAGCGAATAAAGCCATTGCGGATGTGATACGCGGTTATATTCGTTAAGCGATATCCTGCCGCCCCGGCTGATACCGGGGCGGCAGGAAGGGATTACACGACTTTAAACACCGAAATATCTTCCGCCAGCTGCGAGGCTTCCGCATGCAGGGCGTGAGTATTTTCCGCTGTCTGATGAACCAGTGCCAGATTTTGCTGAATGGTACGCTCCATCTGCGATACGGCGAGCGTCACTTCGGCAATACCTTTGCTCTGCTCATCACCGGCTACGCGGATCTCCCCCACCACTTCTTTCACTTTCAGCACATCTTTCACCAGTTCTTCTAACTGACGTCCTGCGCCTTCCACCAGCTTACTGCCGGTCAGCACATTGCTGTCGGACTGACCGATCAGCGTTTTGATCTCCTGTGCGGCCGTTGCACTGCGCTGGGCCAGCGCACGGACTTCAGCAGCAACCACGGCAAAACCGCGCCCCTGCTCCCCGGCGCGCGCCGCTTCAACCGCCGCGTTCAGTGCCAGGATATTGGTCTGGAACGCAATGCCATCAATCACGCTGAGGATCTCACCCACACGGCTGGAAGAGACTTTGATGGTCTCCATCGTATCGATCAGCTGTCGCATCACATGACTGCTGCTGCGGGCGATCTGCGCCGTCTGCTCGGTGAAGGAATCGGCCAGGCGGGTATTCTCGGCATTCTGCTGCACGGTGGCATTCAACTGCTCCATCGCTGCCGCACTCTCTTCCACCGCTGCCGCCTGTTCGCTGATCTTGTCGGTCAGCTCCTGGTTACTCTGCTCCAGCCCGCTGGCGTTGTGTGCCACATGCACACCGCTCGACTGCACGTTGGTGATCACCCCGGCAATCTTGTCGACAAACTGGTTGAAGGATACGGCAATATCGGCGATTTCATCGCGGCCTGAGGTATCCAGGCGTCGGGTCAGATCGCCATCACCGTGCGCGATATCATCCAGCGCTTTACGGGTCGACTCCAGCCGCCCTGAAATCTGACGCGAGATAAACCACGAGGCAATCAGCAGCACGAACAGTGACGGAATCAGCAGCACAAAAATGTCCTGCATGATGTTGTGTGCCAGTGCGGTAACGGCGGCCTGAGGCGTGACCAGACCAATAATCCAGCCGGTATCCGCCATGCGGAACAGGGTGACCTGTGCCTCCTGGTGCAGCCATTCATCGCTGATGGCACTGAGTGTGGTGCTGCCGCTGGCCGACCCTGCCGTTTTGACCCCGGCAACCATCGGAGCCAGCCAGGGTTGCTGCTGCGCCAGATCGCTGAATTTTTTCAGTGCCTTATCTTTTATACCAGGGAAATACAGCACGTTACCGGCCTGATCGAGGGCGAAAGCATAGCCGCCGGTATTGCTGCCGTTACGTTGCATAAAGCCGGAAAGATTATCCAGCAGCACATCAAAGGTCGCGACCCCGGCAAAAGCGCCGTCGTGGCTGTAAGGTACGCTACAGGTGACCATGTTCACGTTGGAAACCGGGTCCTGGTAAACTTCGGACCAGTTGCACTTGTTGGCAGACGCCGTGCGGCTTGAGGTATACCAGCTTTCATTGTGATAGCCCGCGCCGGCCGGGTCGTTGTAGCCGTCCGAGTAATCCAGCCCACCGTTGGCGTTACGCGACCAGAAGAAACTGCGGCGAGCCACCCCCTCACTGAACGCGTTGGGCTCCGGCCAGATACCTCCCCCGGCGATACTTTTATCCCCTTTGCTGTCGATGATTTGTGGCAAGACCTGTTTCACCAGCGCGTCATCATGTGGCAGCACTTCGGCCAGGCGGGCCAGGCTGACGCCTTCCCCTTCAATGCGGATAAGCTGCTGGTTAAGCTGACCGACGATATTCTCACCGGTTTGCTGAATTAAGCTGTTGCTGGCATCGATCACACGCGGCTGACCGCGCAGTTAAATCGCCAGGTAGACGATGACGCAGGTAAGCAACAACATAAACACGCCACCTAACGTCAATTTCCCTGATAAACGAACGGGAACCCACGACATAATGATTACCTCGGAAAATAAAATTGAAAATCGACAATCAGAGATAAGCCAAAGGAAAAGTGATTTTTATTGTTATGCGGGTAGGTTCTATCGACATACCATCAATGACTATCATCGGCCGCGCGCTGATAAAACTTTAATTCCACTTAATAACTTGATATATATCAAGTTATAAGCCTGCCGTTTATTCCGCGCCCATGCCCGATATCCGCCATTCATGTCGTCCTGAAGGCATTTCATTCCCTGTTCATGGCAGTTCATGCCTTTTTTCCCCCGCTCTCACAGGGGCGAATTTATCATTGTGCTAATTCAAGATTCTTAGCATTCCCATCGGGAGATATCCATGAACACACCTACTGCAGGCAGCAGCGTTAACCGCACCCGCTGGTTAACCCTGATCGGTACCATCATTACCCAGTTTGCACTGGGATCGGTCTATACCTGGAGTCTGTTTAACGGGCAGCTCTCCCTGAAACTGGATACCACAATCAGTCAGGTGGCTTTCTCGTTCGGTTTGCTGAGTCTGGGTCTGGCACTGGCTTCATCCGTTGCCGGAAAATTACAGGAACGTTTTGGCGTTCGTCACGTCACCATCGCCGCCGGGCTGCTGATGGCGGTCGGTTTGATGCTGACCTCGCAGGCCGATAACCTGTTTATGCTCTATCTCAGCGCGGGCCTGCTGGTCGGCCTGGCCGATGGTGCAGGTTATCTGATGACGTTATCAAACTGCGTGAAATGGTTCCCGGAACGTAAAGGGGTGATTTCAGCCTGTGCCATTGGCGCATACGGCCTGGGCAGCCTTGGCTTCAAGTTTATCTGTAGCTATCTGTTGAGCGTCTACAGCCTGGAAACCACCTTTATGATTTGGGGCGGACTGGCGATGAGTATGATCATCGTTGGCGCACTGCTAATGAAAGATGCGCCTGCGCAGCAGCCATCCGGCAGCAAATCCGCAGAGAAACGCGATTACTCGCTGGCGGAATCCATGCGTATGCCGCAGTACTGGATGCTGGCACTGATGTTCCTGACCGCCTGCATGAGCGGCCTGTATGTGATTGGCGTGGCGAAGGATATCGGCGAAAGCATGGTACACCTGAGCGCGCAGACCGCCGCCAATGCCGTCACCATCATTGCCATTGCCAACCTGAGCGGTCGTCTGGTACTGGGTGTCCTGTCCGATAAGGTGGCACGTATCCGGGTTATTACCCTGGCACAGGTGGTGTCACTGGTCGGCATGAGCATCCTGCTGTTCAGCCACATGAATGAAAACAGCTTCTTTATTGCCATTGCCTGCGTCGCCTTCAGCTTCGGTGGCACTATCACGGTTTATCCGTCACTGGTCAGCGATTTCTTCGGCCTGAACAACCTGACCAAAAACTACGGCGTGATTTACCTGGGCTTCGGGATTGGGAGCGTAATGGGATCGCTGATTGCCTCACTGTTCGGTGGCTTTACGGTGACCTTCAGCCTGATTATGGCGCTGCTGGTGATTTCACTGCTGATGTCCGCCACCATCCGGATGCCGTATAAACAGGCAGAAACGAAGAAAGAACTGCAACACGCCTGATAACACCCGTCAGTCAATTAACGCCCGCTATCGATAACGACAGCGGGCGTTTTCATTAATTTCCCACTATACCCAAAATAATTCGAGCTGCAGGAAGGCGGCAAGTGAGTGACAAATTGGCCGACGGCCATTTTGAACAGCGTTTACGCTGGCCCACAGGGTGAGCTTCAGAAATGAAGCTCATAATCCCGAATCACTTACTCGAGTAAGTGATTCGGGTGAGCAAACGTAGCCAACGCACATGCAGCTTGAAGTATGACGGGTATATTCAGACGATTCCCACCAATAAACTGCCTTTTTCATCCTTATCTTATTTCATTAAAGCCTTCTCATTCATTCGAGAGATATAATGAATTATTTGGAAATAACTTCCCGAATAAATCTACATTCACCGCATTATTCCTCCACTTTTCTTTCGTAAAGTTGTAGTCATTGAAAAGAGCAGGAGAACAACATGAAGACAACAATGAAAACAATAATGAAAGCAACCTCTGTGGTGTCTCTGATTGTTATGCTAAGCGGCTGTATTATTGCCCCTCCTCATCATGGCGGTGGCGGTGGGTATCACGGTGGCGGTGGGGGTTATCATGGCGGCTATCATCATGGTGGTGGCCCACGACGCGGCAGATAGGAATTTTTAGAAGGGTGGGCAAAGCCTGCACACAGCAATAAGCCGTAAGTCGGTAAATAAAATAAATGGTAAATAAGTACATTGGGCGGGAATTTTCCCGCCCTTATTTTTTAGCTTTTAATACTGTAATTACATTGATACCAGGCTTTCACCAGACCGGGCACATGACTATCCTGTGGCCGCAACGCTTCAACTTTATCAAAGCCGCGTTCACTACAATAACGCTCAACGTCTTTCTCCATCGCGGTTTTGTCCACGCGGACGGGATTAAAACGGTATTGAACGGTATTCACTGCCGGATCTTCATCGACCTTTTCATAGGCTCCGGGTTTGCCGGAAGTACAACCTGCCAGCAACAGTAGCGCAAATGCGCCGATTATTTTTGATTTCATCATGGCTCCCTTCTTCCAGTGCCGCATCATGAGCTGCCCCGCCCCCCGGCGCTATCAGACGCCAGCGCATTTGCATAATTTTACTTAAGTTATGCAATGTTTTACCGATTGAATCGATTCAGGGAGATGAATAGCGTCAGAACGATTTCAGTGCGACTATGCACCCAGACATCGCAAGATGTCTGCGCAACACCAGGAAATTTTTTGCTATAATTAGAATGACTTATGCCCGCGGCGAGCGGGCTTTTTTTTGGACTTAATTACCTGTTCCGCTAATAATTATACGCAGAACGTTGGCGGAATCCTTACCAGTAAGTGCCAGAACCGACTGATAAAGGTCAATGGTCATGTCGCAGAGTTTCGCTTCATTCACCCCGGCTTCCGCAGGCGTGTTTAACGTTTGCAGATCGCTTCCCCAGCGCGCATACAACTGACGCACCACCGCCTGCAACTGCTCCCTTCCCTGTTTGAAATCAATGGGTTGCTCAATGCCATTACTGTGCTTAAGCAATACATCCATCGCCTGCAGCTCCCGCTCCGTCAGGGTTTTCGGTACCAGTTCACTGACATTGACCCCGCCTTTCACCTGGGGAAACAGGAAACGGAAGCACTGCTCCGGGCCACGCTGGCGGATCTGTCTCATCTGCTCCAGGGAAACCTGCATATAGTTAATCAGATCCTGGTCACGCGCCGCGTTAATCCGCTGATTCAACAGATCGGCCACCAACGGGCGCAGATGCTCAATCGCCTGTTGCTGCGGTATACCGGCTTCCAGCTGAGCGATCAGTTCATCATGCGCCTGCTGATATAGCAGGGGTTGCTGCGTTTTTACCGTACGCCAGACCGGGAGCTGTGCCAGACGGGCAGCGGCGGCATCAATTTCCGCCTGCTTTTCCCGTGCCGGGCTGACCCAACCATAGTAATAAAGATTCCCCACCAGCAGCGGAACCGAAAACAGCAGGATCGCCACGGCAGAGGCCATCTTTTTACGTTTGAAAAGGGCACCCAAAACGACCAGCCAGACCAGAGCGGAGAACAGCGAGGCAAGAATAGCGTGAGAAATCAAAACAGAACCCTGACGTTATCAGGCCGGATAACCGGCCCGTTAGAAATGTTAGTCGACGCGCACATCAAGTAATACCGGGCAACTGGCACGTTCAATCACCGCAGCACTGCAAGAGCCTTTCAGCAAACGGTTAAAGGAGGAGAGATGACGGCGACCCATGATGATCATCGCTGCGTTCAGGCTGTTCGCCTGGGCCACAATGGTTTCTGCCGATTCTCCGGCAGCGACGCGCCCACGCGCTGCCACACCCGCACGATGCAGCTCGGCTAACGCCTGACGCACAACGCCTTCTGCGGTATTTTGCTCATCCAGCGCCAGACCAAAGTCGCCGGGATCTTCGCCCGCTTCAATATCAAACGGACCGGATGCCGCATAGCTGGCATCCACACAGCACAGCACCACCACCTCTGCCTGCAAGGCCAGTGCCTGTTCGGTCGCAAGCTGAATCACTTTGCGGGCAATCACCGAATTATCAACAGCGACCAAAAGCGTTTTCATAGCCCTTCTCCTGTCAGTCTCGTAATGCAACTTTTCCAATTTCATCGATCAGCGCCTCTTTGCATTTGAGGATCGCCTCGCGATTACGTGCTTCATGCCGCTGGAAACGGGCGCCAGGGATCAGAAGACTGATGGAAAAGCGTCCCAGAATCGTGTCGATTGCCACGGCCATCGTGGAGATCCCTTCCAGCGTTTCGCCCCGGTCATACGCCAGACCGGTACGACGAATTTCGGTTAAATGTGCCAGCAGCGCGGGGAAATCGCGCACGGTCAGTTCGGTAATGGCCTGATAAGCCTCACCCACCAATTCTCTGGCAGCGTCATCGCTCTCCAGCGCCAGCAGCGCACGGCCACCGGAAGTGCTGTAGAGCGGCAGGTTCATGCCAATGCGTGGCACCACCCGCAGTTCCCGGTCAGCCACAACATAATGCACAATCGCCAACTGCAGGCCGCTGGCCCGGGCCCGCGACACGGTTTCTCCGGTGGTGTCGCACAGTGCCTGAAGCCACGGCTGAGCAATAGCCACCACATCGGTATGCACGTTGGCGATCAGCCGCAGCAGAGCCGGGCCAAGCCGAACGCCACCGGCCGCGCCGTGGCTGCGCACCAGCTGCACTGAATCCAGCGCGTTGACGATGCGCTGCACGGTGGAACGCGGCAAATCGACCGCCAGAGCGATTTCGCCGAGGCTCATTCCGTTCGGTTTTGCGCCCAACGCATCAAGAATTTTCGCGGCGCGCGTGATCACCTGAATGCCGCCGATACGTTCGTCATCACGGCAGGTTGCGGACTCAAACATAGGGATTCTCTTTCCTTGTCATCGGCAAATACTGTAGCACTATTTGGCTTACTGGACACGCTGTATCACATTGCAATACAGCGCATCACCATGTAATATTCCGCTCAATGTATCACGATGCAATACACTGCATCGATAATAATATTTCTCGTCCGGGATACCTGCTATGAATGGCCAGCCAGCGGCGATGCCGCCGTCTCCGCACCCTTTTACTCTTCGCCTGGCGCTGGGCCTGGTGGGTGTACTGATCGCCGCGCTCAGCTCCGGTCTTAACGATCGCGTGACCGACCTGGCATTGGCTGATATTCGCACCGCGCTGGGGATCGATTTTGATACCGGCAGCTGGATCACCTCCGCTTACCAGGCCGCAGAAGTGGCCGCCATGATGATCGCCCCCTGGTTTGCGGTCACTTTCTCACTGCGCCGTTTTACGCTGTCAGTCACCCTCGGATTCTGCCTGATTGCGGCAGTCCAACCGCTGGTGACCGATGCCTCAGGCTTTATCGCTCTCAGGGTGATTCAGGGGATTTTTGGGGGTGCGCTGCCCCCCATGCTGATGACGGTTGCCCTGCGCTTTCTGCCCCCCGGCATCAAGCTTTACGGACTGGCCGCTTATGCCATGACGGCAACGTTTGGCCCGAATATGGCGGCGTCACTTGCCGCTTTCTGGACCGATTCCGTCGGCTGGCAGTTCACCTTCTGGCAGGTGATCCCGCCGTGTATGATCGCCACGTTGCTGATTAGCCGCGGATTGCCGCAGGACCCATTGCGTCTCGAACGTTTCCGCCAGATTGACGCACTGGGGATGCTGACTGGCTGTAGCGGTATCGCGCTGCTGGTGCTGGCGCTGACGCAGGGCGAACGGCTGGACTGGTTCCAGTCACCGCTCATCAGCGGCATGTTACTGAGCGCCGCCGCACTGCTGGTCGTGTTCTTCATTAATGAATGGTTCCATCCGCTGCCGCTGTTCCGGCTGCAAATGTTGCAACGTAAAAATCTGACGCATGGACTGCTGGTCCTCGCGGGCGTACTGATGGTCGCGCTGTCGGGGTCGGCCCTGCCCTCGGCGTATTTCGGTCAGATAGAAGGATTCCGCACCGCGCAGTTTGCTCCGCTGGCGCTGACCATTGGGCTACCGCAGCTGGTGATTGCCCCCCTGCTCGCGGCCTTACTGAATCTGCGCTGGATTGACTGCCGCTGGATGCTGACGGCAGGTGCCGGGCTGATGATCCTCTCCTGCGTACTGGGGATGCAGATCACCTCGGAGTGGGCGCGACAGAATTTCTGGTTAATTCAGGCGCTACAGGCGTTTGGTCAGCCGATGATGATCCTGCCCGTGCTGATGAGCGCCACCAGCGTGGTGCTGCCACCGGAGGGCCCCTTCGCTTCCGCCATGTTTAATACTGTCCGGGGTTTTTCCAGCGTCGCCGCTGGCGTGCTGGTCGAAAATTTCCTCACCCATCGGGAAAAATTCCATTCGCATACGCTGGTCGATCAGCTGGGTAACCGCCCGTGGCTGATGACCGCCACCCGTAGCGACACGGCCAGCAGCATGATGCCGCTGCTGCCGGATGGATCGGCCAGCTCGGTTGAGAATCTCAGCCATTTCAGCACGCTGGTGAAACACCAGGCGGTGATCCTCAGCCTCAGCGACAGCTATCTGATGATTATTGGCTTCGCACTGCTGCTGATCCTTCTGACCGTCTGGCTGCCAAAACGCGTCTGGCCGCCACAAACACTGTTAACTTCAGCTCCGCAAACATCGAGATCATAACAATGAGTTTCACACCTGCTAAACGCACCTCTTTGCTGGTACTGCTGCTGCTGGTACTTTTGACCGTCGCCTTTTTCATCTGGTCAGCGATCAATCGCCATCACCTGCGGACCGATGATGCCGTGATCGCCGCTGACTACACGCTGGTGGCCCCCAAAGTGTCCGGCTATATCCGCACGGTCAATGTGACTGACAACCAGCAGGTGAAAGCCGGTGATGTGCTGGCCACCATTGATGACCGCGACTATCGTGTGGCACTGGAAACCGCCAACGCCAATCTTCAGGTCAGCGAAGCGAAACGCAGCAGCATAGAAGCCCAACTGGAGCAGCAGAAAGCGACCATCGCCCAGACCGAAGCAGCCGTTAGCGCCAGCCAGGCCACGCTGAACTACGCAGGACAAAATGCTGACCGCTATCGTCGCCTGCTGAAAAGCGGCACCGCGACCGCCGATGAGCAACAGAAATCCAGTTCAACGATGTTAAGTGCGGCAGCGCAGGTTAAGCAGAGCCAGGCTGCCGTACTGGCCGCACGCAAAGAAGTCGCCGTCTTGCAGGCAAGCGTGAAGCAGGCGGATGCGGACATTGCGGCGATGCAGGCCAGCGTCGATCAGGCGCAGCTCAACCTTTCCTATACGCAGATTACCGCACCGATTTCAGGCAGCGTTGGCCAGCGGGCCGTGCGTCAGGGGGCGTGGGTCGCAGCGGGGACACGTCTGCTGGCGGTCGTCCCCTTGCAGCAAAGCTATGTGGTGGCAAACTTTCTTGAAACCCAGCTGGCCCATGTGACCCAGGGGCAACCCGTTTCAGTGACGGTCGATGCCCTGCCAGGCGTGACGCTGCGCGGCCATGTTGACAGTATTGCCCCTGCTACAGGTTCAACTTTTGCGGCGATTACTGCTGATAACGCGACCGGAAACTACACCAAAGTCGTACAGCGTCTGCCGGTAAAAATCGTGCTGGAACCGGGCCAGTCAGACCTGCCACGACTGCGCGTTGGTATGTCCGTCGTTCCAGAATTAGAAATGCATTAATGTGAGAAAGATCCCAGAACAATCACCTTTATTTCGCAAGGGAATGCGGGTAGATTAGCGTCCGATCCTGCCTGTTTTAGGCGTTTAGAGGAATTGTTCGTGAAATATGCTTTGATGGGAATCTCTTTTATCCTGTTAATCTGGGTTGGCACTTTCTATCTGATGGTGTAGGGATAAAAGTGAAGGGGTCAGGACAACCTGACCCTTACTGTTTTCAGACGTCGTCTTCGCCGCTTTTTGTGGCACTCGCTAAAATACCCTCAGCCCGAAACATCGCTTTAATGCCTCTGACCGCCTGACGAATACGGTCGCTGTTTTCAATCAGGGCAAAGCGCACGTGCGTATCACCGTAATCCCCAAAGCCGATACCCGGCGACACACACACCTTCGCCTCCTGTAACAGCAGTTTGGCAAACTCAAGCGATCCCAGGTGCGCATAGTGGTCGGGAATTTTCGCCCAGACGTACATCGATGCTTTCGGGTTATCCACCATCCAGCCCGCCTCATGCAGACCTTTCACCAGCACGTCACGGCGGCGTTTATACTGCTCGGCAATATCGCGTACGCACTGCTGATCGCCTTCCAGCGCCGCAATCGCCGCCACCTGCAACGGGGTGAAGGTGCCGTAATCATGGTAGCTTTTGATACGCGCCAGCGCAGACACCAGCTCTTTGTTACCCACCATAAAGCCGATACGCCAGCCCGCCATATTGTAGCTTTTGGACAGCGTAAAGAACTCCACCGCCACATCACGTGCGCCCGGAACTTCCATGATAGACGGGGCTTTCCAGCCGTCGTAGACAATATCGGCGTAGGCGAGATCGTGGATCACCAGCACGTTGTACTGTTTCGCCAGCGCAATCACCCGCTCAAAGAAGTCCAGCTCCACACACTGCGCGGTCGGGTTTGACGGGAAGCCGAGGACCATCATCTTCGGCTTCGGATAGCTTTCGCGAATGGCGCGTTCCAGCTCGTTAAAGAAGTCGACGCCCGCTACCAGCGGTACAGAGCGCACCTGCGCGCCGGCGATCACCGCCCCGTAGATGTGGATCGGATAGCTCGGATTCGGCACCAGCACGGTATCGCCGTGATCGAGCGTGGCCAGCATCAGATGCGCCAGCCCCTCTTTGGAGCCAATGGTGACAATCGCTTCCGATTCGGGGTCAATGTCCACCTGGTAGCGGTCGGCATACCAGCGTGAAATCGCACGACGCAGGCGGGGAATACCGCGTGAGGTGGAGTAACCGTGCGTGTCTTCGCGCTGCGCCACGGTGCAGAGTTTTTCCACGATATGCGGCGGCGTCGGGCCGTCCGGGTTACCCATACTGAAGTCGATAATATCTTCACCGCGACGACGGGCTGCCATCTTCAATTCGGAGGTAATGTTAAAAACATACGGGGGAAGACGTTCAATACGGGAAAAACGGCGTGGGGAATTATTGTCAGTCATAGCAACCTCTGATTCACGTAAGCGCCCGGACCATCCGAGCGACGCTGACCACTGCGGTGGTCGAGGAATCAACATATCTTACCTTTCTGTAACCTGTCGATAGGCAGAATAAAATTTTTTACTGGGCCGGGTTAATGCGCCCAAACAGCCAGTCATTCACCCATTTGCCACGTAACAGGTAATTATCCCGTAGTGTCCCTTCCAGCGTGAAGCCGTTTTTTTCCAGCACGCGGCGCGAAGCATGGTTCCCCTCCACCACCTGCGCTTTCAACTTGTGAAACTCACACTCATTGAAGAGAAAATCACACAGCGCGCCCAGCGCTTCGCTGCCGTACCCCTGACCAAAACAGTCGTTCAACAGTGAGTAACCGACTTCCGCCTGACGATGCGGTGCCCACTCCGGGTTAGCTCCCATCAGCCCCACAGCCCGGCCATCCTCTTTGCGCCGCGCCACCAGGCACAGCATGTGGAAGCTGGTGATCTGCCAGGGAGCCAGACGGTCATGAAAACGCTGGCGGATATCGGCCAGTTGCGGCACCGCGCTGATAAATTTCATGCAGGTTTCATCGCTGTGTACCGCCAGGAACAGCTGCCAGTCTTCCGGCTGTAGCCGGGTCAGGATCAGTCGCTCAGTCGTGAGTTGCATAAGCCATCTCGCTAAAAGGGGAAAAACCACAAAGAACACATCTCTTTTATCTGCCGCTTTTTCGCCGTGTAATGATCCGCAGCAGTAAGGCCATGATAATGAATTTGTCACAGGAGAACGACAATGTCCCATCTCAAAATTGACAATATCCCGGATGCGATTCGCACGATAAAACAGCAGCTACGCCAGCAGCTTCCCCACTACCGCGCCGTCTTTGCCGAGCTGGATGACGAGATGCGCCTCCAGATCCATGCCCTTAAGGCAGAACAGCAGCGCGGCGAACATCCGGTGCCGGAACTTGATGCCAACGATATCCTGAACCATCACGTCACAGAACAGCAAAAAAAACGCATCCGCCAGCGCGGCTGCTGCACGGTGCGTGGCGTCTTCCCCCGCGCGCAGGCCACGGAGTGGAACACGGATATTGGCCGCTATCTTGATGACAATCAGTTTGTTGAGAAGCTGAAAAATGCGGCGGAGGATAATTACTTTGGCGATCTGAAGCAGGGAAAACCGCAGATTTATGGCGTTTACTGGTCACAGCCGCAGGTGCAGGCGCGTCAGGATGCGCGGATGCAGGCGGTACAGGTGTTCCTCAATTCCCTCTGGCAGACCGAAAGCGCGGGCAAACAGCATTTTGATCCCACGCGTAGTGTCAGCTACGCCGACCGTATTCGCCGCCGTCCCCCTCATTCTGGCTCGCTGGGCCTGTCGCCGCACATTGACGGCGGCTCACTGGAGCGCTGGCTGGATGAGAATTTCCGTCACGTTTACCGCCATGTCTTTAGCGGCCACTGGCAGCAATATAATCCATTTGATGCCGAAGGGCGCACCGAGGTGCGAGAGTTCCCCTCTCCCGCCGTCTGCTCAATGTTCCGTACGTTCCAGGGCTGGACAGCGCTGACACCGCAGCGCAAACACGGCGGTACGCTGAAACTGCTGCCAATTGCCAATGCGATGGCATGGATTTTACTGCGCGCACTACAGGATGATGTGGCAGACGATGATCTGTGCGGTGCCGCGCCAGGGCGTGCCTTATCGGTCAGTGAAAAGTTCCATCCTCTTTTACTTGAAGGTTTTTCCTCTATTCCTGATATGGAACCGGGTGACACGGTGTTCTGGCACTGCGACGTGGTGCATGCGGTGGAGAATGAACATCTGGGTGAGTTTGACAGCAATGTGATGTATATCGCTGCGGCCCCCTGGTGCGAAAAGAATGCCGCCTATTTGCAACGCCAGTGGCCCGCCTTTGTCGACGGGCGTTCGCCACCGGATTTCGCTGCGGATAATTTTGAAGTCGATTTTTCTGGCCGGGCGACGGAAGACGATTTGACGCCATCAGGCAGGAAACAGATGCTATCCCAGGACGGTTAACATTAATTGTGGCGTAGGGGCGAGGCACGCCTCGTCCTGGATCACCCCGGGTCAGGTATGCCTGACCCCTACGCAGGGGATTTGCGCATTGCACCACGTTGATGCCTGGCACATCCCCCCCACATTCCCTATCATAGGCACATTATCCCCACCAGCCGAGACGCCCGTGCATTCGATGTTTGAGATGTTGCTCGCCGTGTTTGACCGCGCAGCGCTGATGTTAATCTGCCTGTTCTTCATTACCCGTACCCGCCATTTCCGCCAGCTCTTGCAAAAAGATGAGCATTCGCGCCAGGAACTGATCGCCGTCACCACCATTTTTTCGCTGTTTGCGCTGTTCAGTACCTGGACCGGGATCAACGTTGAAGGCTCACTGGTTAACGTTCGCACCATTGCGATTATGTCCGGCGGGATCCTGTTCGGCCCCTGGGTGGGCATTGCGACCGGGGTGATTGCCGGGACGCACCGCTTCCTGATCGACATTGATGGCGTCACCTCGGTGCCCTGCCTGATCACCAGCATTGTCGCCGGGGTGGTCTCCGGCTGGATCAATCTGAAAGTGGTCAAGGAGAAGCGCTGGAGCATTGGCATTATTGGCGGGATGGCCTGCGAATCACTGACCATGCTGCTGATTGTCGTCTGGGCCTCCCCGACTGCGCTGGGGCTGGATATTGTCTCGGAAATCGCCATTCCGATGATCCTCGGTGCGGCCAGCATCGGGCTGATCGTTCTGCTGGTGCAGAGCGTGGAGGGAGAAAAAGAAGCCATTGCCGCCCGCCAGGCCAAGCTGGCGCTGGATATTGCCAATAAGACCCTGCCGCTGTTCCGCCAGGTTAACAGCCAGTCTCTTAGCCAGGTGTGCCACATTATTCGTGATGATATCAATGCCGATGCGGTGGCAATGACCAACAACACCCAGATCCTCGCCTATGTTGGTGTGGGAGAAGAGAACTACCGCGACGGTGATGATGGCATCAGCCCGACCACGGCGGCTGCGATTTCGGAAGGGAAGATCATCATCAAAAACAATGATGAAGCCCACCGCACCCCTGAAATTCATTCGATGATCGTCATTCCGCTATGGGAAAAAGGCGAAGTCACCGGCACGCTGAAAATTTACTACCGCCATGCTCACCGCATCACCTGGTCGTTGAAGGAGATGGCGGTGGGCCTGTCGCAGATTATCTCGACCCAGCTGGAAGTCTCGCGCGCGGAACAGCTGCGAGAAATGGCTAACAAGGCTGAACTGCGGGCATTACAGAGCAAAATTAACCCGCATTTCCTGTTTAACGCCCTCAATGCGATCTCCTCTTCCATCCGCATCAATCCGGACACCGCGCGCCAGCTCATTACCAATCTGTCCCGTTATCTGCGCTATAACCTGGAATTGAACGATGACGAGATCATTGATATCAAGAAGGAGCTTTACCAGGTGAAGGACTACATTGCCATCGAGCAGGCCCGCTTCGGGGATAAGCTGACGGTCATCTATGATATCGAAGAGGACGTCAACTGCTCACTGCCCAGCCTGCTCATTCAGCCGCTGGTGGAGAATGCCATCATGCACGGCATCCATCCCTTCCGGGGGAAAGGCGTGGTGTCCCTGAGTATTCACGACCTGGGCGACCGGGTGCGCATTGCGGTGCGGGATACCGGGCAGGGCATCAGTGAAGATGTGATTGCACGGGTGGAACGTAATGAGATGCCGGGGAATAAAATCGGGCTGCTGAATGTCCATCACCGGGTGAAGTTGCTGTACGGTGAAGGACTGCACATTCACCGCCTGAATCCCGGCACGGAGATTGCCTTCTATATCAGTAAAAATGGTGCAGGTTTGCCAGAAAAACCCAGTATTTCTTTGGCCTGAACCCGAGGTATGACGTGAAAGCAATCATTGTAGAAGACGAGTTTCTGGCCCAACAGGAGTTGAGCTGGCTGATCCGCGAGCATAGCCAGATCACCATTGAAGCAACGTTTGATGACGGGCTGGACGTGCTGAAGTATCTGCAAACCCATCAGGTCGACGTGATTTTTCTGGATATTAATATCCCGTCACTTGATGGCATGCTGCTGGCGCAAAATATCAGTAAATTCGCCAATAAACCGCTGATCGTGTTTATTACGGCCTACAAAGAGCATGCGGTAGAAGCCTTTGAGCTGGAGGCATTCGACTACATTCTGAAGCCCTGGTCCGAAATGCGCCTCATTACCTTGCTGCGTAAGCTGGAAAATCACGTGCAGAGCAGCGCCTCGCTCAGTCCGGCGGCCACACGTCCTGCGCCGCACACCATCAATCTGGTGAAAGACGAACGCATTATCGTCACCGATATTAATGATATCTACTACGCGGAAGCCCATGAAAAGCTGACGTTTGTGTATACGCGGCGCGAAGAGTATGTGATGTCGATGAACATGACGGAATTTTGTCAGCGGCTGCCGGATGAGTATTTCTTCCGTTGCCACCGATCCTACTGCGTCAATCTCAGCAAAATTCGTGAGATCGAACCCTGGTTTAACAACACCTATATTCTCAAACTACGCGATCTTGAGTTCCAGGTGCCGGTGAGTCGCAGCAAGGTGAAAGAGTTTCGGCAACTGATGCGGCTGTAATTATCCGCATCCGTTGCCTTGTACAGGCGGGAATTACAGTACCAGACCAAGCGTCTGACGCAGATGCGCACCCGCGCCCAGCAGGCCTGGCTGATCGTGGGTGATCAGGTAAACCGGAATGCCGGAGACGTAATCTTTAAACCGGCCTTTATCTTCAAATGCTGCACGAAAACCGGAGGCTTTGAAGAACTCCAGGAAACGCGGAACAATGCCCCCGGCAATATAAACACCGCCGAACGTGCCCAGATTCAGCGCCAGGTTGCCACCGAAACGGCCCATAATCACGCAGAACATGGACAGGGCGCGACGGCAGTCAGTGCAGCTGTCCTGCAAGGCGCGTTCGGTCACATCACGTGGTTTCAGATTTTCTGGCACCCGGTCATCTGATTTAACAATCGCCCGATAGAGATTCACCAGCCCGCCACCGGAGAGAATACGCTCGGCAGACACATGGCCCAACTCTTCGCGCAGCACTTCGAGGATCTGGTCTTCTTCTTCGCTGTTCGCGGCGAAATCAACATGCCCCCCTTCCCCCGGCAGGCTGACCCAGCGCTTATCAACATGGACCAGATGTGCCACGCCCAGGCCCGTTCCTGCGCCATACACGGCCACTGGTTTGTCCTGCACCGGCGATTTACCGCCGAACTGCAACACATGCTCTTCCTTCAGCATCGGGATGGCCATGGATACCGCAGTGAAATCGTTGATGATTTCCAGCGTTTCAAAGCCCAGGCTGGCTTTCATCTTGCTGGTAGAGAACGCCCAGTCGTGGTTGGTCATTTAAACCCAGTCTTCAGTGATCGGGCAGGCAATGGCGATACAGCCATGTTTGATGTCCTGCTGCTGCTCATCGAGATAAGCGCGGATCACCGCCTCCAGATTGTCATACTCTGCTGTGGAAAACGTTTTGGCTTGTGAAATAGCACCGCTCTCAACTTCACACAGTGCCAGACGCGCATTTGTGCCGCCGACATCACCCACCAAGGCATAGCTGGTCATTATTGTTTTGCTCCGCTCAAGTCAATTAGACACACTATAAATTTCCCCCGCTAAAACAACAACGCTCACCGGGAAAAAGGTGAGCGTTAAATCTGATAATGGCTACCTTAACGGGATTAGTGTCCCTTTCCCACGGGCAACTGTCTGAATTGCGAGTCAAACGGCGGTTATCGGCTGTTACGCTGATGCAGTGCCTGCGTGACAGACGCCAGCAGCGGCGGAATATCCTGCTGTGGCAGTACAACTTCCACCAGCGACAGGCGTGATGGCGCCTCAAGCAGCGCCATCACCTCCCGCAGCTGTACCGTTTGCGTCACACGCCAGCTCTGCGCCTGACTGTCGACGTTCAATGCCTGCGGCAGACGCGTCCAGTCCCAGGGGGCAATATCGTTATAGCGCTGCTGTGCACCGTGGATGGCACGTTCGACAGTATAGCCGTCGTTGTTCAGCAGGAAGATCACCGGGTTTTGCCCGTCACGCAGCATGGTACCCAACTCCTGCACCGTCAGCTGCGCCGATCCGTCACCGATGATCAGCACCACACGCTGCTGCGGCTGCGCGGTCTGGGCACCGAAAGCGGCCGGCAGCGTGTAGCCAATCGATCCCCACAGCGGCTGCACCAGCAAACGTGCCCCTTCAGGTAAACGCAGCGCGGCAGCGCCAAATGCCGCCGTCCCCTGATCGGCCAGCACGATATCGCCAGGGCGCAGAAAGTCCTGTATTGCCAGCCAGAACGTGCTTTGTATCAGACTGTCCGAACTCGCGCTGTCCATTTCCGGCGGTGCCACAATCCCCCGCTGCCAGCCTCGACCATGCTGGCGTGCCAGTTGATGTAACACCGCCAGCGCCGCCGCCATCGGTATGCGCGGAAAATCACGTTCGGCTATCCGGCAGCCGTGCAGGCCAACATCAATGGTCCGACTGCGGGTGATGTTTTGCGTAAATCCGGCGGTAATGGTGTCGGTATATTTCACGCCAATCGCAATGAGCACATCGCTCTGCTCAATAACGGCCCGGGTACTTTCAGCGCTGGACGATCCTGCATAGGTTCCGGCAAAGCCATACTGGGTTTCCGGCAGCACACTTTTACCCATCAGCAGCGTGGCAAACGGCATCGGAATATCCGTTAGCCAGCGCTGTAAAAGGGGCTGTTGCCCGGCACGGTCGGCGAGAAAATCCGCCAGCATCGCCACGCTGCCCGCCGCGGCCAGCAGGCTTTCAGCCTTATCCGCAAAGGCGGCGAGCTGTTCCCGATCGATTTCCCGGGCCAGTGTCAGAGGATCAACAGGCGGCGGCAACGGACTTTCCGCCACATTGGTTGCCAGTAGCAGATAGACCGGGCGGCGCTCGGTTAATGCACACAACAGGACACGATCAATCTCTGCCGCCGCGTTGTCGGCGGTAAGCACCGTAGTGGCCACCGCGATTTCCTGATGCATACGCAGGAAGTGACCGAAATCGCCATCACCCAGCGTGTGATGCAGCAGTTCGCCGTTGTTCTGTGAGGTTTGCGACGGTGCGCCGACGATATGAATCACCGGCAGATATTCAGCATAACTGCCCGCCACGCCGTTCAGAGCGCTTAACTCACCGACGCCAAACGTGGTCAGCAGCGCCGCAACGCCGCGACAGCGGGCATAACCGTCAGCAGCATAGGCCGCATTCAGTTCATTGGCACAGCCGACCCAGGCCAGCCGGGGATGATCAATCACATGATCGAGAAATTGCAGGTTGTAATCACCGGGCACCCCAAACAGGTGATCGATACCGATTTCATTTAACCGCGCAAGCAGATAGTCACCCACCGTATAGCTGTTCATCGCCCTGCTCCTCTGTGGCTTCTGTTCTCAGTATTGGTGATTATTTTCATTCTGTTATCGGAAAGATGCCGGGTGAAATGGCAACAGATCGTTACGGGCCAGGAATTATCCTTAAGTTGCGATCCGCCGCCCGATTTCATTCAGTGTAACCGTATACACTACTATGCTGTTCAACGACCCCAACGTTTTAACAACAGGATTTATTCATGGTTTATCAAGCAGATGCCCAGCGGTACGAGACAATGACTTATCACCGCTGCGGGCGCAGCGGCCTGAAGCTCCCGGCCATCTCCCTCGGTTTGTGGCATAACTTTGGTGACAGTACCCGCGTAGATAACAGTCGTGACCTGCTGCGTCATGCTTTTGATAACGGTATCACTCATTTCGATCTGGCCAATAACTATGGCCCCCCTCCGGGTTCGGCTGAAGAAAATTTTGGCCGCATCCTGCGTGAGGATTTCCGCGCCTTGCGTGATGAACTGGTGCTTTCCAGCAAAGCCGGTTACACCATGTGGGATGGCCCTTACGGCGACTGGGGATCGCGCAAGTATCTGATTTCCAGCCTCGACCAGAGCCTGAAACGTATGGGCGTGGAGTACGTGGATATTTTCTATCATCACCGCCCGGACCCGGAAACACCGCTGGAAGAGACCATGACCGCCCTTGACCATCTGGTACGCCAGGGTAAGGCACTGTACGTTGGGTTATCTAACTACCCGGCAGAGTTAGCAGCGCAGGCGATCACCCTGCTGAAAGCACTCGGAACCCCTTGCCTGATCCATCAGCCGAAGTATTCGATGTTTGAACGCGCCCCGGAAACAGGACTGCTGGATGTGCTGGCAGAACAGGGGGTTGGCAGCATCGCCTTCTCACCGCTGGCCGGTGGCATGCTGACCGACCGCTATCTTAACGGTATCCCTGAGGATTCCCGTGCCGCCAGCGGCAGTCGCTTCCTGAGTGGTGATCAACTGACGCCAGAGAAGATGGATAAAGTTCAGCGTCTGAATGCGCTGGCGCAGCGCCGTGGGCAGAAACTGTCGCAGATGGCGCTGGCCTGGGTGTTGCGCGGCGACCGGGTCACCTCGGTGCTGATCGGTGCCAGTAAAACCAGTCAGATTGATGATGCGGTGCAGATGCTGGGTAACCGTCGCTTTAGCGCCGATGAACTGGCTGAGATAGAAACGATTCTCGGTTAATATTTCAGTACGCCCGCTATCAGGGCCGATCAATAAAAAGATCGGCCCTTACCGTTAACCCCGCCTCTGCTCCCTCCAGATAAATCCCAAATCAACCTGTTCCCTGTTTTTTCAGAGTTCGCCAGGCGTAACGGCGATGAAGTGTTTATATTGTGCTCCTACGGTGGGGAAGTCAGACCACTGATAAAGGAGATAATATGAAACGCTTATTGCTTGTTGCCACGTTGCTGGCAAGTTTATCCCCGTTGGCGATGCACACAGCTCACGCCGACAGCGCCCGTATTACACTGGCGCCTGGCATTACACTGCATTTAGGCGATCGCGACGATCGTGGACGTTACTGGGATGGCGGCCGCTGGCGCGACAATCACTGGTGGCGTAATAATTATCGCTACGATGAGGGCCGCTGGTGGCGACACGAGCAGTGGCGCCGTCATGAAGAAATGCGCCGTCATCAGGAGTGGGAGCGGGAACGTCGCTGGCGCGACCACGATCGTCGCCGCTAATGGCGCCATCATGAGAATGAGCGACGTCATCATGAACGCGACCGTCACGACCGCTGGTAACAGCATGTCGCATGCCCGGCCCCAGATAAATGGGCCAGGCATGCCTGGCCCCTACAGATTTATCGCCATCGCGATAAGCAGATAACCATTCAGCACCACCACCACGGCCACAATGGCGCGGCCGACATTCTGCATCAGACGCGAGTTCACCATATCGCCCATCAGCTCACGATTGCCGGTAAAGGCCAGCAGTGGCACCAGCGCCAGCGCAATACCAAAACTTAACAGCACCTGGCTCATCACCAGAATGCGTGTTGGCTCCCAGCCCGCCATAATCACAATAAAGGAAGGCAGCATGGTGACCACGCGCCGCACCAGCAGTGGAATATGGAAGCGGATAAAGCCCTGCATCACCACCTGACCTGCCATGGTCCCCACCACCGTAGATGATAAACCGGCAGCCAGCAGGCTCAGACCGAACACCATGGCGGCGGCTTTACCCAGCAGCGGGTCAAGGGTCAGATAGGCCTGGTCAAGGTCAGCAATACCGCTGTGACCGCTAAAATGAAACGTCGCCGCTGCCGTTGCCATCATCGCCAGGTTAACAAAACCCGCAATAGTCATCGCAATCGCCACGTCCAGTTTGGTGGAGGCGTAACGCTCAGTCCGCGTGGCGCCATCGCCTTTTTGTGTCAGCGACGAGTGCAGATAAATGACATGAGGCATAATCGTCGCCCCCAGCACGCCAGCCGCCAGTAATACGGCATCTGCCGTGGGCAGCGAAGGCACGGCCATTCCCTGGAGCAAATCGACCACTTTCGGCTGAGAGAAGAACAGCTCGATCACATAAGCGGCGGCAACAAACAGCAGCAGCCCCCCAATCACCAGCTCCAGTGGCTTCTGGCCGCGACTTTGCAGCATCAGGATCAGGAAGGTGGCGACCCCGGTGAGCATCGCGCCCTGTAACAAACTGACGCCGAACACCAGTTTGAAACCGATCGCAGCGCCAATAAATTCAGCAAGATCGGTCGCCATCGCGATAATTTCTGCCTGCACCCAGTAAAACCAGACGGCGGGACGGGGGAAGCGGTCGCGGATATGCTCGGCCAGGTTTTTGCCGGTGGCGATGCCCAGCTTGGCTGACATCAGCTGGATGACCATCGCCATAATGTTCGCCCACACCACCACCCACAGCAGGGTATAGCCGTAGGAAGCCCCTGCCTGGATATTGGTTGCGAAGTTGCCGGGGTCGATGTAGCCAATTGCCGCAATAAAGGCTGGCCCCATTAAGGCAAATTTGATTTTACGACTACTGCGAATGTTCTGCTCCGCAGTGCGGCTTCCGAACATAGTTGTTACCCCTGAGACGATTCACCCGGCAACGATAGTGCCTTTATTTGATAATGATTATCAAGTGCATTTAGAACGGTTATTCTGATTGCAGTGATAGCCAGTACTATGAAGTATAGCACTGGCTATACTTTGGAATAAATTACGGCATAGCCAAAAAATCAGCAACCGTTTTCACTGTAGGGTATTCGGAAATCACTTACCAGCTAAGGGGTCATTTTTTCAGCAAAAGAGTGTTGCAAAGCATTAGAGAATCGAGCATTAAAGTGCCTGAACGTAACGTAATGGGTTCAAATCCGTTGAAAACATGTGACGGCTCAAGCTTTTCTGAAATCTGATGCAATAGGGAATTGTTATATTGCGGTATAGATCTCGTTTTTCCGGTTCTTGTTACATAGAATGTGCAACGAAATATAACAGCCCTCTAATTTGGAGCAAATATGTCCCGCATTCTGCACTTTGCTTTGGCACTGGCGATGGTCGCCCTGTTGGCCTTGTTGGTCAGCCGCGATCGTAAAAACATCCGTATCCGTTTTGTGGTACAGCTTTTAGTGATCGAAGTTCTGCTTGCCTGGTTCTTCCTGAACTCAGAAGCGGGCCTCGGGTTCGTTAAAGGTTTTTCTGATATGTTCGAAAAATTGCTGAAGTACGCGGCGGAAGGGACCAACTTCGTCTTTGGCAATATGAGTGATAAAGGCCTGGCTTTCTTCTGGCTCAACGTCCTCTGCCCTATCGTGTTTATCTCTGCGCTGATCGGTATTTTGCAGCATTTCCGCATCCTGCCCATCATCATCCGCGCCATCGGTACCGTGCTGTCGAAGGTCAACGGCATGGGTAAACTGGAATCTTTCAACGCCGTAAGTTCACTGATTTTGGGACAGTCAGAAAACTTTATTGCCTATAAAGATATCCTCGGCAAGATGTCAGAGCGCCGCATGTACACTATGGCCGCTACCGCGATGTCCACGGTGTCGATGTCAATTGTGGGTGCCTACATGACCATGCTTCAGCCGAAGTATGTGGTGGCCGCGCTGGTGCTGAACATGTTCAGTACCTTTATTGTGTTGTCGCTGATTAACCCGTACCGCGTGGACAGTGAAGAAGACCTGAAACTGGGTAACACCCATGAAGGCCAGAGCTTCTTTGAAATGCTGGGCGAGTACATTTTGGCCGGTTTCAAAGTGGCGGTGATTGTTGCCGCGATGCTGATCGGCTTTATCGCCCTGATCTCTGCCATCAATGCCCTGTTTGATACCATTTTCGGTATCAGCTTCCAGGGTATCCTCGGCTATGTGTTCTTCCCGTTTGCCTGGGTGATGGGCGTGCCGAGCAATGAAGCGTTGCAGGTCGGTAGCATCATGGCCACCAAACTGGTGTCGAACGAGTTTGTGGCGATGATGGATTTGCAGAAGATTGCCTCCACCTTGTCACCACGCGCGGAAGGCATCCTGTCCGTGTTCCTGGTTTCCTTTGCTAACTTCTCGTCTATCGGTATCGTTGCCGGGGCGATCAAAGGGCTGCATGAAGAACAGGGTAACGTGGTATCCCGCTTCGGTCTGAAACTGCTGTACGGCTCAACGCTGGTGAGTGTGCTGTCGGCATCCATTGCCGGTCTGGTGCTGTAATCACCTGGCGGGGCCTCTGGCCCCGCTTTCTTTCCTTCCCTGCCTTCCCGTCTACGCTAAGCCTTCCCACGCCTCAACCGCCTCACAGACGCTTAAACAAAGCCTAAGAGTGACCACCAACGATTCTGTCGGTGAGAAAATATCCGGAAGGGGAAAATAGAAACGAAAAAAAATCCGCCGAAGCAGATTATGGGTACATCATCGAAATTATTGAGAATTTGGTGGAGATAAGCGGGATCGAACCGCTGACCTCTTGCATGCCATGCAAGCGCTCTCCCAGCTGAGCTATACCCCCACTACTAAACTCTGCGTTTTTCGGTGCCACCCCATCTGCTGGTGAAGATGTGGTGGAGATAAGCGGGATCGAACCGCTGACCTCTTGCATGCCATGCAAGCGCTCTCCCAGCTGAGCTATACCCCCAAGCCGAAAAACTCTGTCGTGTTGACGGCGGGGATAATATGAAACAGTGGGGTTGGTGTCAACGCCAAAATAACAATCTGAGATCGATCGCTGAAAAAGCCGTCAAAGCGCCCAGAAAAGCGCTAACCCTCTGTTTTTATCACACCTGTAACGCATTACGCGCTGACTCCCCTGTATTGTGTTAATCACACGTTAATAATGAGCCTAAAAGCTACTTGTTTTTGTTAATTGACCATGCAAGACTGCGCCGGATTTTGAATGCCAGGCCTACTCCGTGACGGATGATCACCTATTTTCAGAGAGCGGCGAAATCTGGCACTTTACCAGCAACTCACAACACCAGAGCTATTATGTCCTTGCACACTCCAAAAGAGATTTCGGCTGTCGTCGTTCAGGCAGGCGTGATCAAAAGTCGTACCCCGATTTCCTCTTTATTGATCCTGGGCTTTCTCGCCGGTTCTTTTATCGCCTTTGGTTTTCTTCTCTATATTCATGTCGTCACCCAACTGCCCGTTGGCTGGGGGTCATTTGGCACGCTGCTGGGAGCGGCGGTTTTCCCGGTAGGGATTATCCTGACCGTGCTGGCGGGGGGAGAGCTGCTAACAGGCAACATGATGTTGCTGCCCGTTGCGTGGTTTGCCCGCCAGATTTCTGCGCTGAGTGTCATGCGTAACTGGTTCTGGGTCACCCTCGCTAACTTTATTGGCAGCGTCACCATCGCCTGGTTCTTCGGCCATATGCTGGGAATGACGGAAGGGGATTACCTGAAGAAAACGGTCGCCGTTGCCAGCGCGAAAGTGAATGCCGATTTCCTGCACGCCTTTATTTCTGGTGTCGGTTGTAACTGGCTGGTGTGTCTTGCCACCTGGATTGCGTTTGCCAGTAAAGATGTGGTGGGCAAAATCTTCGGGATGTGGTTCCCGATCATGGCGTTCGTTGCCATTGGCTTCCAGCACGTGGTCGCCAATATGTTTATCGTTCCTGCTGCCATTTTTGCGGGCTACCTGAGCTGGGCCGAATACCTGCCTAACTTTGTTGCGGTGTTTCTTGGCAATGCGGTTGGTGGCGCTATTTTTGTCGGTCTGGCCTATTTTGTCGCTTACCGCGCCCCACAACCTGAAAGCTCTGTTTCCCGCTAATATGAGTATCCCCTGCTGTTTTAGGGGATATTTCTCGATCCAGCACCACTTTTTTACACTTTGCCCTGCCAAGGTTAGTAATTTGTGTTAGTTGTTCGCGTGATGAATTGTTGTAATATGCTAATGACTTTTATTCGGCAAAAGGGACAAGAGCGTGAAAAAGGATTGGTTAACGCCGGAAGAACTGGCACAGCAAACAGGTTTTAGCAGACAGACTATCAATAAGTGGGTTAAGAAAGAAAACTGGACGACAGCACCGAAACCCGGCGTTCAAGGTGGGAAAGCACGCATGATTCATATTGATGAGCGCGTGAAAGTCTTTCTTAAATCCACACGTCATGCAGCAGAACCGAATGCTCAATATCGTGTAAATCAGAATTCGCTTCCTTCACTGTTAATCACTTCTCTGCAGCAATTGAGCGGTGAAGAACAGGACAAACTGGCAGCCATGCTGCTGCGCGAGGGTATTCAGGGGATTTTGCAACGACTGGGCATTAATGACTGATTAAAAACCCCGGCAATAAGCCGGGGTTTTTTTATGCTGTCTGTCAGGCTTCGCGGGTGGCGATAAACGCCAGCGCTTTTTCAATGCGTGCCACACTGCGTGAACGCCCAATGGCATGCACGGTCACATCAAGCGCAGGCGACTGCCCTGCCCCTGTTACCGCAACACGTAACGGCATACCGACTTTACCCATACCGATTTCCAGCTCATCGGCCGTTGCCTGAATGGCATGATGGACATTTTCAGCCGTCCAGTCGGTAATGGCAGCCAGCTTGTCACGCACCACTTCCAGCGGCTGACGCGCGACCGGGCGCAGGTGTTTCTTGGCTGCATCGGCATCAAATTCGTCAAATTCTTCATAGAAGTAACGACATGACGCGGCCATCTCTTTCAGCGTCTTACAACGCTCGCCCAGCAGGGTAACCAGTTGCGCCAGCTCCGGACCGGTGCGGGTATCGATGTTTTCCTGCTCGATATGCCATTGCAGATGGGTCGCAACGTATTCCGGTGCCAGGGTGTTGATATAGTGATGATTCAGCCACATCAGCTTTTCAGTATTAAAGGCGCTGGCAGATTTGCTGACCACATCAAGGTCAAACAGCGACTTCATCTCATCAATCGTGAAGATCTCCTGATCGCCATGAGACCAGCCCAGGCGCACCAGATAGTTAAGCAGGGCCTCCGGCAAGTAGCCGTCATCACGATACTGCATCACACCCACTGCACCGTGGCGCTTAGACAGCTTCTTGCCGTCATCACCCAGGATCATAGAAACGTGCGCGTAAACCGGCACCTGTGCACCAATGGCTTTCAGGATGTTGATCTGGCGCGGGGTGTTGTTGATATGATCTTCACCACGGATAACGTGGGTAATTTCCATGTCCCAGTCATCGATCACGACGCAGAAATTGTACGTTGGTGCACCGTCGGTACGACGAATAATCAGATCGTCGAGTTCCTGGTTGCTGAACTCGATGGGACCACGGATCTGATCGTCAAAGATCACAGAGCCTTCCTGCGGGTTGCGGAAACGCACCACGCAAGGTTCATCATCGGCGTGATGCTCATGGCTGTCGCGGCAGCGGCCGTCATAACGTGGCTTCTCGTTGTTAGCCATCTGGTTTTCACGCAGCGCTTCCAGACGTTCTTTCGAGCAGTAGCACTTATAAGCGCTGCCTGCTTCCAGCATCTGATCAATCACCGCGTTATAGCGGTCAAAACGTTTGGTCTGGTAGTACGGGCCTTCATCCCAGTCGAGATTCAGCCAGTTCATGCCATCCATAATGGCATCGATCGCCTGCTGAGTTGAACGCTCCAGGTCGGTATCTTCGATACGCAGCACAAACTCACCGCCGTGATTGCGGGCAAACAGCCAGGAGTAAAGTGCGGTACGAGCGCCGCCAACATGCAGGTAACCAGTTGGGCTGGGAGCGAAGCGGGTTTTGATTTTCATTAATGAATGCCTTATTACGCGGAGGCTTTGGCCAGAGTCAGAACAATTTTTTCGTGGGCCACATTCTATCACCTGCGGGCGAATCCTCAACGCGAATCCCTGTTTGCAGCCAGGGATTCGCCCCCATGGTGCTCAGCAAGCCACTGTTTTTGCCTGAAATGAGAACATCCTGATTATTTTTACGACGAACACACATTTTACGCTGAAAAAGCGTTGACTCATTTCCGCGTATCCCTATAATGCGACTCCACACAGCGGGGGTGATTAGCTCAGTTGGTAGAGCATCTCCTTTACACGGAGGGGGTCGGCGGTTCGAGCCCGTCATCACCCACCATTAATGATATGAATGATGCCCGCGTAGTAAGCAGTACCCAGAGATTTGAGATATGGGTGATTAGCTCAGTTGGTAGAGCATCTCCTTTACACGGAGGGGGTCGGCGGTTCGAGCCCGTCATCACCCACCATATCTCGGTGAATTCTCGGTAAGCAGTAACGATATGGGTGATTAGCTCAGTTGGTAGAGCATCTCCTTTACACGGAGGGGGTCGGCGGTTCGAGCCCGTCATCACCCACCATATCGGGTCGTTAGCTCAGTTGGTAGAGCAGTTGACTTTTAATCAATTGGTCGCAGGTTCGAATCCTGCACGACCCACCAATTCAGAGAAAAGCGCCTAACAGGCGCTTTTTTCGTTTCTGTGCGGTGAAGCTTAACGTGCAGGATGAGAACCTGCAGCAGGTTCGACAAAATTGCACTGCAATTTTGTGCCGATGCGCCAGCATCACCCGCAGGGCGAGCATCAATATGATGCGAGGCATATCCTGCACGACCCACCAATGTAAGAAGGCGCCCTAAAGGCGCCTTTTTGCTGTCTGCGATTTACTCTTCTGGTTTTCCTTTCACATTCTTATCACTCCTTTTACGCTTTATTGCCTCAAGTCTACAGTGCTTCGGTCCGATAACCCGTATTGGTTAATTACAAAGGAGACAGAGATGACAACCATCAATACCAGTTCCAGCGTATCCAGCGGTGCCAGCAGTGGCAGTGCCGTTTCACAGACTGCCAGCATCGCCAAGCAGATTACTAAGCTGCAAGAACAGCTGAAAAGCCTGAGCGGCGATACCACCCTGACAGACGATCAAAAAGCTGAACAGCAGCAGATGATCGAAAACCAGATTGCCATGCTGGAAGCACAGTTAGCGCAAATCCAGCAGCAGCAGGCAGAAAAAGCAGCCGAAAAGCAGGAAGCCAATAAAGCAGCGGACAGCGGTAGCAGCAAAATTGCTGACGGTGTTAACCGCCCGACTGAAAATAATAAGCTGAATGTCTATATCTAAAATGGCGATGCGCTAGCACGCTGTTGCGTCAGCAGCTCTGCCTGCTCCCCCACTTCCTGCCATATGGCTTCTGCGGCGGGCGTCAGCGAGCGGTTTTTACGCCTGACCAGCATAATGGTGCGGTTGATCTCTGGCACAATCCGACGCACCAGCAGCGGCCTGCCCTGTGGTAATGGCAGCGCCAGTGCCGGAAGAATACTGATGCCGATCCCGGCTTCTACCATCGGATACAGCGTGGCCGGATGGCCGATCTCCTGAGCAATCTCAGCCTGCACCTGCTGCACACGCAGCGCTTCATCAATCAGCACGCGACTGCCAGACGCATAGTCCTGCAATACCAGCGTGCGCTGATTGAGCATATGCCAGTGGATTGTCTCCTGCTGTGCCAGCGGATCGTCCTGCCTGCACAGTAGCAGAAACGGCTCATCCAGAATCGCTTCGCACTCAAGGTCATCCGCCTGTAGCGGCCCGACCACAATGCCAAAATCCACTTCCGCATTGCGGATGCTTTGCAGCACCCATTGTTGCGGGCGATCGCGCAACATCACTTTGATTTCCGGGTAATGCAGCTGCCCCGCCGCCAGACACTGCGGCATCAGATGCGCAGAAATGGTCTGACTGGCCGCCACACGCACCGTACCGCTGCGCTGTTGCCCATAGCTGCGCACATCCAGCAGCGTGGTATTCAGCTCCTCCAGCAGCCGCTCAAGGCGGCTGGCGAGCTGCTCTCCGGCTTCCGTCAGCAGAACCTCCCGCGTTGTGCGATCAAGCAGACGGATACCCATTTCACTTTCCAGCTCTTTAATACTGTGGCTCACCGCCGACTGGCTAAGGCCAATCAGCTGGCCCGCCTGGCTGAAACTCCCCTGCTGGGCAACGGCAACGAACACCCGCAGCTGGCGTAATGTGTAATTCATCGATTCGGCTCATATATGAATTCAATAAATCAATTTTATTTCTAAACCCTGCCAGCGCACAATAGCCGCATGATTTTTTAACCAGGCATTAACAATGGGTATTTTTCGTATCGATCCACTGATGTTGAAACTGATTATCACCGTGCTGCTGGCGTCATTTCTGCCTGCGCGCGGTCATTTTGTCGATTTTTTTGAATGGCTGACAACGGCAGCCATCGCCCTGCTGTTCTTTATGCATGGCGCCAAGCTGTCGCGAGAGAAAATTATTGCGGGCGGCGGCCACTGGCGCCTGCATCTGTGGGTGATGTTCAGCACCTTTGTGCTGTTCCCGGCACTGGGCATGCTGTTTGTCTGGTGGCATCCGTTGAATCTCAGCACAGAGATTTATACCGGGTTCCTTTACCTGTCTATTTTGCCTGCCACGGTGCAGTCATCCATCGCCCTGACCTCACTGGCGGGCGGTAACGTAGCCGCTGCGGTGTGTAGCGCCTCGGCATCGAGCCTGCTTGGGGTCTTTATTTCACCCTTGCTGGTCAGCCTGTTGATGAATGTCCACAGTGATGCCGTGGGCGGCAGCCTGGAGCAGATTGGTAAAATCATGCTGCAACTGCTGGTACCGTTTGTTGTCGGGCATCTTTCCCGTCGCTGGATTGCTGACTGGGTGGAAAGAAATCGTGGTCTGATTGGCAAAACCGATCAGGCCTCAATCCTGCTGGTGGTTTATTCGGCCTTCAGTGAAGCGGTAGTGAACGGCATCTGGCACCGTGTCGGCGTGATGACGCTGGTGTGGATTGTGGTGGGTAGCCTGGGTCTGTTGTTCGTGGTGCTGGCGATTAACCTGGCGGCCGCGCGACTGTTTGGCTTTAACCGTGCGGATGAGATTACCATTCTGTTCTGCGGGTCGAAAAAGAGCCTGGCAAACGGCGTACCAATGGCCAATATTCTGTTCCCGTCGGCCGCCGTAGGGATTATCGTGCTGCCGCTGATGATCTTCCATCAGGTGCAGTTAATGGTGTGTTCAATGCTGGCCCAGCGCTACAAAAAAGCAGGCGAAAAACTGGCTGCGCAGCATAAGGCGAGCCGTTCGAAACCCGCGGTGATGGAGTCGCAGAAATAAGTGAGATTACGGGGCCTGGTGGCCCCGTTTTAGCGGTTTCACCAGACCTTCCAGCCCTTCTATTTTGATGGCCAGCGTGATCTGCATCAGCTCCCCTAGGTGGCCCTGAGGAAACTCATCTTTGCGGGCAAACCACAGCAAATACTCTTCCGGCAGGTCAATCAACGCCCGGCCTTTGTATTTGCCAAACGGCATTTCGGTATTGGCGATCTCAATCAGGTGCTGTTTTTCCATGTCATTCACCCAGTAAACGTATCATTTCCGCTTCGTCGATCACCGGAATACCCAGTTCCTGCGCTTTAGCCAGCTTGGAGCCTGCGGCCTCTCCGGCGATCACCAGATCCGTTTTCTTCGACACGCTGCCACTCACTTTCGCACCGAGCGCCGCCAGGCGGTCTTTGGCTTCATCACGCGACAGAACGGTCAGTGAACCGGTCAGTACCACGGTTTTCCCGGCAAACGGGCTATCGATCTCTTCCGCTTTCACGACCACAACGTCAGGCCAGCTTATACCGGCTTTCTCCACCAGCAGGCGGATCACTTCACGGTTACTCTCTTCATCCAGGAAGTTCCGCACGTGGCTGGCCACCACTTTGCCGACATCCGGCACGGCAATCAATGCCTCCAGATCCGCCGCCATCAGCGCCTCCAGCGTACCAAAATGCGCTGCCAGGTTAGCCGCCGTCGCCTCACCGACTTCACTGATGCCCAGGGCATACAGGAAGCGGGCAAAGGTGGTCTGCTTCGCTTTCGCCAGCGCATCTACCACATTCTGTGCCGATTTCGGCCCCATACGATCCAGCCCGGTCAGTTTACCCGCCGTCAGATCGAACAGGTCGGCCGGGTTCAGGACGTACTCTTTATCCACCAACTGGTCGATAATCTTTTCGCCCATTCCGTCGATATCCAGTGCCCGACGCGAGACAAAGTGTTTTAACGCGCCTTTGCGCTGTGCGCCACAGATCAGGCCGCCCGTGCAGCGAGCAACCACCTCGCCCTCCACGCGCTCAACGTCGGAACCACAGACCGGACATTGGCCAGGAAACACTACGTCACGGGCATCTTCCGCGTGATCGACCACGCTGACCACTTTCGGGATCACATCACCCGCGCGGCGGATCACCACGCGATCGCCGATCTTCAGCCCCAGCCGTTCAATCTCGTCAGCGTTGTGCAACGTGGCATTGCTGACGATAACCCCGGCCACCAGCACCGGCTCCAGTCGGGCTACCGGGGTAATCGCCCCGGTACGCCCCACCTGGAACTCAACGTCACGCACGACCGTCATCTGCTCCTGAGCGGGGAATTTAAAGGCGATCGCCCAGCGAGGTGCGCGGGCAACAAAGCCCAGCTGTTCCTGGCGATCCAGCGAATCCACTTTGATCACCACGCCATCAATATCAAAACCCAGCGTTGGGCGAGCGGTTTCTACTTCACGGTAAAAGGTCAGCACTTCATCGGCGTTATGGCACAGGCGCACGCGGTCGCTGACCGGTAAACCCCAGGCTTTAAACTGTTGCAGGCGCCCCCAATGGCTGCGCGGCATCTCGCCCCCTTCCAGCAGCCCGAGGCCGTAACAGAAGAACGTCAGCGGGCGTTTGGCGGTAATACGCGGGTCAAGCTGACGCAAAGAGCCCGCAGCAGCGTTACGCGGGTTAGCAAAGACCTTACTCCCGGTACGGCGCGCTTCGTCGTTCATTTTTTCAAAACCGGCCAGCGGCATAAACACTTCACCGCGCACTTCCATGCGCGCCGGAATATTGTCACCGCTGAGACGCAACGGGATGGCGCGAATGGTGCGCACGTTAGCCGTGATATTTTCACCCGTGGTGCCGTCGCCACGCGTTGCTGCACGCACCAGCTCACCGTTTTCATACAGCAGGCTGACCGCCAGCCCATCCAGTTTCAGCTCACAGCAGAAGGTGATGTCATCGCTGTTTTTCAGACGATCTTTCACACGCTTATCGAATGCCAGGTAGCTCTCTTCATCGAAAGCATTATCCAGCGACAACATCGGCACTTCGTGGCGCACCTGATCAAAAGCCGCCAGCGGTGCAGCGCCAACGCGCTGGGTGGGTGAATCAGCGGTTATCAGCTCCGGATGAGCCGTTTCCAGCTCACGCAGTTCACCCATCAGGCGATCGTACTCCGCATCCGGCACTTCCGGTGCATCCAGTACGTGATACTGATGTTCATGGTGGCGAAGCAGGGTTCGCAAATGGTTGATTTTGTTTTGTACGGATTCCATAGCGGCACCATCAGAGATAAAAAACCCCCGGAGACCGGGGGTTCAGGAAGAGATTGCGGATAAAGATAAAATTAGTTGCTGTTAGCGTCAATCACATCGCGAATGCGTGCTTTATACGTTTCCAGCTTTTGCGGTGTCATCATGCGGCGTTCATCATCCAGTACAACACCACCGACATCGTCGGCGATACGCTGGGCAGATTGCAGCATCAGCTTAAAGTTCTGATGCGCATCGCCGTAGGACGGCACCATCATAAAGATCGACACGCCCGGCGTGGTGAAATCAGACATGTTGTCTGGATTAAACGACCCCGGTTTTACCATATTCGCCAGACTGAACAGGACCGGGCCGCTGCCCGCCGGGTTCAGATGACGATGGAAGATATTCATTTCACCAAACTGGAAACCGGCTTGCAGCACACCCTGTAACAGGGCTTCACCGTTGATGCTGCCACCCGCGTGGGCAGAAACATGCAGCACCAGCACCGTCTCTTTCCGACGTGCTTCTTCGCGCTTCGCTTCGGCAATCTCTGCGGCTGATGGCGGCACGGCCTCGGGTTCAGGCTGAGGTTGCACTGGAACAGCAGGCGCGACCTGACGGATCGGCTCAGGCTGACGCAGAGGTTCAGCGACTTCCCGTTCGGGTTCAGGGGCATGCTGCAGCGCACCACCGAACAGCGGATCGGATTCAGGTTGTTCATCCACCACCGGCTGATGACGAACCGGTTCAGGCTGCGGGCGAGGTTTGGGTTGACGCGGCGGCTCATCCCCGGCATTAAAGCCACTCAGGGAAGGCTCCGATGGCTCAGGCTGGCTGCGTTGTACACGCACTTCGCCCACGCTCTCATCTTCGTCCTCGAACGCTTCTTCTCTATCCTGCTTTAAACGTTTGTGTGGGCGATCACGAAAAACGGATGAGCGCTCTTTACGGCTGGTCCACAGGCCGTGAAGGAGAAGCGCTATTATGGCGATCGCGCCAACAACGATTAATATCAGACGCAAATCCTGCATCATTGTATTCTCTGTTGTTCCAATACCTTGCCACCGCGGCAAACTTTATCCTCTAACTGTATTTGCCCAGGTACACAAGTGCAAGTCTGTGCAGTATTTTCTGACAAATATCCCAGTCTGAGGCCGCTTTTTTGCTGATTTTTCGCTCAAAGTCCCTCTGTAAAGGGAAAAAAGCTGAGTTATGATAACCTTCGCCTGCCCATTCAAAGGAGAAAAGCAGTACATGTCACCTCACAATTCTGATCCGACACACAGTGGCGTCCACTATTTTGCCCAGGGATGGAAGCTGATCCTTCTCCCGGGTATCCGTCGTTTCGTCATTCTTCCACTGCTGGTCAACATCCTGTTAATGGGGGGCGCTTTCGTCTGGTTGTTTGGCCGTCTCGGCCACTGGATCCCAGAATTGATGGCGATGATCCCCAGTTGGTTGCAGTGGTTAAGCTATTTGCTCTGGCCGCTCATGGTCCTGTCGATTATTTTAGTCTTTAGTTACTTTTTCTCCACCATTGCCAATTGGATTGCCGCGCCTTTCTGCGGCCTGCTTGCCGAACAATTGGAAGGCCGTCTGACCGGCAAGCCGTTGCCCGATAATGGCTGGAGCGGACTGGTGAAAGACCTGCCGCGTATCATGAAGCGCGAATGGCAAAAACTGGCTTATTACCTGCCCCGCGCCCTGGTGCTGTTTTTGCTTTATTTTGTGCCGGTATTCGGTCAGACCGCCGCCCCGGTATTGTGGTTCCTGTTCAGCGCGTGGATGCTGTCTATTCAGTACTGCGATTTTCCCTTCGATAATCACAAAGTGAGCTTCCGCCAGATGCGTTCCGCGCTGCGGCAGAATAAAACGGAGAATATGCAGTTCGGGGCACTGGTGAGTTTATTCACCATGATCCCACTACTGAATCTGGTGATTATGCCGGTAGCGGTCTGTGGGGCCACCGCCATGTGGGTGGATAAATATCGTCCGCATCTGGCGCTGAACCGATAGATCATCACGGGCCGACTGACAGGCGTGGTCGGCCTTGCCCACCGGGGAGGTTTAAGCAAAACAGGCTGCTTATGCCATTTCTGTAGGGCTTATTTCTGCAGAACATATCTATATTCGATTTCATCACTTCACTGGCTAAATGAACAAGGTATGCTCTAAGCGTTCCCAATATTTCATACAGTTAAGGACGGGCTATGAGTAAGATCTATGAAGACAACTCGTTAACAATCGGTCATACGCCGCTGGTTCGACTGAACCGCATCGGTAATGGACGCATTCTGGCAAAAGTAGAGTCGCGTAACCCTAGCTTCAGTGTCAAATGCCGTATCGGTGCCAATATGATTTGGGACGCAGAAAAACGCGGAATTCTGAAGCCAGGCATTGAATTGGTTGAGCCGACCAGTGGTAATACCGGTATTGCCCTGGCGTATGTTGCCGCTGCACGCGGTTACAAACTGACGCTGACCATGCCGGAAACCATGAGCGTTGAGCGCCGTAAACTGCTGAAAGCGCTGGGTGCGAATCTGGTGCTGACCGAAGGCGCGAAAGGCATGAAAGGTGCCATCAGCAAAGCGGAAGAGATTGTCGCGGCCGATCCGGACAAATTTGTTCTGTTACAGCAGTTCAGCAACCCGGCTAACCCTGAAATTCATGAAAAGACCACCGGCCCGGAAATCTGGGAAGACACCGATGGCGAAGTTGACGTGTTTATTGCCGGCGTCGGCACCGGCGGTACGCTGACTGGCGTCAGCCGCTACATTAAAAACACCAAAGGTAAAAAAGAGCTGATTACCGTCGCCGTTGAGCCTGTGGACTCGCCGGTCATTGCTCAGGCCATCGCAGGTGAAGAGATTAAACCAGGTCCCCACAAAATTCAGGGTATCGGTGCCGGTTTCATTCCGGGTAACCTCGATCTGAATCTAGTTGACCGCGTGGTATCCATCTCCAACGAGGAAGCTATTTCGACGGCACGCCTCCTGATGGAAGAGGAAGGCATTCTGGCGGGTATCTCTTCCGGTGCGGCCGTTGCTGCTGCGCTGAAACTGCAGGAAGATGAAGCTTTCGCCAACAAAAATATCGTGGTGATTCTGCCCTCTTCTGGCGAACGCTACCTGTCAACTGCGCTGTTTGCCGATCTCTTTACTGAGAAAGAACTGCAACAGTAGTGCCAGAAAGGCGATATTGTCTGAAAAAGCACCCGATCGGGTGCTTTTTTGTGGAGTGCGTCAAACTTTTACCACCCTGTAGATTGATTTTACCCACCAGTGTCTGGTATTTAAGCTGCCAATTATTTCGATCCGTAAAATTAATCGCCGCGTGAACTGGATCAAGCTGAATCGATTTACTGGTTTGGCGCACAAAGCGAAATAGCGGCATAATGGTAAATGGATAAGTACTGGGAAAAACCACGTTCTTTCTCACTCTTCACTCCACCTTACCAGCGCATTTTTTGGCCAGTCTTTGTACCATGCCAGCGCGACTCACTACAGGCTAAAGTTCAGCCACCAGGCTAGACTTTAGATCAACAACACCAAACCAAATTAAGTTGGGGAAACATAATGTTCCAGCAAGAAGTTACCATCACCGCACCAAACGGCCTGCACACTCGTCCAGCAGCTCAGTTCGTTAAAGAAGCTAAAGCTTTCGCTTCAGAAATCACCGTGACCTCTAACGGTAAATCTGCCAGCGCGAAAAGCCTGTTCAAGTTACAGACTCTGGGTCTGACTCAGGGCACCGTGGTTACCCTGTCAGCTGAAGGCGAAGATGAGCAGAAAGCCGTTGAGCACCTGGTTAAACTGATGGCAGAACTGGAGTAATCCGTTCGCTTTCAGCTTCGATAGCGAAGTGTTTCCAGACAGAGTTATGCAATATTGATCGCGAACAGTACGTTCGCGATATTGTTTCCGTAAAGTTACCCAAAACTGACGAAACGGATTGTGTACTCCATCTGGCTCGCTGAGTGGATTAACCGATGTGCAGTCATCCGCGGTTCTCCGCCTCAGATGATTATCAGAGAAAGAAAAGGTAGGGTTATGATTTCAGGCATTTTAGCATCACCGGGTATCGCTTTCGGCAAGGCGCTTCTGCTGAAAGAAGATGAGATTATCATCAACCGGAAAAAGATTTCTGCCGACCAGGTCGACCAGGAAATTCAACGTTTTCTTGATGGTCGTAAAAAAGCTGCCGTGCAGCTGGAAGCGATCAAAATCAAAGCCGGGGAAACCTTCGGTGAAGAGAAAGAAGCGATCTTCGAAGGGCACATCATGCTGCTCGAAGATGAAGAACTTGAGCAAGAAATCATCGCCCTGATTAAAGACGAGCACGCCACTGCGGATGCTGCTGCCTTTTCTGTGATTGAAGGCCAGGCGAAAGCGCTGGAAGAGCTCGATGACGAGTATCTGAAAGAGCGTGCTGCCGACGTTCGTGACATCGGTAAACGCCTGCTGCAAAACATTCTTGGCTTGCATATCGTTGACCTTAGCGCCATCAATGAAGAAGTGCTGCTGATCGCGAAAGATCTGACTCCGTCAGAAACCGCACAGCTCAACCTGAACAAAGTGCTGGGCTTTATCACCGATATCGGTGGCCGCACGTCACACACCTCGATCATGGCGCGTTCTCTGGAACTTCCCGCTATCGTCGGCACCGGTAATGTGACCAGCCAGGTTAAAAATGACGATTTCCTGATCCTCGATGGCGTCAACAATCAGGTGTACGTTAACCCGACATCTGAAAAAATCGAAGAGCTGAAAGCCGTAGCACATCAGTATCTCAGCGAGAAAACTGAGCTGGCGAAACTGAAAGATCTGCCGGCAATTACGCTTGATGGCCATCAGGTAGAAGTGTGCGCTAACATCGGTACTGTGCGTGATGTCGCGGGTGCTGAACGTAATGGCGCAGAAGGTGTTGGCCTGTACCGCACCGAATTCCTGTTTATGGACCGTGAATCACTGCCAACGGAAGACGAACAGTTCCAGGCGTATAAAGCCGTTGCTGAAGCCGTCGGTGCTCAGGCTGTGATTGTACGTACCATGGACATCGGTGGTGATAAAGACCTGCCGTACATGAACCTGCCGAAAGAAGACAATCCCTTCCTCGGCTGGCGTGCGATTCGCATCGCGATGGACCGTCCTGAAATTCTGCATGCTCAGCTGCGCGCTATCCTGCGTGCCTCTGCGTTTGGCAAACTGCGTATCATGTTCCCCATGATCATCGCCGTTGAGGAAGTTCGCTTCCTGAAAGCTGAACTGGAAACCCTGAAAGCTCAGCTGCGCGAAGAAGGCAAAGCCTTCGACGAAAGTATTGAAGTGGGTATTATGGTGGAAACACCTGCTTCAGCCGTCATTGCTCATCATCTGGCAAAAGAAGTCGATTTCTTCAGTATTGGGACAAACGACCTGACGCAGTATACTCTGGCAGTGGATCGTGGTAACGACCTGATCTCCCATCTCTACAACCCAATGTCTCCTTCTGTTCTGACGCTGATTAAGCAGGTTATTGATGCTTCTCATGCCGAAGGTAAATGGACTGGCATGTGTGGTGAGCTGGCAGGCGACGAACGTGCTACACTACTGTTATTGGGAATGGGGCTGGACGAATTCAGCATGAGTGCCATTTCTATTCCACGCATTAAGAAAATTATTCGTAATACGAATTTTGAAGATGCGAAGGCATTGGCAGAGCAGGCTCTGGCTCAACCTACAGCGGACGAGTTGATGAACCTGGTCAACAAGTTCATTGAAGAAAAAACACTCTGCTGAGACCTGGACACGCTGGCCCAATATTACTGCTTAGGAGAAGAACATGGGTTTGTTTTCAAAACTTTTTGGCGATAAGTCTGATTCCGCATCAGGTGCCATCGAGATCGTAGCACCTCTGTCGGGTGAAATCGTCAATATCGAAGACGTTCCAGACGTGGTGTTTGCGGAGAAGATTGTTGGCGACGGTATCGCTATCAAACCTACTGGCAATAAAATGGTTGCGCCGGTCGATGGCACCATCGGTAAAATCTTCGAAACCAATCATGCTTTTTCCATCGAATCAGACAACGGCATCGAGCTGTTTGTCCACTTCGGGATTGATACGGTTGAACTGAAAGGCGAAGGCTTCAAACGCATCGCTGAAGAAGGTCAGAAAGTTAAAAAAGGCGACGTGGTGATCGAGTTTGATCTGGCGCTGCTGGAAGAAAAAGCAAAGTCAACGCTGACCCCAGTGGTGATCTCGAATATGGATGAGATCAAAGAGCTGGTTAAGCTGACGGGTAACGTTGTCGTGGGTGAAACCCCGGTTATCCGCATCAGGAAGTAACAGCGGTCATCGTCGATAAGCCCCCTGATTTCGGTCCGGGGGCTTTTTTTATGAGGAAATTACCAACTGGTCAGCAACGCATCTCGCAGGTTGGGGGCCGGTACGGGAACATCGTCCAGCTCCAGTTGCTGCTCAATATGGTGAAGATGTTCATCCATAATGGTCTGCGCTCGCTCCACCTCCCCTGCCCGCAGAGCAGTAATCACCCCGCGGTGTTCCCGGCACTGGCAATCCGGTGTGTCATTACGCTGATATAACGCGACAATCAGCGAGCTACGCACCATCAGAGTAGAGAGCATCTCACTCAATACCTGATTATCACTGATTTTCGCCAGCAGCAAATGAAACTGGCTCAGCTCACGGATAATATCGCGGCGGTCTTCACGGGCAGCAGCCTCTTCCCCCGCCTGTAAATGAGCTTCTATCTCATCATAATGCAGTGCCATTTTCCCGATGCTGATCCCGGCCAGTACGGCATGTTCAATCGCCCGGCGGGCGATAAACACTTCCCGCGCCTCACGAGCTTCGGGCTGTGCGACCTTCGCTCCGCGATTCGGGGCAATCGTGACGATATGCTGCAACGCCAGCCTCTGTAAGGCCGCCTGCACGTGATTGCGATTGGCTGACAGCACGTCAACGATTTGTGCTTCTACCAGCCGCATACCGGGCTTTAATCGATGCTGTGCGATAGCCATCGACAGAGAATCGACGATGCGCTGTACTTCCTGCTGTCTGGCGCTGGCCACACCGCTCATGTCTTACCTCAACGAAATAAAAAAATGGTGCTGATAGCCGTGGCTAAACCACCCAATGCGGCAAACGAATAGTGAGTTCCAGTCCGCCATCACGGGCGTTCACCGCACTAACTTCCCCTTGATGGGCAGTCACCACTTTACGCACAATTGACAGCCCAAGCCCATAGCCTTTACCTGATAAGGGTGAATTGACACGTACAAAGGGGTCAAAAATACTCGAAAGCTTGTCAGCCTCCACACCGGGTCCATGATCGCGGACGCTAATCACCAGCCAGTCATGTTCCTTGTGCAGGCTAATGATCACCTGCTGGCCGTGCAGGGAAAAACGCAGCGCGTTGCGCACCACATTTTCGACGGCCGAGCGGATCAGGTTCGCATCCCCTTTGACCGTATAATCCTGCTGCTCATCCGCATTCAACAGAATCTCGACGCCGGGGATCTGCGCTTCATAGCGCGCATCGTTGGTGACGGCGTTCAGTAACCCCAGTAAATCAAAATACTGCTCATCGGGCAGGCTCTGATGTTCTGCACGCGACAACGTCAGCAGTTCACCAATCATTTTATCCAGACGACGCGCCTCTTCATCAATACGATCGAGCGAAGCATTAACACTTTCCGGCGTCTGCCTTGCCAGCCCGGTTGCCAGCTGCAAGCGTGCCAGTGGCGAACGCAGTTCGTGAGAGACATCGTGCAGCAGCTCTTCACGCGCTTTGACCAGCACCGACAGGCGCTCAACCATCGCATCGAAGTCCTGTGCCACAACCGAAAACTCATCGTGGCGACGGCGCATCTGTGGGAACAGACGGACCGAAAGATCGCCTTTCGAGACGCGGCCAAATCCCGCACGCAGCTGGCGCATCGGGCGCGTCAGATTCCATGCCAGGAACAGGCTGAACAGCAACCCGCAGATGCCGCCGACAATAAATAGCGGCTCCGGCATATTGAGAATACTGTGCGGACGTCTGCCCATCGTACTGTCAGCACGCAGGCCTGCCACATCATACCTTAGCTGATACTGGCGGCCGTCAGCCCCGGTGACCCATTCCGTCACCTCTTTCGGGAATTCGCCAGGGGCAAGATCGCGGTTTAACTCATCACGCGGTATCACCTGCTGTGGCGGTTTATCCATCAGCCGCACGGAGAAAAAACGCCGATCGTTGGGCGGCCAGTCAACCATCATGTCGTTCAACGCTTCCAGCCCGCCGCGTTGCAGCACCGACACCGCAGAGGTCATCTGCAAATTGACGATACGCTTAGTGGCCATGTTTTCCGGGGGTTCATGATGTTTGCCATACAGACTAAAACCCAGCCACAGCAGCTGGGTAATCGCAATATAGGTCAGCCAGAAGCCCAGCAGGATTTTCCAGAACAGAAAACCACGGAACCCGGATTTCATCGGATACGGTAACCGATGCTGCGCACCGTCTCGATGTTGATGGTGTCTTGCGTCAGTGCCGCCAGCTTCTGACGGATATTGCTGATATGCACATCCACGCTGCGGTCATAGGCTTCACGCGGACGTCCCAGCCCTTTTTCCGACAGCTCGTCCTTTGAGACCACGCGATCGGGGGAGCGCAGCAGGAGATCCAACAGGTTGAACTCTGAGGCGGTCAGGTCGAACGGCTTTTTCTGCCACTCGCTGATACGCGTTGCCGGGTTAAGCGTCAACTCACCCCAGCCAATCACCTCTTTGTTTTCCAGCACCACGGGCTGCTCTTCTACGCGACGCAGCACCGCACGCAGACGCGCCACCAGCTCACGCGGGTAGCACGGTTTCGGCATATAGTCATCCGCACCCATCTCCAGGCCAATCACCCGGTCGATGTTGTCGCCCTTGGCAGTCAGCATAATCACCGGCAGGCGGCCATTCTGACGCACCTGGCGCAGCACATCGATACCGCTCATATCAGGCAGCATAATATCGAGGATCATGGCGCTGTAGTCGCCGGAGAGCGCGCCTTCCACACCTGCTTTCCCCGTTAACACCAGTGAAGCATCAAAGCCTTCGGCAATCAGGTACTGACTGAGCATGGTGCCCAGTTCAAGGTCGTCATCAACCAGTAAAATTTTCATACGGGATCTCTCAATGATACAGCCGCTATTTTCGCCTGTTATCGACGGCTTCGCAGCCGCTTTTACCCAATCCTTACAGTCTAATCAAAGGTGGGGGAAGTGTCAGGAAGGATTTGATGCGCGCAGCGGCAGAAGGTTCGGCCGCTGCGAAGAAATAATGGCAGGTCAGTAAACGCCGGTGGAGAGATAGCGATCGCCGCGATCGCAGACGATCGCCACAATCACGCTACCAGGATGGACGTGGGCAAGACGTATTGCACCGGCAACGGCTCCGCCGGAACTGACACCACAGAATATCCCTTCACGCTTTGCCAGCAGGCGCATCGTCTCTTCGGCTTCCTGCTGCGACATATCCAGAACCTGATCCACCAGCTCCGGACGGAAAATTCCCGGCAGATACGCGGCAGGCCAGCGGCGAATGCCCGGAATGCTGCTGCCTTCCGAAGGTTGCAGGCCGACGATCTGTACGCTCTGGCTCTGCTCTTTCAGATAACGCCCCACGCCGGTAATGGTGCCGGTGGTGCCCATGCTGGACACAAAGTGAGTTAAGCGCCCCGCCGTCTGCTGCCAGATCTCCGGCCCGGTGGTGAGATAATGCCCGAGGGGGTTATCCGGATTGTTAAACTGGTCCAGCACCTTGCCTTCACCGCGTGCCGCCATGGCATCCGCCAGATCACGCGCGCCTTCCATCCCCTGTTCGCGGCTCACCAGAATTAATTCCGCCCCGTAAGCACGCATTGCCGCCTGGCGTTCAACGCTCATATTGTCCGGCATCAGCAGTTTTAAACGGTAACCTTTCATCGCGGCGATCATCGCCAGCGCAATCCCGGTATTGCCACTGGTGGCTTCAATCAGCACATCACCGGGGTGAATTTCACCGCGCAGCTCCGCGTGGTGAATCATCGAGAATGCGGCGCGATCTTTTACCGAACCGGCGGGATTATTCCCCTCCAGCTTGAGCCAGATTTCACTGCCGTTCATGGGCGTCAGGCGCTGCAGTTGAATCAGCGGCGTATTACCGATGGTATTTTCGAGTGTGGTCAAGGTCTGTGAGTTCCCGCATGAAATGGCAAAGGGCCGGAAAAACCGACCCTCTGTACTTTAAAATGACATCAGAGAAAAATATCAGGCGCTTTGTGCAAAGGCAACAGGCCGTAACGCGGTGTCACCGTGGTACAGACGTGCGTGTTGCAAGCCAACGAACAGACGTTCACCGCGAACAGGAGCCACCTGGTCACCGTCCATCACCACGGTAATCGGTTCACCGCTCCAGTCAGCAGGCACCACGACCAGCTGCCAGAAGTGTCCGCGCGGGCTAACTTCCAGTACCTGGGCTGGCAACGGTGTTTCCAGGCTGCTCTGACGGCTGACGTCGATTTCCCACGGGCGCAGGAACAGTTCTACTGGCCCCTGGTGCGCAGGCGCGTAGCCCAGCGGCCAGTGATGTGCGCCAACATGGAACTGAGACCCCTGCACCGCGCCATCGAAGCGGTTTACTTCGCCGAGGAACTCCAGCACAAAGCGGGTGGCCGGATCACGCCAGACATCATCCGGTGTGCCAACCTGCTCAATGTTACCCTGGCTCATCACCACCACGCGATCGGCCACTTCCATGGCTTCTTCCTGATCGTGAGTCACGAACACGCTAGTGAATTTCAGCTCTTCATGCAGCTGACGCAGCCAGCGGCGCAGTTCTTTACGCACCTGAGCGTCCAGCGCACCGAAAGGTTCATCCAACAGCAGGATTTGAGGTTCCACTGCCAGCGCACGCGCCAGGGCGACACGCTGCTTCTGGCCGCCGGAAAGCTGTGCCGGGAAACGGCCAGCAAGATGCCCAAGCTGAACCATCTCCAGTAAGCGAGTGACTTTCTGCTTAATTTCAGCAGCAGAGGGGCGCTCACGACGCGGCAGTACCGTCAGGCCAAACGCGATATTCTCGAACACGGTCATATGACGGAACAGTGCATAGTGCTGGAACACAAAGCCCACCTGACGGTCGCGGGCATGGACCCGGCTGACGTCTTTACCGTGGAAGCTCAGGCGCCCGCTGTTCTGGTTTTCCAGCCCGGCGATAATACGCAGCAGCGTGGTTTTCCCGGAGCCAGAAGGACCCAGCAATGCCACCATTTGACCGGAAGGGATATCCAGTGAAATATCGTTCAGGACTTTCGTCTTGCCGAAGTATTTATTAATGCTACCGATTTCAATGCTCATGCTTCCCCTCCAGTTCCAGACGCTTGCTCTGGCTTTCTAACCGCCACTGCACCGCGCTTTTTAAAAACAACGTTACTATCGCCATCAGGGTCAGCAGCGCGGCGGCGGTAAAGGCCCCGACGGTGTTGTAATCCTGATGCAGTAATTCAACCTGTAATGGCAGCGTATAGGTCTCGCCGCGAATCGAGCCGGAGACCACAGACACAGCACCAAACTCACCGATGGCGCGGGCGTTGGTCAGCACCACGCCGTACAGCAGCGCCCAGCGAATATTCGGTAAGGTCACGCGCCAGAACATCTTCCAGCCCGATGCACCCAGTAATACCGCGGCTTCATCTTCATGACTGCCCTGGCTCAACATCACCGGCACCAGCTCACGCACCACAAACGGACAGGTAACGAAAATGGTCACCATCGCCATCCCCTGCCAGGAGAACATCAGCTGGATATTATGCGCATCCAGCCAGCCGCCCGCCGAACCATTGACGCCCCAGAACAGCAGGTACATCAGCCCCGCCACCACCGGTGATACGGCAAACGGAATATCAAACAATGTCAGCAACAGCTGGCGGCCCGGGAAGGTAAAGCGCGTTACCAGCCAGGCCAGCAGCGTGCCAAACACCAGATTCACCGGGACGGTAATCAGCGCAATCAGCACCGTCAGCCAGATGGAGTGCAGCATGTCGGAATCACTAATGTTGTCCAGAGAGGCCATCAGGCCCTCTGACAACGCGGCGGTAAAAATCGCCACCAGCGGGATCACCAACAGCATCAGCGAGATCAGCATGCCGAGGCCAATCAGAACCCATTTCCCCCACTGAATACGTGCGCGTCCCACGCCCTTAAAATCGGTAACGTCAGCCATTAGTGACCTCCAATACGACGGCCAAAGCGGCTCTGTAAGGTGTTAATCGCAAACAGTAACAGGAGAGAAGCGGCCAGAATCACCGAGGCGATGGCGCTGGCGGCCGGATAGTCAAACTCCTGCAAGCGCACAAAGATCATCAGCGAGGTCACTTCGGTTTTCCACGCAATGTTCCCGGCGATAAAAATCACCGCGCCAAATTCGCCCAGGCTGCGGGTGAATGACAGTGCCGTACCGGCCAGCAGCGCCGGGCCCACTTCCGGCAGCACCACACGGCGAAAACTTTGCCACGGCGTCGCGCCGAGTGTTTCCGCCGCCTCTTCATATTCCGGCCCCAGCTCTTCCAGAACAGGCTGAACGGTACGCACCACAAACGGGATGCTGGTAAAAGCCATCGCCACGGCGATGCCGAGCCAGGTATAAGACACTTTGATACCAAACTGCGCCAGCCACTCGCCGTACCAGCCATTGACGGAGAACAGCCCGGCCAGCGTCAGCCCCGCGACCGCCGTCGGTAGGGCAAACGGCAGGTCCATCAGGCCATCCAGCAGCGCACGCCCGGGAAAACGGTAACGGGTCAGGATCCACGCCATCAGCATGCCAAAGACCGCGTTAAAAATAGAGGCAACCCCGGCGGCCAGCAGCGTCACTTCATAGGCTGCCATAACCTGCGGGTTGGTAATCACCTCCCAATACTGCGCCAGCGTCATCTGCGACAACTGCATCAGCAGCGCACTGATCGGCAGCAGCAGAATCAGACAGGTGAAAAAAAGGCTACTGCCCAGGCTGATACCAAACCCAGGCAGAACGCGTTTACTGCTTGCTGAAAACATTGACTACCGCCCCGCCGCTAACAACTTATCCAGTTCGCCACCACTGACGAAATGGGTTTTCATCACCTGATCCCAGCTGCCAAAATCATCGGCCACGCGGAATAAATCCGTCTGTGGGAAACGATCTTTTTGTTGCGCCATCAACTGGGGATTATTCACACGATAATAAAACTGCGTGATAATTTGCTGGGCAGCCGGGGTATACAGATAGTTTAGATAGGCTTTGGCTGCCGCTTCTGTGTGGTTATGTTCGACATTTTTATCAACCCACGCGACCGGGAACTCAGCCAGAATATTGGTTTTCGGCACGATGACTTCATAGCCATCTTTGGCGTACTGATTGCGGATGGTGTTCACCTCCGATTCGAAACTGATCAGCACATCGCCCAGACCGCGCTCCACAAAGGTAGTGGTGGCACCACGCCCGCCGGTATCAAACACTTCGACGTTTTTCAGGAACTGCGTCATTAACGCTTCCGTCTTCGCTTTATCTTTACCGTCGGTACGATCAAAAGCACCCCATGCAGCCAGATAGGTATAGCGGGCGTTGCCGGAGGTTTTGGGATTCGGGAAAATCAGTTTTACATCGTTACGCACCAGGTCGTTCCAGTCGCGGATATGCTTCGGGTTACCCTTGCGGACCAGAAACGCCATGGTGGAATAGAACGGCGAGCTGGCATTCGGTAAACGCTGCTGCCAGTCGGCGGGGATCAGTTTGCCTTTGTCGTGCAGGATCTGCACATCGGTGACCTGATTGTAGGTCACCACATCGGCTTTCAGGCCCTGCAAAATCGCCAGCGCCTGCTTGGAGGAACCCGCATGAGATTGTTTGATGGTCAGCGTGTCGCCAGGATGCTGCTGCGCCCACTGTTTTTCAAACGGTGCGTTCAGGGCGCTGAACAGCTCACGCGAGACATCATAAGAGCTGTTGAGCAGCTCGGTTGCCTGTGCGCCCGTACTCAGCAATAACGCCAGCGCGGAGGCTGTTACGTATTTTTTTACCGTTGGTAACGTCATTATGCACCCTGTGAGATTCACCGGTCGACCGACCTGAAGTGCGTTCAGTTTATTTATAACCAGGGTAAAAGCTGTAACGGTTTTATATACCGTTTAGTGCTTTGCAAGCAGAAAACGCTATAAGCGTGTGGAATTGATTATGCAGCGAGTGGGAATGAAAACGACTTTGGTGGATAAACGTAGGGGCGGGTCATGACCCGCCCTGTCCTGGCATGCCTGGACCCTACAATGCTGCCAACTGCTCAAGAGACGGCGCATAGAAATAGCTGCCACTGACCGGTTTGGTGAAACGTAGCATCGCATCGAACTTGCCATCGGTTTCACCAAACATGCTTAACAGCTGCTGCTCAATGTTATACAGCGTAGCGCAGTAGGCCAGGAAGAACAGGCCATGGGTCCCGCTGGCCGTGCCGTAAGGCAGGCTTTGACGTAAGATTTTCAGTCCTTTGCCGTTTTCTTTCAGGTCCACACGCGCCACATGAGACGTGGCCGGGCGCGCATCGCCCTCCAGCTCTTCGTTACTCTCTTTGGTGCGACCCATAATCTGCTCCTGCTTATTCACCGCCAGGCGATTAAACATCGGCAAATTATGCTGCCAGCGCTGGCTGAAGACGTAACTCCCGCCCGCATTTTCCCCCTGGTGAATAATCGCTACCGCTTCGCGCTGTTCACCCTGTGGGTTTTCGGTACCGTCGACAAACCCGCTGAGATCGCGATCTTCCGTCCAGCGGAACCCGTGTGTTTCTTCGGCGATGCGAATAGCACTGCCAAATGCTGCCAGTGCGGCTTGTGCCAGACTGAAATTCACATCGTGACGCAGGGACTGAATATGGATCAACATATCGCGCTGGGTGGCCGGTGCCATACCTTTCCCCAGCGGCTGGAAGTCTTTGAGTTCGGCGCTGCTGTTACCCGCGCAGAGGTCGCTCCACAGACCGTTGCCAAAGGCGATGACTGCCCCCAGCCCGGCATCGGGATAGCGTTGTTGCAACTGGGATAGCTGCTGAAGAAATTGCTGGCTGCCACGGCGAACAGCGTCAACATCGCCTTCCACCATGGCTTCAAGATAAATAGCAAAACGGCGATGCTCTAATAAGATGCCGCTCTGAAAATGGGACATGTTGCTCTCCTGGCTCTCAGGTTAATTCTGGTCAGTTTTTCAGAATATGATAACCCAAGTGCATGCCAGGAGAGTGTTCAAACGCAATATTTATGGGGTCTTTATGCTAACCGCATTAGCGGCGCCAGATAATTTTGCTTAAGGTCCAGTTTTTCAGCGTATCGTCAGAAGGCATCAGGCCTTCCGGGCCATGCCAGTCGCCGCTGAAAACATAGCTGATATGCTGGCTGCCAGGGGCTTTACACTCGACGCTGGCACTGTCCGCGCCGCTGGCTTTCTGGCAGGCACCATAGGCTTTGCTGTAGAGATCGCTAAATGCCGTGCCAAACTTCACACCGCTTTCGGTTGTCACGTCGTGGTCCATGATATCGATGCGGTTGACCGTGGTATCACCGACCAGCTCCACTTTCACCTGCTTATCGCTGTCGACGCCCTGCCAGAAGTGGACGATATTCCCATCGGTAGTACGCATCCCCTGGCGCAGGTGATAGCTGCCGTTCAGGGCATCATTCAGCACCTCACGCTGCATCAGCGTGCTGCTGTTCACCTCACCCAGCCCCTGTTCGGTCACCATTAACGATGAACCGAACCAGTGCATCGGTGACAGGCTGGACCACGACCAGGAGACGGGATTCCACCAGGTGGACGAAGACGCGCTATCGGGCTGAGAAGATGAGCCTGCGCAGCCCGCCAGTATCAGGGCAGCCAGCAGTATCGCCGGGCGAAAAGTTTTCATTGCAACTCCAGTATTCATTGTCAGGGGCTTCCGTACTGCTTGGAGTGTGAATTGACCTAAAAGTTTAACTCAGTGATTTTCAGCCGGATCAAAGCAGTCACGTAACCGCCGATATCCCAGCAGTGCCAGAATGGCGAGGCCATCCAGCAGCGTGACCATCAGCACCAGAGAGGATGCGGCTTCATCGTTCTGCCACAGCGCCACCAGCTGAACAGCGAGCGTTAAAACCAGCGTCAGCACCAGCACCCAACGCCATGCCTGCCACAGGCGCGGCAGACGCTGGCGATAACCGGTCAGCAGCAGCCCGAGGGCGGCAGGAACACCTGATGCCAGCCCCAGCCAGAAGACGTGGTTATCCGGATAAAACAGCTCAAGCAGGCTCTCGCCCTGCTGGCGTGACGCACCGGCCGCCACAAACAGCACCCATGTGCGTGCCTGCAACAATAAAATCGCCCAGAAAGAGAGGGGCAGATGGAGCTGGCCTTTGGTGTCGTAATCGTCGGGGGAATATTTCAAAGTAGTGAATCAATACTCGCGATCTTCAATCAGACGTTTGCCCAACAGCAGGCTGTCCACCGTTTCGTAATCCAGCTTTTCATAAAACCCGGTCACGGCATCGTTCTCTTCACGGACCATCACATGGATTTTCGGGCAGCCACGGGCAATCAGCTTTTTCTCCAGGCGATTAATCAGCGCGTTGGCAAAGCCGCGTCCCTGATAATCAGGATGAACGCCAAGATAATAAGCAGAGCCGCGATGCCCGTCGTAGCCGCCCATTAGCGTGCCGACAATTTCACCGCCCACCACCGCGACCATAAACAGATCCGGGTCGTGGTTCAGCTTACGCTCAATATCCATCTCAGGATCATTCCAGGGACGTAACAGATCGCAACGCTCCCAGAGGGTAATTACTTCTTCAAAATCATCTTGCCGGAATGCGCGGATTTCCATGAGATTTGGCCTGTGGTTAAGCATAATTTGCTGATTATCACGTATTCTTCTGTCGGTGCAAGTGTGTTGGTCCGACACAAGTAAAAAAAAGCCCCCCCGGCGAACTCAGTGTTTGAAATACATAGCAAAAGCCTGAAATAGTTCCCTTCTCGCCGCGACCTCATTGTTACGATATAACAATAAGCACTTTTTGCCCCAGGATGTACCATGAAAAAGATAAACCTGTTGACGCCGCTCACCACCCGCCGCCAGTTGCTGCTCTCCGGCCTGGCATTGGCTCTGCTGGCCCGCCGCCCCGTTCGTGCTGCACAGGAAGAGGCTACTCTGCGCGTCAGTCCACGCCCGCACAACGTGGTCAGCTCACCGCCCCCTGCACGCCCGGCCAACAGCAAACGCATTGTGATGATTGATCCGGGCCACGGCGGCATCGATTCTGGTGCGGTGGGGCATGAAGGTTCTGAAGAGAAGCATGTGGTACTGGAGATTGCCCAGCATATCCGCCATCTGCTGAGTGAACATCCTCATATCGAAGTGCGCCTGACGCGCGAAAGCGACCACTTTATTCCACTCGGTGAGCGGGTTGAAATCGCCCATCAGCACGGTGCCGATCTGTTTATGTCCGTCCACGCCGACGGTTTCACCAGCCCATCCGCAAATGGCGCGTCGGTCTTCGCCCTGTCGAATCGCGGTGCCAGCAGCACCATGGCACGCTATCTTTCTCAGCGGGAGAATGCGGCTGATGACGTCGGCGGCGTGAAAGCAGCGGATAAAGATCACTACCTCCAGCAGGTGCTGTTTGATCTGGTGCAGACGGATACCATCAAGAACAGCCTGATCCTCGGCAAACATGTCCTCGGGCAAATACGCCCGGTCCATCACCTGCACAGCCAGCATACCGAGCAGGCGGCGTTTGCCGTGCTCAAGTCGCCGTCTATTCCATCCGTGCTGGTCGAAACCTCCTTTATCACCAACCCTGACGAGGAGAAATTACTGGGCACCACCGCATTTCGTCAGAAAATTGCCGGGGCCATCGCTAACGGCATCGTCAGCTTTTTTGACGAGTATGAGGCGACCAGGCGCACAGGCTGACGTATAATCCACGCGTCTTTTTTTGCACAGGATTTGTTATGAACACTCCGGATATTGCCCAGGTAAAACAGTTTTTGCTCAACCTTCAGGATGAAATTTGTCGCAAGCTGGCACAGGCAGATGGCGAAGCCCGGTTTGCCGAAGACAGCTGGCAGCGTCCCGGAGGCGGTGGCGGGCGCAGCCGCGTTCTGCGTCAGGGCCGGGTGTTCGAACAGGCGGGCGTCAACTTCTCCCATGTCCACGGTGATGCGATGCCCGCCTCTGCCACCGCGCACCGTCCTGAACTGGCCGGACGCAGCTTCGAGGCGCTGGGCGTGTCACTGGTGATCCACCCGGAGAATCCCTATGTGCCGACCAGTCATGCCAACGTGCGTTTCTTTATCGCCGAAAAACCGGGTGCCGATCCGGTCTGGTGGTTTGGCGGTGGCTTCGATATGACGCCCTTCTACGGCTTCGAGGACGATGCCGTGCACTGGCATCAGACCGCTGCCGACCTGTGTCAGCCGTTTGGTGATGAGGTCTACCCGCGCTATAAAAAGTGGTGCGATGACTACTTCCACCTGAAGCACCGTAACGAGCAGCGCGGTATTGGCGGGCTGTTCTTTGACGATCTGAACACCCCGGATTTCGATCAGAGCTTCCGCTTTATGCAGGCGGTGGGTAACGGCTTTACCGATGCCTATTTGCCGATTGTTGAACGCCGTAAAACGCTGCCGTGGGGCGAGCGCGAGCGCGATTTCCAACTCTACCGCCGTGGGCGCTACGTGGAGTTTAATCTGGTGTGGGATCGCGGCACGCTGTTTGGCCTGCAAACCGGCGGGCGCACGGAATCGATTCTGATGTCGATGCCGCCGCTGGTGCGCTGGGAATATGATTATCAACCGGAAGCAGGCAGCCCGGAGGCGGCGTTGTACAGTGATTTTCTGCCGGTTAAGGCGTGGATTTGATTTTTTTCATGCTGTTGCAGTGGTAAGGTCAACGTCTTAAGGCCAAGGTCAACGTCAACGTCTTAAGGTCAAGGGCGTTTCGCTTTCCCGCTGCGCGGGCGAAGCGACAAGGGGCGGCCAGTCGCCGCCGCCCCTTGACCCCGGGCTTGCGGCAGGCGCCGCGCCCGCTTTCAGCGGGTACCTTCGCAAGCGTTGCTCACCGACGGACCACTCGTGACGGCACTTCCCTGTGCCGGCCCGAGCTTTCACCGCCGTCCTGGCGGTTCATCCTGGTTCACATCACTTACTCAGCGCAGCTTAATTGCCGCCTTAACATCAAAACCCAGGTCAAACCCCAAATATTAAAAAACCAAAATGACCAAAAACCCAGAAAGACTTTTTGTATCTGGTCTGTCTGACCTGTCTTTGATTGTTCTTTTGAAGTGGTTTTTGACCTTTTGAGCGGCAATTAAGCCTCGCCGAAGGAGAGCGGATTTCCAGGACGAGCCGACAGGACGTCGGCGAGAGGGTGTGCCGGGACAGGGATGTCCCGTCACGCCCGGTCCGGCGGGAAAGCCGACCGACTGAGGGAACCCGCTTTAGCGGGCGATGCGCCTGCCGCAAGCCCGGGTCCCCAGGGTGGTGGCGACTGGCCGCCCTGGGTCGCTCAGCCCGCGCAGCGGGAAAGCGAAACGCCCTTGACCTGGCCTTGACCTTGACCTTGAGACCTTGACCAGGCCCAGGCAGGCCTGCGCCTTATAGCGGCGCGGTCTGCGCCTCCACCACCGCCAGTGCCACCATATTCACAATGCGCCGCACTGATGAAATCGGCGTCAACACATGGACCGGTTTCGCCATCCCCATCAGCACCGGCCCCACCGTTACACCGTCAGAACAGGAAACACGCAGCAGGTTATAACTGATACGCGCCGCTTCGACGTTAGGCATAATCAGAATATTCGCCGAGCCTTTTAGCGGGCTGTCCGGCATCAGATCCTGACGAATGCTCTCTACCAGTGCCGCATCGCCGTGCATTTCGCCATCAATTTCCAGCTCAGGCGCACGGGCTTTTACCAGCGCCAGCGTGTCACGCATCTTACGCGCGGCAGGTGCATCCGAGGCCCCAAAGCTGGAGTGTGAAAGCAGCGCCACCTTCGGTTCGATACCAAAGCGACGCACCGTTTCCGCCGCCATCAGCGTCAGCTCAGCCAGCTGTTCCGGCGTCGGGTCTTCATTAACGTAAGTATCGGCAATAAAGGTGTTACCGCTCGGCAGCTCCAGCGCGTTCATCGCCCCGGCCACTTTCACGTCCGGACGGAAGCCAAACAGCTTCTCGACGATATCGTAATGCTGCCTGTAATCCCCCACGGTGCCGCAGATCAGCGCATCGGCTTCCCCACGGTGAACCATAATGGCACCGATCAACGTCGGATTGCCGATCACATCACGTTGCGCCTGCTGCGGCGACACGCCACGGCGCTTCATGATCTGGTAATACTCGTTCCAGTACTCCTTAAAACGCGGATCGGATTCGTTGTTCACCACGTCGAAATCTTTGCCCGCTTCGATTTTCAGTCCCAGCTTTTGCAGACGCATCTCAATCACACTCGGGCGGCCAATCAGGATCGGCTTCGCCAGCCCCAGCGTCACCAGCTCCTGGGTGGCATGCAGCACACGCGCCTCTTCCCCTTCGGCCAGCACCACGCGTTTCGGATCTTTACGCGCCTGCGAGAACACCGGTTTCATAAACAGATTGGTTTTGTAGACAAACTCCATCAGCTTTTCGCGGTAGGCGTCAAAGTCAGCAATAGGCCGCCGTGCCACACCGGAATCCATCGCCGCTTTTGCCACCGCCGGGGCGATCTGCACAATCAGGCGCGGGTCGAAGGGTTTCGGGATCAGATACTCCGGGCCAAACGACAGCTCCTGGTCGCCGTAGGCAGAGGCCACTACGTCACTCTGCTCTGCCAGCGCCAGTTCGGCAATGGCATGCACCGCCGCCAGCTTCATCTCTTCGTTGATCGCCGTTGCCCCCACATCCAGCGCACCGCGGAAGATAAACGGGAAGCACAGCACGTTGTTCACCTGGTTAGGGAAGTCCGAGCGGCCCGTACAGATGATAGCGTCCGGGCGCACGGCTTTCGCCAGTGGTGGCAGGATTTCCGGCTCCGGGTTGGCCAGCGCAAGGATCAGCGGGTCACGCGCCATCCCTTTGACCATTTCCTGGGTCATCACTTTCGGACCCGAGCAGCCAAGGAAGATATCTGCGCCTTCGATCACCTCAGACAGCGTTCGTTTGCCGTTATCGGCCACGGCATAAGCCGCTTTGGTTTCCGCCATCGGGGTTTCGCGCCCCTGGTAGATCACCCCTTTCGAGTCGCAGACCACAATATTGTGTTTCTGCATCCCCAGTGCCACCAGCAGGTTAAGGCAGGCAATGGCAGATGCCCCCGCACCGGATACCACCAGCCGCACGTCCGAAATGTTCTTTTTCACTACCCGCAGGCCGTTCAGCACCGCTGCCGTACAGATGATCGCCGTCCCGTGCTGATCGTCGTGGAACACCGGGATGTTCATACGCTCGCGCAGTTTCTTTTCAATGTAGAAGCACTCGGGTGCTTTAATGTCTTCAAGGTTGATGCCACCAAAGGTGGGTTCCAGCGCGGCGATCACATCAATCAGTCTGTCCGGATCCAGCTCGTCCACTTCGATATCAAAAACATCGATACCGGCAAATTTCTTGAACAGTACGCCTTTCCCTTCCATCACCGGCTTGCTGGCCAGCGCGCCGATATTCCCTAAGCCCAGCACCGCCGTACCGTTAGAGATCACCGCCACCAGGTTAGCGCGGGCGGTGTACTTGTCTGCCGCTTCAGGATCGGCGGCGATCGCCAGGCATGGCGCGGCCACACCAGGCGAGTAGGCCAGCGCCAGATCGCGCTGTGTGGCAAGGGGCTTGGTCGGGGAAACCTGAATTTTTCCGGGAACCGGGAATTGGTGAAAATCGAGCGCACTCTGTTTTAACTGATCGTCCATTAGCAGGATCCTTTTTTATGGTGGGGTACAACTGCTCAGTATAGGAGTGCCGGACGGGAGAAAAACTTGAGGGAGTGCATAGAATTGGCATTCAACGATCGGGCGAGGCATGTGCAGGACCGGGCGCGGCCTGCCGCGCCCCTACGATGCCCGGCGCAGGAGTCAGGTATTCCAACCCGCCGCAATGGTCAAATATTCCAGCCGGTCGTAGGGGTCAGGCATGCCTGACCCGTGGAAAACTACTTCGTCATATTCAACAGCGTACGAATGTTCTGTGCTGTAGTCGCAATAATATCAATCGCCCCGGTGCGCAGCGCACCCAGCAACGCCATCGCTTTGGTGTTCTCCGAGGCGATAGCTATCACACAGGGGATTTTACGCAGCTCTTCGATGCTCAGGCCGATAACCCGGTCATTCATCACCGTATCCACATGCAGCCCCTGAGCGTTAAAGAAGTCATAACCCGCCACATCACCAATCACCCCCTGATTCAGGCTGGCATCAATGATCTCATGGGGGGTAAACCAGCCGAGTTTGACCATATAACTGTTTTCATTCATGTCACCGATCCCCACCAGCGCTACATCGGCTTTACGCGCGCGATCCAGCGTCTCTTTGATGGTGCCGTTCTGCATGAATGCCTCTTTCAGCGCACGGTCTTCAACATAGGCCGGGGCATAGAGCGTTTCACTGATACCGCCGAACTTTTTCGCCAGACGGCGACTGATGTGGTCAGCATTGATGGCATCACCGGGGCGGTGCGTCCCGCCAATACCGCTAATAAAGTGGCAGTTACGCGTGGGGACACTGCCTGGATGGTCAGCGACCGCTGCCACGTTACGCCCCTGCCCGACCGCCACCACCGCATTATCTTTCAATGACTGTGACAGGTGCATCGCGACCAGCGCCGCCACCTGACGGCGCTGCTCATCCTCGTCATGATGATCGAGGGCAATCAGCGCACGTTGTAATGGGAAACGTTCCAGTAACTGCTGCTCCAGCCGGGTACTGAAGACCGGGTGATAGCGCACGTTGATTTCAACGATGCCCTCTTCTTTGGCTCGCTTTAACAAGCGCCCCACTTTAATGCGGGAGATACCAAATTTACGCGCAATCTCTTCCTGGGTAATTTCGTCCTGATAGTATGCAACGGCAATTTCCGTCAGCAGTTCAGTGTCCTGAGATAGCGTGTTTTTTTCCATCCGGGCAGTCGTCTCTTCTCGTCGGTTTCGGTAGCGAGCGCGGCAGCCAGTGCCGCGCCTCAGGCAACAATTTATACCATTTTACGCTATCCGACAGAGGATTAACGACGGATCGCGTCAATTTTGAGCATGCGCGCAATCACGATATCCAGTTCTTTCTCCTCGAAAATCTGTTTCCAGTCGGGCTTAACGATCTTCTCGCGGCCATACTCCATCGCAATCATGCAGGCATCAGAGAACGGGTTAGTGGCGCGGAATGCCACTGCCAGCGCGATCTGAATATGGCCGTACAGCATTGCTTTTGCCGCCTCTTCCGGCACGCCGGAGTGTTTAACCGTCTCATCCAGCGCCTCTTTCATAAAAGCACCGACCATACAGGCTACGGTTTCCACCAGCGTGGGCTCAAGATACGCCAGCTGTTTAACCGTCACCCAGTGCACCTGCTCAACCGGGCCATACATCACGCTGATCACCTTGCTCAGTTCACTCTTCTGCGCATCGCTGCCGCTTTCAAACGACGCCGCCACATGCTGAATGGCAGCCACGCCACCGAAGGCATCGGCGTGGTGTTCTTTGGTTTAACGGTCAAGGAATAAGGAAGGATGGCACGGATGGGCCACGGCGTAGTGAATGCCCTCGCGCAGCGCAATCAGATTGGCATAAGCCGCTGCCGGGTCCAGCGTTAACAGCGTGGCACCGTTTTTCATCAACGGCACCACACCTTCAGAGACTTTGCCCAGCACAATATCCGGCACCGCGAGGATCACCACATCACTGTGCGGCACCACGGATTCCGTGCTGGACAGCTCACGCCCCTGCCCGGTGACCTGCTCCTGGGCCTTCGGCGCACTCTCACAGTAAAACACCTGATAGTCGCTGCGCTGCAAATTCGCCGAAATGCGCATGCCCATTTTGCCGCCCGCGCCAATCACGGTGATGGTGGTTAATTGTGTGCTCATACTGACTCCTGAAGTTGTTTGTGACGTAAAAAATCAACGCTCTGTTGCGTCCACTCGGCTTCCCGCTGGCAGGTGCTTTCGGCATCCTGCTGCCACGGCAGCCAGTGTTCGACGATCTGATTAATGCCACGATCTGCCGGACGCACCTGGTCTATCAGCAGATCGTAATCAAGCAGCCCTTCGCCCAGCGGGCAGCCGGTCAGCGTAAAACCGACCCAGCCCTCCTGCCGGCTGAAAGCAAAATCTTTAATATGCAGATTGAGCACCCGGTGCGCGGTGTTTGCCACCACTTGCTGGGGGAGTTCGAGAGCGGCGACGCAGTTTGCCGGGTCCAGGCACACGCCCAGGTAATCGGAAGGGAAACGATCGATCACCGACATCATCTGCGCGCTGTTGACCTGCTCGTAAGTCTCCAGACACAGCCGAACCTGCTGGCGTTCAAACGCGGGCAGAATGCTTTCAATCAGCGCGGCGGCTTCCGGCAGCGTTGGACGATGGCTGGCACTGTTAAACATCGAACGGATCACCGTCACCTGTAACACCTGTGCCAGGTGCAGATAACGCTGTAAGTGGGCGTTTTGCAGACCGCGCGTTCCCAGCTCCAGCTGGATGCCCAGCGTATCGGCCTGCTGACGCAGTGTGACCAGCTCGGCATCGCTCCAGCTTTCGATCTGCGGATAATCACAGATTTGAAACAGCGTCACGCCCATATCGGCGGTCTTTTCCAGCATCTGCGCCAGCGTCATCGGAACGGATACACGCGCCGAGGCACGCCAGAAAAAGGCATAGGTACTCAGACCAATCGCCATTTATGCCTCCTGCCGCTGAGCGCTGTGGGCCAGTGCGGCGGCTTCATCAATAATCTGTGACAGCGCATCGGGTTTGTGGGCGAAGCGCCCGAGAAACAGCCCGCTGACCTGATGGCCAAGACGACTCAACAGCCCCGGCCCGGCGCTGCCACCGTAAATCACGCGAATGTTGATATCGCCCGCCAGATCAAGCTGGCGCAACCCGGTACACACCTCACCGATAAAGGCATCCGGTGCAGGCGCAGGCGCACCAATCGCCCACTGCGGTTCCCAGGCCAGCACCACATCACCGCTCAGCTGTTGCTGACGCGCCTGACTCAGTGCCGCGCTTAACTGATGACGGCAGATCGCTATCGCCTGCTCACTGCTCAGACGTTGTTCTTCCCCCAGGCACAGTACCGGGGTTAACCCGTTACGCAGCGCTGCCGCCAGTTTCCCCGCCACCTGACGGTCATCTTCGGCAAAATGGCGACGACGTTCCGCATGGCCTACTTCCACATAGCGACAGCCGATTTCAGCCAGCATTGGGCCACTGACCTCACCGGTCCAGGCCCCGCTGTCCTCCCAGGCCAGATCCTGTGCCCCCACGCTGACTGCCGTATCAGCAAAAATCTGCTTCACCGCCGGAATCGCAGGGAATGCAGGCAGAACGAACAGCCCCACCTCACCGCTGACGATCGCCGGATGCTGACGAGCCAGCTCTGCCACCTGCTGGCTCCAGGTCAGGGTTTGTTGATAGCTGAAATACATTTTCAGGCTGACGCCCAGTGTGATGCGCGCGCTCACTGACTGACCTCCTGAAGGGAGAGTGTCGCAGGGGCACTGGCCTGTAGCTGCACCAGCACTTTATTGACGATCAGCGCCAGCGAAACGGCCCCGGCATCTGGCGTGCCCAGGCTCTTCTCAGCCAGTGGACGGGCGCGGCCCATTTTCGGCAACAGCTGCGCCGTCTCTTTGGCGCTTTTGGTCGCCTGCTGTGCTGCCGCCGCCCAGGCATCAATCAGCGTGTCACCTGCGGCCACGCGGGCACTCAGGCACTCGCTGAAAGGCACCAGCACATCGACCATGGTTTTATCGCCCGGCTTCGCTTTACCGAAGTGCATAATCCCCTCTTTGGCATGCTGCACCCCCAACGCAACGCGCCGGGCATTCGGGGTTTTAACATCCCCCAGCGCCGTGCCAATCGCCGTCAGCAGCACGCCCCAGAGCGCACCTGAAGTGCCTCCGGCTTTGTCCGCCCAGGCATCGGCGGCGCGGCACAGCAGCGTTCCGGCACCCGCCTGGCGCTGCTGCATCTCACGGGCTTTTTCCAGCGCCCCCAGCGATCCGCGCTCCATACCGATCCCGTGGTCACCGTCTCCGGCAACCGCATCAATACGCCCCAGCTCAGTGGCATGTTCTTCAATCACTTCAGCTATCGCAGTGACCACCGACAGGACACAGGTGGCCGCCTGCTGCGAGGCCGCGCTGGCAGTGGGCACCACATCTACCTCGGCGAGGATCTGCTCAGCAGCATCCAGTGGTTCCGCCATCAGCACACTGCCTTTACGGAAGGCCGGAGCATTGGCCGGGGCACGCCACAAGGTTTCCAGTTCATCGTCCAGCCACATCAGCGTCAGCGAGGTACCGGCCATATTAAAGCTGGTCACAAACTCACCCACTTCCGGCTCCACCACCTGCAACCCTTCCGCCGCCAGCAGTTGTGCCACGCGGCGATAAACGACAAACAGCTCTTCATATTTTACCGAGCCGAGACCGTTGAGGATCGCCGCTACCCGCTGCCCTTTACGCTGCGTAATTTCTTCCGGGCACTCCTTCAGCAGACTGCTGACAAACAGTTCTGCCAGCGTATCTGCCGCGGGTATATCGCATTCGCGGATGCCCGGCTCACCGTGTATCCCCATTCCCAGCGCCATGGTGCCGTGCGCCACGCTGAACAGTGGCTGTGTGGCCCCCGGCAGGGTACAACCGGAGAACGCCACACCCAGAGAGCGCGTGCGATGATTCGCATGGCGTGCCAGACGCGTGACCTCGGCAAGCGAGTATCCTGCCTCAGCCGCCGCGGCTGCGGCCTTAAACACCGCCAGATCGCCCGCCACACCACGACGTTTTTCGCGCTCGGACAGCGCCGCACTGGAAATATCGTCTGTCACTGCCAGCAGTTCGCAATCAATGCCTTCGGCTTTCAGACGTTCTCTGGCCTGACCAAAATGCAGCACGTCCCCGGCGTAATTACCAAAGGCCAGCAGAACGCCCCCGCCATTGTCCGCCGCACGCGCCACGTTGTAGATCTGCTGGGCTGACGGGGAAGCAAACAGGTTACCCATCGCCGCCCCGTGCGCCATGCCCTGCCCGACCAGGCCGGAAAACGCCGGATAGTGGCCGGACCCGCCGCCAATCACCACCGCCACACATCCCGCAGGGCTGCGGGTGCTGCGCACCACGCCCCCCGGAACCTGACGGACTTTATCGGCATTGGCCGCGACGAAACCCTCAATCAGCTCACTGGCGAAAGCAGAGGGTTGATTAAACAGATAGGTCATTGGGATGGCTCCTGTGTAATGGGGGCAGACTGAAATCCAGAACGTTTGGCGTTAAGTAACAACATCAGCAGTGCAGAGAGCAGCATGAAGCCCCCCACGACCATCATGGGAACGGTGTAGGCTCCGGTGGCGTCATGCAGCATTCCGGTGAGGTAGCCCGCCGAGAAGCCCGCAACGTTACCGAGGGTGTTAATCAGCGCGATGGCTGCCGCCGCAGACGCGCCGGTCAGAAACTGCGTTGGCAGCGTCCAGAAATTCGGCAGCGCGGCAAAAATCGAGCTGGCCGTTACCGCAATCACCAGCATGGTGGCCAGCGGAGATTCCATATAGAGCGCCAGCGGTACGCTGATAGCCCCGGTCAACGCAGGCAGTGCGATATGCCAGGTTTTGCAGCCGCGACGGGTTGCATCGCGTGACCAGAAGAACATCACGATGGCCGCCACCAGATACGGCGCTCCGGTAATCAGCCCCTTCTCGATGACGTTAAACGAGGTGCCGAACTGCTGCTGGAAGCCAGAAATAATGGTCGGCAGGAAGAAAGCCAGCGCATACAGACCGTAGATAAAGCCGAAGTAGATCAGGCACAGTAGCCAGACGCGGCCGTTGGTCATCACGCTACGCAGGCTGGCATGCGCGGTGGAGCCTTTTTCACGCTGCTCTTTTTCCAGCGCCGTAGTCAGCCACTCTTTCTCTTCTTTATTCAGCCATTTTGCATCACGCGGGGAGTCCACCAGATAGAACCAGGCCACGATGCCGATAATAATCGCCGGAATGGAGACACCGAGGAACATCACCCGCCAGCCGGAGAGGCCAAACAGACCGTGCTGTTCAATCAGTGCGGCAGCCAGCGGCGCACCCAGCACCACCGTCAGCGGCTGTGCGAGGTAAAACAGGGACAACACCTTACTGCGGTGTTTAGCCGGAACCCACATGCTGAGGAACAGGATCGCCCCCGGGAAGAAGCCCGCTTCGGCAATCCCCAGCAGCAGTCGCAGGGTATACAACCCTTCAATACTGCTCACCCAGGTAAACAGCAGCGAAACGATGCCCCAGCTGACCATAATGCGCGCCAGCCATTTGCGTGCGCCGTAGCGATGTAAGGCCAGGTTGCTTGGCACTTCCAGCAGGATGTAACCAATAAAGAAGATGCCGGACGCCAGGCCAAACTGCACCGCACTCAGCCCGAGATCCTGTGTCATGCCGTTCGGTCCGGCAAAGGAGATCGCCGTACGGTCAAGGAAGTTGATGAAGAACATCAGTGCCACAAAGGGCACCAGCCGCAGTGAGACTTTTCGAATAGCGGATTTTTCAATCGCCTGTGGATTAAGGGCAGTCATATGGCACCTCCGACAGACTGGAACAGAATACTGGTGAAATGACTCTGGCAATGACGCACCAGATCAGGGGTAGGCAGATGGCAAATTTGACGCATGGTTGAGTCCTCAGTGGGTCTTCTTGTGCATTGCATCAATGCGTGAACAAATGAACACTATATGGATTAATGTTCATTTCCCAGCATGCAAAACGAAAACTGTGACGGATCTCAAAACCTTTAATTTTGCCATTTAGCGGCAATAATAGGCAAAACCAAGCGCCATAAGGAAAAAATCAGCAGAGAGAAGAGGCATACTGAATAAAACAAAAGAACACCTATTGAACATATGAACAAAAATGCGTTAGGGTAAAAGTGAATCGTTGCCGGAGATCCTGATGATTCACCGGGATCCGGCGGCCCTGTTATCTCAGCGGGAGTAACCCTATGTCTTCTATCGCAATTGGCGCCGACGATGCGGCACTGGAATTAAAAAACCTGATCAAGCAGCTTTTGCAGGAAAAAAATATCGACGTCAGCGACTACAGCAATGATGCACAGTCCAGCAGACCCCTCTATCCGGATGTCGCCTGGACGGTGGCCAACGCCATTCGAGAAGGCAAACACCAGCGGGGAATTTTGATTTGCGGAACCGGGATCGGCATGGCGATTGTGGCGAACAAAGTGCCGGGCATCCGTGCTGCACAGTGTCACGATACTTACTCTGCCGAGCGTGCACGCAAGAGTAACAATGCACAGGTGATGACACTGGGCGCACGCGTCATCGGCCCGGAGCTGGCCCGGAGTATTGTGAATAGCTGGCTAAATGCTGAATTTGAAGGGGGCGGCTCAACGGAAAAAGTCGAGAAAATCAGCTATTACGAGCAGAAAGTCGGCGAAAAGTAATCTTTAAGTGCGGCGCACCCCCTCTGCGCCGCCGCGTTTTCCCTGAGCTGCTACACTTAATCGTTGTGCTATTTTTGCTGCCAGCAGACTGGCCCATTGGGCGAACCCATCGCAACAATCAGAGAAAACGCATTCCCATTGTCGCGGGTCTGATGCAATGTTTCGCCTAAGAATACTCAGCCGTGTCGGGTACAGTTGTTGCGTCTTGCCTGTAAGAAACAGCCGCAACAATCGCGTCACGGTTAAACTTGCATCACAGATTGCTTATCAAGGAGCTTTAGATGAACCAGCTAGACGCACTGAAACAATTCACCACCGTGGTGGCTGATAGTGGCGATATTGAATCCATCCGTAACTACCATCCGGAAGATGCCACAACCAACCCGTCTCTGATCCTGAAAGCCTCCGGCCTCGACGCCTACAAACATCTGATTACTGACGCCATCGAGTACGCCAAAAAACAGGGCGGCAGTAAAGAAACCCAAATTATCAATGCCAGCGATAAGGTCGCCGTTAACCTCGGTCTGGAGATCCTGAAAAGTGTTCCTGGCCGCGTGTCTACCGAAGTGGATGCACGCCTCTCTTTCGATCGCGGGATGTGCGTGACCAAAGCGGAAAAGCTGGTGAGAATGTATGAAGAACACGGTATCGACCGTTCACGCATCCTCATTAAACTGGCTTCCACCTGGGAAGGTATTAAAGCGGCTGAAGAGCTTGAGAAAAACGGTATTCAGTGCAACCTGACCCTGCTGTTCTCCTTCGCTCAGGCCCGTGCCTGCGCCGAAGCCGATGTGTTCCTGATCTCGCCATTTGTTGGCCGCATCTACGACTGGTACAACAGCCGTAAACCGCTCGACCCGTACGTGGTGGATGAAGATCCGGGTGTGAAATCCGTACGCAATATCTACGACTACTATAAGCAGCATCGCTATAACACCGTGATCATGGGTGCCAGCTTCCGTAAAGTTGAGCAGATCCTGGCCCTGGCAGGCTGCGATCGTCTGACCATCGCACCGAATCTGCTGGAAGAACTTCAGGCCAGCAATGCGCCGGTCGAACGTAAACTGACGCCGTCCACTCAGGGCTTCCACCAGCCAGCCCCGCTGTCTGAAGCGGAATTCCGCTGGGAACATAATCAGGACCCGATGGCGGTAGAAAAACTGGCCGAAGGTATCCGCCAGTTCGCCATTGACCAGCAGAAACTGGAAGACGTGCTGGCTGCACGTCTGTAATCCCCCCTCTTATCTCTGTCTCCCCGGGCGGATCGACGATCCGCCCTCTTGCAACCAGGAGGAAGCAATGTCTTCACGTAAAGAACTGGCAAATGCCATCCGCGCGCTCAGTATGGATGCGGTGCAAAAAGCCAAATCTGGCCATCCGGGTGCGCCAATGGGTATGGCCGATATCGCTGAAGTCCTGTGGCGTGATTTCCTGCATCACAACCCGAACAACCCAGCCTGGGCTGACCGCGACCGCTTTATTTTGTCTAACGGCCACGCCTCGATGCTGCTTTACAGCCTGCTGCACCTCAGCGGCTACGATCTGCCGATGTCCGAGCTGAAAAACTTCCGCCAGCTGCATTCAAAAACCCCGGGTCACCCGGAGTTGGGCTACACGCCAGGTGTGGAAACCACCACCGGACCGCTGGGCCAGGGCCTGGCGAATGCGGTCGGTCTGGCGATTGCGGAACGGACGCTGGGCGCACAGTTTAACCGCCCTGACCATAAAATTGTCGATCACCACACCTACGTGTTTATGGGCGATGGCTGCCTGATGGAAGGTATCTCCCATGAAGTCTGCTCACTGGCGGGTACGCTGGGGCTGGGTAAACTGATCGGTTTTTACGATCACAACGGCATCTCGATTGATGGTGAAGTGGAAGGCTGGTTCACCGACGATACCGCACAACGCTTTGAAGCCTATCACTGGCATGTGATCCGCGATATCGACGGCCATAACCCGGATGCGATTGCCAACGCCATCAAAGAAGCGCAAAGCGTCACCGACAAACCGTCGCTGCTGATTTGTAAAACCGTAATTGGTTTCGGTTCACCGAACAAAGCCGGTAAAGAAGAAGCGCACGGTGCTGCGCTGGGCGATGAAGAAGTGGCACTGACACGTAAAGCGCTGGGCTGGAATTATCCGCCGTTTGAAATTCCGAAAGAGATCTACGCTCAGTGGGATGCGAAAGACGCCGGGGCCAAAGCGGAAAAAGCCTGGGATGAGAAATTTGCTGCCTACAAAGCGGCCCACCCTGAGCTGGCCGCAGAATATACCCGTCGTATGACCGGGGGCATGCCGGAGAACTGGCAGGCGGAAACCCAGAAGTATATTGAACAGTTGCAGGCTAATCCGCAGAAAATCGCCAGCCGTAAAGCCTCGCAAAACGCGCTGGAGGCCTACGGGCCGCTGCTGAAAGAGTTCCTTGGCGGTTCTGCTGACCTCGCCCCGAGTAACCTGACCATCTGGTCCGGCTCGAAGTCGATTAAAGAGGATGAAGCCGGAAACTATATTCACTACGGCGTACGCGAATTCGGGATGACGGCGATTGCCAATGGCCTGGCGCATCACGGTGGCTTTATCCCGTATACCGCCACCTTCCTGATGTTCGTCGAGTATGCGCGTAATGCGGTGCGTATGGCCGCGCTGATGAAGGCGCGTCAGATTATGGTCTATACCCATGACTCCATCGGTCTGGGCGAAGATGGCCCAACGCACCAGCCTGTCGAGCAGATTGCCAGCCTGCGCGTGACGCCGAACATGAGCGTCTGGCGTCCGTGCGACCAGGTGGAAACCGCCGTGGCGTGGAAACATGCCGTCGAGCGTCATCATGGTCCGACCGCGCTGATCCTGTCGCGTCAGAACCTGGCACAGCCGGAGCGTACTAAAGAGCAGCTGGCCAATATTTCACGCGGCGGTTACGTGCTGAAAGACAGTGACGGCACGCCGGAGGTGATCCTGATTGCCACCGGTTCCGAAGTGGAAATCACTCTGGGCGCAGCCGACAAGCTGAGCGCCAGCGGCCACAAGGTGCGCGTGGTATCGCTGCCGTCTACCGATCTATTCGATGCCCAGGATGCGGCCTACCGCGAATCCGTGCTGCCTTCCGGCGTCACGGCGCGTGTCGCTGTTGAAGCCGGTATCGCTGATTACTGGTACAAATATGTTGGCCTGAACGGTGCCATCGTCGGGATGACCGGCTTCGGTGAATCGGCCCCGGCCGAGAAGCTGTTCCCGGAATTTGGCTTTACGGTGGAAAACATCGTCAGCCATGCCGAGGCGCTGCTCAAACCGCATTAATTCCTTTCCAGCCAAAAAGACAAAACCGCCGCAAGGCGGTTTTTTTTATGCTTTCGGCACCACATCGTCTTTGATCACCAGGCTGAGACAGGCAGGCAGTACCGTCAGTGTCACCAGCGTTGCTACCAGCAACCCGCCAATGATGGCATAGGCCATCGGCCCCCAGAATACCTGTTCGGCTATCGGGATCATCCCGAGAATTGCCGCACAGGCGGTCAGCATGATCGGGCGAGATCGATGCTGCGCGGCAGCGATAATCGCCGGCTGTTTTTCCATCCCCCGCCCAAGGTTACTGTCCACCTCACCGATCAGAATCACCGCATTACGGATAATCATCCCGGCCAGCGCAATCATGCCGAGCAGTGCCACAAAGCCCATCGGCGTGCCGGTCGGTAACATCGCCAGCACAATACCAATCAGCCCAAAGGGTGCCATCAGCAGCGCCAACAGCATTCGCGAGAAACGCTGTAGCTGAATCATCAGCAGGATCAGCATCACAAACAACGTCACCGGCAAGACGGCAAACACCGAGGTGTTCCCCTTATCCGATTCAGCCACCGAGCCGCCTTCGTCAATCCGGTAATCAGGGGGTAACGACGCTCGCAGTTGCGTGACCGAGGCCGCCAACTGTTGCGATACCCCCTCCGCACGCAGGCCCGGTGCCAGGTCAGTCTGCACGGTGATGAACGGCATACGCTGATGGCGCCAGATCACCGGATCCTGGATGCCCCAGCGAAGCGTTGCCACCTGACTTAAGGGCACCTTCATGCCGCCGCTGGTGGTCAGTTGTAGGGAGGAGAGCGTTGTCAGGTCCTGACGTTCCCGATCATTGGCCCGCAGCATCACATCCACCTGCCGGTTACCGTCGCGGACGGTCGTCACCACGCTGCCTGACCAGAGGGTATTCAGTGCCGTGGCAACGCTTTCCGAGGAGACACCCGCCGCCCGTGCCGCCGTCTGATTGATAATCAGAGTAATGACGCGCTCCGGCTCCCCGGCGGTCAGATTCACTTCACGGGTGAGCGTACTGTCGCCAAGGATCGCCGCCAGCTGCCGGGCAATGGACTGAACCTGATGGTAGTCCGGCCCGCTGACGCGGTACTTTATCGGCCAGCCGACTGGCGGCCCCAGTTCGAGCGGCGACACGCGCGTAGCGATATCACTGAAACCCTCCGACAGAATCTTCTCTAACTGCTGTTGCAGCGCTTCACGATCCTCAAGGCTCTTCGCCACCACCACCAGCTGGGCGGTGTTTTCATTATCGAGTAATACATCCATCGGCAGATAAAAACGGATCGCCCCGGTGCCGATATAGCTGGACAGGCGATCGATGTGAGGATTGCCGCGCAGCGCACGCTCAAGCCGCTCGGTCTGGCGTTCGGTTTCTTTCTGTGAGGCGTTGCCGGGTAATGTCAGGCTCACCAGCAGCTCAGGACGGTCGGACGCCGGAAAAAACTCTCCCTGCATAAAGGTGGTTCCCCAGGCAGCCAGCACCAGTAACGTCAGCGCGGCGGTCACGGTTTTCAGCCGGTGCCCCAGCGCCAGCGTCAGTAAGCGGTGATACCCGCGCGCCAGCCGACCCGGCCCGGCCTGATGTGATTTAAGCGTGGCGGGCAGTAGCCAGGTGCCGATCAGCGGAGAAAACAGGATAGCCACGACCCAGGAGGAGAGCAGCGCGATCGTCACCACAACGAACAGAGAAAAACAGTATTCTCCCGCGCTGGAGGCGGCAAACCCGATCGGGATAAAACCGGCAATCATCACCAGCGTACCCGTCAACATCGGGAAGGCGGTGGTTTGAAACGCATAGCTGGCGGCCTTCCAGCGGCTGTCTCCCGCTTCCAGCCGCGACACCATGCTTTCCACGGTGATCATCGCATCATCCACCAGCAGGCCGAGCGCGATAATCAGCGCCCCCAGTGAAATGCGCTGTAACCCGATCCCCGCCAGCATCATGCCCACAAAGGTCATCGCCAGCACCAGCGGGATCGCGGCGGCCACCACCAGGCCGGCACGCATACCGAGCGAGAGAAAAGAAACCGCCATCACGATAACCACCGCTTCCGTCAGCACCCGGGTAAATCCACTGACGGCCTGCTGTACTACGGCGCTCTGGTCAGCCACCCTGACCATCTCAATCCCGTGCGGCAGCCCGGCCTGAATCGCCGCCATACGCTGGTTCACCGCCTCACCAAAACGAATCATGTTGCCGGTAGCCGCCATGGATATCGCCAGACCAATGGCAGGTTGTCCATTGACCCGAAAGGCAGCAGCGGGCGGATCTGCCACCTGTCGGGTGACGGTGACCATCGCGCTAAGGGGAATATAACGATCGCCGATATGCAGCACGACAGCCTGCAGACTCTGCGCAGACCCCAGTGCCCCCGTCACGCTCAGCGCGATATTCTCCCTGTCGCTGCGTATTTCCCCGGCGGGTACCACCGCATTCTGCGCGCGGATGGCCTCGGTGACCTGCTGAAGGTCAATCCCCAGCCCCGCCATTTTACGCGGCGAGAAGGCAATCACCATTTGCTCTTCCTGAACACCCGTCAGCGTGATTTTGCCGATATCCGGCAGCGACATCAGGTTACGACGAATGTCTTCAACCCGGTCGCGCAGTTCGCGCAGGGAGAAGCCTTCCGCGGTGAAACCGTAAATCGTGCCAAACGTGTCATCAAACTCGTCGTTCACCTGGGGCGTCTGCACGCCCTGGGGAAGTGAAGGCGTTATATCCTGCACTTTTTTGCGCACCTGATACCAGATCTCAGGCACTGAGGCAGGGGACGTATCATCGCGCAGATAGACGGAGATCACCGCCTGCCCGGCGCGGGTTTCACTCTCGACATAATCGAGATAAGGAATTTCCTGAAGTTTCTTCTCCAGGGTATCCGTGACCAAATTAACAGTATCTTTCACATCCGCACCCGGCCAGGACGCCGATACCACGGCGGTTTTGATGGTAAACGCCGGGTCTTCATTGCGCGGCAGTTGTTCATAGCTGAAGATACCGGCCGCCATCACCAGTAGCATGAAAAAGACGATCAGCGGCGGATGCTGTAAGGCCCAGGTGGAGAGATTGAAACGCGATGTCGGAATGTGCGGGATCATTGGCCCTCCTCCAGCAGCGTCACTTTTTCACCGTCACGCAGTTTACTGACGCCTGCCGTCACCACCCGTTCTCCCGGCAGGATGCCCGCCGTTACCGCAATGCTGTTCACGTCAGAGTTCCCCAGGGTGACCGGACGTAGCAGCACGCGGAGGTGGGTACTGTCCACCACGAAAACGGCGGGCTTATCCCCCAGCCGGGTCAATGCTGACGCTGGCAGTGCGATGCTGCGTTGCCCCTGCTGCTGCCACGCTGCCTGCACACTGGCCCCCAGCGCCATGCTTTCCGGTGGATTCACCAGCGTCACGCGCACGCGCCAGGTACGCGTTTGCGGGTCGGCCTGTGGGCTGACATCACGCAGATGTCCCAGGGTTGTCACAGCGGGATCGGCAAGCAGTGAGATCTGTACAGGCAGTGCGCTGTTTGGCGTCAGCGCATGCGGATCGCTGACATCAAAGATCGCATCGCGATCATTGCCCGCAGCGAGGGTGAACACCGCTTGTCCGGCACTGACGACCTGCCCCGGCTGGGCGCTGACCGCGGTGATAATGCCGTCCGAGGGTGCCGTCAGGCGCGTCCAGCTCAGGCTGTCCTGGGCATTTTTAAGCGCCGCTTCGCTGCTCTGTCGTTTGGATAAAGCAGCCTGCCAGTCTGAACGCGCCGTATCCAGCTGAACCCGGGCGATAGCCCCGGTTCGCGTCAGCGTGGTCATCCGCTGCACATTCAGTGCTGCCACCCGCTCCGCCGCCTGGGCGCTGGCGAGATCGGCGCGCGCACTGCCCAGCTGATTCAGGCCCGTGCTGTTATCCTGCATCGCCAGCAGCTGTCCTGCCTTCACCTTGTCCCCCACATCCACGGCACGTGACAGCATGCGTCCATCCAGGCGAAACGCCAGGGTCGTTTCATCGTGAGCGCGGATTTCCCCGGTCTGCGACTGCACGCTGCCGGAAAGCGACGCCGGTGCCACCACATAGCGCACCGGACGTGCCAGAGGCGCAGCGGTTTTCTCCTTGTCGCCACAGGCAACAAGGAGAAACACGACGGGCAGTGCCATGAGCCACAGCCAGAAGAGGGATAACCGCCCCGGGAGGTTGAGATGATGCAGTATCTGACGGGCGTAATCGGTGAAGGTATCGGTCATAGCACTATTCCTGAACGGTAATCGCCTTATTCAATCGCGCGACTGTCCAGATTTGCTGCACGTATTATCAAGAAATCGTCAATTCAGGCGATTTTTATTCCCACCTCCGGCGTGGCAAAGGGCAAATGCAGGCTGATCATCAGCCCGCCTTCCGCTGGTAATGAGGCCACCAGCTGCCCGCCACAAGCTTCACAAATTGCCCGGGCTATCGACAGACCCAGCCCACTGCCGCCTGAGTGTCGTGCCCGCGACGAGTCAGCCCGGGCAAATCGTTCGAACATCAGCGGCAGAAATTCCGCCTCCACGCCCGGCCCGCGATCGCGGAAGGTGATCAGATAGCCCTTTGGCTGGCGCTGAACATCGATATCCAGCATCTTGCCTTCGCCCGCATAGCGCAGGGCATTTTCCATCAGAATGGTAAAGACCTGCCCCAGACGAAACGGATCTCCGCGAAAAGGCGCAGGTGCGGCCGCTCTGACAGGCATATTCATCCCAGCCGCTTCCGCCTGCGGTTTCATCCATATCACGCGCTCGCGCAGCAGTTCGGTTAAATCAAAGGTACTGAGGGTGAACGACAGTTGTCCGGCATCGGCAAGCGATAACAGATGCAGCTCATCCGTCAGACGGTTCAGGTGCTGAAGCTGTTTCATCACCATGTTCAGCTGGCCCGGGTCCGGCTCAAATACGCCGTCTATCATGCCCTGAAGGCGCCCTATCGCAGCCGTCAGCGGCGAACGCAGCTCGTGAGCCATGGCAACATGGGAGGTGCGCAGCTCACGATCGTAACGTTCAAGCTGCTGAGACATAAGATTAAAATCGTGGGTGAACTGCGCGAGTTCCGCCGGGGCGTTTTCCACCGTCCCTGCCCGCGTACCAAACTCACCGCGTGCCACCGATCGTGCGGCCGCTGCCAGGCGACTGAACTGTTCGGACAGCGGCCGCGCGGCGCGCAGCCCGAAGATAATAATGACCGGCAGCGCAATCACAATTAAGGTCGCCAGCGTCAGCCAGTCGGATGAGGCGATGTCGGGCATCGAATAACCGATGCCCCAGCCGGCATCGATCAGTTGGTGAAACCGGGCAATATCCCGTTCCGGATGTTTCAACAGGACGGTCAGCTCCGCGCGTTGAGAGGCCGTCATATGGTTGAGCACCCAGTATTTCTGGATAACAAAACGCAGCCACATGCAGAAGGCGATTAAGACAACGGATCCCATCGCCAGCGCCAGGATCCTCATGCAAATCCAGCGCCACAGGCTCTGTTTTTTTTGCTGGCTCATGGCTGTCTGAACCGGTAACCCACGCCGCGCACGTTATGCAGGACATCCGCAATACCCGCATTTTCCAGCTTTTTACGCAGGTTATACATATGCGTATCGACCACGCGCTCCAGCGCTTCGCTCTCGGGAAGACAGCGTTCCAGCAGCAGCTGACGAGAAAAAGGATAGGTCTGGGACTGCATCAGTGTGGTGAGCAATGAGAGTTCGGTCGGGGTGAGTTCCAGACCGGTCACCTTGCCTGCCCCGTCTCTGACAACGGCGGTGAGCGATTCAACATCAACCTCCAGCCCCTGCCAGCGCAGGATCTCTTTGCGCGGAGTAAGGTTTGATGTACGGCGCAGCACCGCCTGAACGCGCGCCACTACCTCACCCGGGTTATACGGTTTTACCACGTAGTCATCGGCCCCATAGCGTAGCGCGCCAATTTTATCCGGCGTATCCCCCATCGCGGAGACCATGATCACCGGAATATCCCCTTTACGGCGCACGGCGGCCAGCACCTCTGTGCCATTCATGCCTGGCAGCATGATATCAAGCAGGATCAGGTCCGGCTTCCAGCTCTGCGACAAATCCAGCCCGGTGACTCCGTCGCTGGCGATAGCGACATGGTAATTCTCCCGGCGTAAATAGGCTTCCAGCACGTTAGCCGCATCCGCATCATCCTCAATAATCAGTACGCGTTTCATCTGCATGACATCACCTTGACTGTTTCTTCATAAAACCCTGGCAGTAAATTGACACTGCCTGTTCATCATTCGGTATCAGATGTGCGGCCACTTATGAGCCGTGATGATTCGGTGCTGAGGAGCGACGATGATAACCAGAAAATTTACCCTGTGCATTAGCTGTCTTGCCGTCATGAACATCAGTCTTATCGCCCGCGCCGCCGAGCCGGACCCGAAAAGCCTGACTCTGGGTATCGGGGCAACCAGTGCGCCGCGTTACAGCGGTTCCGACCAGCGCCAGTGGCAGTTTGTGCCGGTGATACAGGCTCGCGATGGCGCGGTGTTTTTCGACTCGCAAAAAGGGCCGGGCTACGACCTGCAGACCGACTCGGGGCTGTATCTGGAGCATACGCTGGGCTACAGCCTGGGGCGTTCGGATAAAAATGCCTCATGGCGCGACGGGTCTGACAAACTCAAAGGGATGGGAAATATTGACGCCGCGCTGAATACGGCGGTGGCCGTCGGCTGGACGATTGCGCCGTGGCTCTCCGTGGAAGGCAAAGCAACGCTGCCGTTGAGCGACAGTCAGGGCGTGCAGTATCAGACATCCGTGACGCTGATCCCGCTGCAAAATGAAAGCGATACCCTCGCCTTTCAGTCCGCCGCGCTGTTTGGCGACAGTCGCTATATGAATACGTTTTACGGCGTCAATGCGCAGCAGAGTTCACGCAGCGGTTACCGCCACTACGCTGCACCCGGCGGGCTGTATGGCGTACAAAACAGTCTGACATGGGGACACCAGTTTACCCCGCAGTGGGGCACCACGCTGGTGGCGGGCTATACCTGGCTCAGTGACCACGGCGCCGACAGCCCGATTGTGTTCCGTCGAAATGAAGCCACCGCGACGGCTGCTATCACTTACACGTTTTAGTGACGATGAAGGGAACTAAACGCCGCCCCTCACGGTTTGAAAATTTTCTGACCGATTACGATATCCGCTTTGTGGCGTGTATTGTGGGGGGCATTGTTGTCGTTCATCTCATCGTTTATTACTTGATAGCATATGGTGCCAGGTAATGGCCGCACAGGGAGTTCGTTTGTGTCATCACTCCTGCTGCATCTCCACCGAGGCGTTCTGCTGTGGCGGAACGCTTTGACTCTCATACAGCATCGGCCACTGGTCGCTGCTGTGCCAGGCATCACAGGTACTTTCCTGCGCATATTCTGCCAGCACAAACTGGCGGCCATTATACTGCCAGCGCGTGGCCACACCGCAGTCGCCCAGGCCACGATCTTTACTGAAGGTCAGCAGCTCACCGCGTGCTGCATCAAAATCGGCATTCACCAGCTCCAGCTGATTATCCGTGCGCTCCGGCGGAGAAAACGGCAGCGTCAGGGTAATGCTTTTCGACACATAAGGCTGACTGCGCGAGACTTCAAACGCCAGGTCAATAATGTTGTAAGCCCCCATTTCACAACTGACCAGCAGCAGTGCCTTCTCATCACTGAGCGGTGAAACGCTGACTTCGCGCCGCAGTGGGTTGAGCGAGCAGCTGTCGTTGTTAATCCGCCAGGTCGCAAAATCAATCAACCCGGTGGACTCTTCCTGCGTTAACGCCTGAGGTGCATGCGGCGGTGCGCTGACCTGCGGCAATACCGGGGCAGGAGGGACGTTGTTGGCCGCACGGTCACCGCGCTGGATCCAGGCACTGGTGCTGTTAATACGTCCCTGCACTTCATCCATCAGTAATAACGCGGCTTTCAGGCCATGCAGAGAAATAATCGCATCCGCGCGGTAGAGCAGTTGAATGGTATCTGCATCCATCACCTGGGCGAGGAATTCATCAATTGAGATGCTGTGGGTGGTGCGCAGATGGTGCGGCTCAACCTCCCAGTGTTTGAGGTCGAGCTTTAACCGCTGCCCGTCCAGCAACAGGTTATCCTGCAATGCGCCGCCGGGCAGCTTGCCGCTGAAACGGTTGCCGTAATCCATGCGCAACTGTGCCGGGGCATCGCTGCCCGCATCCCGCTGTAGCGTCATTGCCAGGCCATTGTTTCCCGGAATACTGCGCACTTCGCAGCTGTTGAGGTTATTGCAGGTGATCTGCCAGTCAGAAAAGGTCTTCTGTAACGGCTGCGCCTGCACAGAAGCCGCACAAGAGAGCGAGAGTAGCCATAACCATTTCGTCCAGTAAGACATTGATCGATGAGGTCCCTGTTAGGTCATCCAGCAAAAAAACACCATCACGGACAATCCGTGTACAGCATTCATCATGCGCAGATCCTGCCAGCGTCTCAATCGGATTTATCGGACAGTCACCGTTGTCGGAGAGCGTGCAGATTCAAATAAGATGCAGCCAGCCCACCAGCAGCGCATGCTGCAACAGGGTAACGGTTTTCCCGTCTTTAATGCGGCCATCTTTCACCATGGCCCAGGCCTCTGGAAAGGTGACTTCCAGCACATCAATATCTTCGTCATCAATCCCGCCACCCGCGTTTTCACGCCGGGCATCGCTGTACTCAGCGGCAAAGAAATGCACCATCTCGGTGACGCCGCCCGGTGACATATACAACTCGAACAGCTTTTCCACGTCACCCACGACATAACCGGTTTCTTCAATCGCTTCGCGACGAATGCAGTCTTCTGGTGAATCATCGTCCAGCAATCCCGCACAGGTCTCAATCAGCATCCCGCTGGGATTGCCATTCACCCAGGTGGCAATACGAAACTGACGCGTCAGCACCACGCTGTTTTTATCGCGGTTATACAACAGGATGGTCGCGCCATTACCGCGATCGTAAACTTCGCGTTTGTGACGCAGGGTGGTGCCATCTTTGGCGGTGAGATCGTAGGTAAAATTACGCAGAACGAACCAGTTCTCGGACAGAACTTTATTCTTGATGACGTCGATCTTGGCTGACATACAGGCCCCGTGGTGATGCTTAAGGAGCCTGCTATCTTAGATCGCAATAACCTGGAAAACTATCTGAAACGGGTCAGGCATGCCTGACCCCTACGTGCGTTGAGATTGTGGGGCCGTGGCATGCCTGACCCCTACGTGCGTTGAGATGTGGGGCCGTGGCATGCCTGACCCCTAAGTGCGTTGAGATTGTGGGGCCGTGGTATGCCTGACCCCTACGTGCGTTGAGATTGTGGGGCCGTGGTATACCTGACCCCGACGTGCGTTGAGATTGTGGGGCCGTGGTATACCTGACCCCGACGTGCGTTGAGATTGTAGGGGCGTGGCATGCCGCGCCCGTTAAGATTAGTGGTTTTGTTCTTCCTGAGCCAGAGCATGAACACGCTTACGCGCGCCAAACCAGCCAAGGACCAACACCACGGCAATCAGTGGGATCGCAGCGATAGTGTAAGTGCCGTTCGGGTAGTCGAACGCCATCAGCACCAGCACGCTGAACAGGAACAACAGCGTTAACCAGGAGGTAAATGGCGCCCACGGCAGCTTGAAGCTGACATCTTCAGCCTTGCCTTCTTTGATCGCTTTGCGCAGACGCATCTGACACACCACGATAAAGGCCCAGGAAGAGAGGATACCCAGCGCGGCCACGTTCAGCACGATTTCAAAGACGCGTGAAGGGACCACGTAGTTGAGGTAAACACCAATGATGTAAACACCGATGGTCACCAGAATACCCATATAAGGCACCTGCTGGCCGCTCATTTTAGACATGAACTTCGGTGCAGATCCGCCCATCGACATCGAGCGCAAGATACGCCCTGTTGAATAGAGACCCGAGTTCAGACTGGACAGTGCCGCACTCAGCACCACGATATTCATGATGCTGCCCACGTAAGGCACACCCAGCTTAGAGAAGAAGGTAACAAACGGGCTCTGCCCTGCCTGGTAGGCATTCCACGGCAGCAACAGTACCAGCAGCACCACGGAACCGACGTAGAACAAACCAATACGCCAGATCACGCTGTTGATCGCTTTTGGCAGCATGGTTTTCGGGTCTTTACATTCCCCGGCCGCCGTTCCCACCAGTTCAATTGAGGCGAAAGCAAAGACCACGCCCTGTACTAATACCAGTGCCGGCATCAGACCATTCGGGAAGAAGCCGCCGTTATCGCTGATCAGGTGGAAACCGGTCGCGTTACCATCCAGCGGCTTACCGCTGCCGAGGAACACCACACCGACAACCAGGAAGATCACAATCGCCAGCACTTTAATCAATGCAAACCAGAACTCCATCTCGGCAAACCACTTCACGCCGATCATGTTCATAGTACCCACAATGGCTAACGCACCGAGGGCAAACACCCACTGTGGCACATCACCAAATGCGCCCCAGTAGTGCATATACAGTGCAACGGCGGTGATATCGACAATACCGGTCATTGCCCAGTTGACGAAATACATCCAGCCCGCAACATAAGAGGCTTTTTCACCGAGGAATTCACGGGAGTAAGAAACGAAACTGCCGCTTGATGGGCGGTGTAATACCAGTTCCCCCAGCGCGCGCAGAATGAAGAAAGAGAATATACCACAGACCAGATAGACGATGGCCAGTGCAGGCCCGGCGGCTTGCAGACGGGAACCGGCGCCCAGGAACAGCCCGGTACCAATCGCACCACCGATGGCAATCATCTGAACGTGGCGATTGTCCATCGCTTTATGGTAGCCAGAATCATGAGAGTTTAACCAACGTCGTTTTGCTGCGCGTTTTTCAGCGCCAGATTTCTTTTCAGCGTTCATTTTCTATCCTGTTGTCCTGTCCACAATGTGATGCGGCACCCTGTCCCGGGCATCCTGTATTCTTATAGGCCAACCAAACGATTGCGTAGCATGATGCATCGCTGGTCGATCCGCCTGTCTGCTGTAGTTTTATTGATGACACAAGCAGGAAAATCGCGGCGATGCATCCTAACCGTTCTGATTAATTGACGCAAAAAATCCACGCTGGAAATCGTGAGCTTTTGTAATTTTTGTCGGATGGCGCATAAAAAAACCGACCACAATTTGCGGTCGGTCAGTGAAAACACTAAGAACTACACAGGGACATACAGGGGACTACACAGGGATTACTGGGCTGGGGTAAAACGGGTCTTAACGATAAATCTCGGCGTTACCGCTCCACTGACTGGAATCGCCGGGAGTATTAACACCAATCACGCGATAACTGCTGGCACCCATCGCATCGGCTTTTTTCGCTAACTGGTGAGTGGCATCATCCAGCGAGCCTCTGACGCCTGAAACGGAAACGGTGCCAATGCTTTGTAAGTTGGTCGCCTGGCTTTCATCGACCTGCGTGGCCGCCAGGGTTGAAAATGAGGTCGCAGCGAGCAAGGTCGCCACAATCAAAGCGGGGAAAGACTTGTTCATCATGATGCTCCTCAATGCGTTAATTAATCATGTAGTGACGGGATTGATTATTACCGATTCAATGAAAAGCAGAGTGAGCATTCAGTAAAGGCATTAAAACATTGTTGACGTAGAGCGTTTACGCGCCAAGAAACGTAAAGGAGTATGTCAAAACCCCGGGGATGTAACCGCCCATGACAGCCCGGCGTAGCCCTTCTGTAAACGATGGCATAACGTTATAATCACCCTTATTAAATTAAGGATAATGACTTTGCCCCTCACACGCTCACTGACCTCCAGCCTCGCCCGCGCCCTGTTTGCGATAGTCGTGCTCTCCGTTATCTCAAGCGGCCTGGCGCTATTAATGCTGTCCGGCAGCCTGCGCGATGCGGAAGCGGTCAATCTGGCGGGGTCGCTGCGTATGCAGGTCTGGCGACTGAACTGGGACGTCACCGCCCACTCTCCGCTTTATGCGCAGCATATGGCTGACTATCAGCGCACCTTACACTCACCTGCCCTCACGGCGCTGGATCGTTTCTATGTGCCTGCCACCGTGCGTCAGCGCTATCGGGAACTGCTGATGGCGGCGCAACATCCCGCCTCTCAGATGGCCGGGAACCCGGGTCAGGTGATCCATCAGGTGGCGCAAATCGATCGGTTCGTACTGGCGTTGCAGCACTGGGCGGAACGCAAAATGCGCCTGGCTGCCCTGACCTGTCTGCTGGGATTTGTGGCGATTGCCCTGCTGGTGTATCTCATTCTGCGCCGTATACGGCAGAGCGTGGTTGGGCCGTTGCAGCAATTGGTCAGCGCCAGCGAGGCGATCGAACAGACCGATTTTCATCTGCCCCCGCTCAGTACCCACCTGCCCAATGAGCTTGGCGTACTGGCGCGGGCATTTACCCGTATGTCAGGCGAGCTGGAAAAGTCATGGCGGGCAATGTCATTGAACGTTGAGGAAAAAACCGCTGATTTAACACGCGCTAACCGCCGTCTCAGCCTGCTGTATGCCTGTTCGCAGCAACTCAGCCATAGCGTGAAAGGGCAGGAGGCTTTTTTGCAGACGCTGCAGCTGGTGTCTGACCATGAAAAGCTCAGTTTCATTGCCTTGTCTACGCCCGAGTTTGGCTCACTGTCTGTCGGTCACATTCTGGCCGACAGACAGTGGCAAATGCTGCCGTTACGCCGGCACCCGCAGCAGCCCATCTGCGGAGAACTGCGCTGGCAGGCCGATCAAAACGAGTCGCCGCTAATGAACAGTGTGGCTTCGTTGCTGGTCCATGCGCTGGAGCTGTGGCAGGCACAGCAGCAGGTACAAAGCCTGCTGCTGCTGCAAGAGCGGGCGGCGATTGCCCGTGAACTGCATGACTCGCTGGCGCAATCCCTGACCTTTTTACGGATTCAACTGGTCAGGTTAAAGCGCGCACTCAACGCTGATGCAGCAAGCGAACGGGCTATCGTGGAAGAGTTTGAGCAGGCGCTATCCACGGCTAACCGTCAGCTACGTGAGTTGTTAACCACTTTTCGTCTGAGCATTGAGCCTGCCAGCCTTGCGCGGGCGCTGGAACAGGTGATCGCCCCGCTGCGCCCACAAAGCACGGCCGCCATCACACTGGTGTGCCAGTTGGATGTCCAGCTTCCGGCACAGCAACATATTCATGTTTTACAGATCGTACGTGAAGCCCTGCTCAATGCGGTACGTCATGCTCATGGGACGGAAATTTGTGTCAGCGGCGATAATCATCCCACAGAAGGAGTGACCCTCACCATCTGCGATAATGGCGTGGGTATGGCCACAATCGAAGAGCCGGAGGGGCATTACGGCCTGAATATTATGCATGAACGCGCTGCCCTGCTGAACGGCGAGTTAACGATTACGCGTGGTACAAACGGGGGCACCTGCGTGTCATTGCATTTTACACCGCTCACCGAAAGCGGACCGGGAAAGGAATTATGATCATGGAAGAGCACAAAAAAATCAGTGTGATGATTGTCGACGATCACCCGTTGATGCGCCAGGGCATTCGCCAGCTACTGGCACTGGAACCCCATTTTGACATCGTGGCTGAAGCCAGCAACGGTGAAGACGCACTGATCAGCGCGCGGGAACTGCACCCGGCGTTAATCCTGTTAGACCTGAATATGAAGGGCTTATCCGGGCTGGAAACACTGCATGCACTGAGAGCCGAGAATATTCTTTCCCGCGTCGTCGTGCTGACCGTCTCTGACCATCGCCGCGACATTTCCGCCCTACTGGAGGCGGGCGTCAATGGTTATCTCCTGAAAGACAGCGAACCGGAAACGTTACTGCATCACATTATTTTGGCTGCTAAAGGTGGCACCGCCTTCAGTGCACCTTTAGAGGCATTGCGTCACAACGATAACGGGAAGGCCGATCCGTTCATCAACCTGACAATCCGTGAACGGGATGTGATGAAAGCGGTGGCTTTGGGTCTTTCCAATAAAGAGGTGGCAGAGAAGCTGGAGATTTCAGATCAAACGGTCAAAGTGCATCTGCGCAACGTCACGCGCAAACTGAATGTACGCTCCAGGGTAGCGGCTACCGTGCTATGGCTGGCGTCGCATCACGCCAGTCTGTAACGAAAACGCGTCGTATCAGCACGATAATTTACATATTCTCCTCAATTTCTCCACGATTGTTCGCGCAACCGCGAGTAAAGTGATTCACTGCCGGAGCGCGTTGAATAATTAGAGAAATTTGCTCCGCACTGAACTCTCAAACGCCGCAGGGAACACAGGCATTCTTTTCTTCTTTTTTCAGACAACATGCTGCGGAGCTTGAGATGGCGAATTTCTTTATCGACCGCCCGATATTTGCCTGGGTACTGGCGATCCTTATGTGCCTGACGGGTGGGCTGGCGATTGTTTCCCTGCCGATTGAACAATATCCTGACCTGGCTCCCCCCAACGTCCGTATCACCGCGAACTATCCTGGTGCCTCTGCTGAAACACTTGAAAACACTGTGACCCAGGTGATTGAGCAGAACATGACGGGCATCGATAACCTGATGTACATGTCGTCGCAGAGCAGCAATACCGGCCAGGCAACCATCACGCTGACCTTCGAAGCCGGGACCAACCCTGACGAAGCACGCCAGCAGGTGCAAAATCAGCTTCAGACCGCGCTGCGTAAACTGCCGCAGGATGTCCAGTCTCAGGGGGTGACGGTCAATAAAACCGGCGACACCAATATTCTGATGGTGGCTTTCGTCTCCACCGACGGCAGCATGGATAAGCAGGATATTTCTGACTATGTAGCCAGTAATATTCAGGATCCTCTCAGCCGTATTGACGGTGTGGGCCAGGTGGATGCTTACGGTTCACAATATGCGATGCGCATCTGGCTCGATCCTGACAAGCTGATTAACTATGCCATGACCACGGGCGATGTCGTCAGCGCCATCGAATCGCAAAACAGTCAGGTCGCTGTGGGCCAGCTCGGTGGGCTACCCTCGGTTGACCGCCAGGCACTGAATGCCACCATTAACTCCCAGTCGCTGTTGCAGACACCGGAACAGTTCCGTGCGATCACGCTCAAAGTCAATCAGGATGGCTCAGTTGTCACGCTGGGTGACGTGGCACAGATTGAACTGGGCGCGGAGAAATATGACTACCTCAGCCGCTATAACGGCATGGCGGCGTCAGGGCTGGGGATTAAGCTGGCATCCGGTGCCAACGAACTGCAAACGGATACGCTGGTACGCGCCCGTCTTGACGAACTGTCCCACTACTTCCCGCACGGACTCAAAGCCGAAATTGCCTATGAAACCACGCCGTTTGTAAAAGCCTCCATCGAGGATGTGGTGAAAACGCTGTTTGAAGCGGTGCTGCTGGTCTTCCTTGTCATGTACCTGTTCCTGCAAAATTTCCGTGCCACGCTGATCCCGACGATTGCCGTTCCGGTGGTACTGCTGGGCACCTTCGGCGTGCTTTACACCTTTGGCTACAGCATTAATACCCTGACGATGTTTGCGATGGTGCTGGCCATCGGCCTGCTGGTGGATGATGCCATCGTGGTGGTGGAAAACGTCGAACGAATAATGAGTGAAGAGGGGTTATCCCCGCGGGAAGCCACGCGTAAATCGATGGGGCAGATACAGGGAGCGCTGGTCGGTATTGCCCTGGTACTGTCGGCGGTATTTATTCCGATGGCGTTCTTTGGCGGCACCACCGGTGCGATCTATCGTCAATTCTCGGTGACCATTGTATCCGCCATGGTGCTGTCGGTGCTGGTGGCAATGATCCTCACCCCGGCCCTCTGCGCCACACTGCTTAAACCGCTCGCGAAGGGCCATCATCACGGGCGGCGCGGTTTCTTTGGCTGGTTTAACCGCATGTTCAACCGTAGCGCCGATCGCTACGAGCGTGGCGTGGGGAAAATTCTCGCCAAAGGCGGCCGCTGGCTGCTGCTCTATCTGGCGCTGATTGGCATTATGGCCTTCCTCTTTCTCCGCCTGCCGACGTCATTCCTGCCGCTGGAAGATCGCGGCATCTTCACCACTCAGGTCCAGCTGCCGCCAGGTTCCACCCTGCAACAGACCATGAAAGTGGTGGAGAAGGTGGAAAAATACTATCTGACAGAAGAGAAAGACAACGTGCTGTCGGTGTTTGCCACCGTCGGTGCCGGGCCGGGCGGTAACGGGCAAAACGTGGCGCGTATGTTTGTGCGACTGAAAGACTGGCAGGATCGTACCGACAGCCACAACACCGCCTTCGCCATTATCGAACGCGCCACCAAAGCCTTCGAAAAAATCAACGAGGCAAAAGTGATCGCCAGCAGCCCGCCAGCGATCACCGGCCTGGGTAACTCCGCCGGGTTTGATATGGAGTTGCAGGATCACGCAGGACTGGGCCATAACGCTCTGATGAACGCGCGTAATACGCTGCTGGAGATGACACAGAAAAACCCGCAGCTGACCCGGGTACGCCACAACGGTCTGGATGACAGCCCGCAGCTGCGTATTGATATTGACCAGCGTAAAGCCCAGGCGCTGGGCGTATCGCTTGATGATATTAATGCCACGCTGCAAACGGGCTGGGGCTCAACCTATGTGAATGACTTCCTCGACCGTGGGCGTGTGAAAAAGGTCTATGTTCAGGCCGATGCAAAATTCCGTATGCTGCCAGACGACATCAGTAAATGGTATGTGCGCAACAGCAGCGACCAGATGGTGCCCTTTACCGCATTTGCCCGCTCACACTGGGAGAGTGGATCCCCACGTCTGGAACGTTACAACGGTTATTCTGCGGTCGAGATTGTGGGTGAATCCGCCGCGGGCGTCAGTAACGGGGCTGCAATGGATGTGATGGAGAAGCTGGTCAGCCAACTGCCCACCGGGATTGGTTTGCAGTGGACCGGGGCATCGCTTCAGGAGCGTATGACCGGTGCTCAGGCACCTGCCCTGTACGCGCTGTCGTTACTGGTGGTATTCCTTTGTCTGGCCGCGTTATACGAGAGCTGGTCGATCCCGTTCTCGGTGATGCTGGTGGTGCCACTCGGTGTGATCGGAGCGCTGGTCGCTACCTGGTTGCGCGGGCTGGAAAACGATGTTTACTTCCAGGTCGGTTTACTGACGGTCATTGGTCTGTCTGCGAAGAATGCCATTCTGATTGTCGAGTTTGCCAATGAGATTAATACGCGCGGGCGCGACCTGGTCGAAGCCACACTGGAAGCCTCGCGCCAGCGTCTGCGGCCGATTCTGATGACCTCTCTGGCCTTTATCTTCGGTGTGTTGCCGATGGTGATCAGCAATGGTGCGGGTTCCAGCAGCCAGCATGCGGTGGGAACCGGGGTAATGGGCGGGATGATCTCGGCTACCGTGCTGGCGATATTCTTCGTCCCGCTGTTCTTTGTGCTGGTCCGTCGGCGTTTCCCGTTGAAAGATAAGCCTCAGTAACTAAAGCAAAAAGGCAGCCGGTGAAGGGCTGCCTTTTATAATTTTGGTAACTGAAGGTAAAGCATTTTGATGCAGTCGCCGTGCTTTTCTTTTCTCAAATTCATTACTTACGTAACATTGATTCGATAAAGTCTTTCCAGTTCCCCAGTTCTAAATCAATCATAATATCCTCTCTTATTTTGTAGGTTTATTTTAAGAGTATTCCTAAGCAAAAGAAAGACGGGGATCACAATTGCTGCTATCGGCGGAAACCCTTTAAAGGGCGCGTGATGAATTTGTGTGGGAACGCACAGTTCGCGGGTAATGATTTCGCAGGAAATTATTAGCAGTAGCACAGAATAGGCTTTTGCGCTGTTGACCCAAAAAATCCACTGCCGGAGGATGTCACCTGTCACGATCGTTGCCAGAAAGGTAAAACATCGACCCCTGGCGGGGCCGGATGCATCATTACTTGAGAATGATCACTTTGTCATAACCGCCGCTTTCGCTGTCGATATGCGTTTTGGCATCGGGATGTTCACGCATCACCGCGTCAACAACATGTGCAAACTCTTCACAGCGGGTTTTCTTTTTACGCTTCAGCACAATGGTCGACTGGGTTTCTTCCACCGTATGTGCGGCAGACTCTTTCATGTAGTTCATCGCTCCCCTCCTCTCGATCGCGGGCCTTCTGCCCTGGTAAACGGTGCTCATAGCAATAATGCTACGTTGAGCTCTCCCGAATATAGATGAATCCCACAAAAAACAGAAGGGTACAGAAGTCTGACTTTTACTGACTGCGCATCAAACGTTCTTCAGATGTCACCGTCTTTCCTCACCCTAAGGGCTGCCTGTTGGTGCCATCCGCTGTAGACTGTATGCCAGGCGCGTATTCACTGGCACAGGAACCCTTTTTTCATGACAGACAACACCGCAAAAAACACCTTAACGATGTACGGCATTAAAAACTGCGACACCATCAAAAAAGCCCGTAAATACCTGGAAAGCCAGGGCGTGGACTATCAGTTCCATGACTACCGCGCAGACGGGCTGGATGCCGCTTTGCTCCAGCGCTTTATCGATACGCTCGGCTGGCAGGCGCTGCTCAATACCCGGGGCACTACCTGGCGGAAACTGGAAGAGTCGGAGCGTAATGCGGTGGATAATCCAGCAACTGCGCTGAAGTTGATGCTGGCACAGCCTGCAATCATTAAACGCCCGTTGCTCTGTGCGCCAGACGGCTCTATGCTGCTGGGCTTTAGTGAAACCACCTATACGCCGTTTATCCAGGAGAAGTCATAATTATGCACTGTCCGGTCATTGAGCTGACGCAGCAGCTTATTCGTCGCCCTTCCCTCAGCCCTGACGATGCGGGTTGCCAGGCGATTCTGATTGCCCGTCTCCAGGCGCTGGGTTTCACTATCGAACCGATGAATATGGGCGACACGCTGAACTTCTGGGCATGGCGCGGCGAAGGCGAAACACTGGCGTTTGCCGGCCACACTGACGTGGTGCCCACCGGCGATGCAAATCTGTGGATCAATCCCCCGTTTGAACCGACGATCCGCGACGGCATGCTATTTGGCCGTGGCGCGGCTGATATGAAAGGGTCGCTGGCCGCGATGACCGTTGCCGCTGAACGCTTTGTCACAGCACACCCGAATCATAAAGGGCGTCTGGCTTTCCTGATCACTTCCGATGAAGAGGCCAGCGGGACTCATGGCACCGTTAAGGTGGTGGAAGCGCTGATGGCGCGCAACGAACGCATGGACTACTGCCTGGTAGGCGAACCCTCCAGCACCGAAGTGGTGGGCGATGTGGTCAAAAACGGTCGTCGCGGCTCGATTACCGCCAATCTGACTATCCACGGCGTTCAGGGCCATGTGGCCTATCCGCACCTGGCTGATAACCCGATACATCGGGCGATGCCTGCGCTGAACGAGTTGGTCGCTACCGAGTGGGATCGCGGTAATGAATTCTTCCCGCCGACCAGCATGCAGATTGCCAACGTCCAGGCCGGCACCGGGAGCAACAACGTCATTCCCGGCGACTGTTTTGTGCAGTTCAATTTCCGTTTCAGTACCGAGCTGACCGATGTACTGATTCAGCAGAAAGTGCAGGAGCTGCTCGACCGCCACCAGTTGCGTTACAGCATTGAGTGGACACTCTCCGGGCAACCTTTCCTGACATCACGCGGGAAACTGGTGGATGCGGTGGTCAACGCGGTTGAGCACTATAATGAGATCAAGCCGCAACTGTTAACCACTGGCGGCACCTCTGACGGACGCTTTATTGCCCGTATGGGCGCACAGGTTGTGGAACTCGGCCCGGTGAATGCCACCATTCATAAAATCAATGAGTGCGTCAAAGCCGCCGACCTGCAGCTCCTTAGCCGCATGTACCAGCGGATCATGGAACAGCTGATCGCATAAAGGTGAGATGATGGAATTTATAAAACATTACTGGTGGATCCTGGTGATCCTGCTGATGATTGGTATTCTGATGAACGTCTACAAAGACCTGAAGCGTATCGATCACAAAAAGTTTCTCGATAACAAACCCGAACTGCCTCCGCATCGTGATTTCAACGATAAGTGGGATGACGAAGACGACTGGCCGAAAAAGAAATAGCGCCATGAAACACAAAGGCCGATCGAAACAGATGATCGGCCTTTGTGCGTTCATTGCAGGGGCGGACTTTCTTTTCCGGTCCGCCCCGATCCCCCGCATCACATCAACGCCACAACATTCTCATCGCCCGGTTTACTGCCGCTAAACGCTTCATCAAAGTAGCGACGCGGCACGGTAAATTGCAGGCGATCGAGCGCACACTGCATCGCGTGGTCATCAATGGCATGGGGAAGGTCGGGGGCGATATCCAGAGTGACATCGCCCCCGAGCGCCGTTAACCGCTCCTCTGCGTCCAGCGCATGGGTCAATGGCAGCACAGTATCATTATCACCGTGGATCAGATGGATGGTGGTGCGTGTGCTTGCCTGCTGCGGCAACGTGATATAGCGGCCGCTAAACGCCACCACCCGCCCTGCCAGCCCGCTATGTGACTTCACCGCTTCCAGCACCATCGTTGCCCCCTGGGAAAAGCCAATCAGCGCCGTTGCATCGGCTTTGACACCGCTTTGCTGCTGCCAGTGGCGAACGCTGGCGATAAACCCGTCCATCACCTCCGCCACCGCCTGCTGGGGTTCGGCCGCAGAGGGATCAAACCACTGGAATCCCCCTTCCGCATTCTGCTCCGGTCCGCCGATGCTCACCACCAACGCACGGGGAAATGCGCCGGTAAACCAGCGGCCAATTTCACTCATGGCGACCGGATTATCGCCCGCAGCGTGATACAGCAAAAACAGTTGGCTCGGGGGTAACGAGGGGTTCTGGACGACAACATGGTCATATTTCATCAGGATCTCCTTAATGCGATAAGACGATCATACGCCCCTCAGCGATAATGAAAATGGCGTATTTTTGACGATGATGTTGGATTTATTGCAACGAGTTGATCCACTGCTCGCACTGTTGCGCCCGGGAGGCATCCAGCCCGATCAGTGCCTGCTGTACCTCCTGTCGCCACGCCACCAGCAATGCTTTACGTCCGCTCAGAGTGAATCGCGCGCAAATGTCGGCCGCTGACTGCCCCTCCAGCAGCGCAGCACGCAGAAGCGGCAGTGTACCGACATGCTGGCTGACCAGACGCCCCAGCGCAGCAAAACTGGCCTCAAAGGGCCGCTGTGCCCAGGCGAAACCGCACAACGCCTGCCAGTCATCTTCCGTCAGCATCAGATCCTTGTGGTCTGCCAGCGGCAGGTCCTGCCCATCGACCTGCTGACGCAGCCAGTAACCGTCCCGCGCCAGCTGCTGAACCAGACCAGCGGTCAGGCGCTGCCCCGCAGAACTAAGCGGCAGCACAGCCATCGCCGCATAACACCCGCTGCTGGCTTCACGCTGGCTACCGATGCGCACCAGCTTAAAACCACAGCGCTGCCAGAAACGCCACAGCGGTTCGGTAAAGCCAAAGCTGACCGAGAGATAGTCCAGCCCCTGGGCATGCTCAAGCGCATGGGCGATCAGCTGCTGTCCGATACCGCGTCCGCGCAGCAGCGGTGAGACGGCAATGCGGCTGATACGCCGTGAACGTAGCTGCGGCGCCACCAGTGACCCCCCGTGGGCCGCCAGCGACTGAGCAACAAGATTACCGCGCGGACGCCGTTTGCCTGCCCATACCGCCGCCGCCAGCTCCGCTGATAATCCGCCTTCATCGACCAGCCATAGCGCGCCCTGCACGTTCTCTGCCTGCGTGGCCACCAGAAAATGCATGCCCGGTGCATCCATCATGCGGCGCAGGTCCAGCGGCGAAGTGCGATAGTGGGCACTGGTCAGCAGTTGATAGATCGCCGCCATACGCGCCGGCTGCCGCAACCAGTCATCCTGCTCCAGCGCGCTGTAGTGTATTGCTCCCTGCTGTGGCTCAGCGCTGCCACCCTCGAACAGCAGCATCCCGGCGACAATCTGCTCCAGAGGATCGTTAGCTGCCCAGCGCAGCGGCTCATCAAGCTGGTAGTGCGTCACCGCGGGCAGTGAGGCGCAGAACTTCAGCATAAAGCCACGCCCGGTGCCCTCGTAGCCCTGCACGGTGGTGGTCAGCAGCACCCGGGGGAATAATGTCACCAGCCGCTGCAACAGCGGTGCCGGAATGGCGGCAGCCTCGTCAATCAGCAACCAGTCAACGCCGGGTACACACTGTTCTGCTTCTGCCAGCAGCCGGTCTGGTGCCACAAACTGGAAGCGTTCTCCGGCAAACTGCGCCAGCACATCCGTCGACACCCGGCCAGGCGCGGTCACCCGACAACGCCCCGGCCAGTGAGCCGCCAGCATTCCCGCCAGTGCAGATTTTCCACGCCCACGGGCAGCGGTCAGCGCATAAATCCCGGGGGGGGCATTGAGAAGCTGTGTGAGAATGTCCTGCTGCGCGCGGTTATCCACCTGCCAGTCGGGCCGGATAGCAACAGGGGAAAACGTTCGGGGAAAAGGCTGACGCCACAGCACAACGCGTGGGTCGGCCAGTACCGACTGTTGGACATGATGCACAAAGTGCGTGCTGGCACAGGGCGTGTCAGCCTCGCTCCAGCGCAGTGAGTCGGCATCCGGGCGCTGCGCCCAGCCGTCCCATTCGGGTACCAGCAGCAGCAGCCAGCTGCCGGCACGCAGGGTACCCGCCAGCGCGGCAAAAGCCTCAGCATGAAAGCCGTCACGGGCATCAAACACGGCATGGTGGAACTCCCGCCCCAGCAGCGTGCGGATGGCCTGCGGCTCACAGCAAAGCCCGGTGCCTTCGGGTTTCCCCGCCCACAGCCAGTCGCCGGGCAATTGTGCCATCACATCAGCGGCCTGCTGTGCGCACCACGCAGGCTCACCGCTGATCACCAGCAGACGGCGCCAGCCCTGTCGTTCAATCTGAGCCGTTGCCGTTATCAGATCATGCACCCGCGTTAACCCGCAAAGGTATTACACTGGCCAGGATTGCCGCTGTCGAAACCTTTCTTAAACCAGGTGTAACGCTGCTGCGAAGTGCCGTGCGTAAAGCTGTCCGGCACCACTCTCCCCTGGCTGCGCTGTTGCAGGCGGTCATCACCAATGGCCTGGGCAGCATTGAGCGCCGACTCAAGGTCACCGGTTTCCAGGATATTTTCCTGCTGCATATAGTGGCCCCAGACGCCGGCAAAACAGTCGGCCTGCAATTCCATTTTCACTGACAGCTGATTCACTTCGGCGCGTCCGGCGTTCTGTTGCAACTGGCGAACGTTTTTATCAATACCCAACAGGTGCTGCACATGGTGGCCCACTTCATGAGCGATAACATAGCCCTGAGCAAATTCTCCACCCGCACCCAGTTTGTTGGTCATTTCGTCATAGAAGGAGAGGTCGATATACACTTTACTGTCTGCCGGGCAGTAGAACGGCCCCATTGCCGACTGTCCGCTGCCGCAGGCGGTTGAGGTCTGGCCGCGGTACATCACCAGCGTGGGCGGCTGCCAGGTCTTATTCATTCGCTGGAACAGCTTCTGCCAGGTATCTTCCGTCAGGGCAAAAACGGTACGGGTGAACTGTGCCGCTTCATCTTCTTTCGGCGTGACCCGACGCTGCTGCTGAGTCGTTTGTGACATGGAGGTGGTGTCCCCGGTCAGCAAAGGCGTCAGATCGTAGCCATAGTAGCTGGCGATCGCCACCAGGATCAGCAGAACAATGCCCCCTTTGCCACGGGGAATACGTATACGCCCACCGCCAACCGTCCCGGATTCGTTACGGCGATCTTCCACATTGTCGCTTTCGCGACGCCCTTGCCAGCGCATAAATTTTCCCTCGTGATCATCACAACAACATATCAGTCGATTTTAGTCTGACGCAGCGGGGAACACCAGAAAACGCGGGGGGTAGAAAGGATATAACAAAAAAGGCCAGGCAAGCCTGACCTTTCCATAATGCAGTGTGATGGGGCGGATCAACCGCGCCCGGCAATCAGTCCAGCTTCACACCCAGACGATTCGCCACTTCTTCGTATGCTTCGATCAGGCCACCCAGACTCTGGCGGTAGCGATCTTTGTCCATCTTGTTCAGGGTTTCCTTATCCCACAGACGCGCTCCGTCCGGGGAGAACTCATCGCCCAGCACCACTTCGCCTTTGAACAGACCAAACTCCAGCTTGAAGTCGACGAGGATCAGACCGGCATCCGAGAACAGCTTAGTCAGAACGTCGTTCGCTTTGTAGGTCAGCTCACGCATACGGGCCAGATTTTCTCTGTTGACCCAGCCGAAGGTCTCACAGTAAGACTCGTTGACCATCGGGTCATGTTTAGCATCGTCTTTCAGGAACAGGTCAAACAACGGTGGATTGAGCACCAGGCCCTCTTCCACGCCCAGACGTTTTACCAGAGATCCGGCCGCACGGTTACGCACTACGCATTCCACCGGCACCATATCCAGCTTCTTCACCAGCGCTTCGTTATCAGAGAGCAGGGCTTCCATCTGTGTTGGGATCCCGGCTTCCTGCAGTTTTGTCATAATGAAATAATTGAACTTGTTGTTAATCATTCCTTTACGGTCAAACTGTTCGATACGCTCACCGTCCAGCGCTGACGTATCGTTACGGAATTCGAGTACCAACAGATCCGGGTTTTCGGTGCTGTAAACGGTTTTCGCTTTGCCGCGATACAACTCAGCTTTTTTCTGCATCTTGTTTAACTCCAAACGATATAAGTGACACTATCAGGGCGGCGGTGCCGTCCCGTTAAAATTTTGCCTGGCGGAATTATATGTTCCGCGGGTAAAAAACCGAAGCAATCGTTTACGTAATACCAAATAAAAAAGGCCAGAGAATCTCTGGCCTTCCTGGCTTACTTGCTGAATGCGGCCTGGAACACCGCCACCAGCGCATCATTCTGCGACTGGGTGAGCGGATGACCCTTCGGATCAAGGAACTGCAGACTACTACGGTTATCCAGGTCACCGACCTGAAGTTTGTAGTCACCATTTTTCAGTTCAGGATCTTTGGCACCCAGTTCATCAAAGGTGCTGCTACCCGGCGCTTTGTACGTCACGTTCAGGCTACCCTGTGAACGGTTGTTATCCGTGACTTCCATACCCATGCGGTTCAGGGTCGCTGGCAGACGCTGCCAGACAACGTTGAATGGCGCACGCAGGATCAGGTTAGGCAGACCGGTATCATCCGCCCCACTCTGCACATCAATCTGCGTTGGGCTGCGGCTGGCTGCGGCATCTTCACGGCCAGTTTCAATCTTATCCAGACCGGTGCTGATCTCGTTCAACATCTGCGCAGTGTAACGCTGGATCTGCACCGGGGACGTGACGACTTTGTCCTCCTGCTGCAACTCCAGCAGTTTCACTTTCAGCGCCTGCTGACCGCCCTGCTGCTGAACGCTTAACTGATAACGACCACGATACTGGTTGTCTTCATCAGCACGGTTCCACTGGACCCAATCGGTGGTCAGCGACTGACGAGCATCCTGACGGTCAGCGATCGGGAACTTGGCAGCCTGCACCACATCAACAACCTGCGGCCAGAGTGCACTACGGGTATCGACCAGCAGCGTACCGGTATTGCCGGCAAACTGGCTACGCGTACCGTTCATCAGCGCCAGCGTCTGGGCTGGTGGACGAATATCCAACTGCTTACCCACCTGCCCTTTGCTGCTGACGTTTGGTATGTCAAAGTCGCCATTTTGCAGCGGCAGGATCATGCCAGCAGGTGCGCGCAGATCGCTAAGATCGGCTGCCTGCAGGTAGGATTCGTCACCGCTCACCTGACGCTTGTAACGTTGGTCGTTAGAACATGCTGCAAGCAGCATCACCAACGACAGTCCCACCACTTTCGCTACCGTGGACTTTTGTACTGAGTAAGCCATTAATTCTCCCTAAATTTAAAGCAGGCCAGCGTTTTTCAGTGCCTGCTCAACAACCGGACGACCGGCATCGGTCAGCGGCGTCATAGGCAGACGCAGCGTATCGGTTGCTATTAATCCTAATCGTTTCGCAGCCCATTTCACCGGGATAGGATTCGGTTCAACAAACAGTTTCTGATGCAGGTGCATCAGGCGCTGGTTCAGAAGGCGTGCTTCAGCAAAGTTGCCCTGCTGTGCCAGAGCACAGAGTTCAACCATTTCACGTGCGGCAATGTTTGCCGTGACGGAAATAACGCCGTGCCCGCCCAGGTGCATAAAGTCCAGCGAGGTGGCGTCATCGCCGCTCACCAGCACAAAATCTTCATTTACACGCTCTTGGATCTGACTTACCCGCGATAAGTTCCCGGTGGCCTCTTTGATTCCGATAATATTTTTAATTTTGGCCAGCCGACCGACGGTTTCCGGCAGCAAATCGGTGCCGGTACGTGACGGTACGTTATATAACATCTGCGGAAGAGCGGTGCTTTCTGCGATGGTTTTGAAATGCTGATACAACCCTTCCTGAGTAGGACGGTTGTAATAAGGGGTGACGGTCAGGCAACCGACAACGCCGGAGTTTTCGAAACGTTTGGTCAGAGAGACGCCTTCAGCCGTGGCATTTGCACCGGTCCCGGCAATAATCGGAATACGGCCATCTGCCAGCTCCAGCGTCAGCATCACCACATCACCATGTTCATCATGGCTGAGGGTGGCAGATTCGCCTGTCGTTCCTACAGAAACAATTGCCGCGGTGCCGCTGGCAATATGGTAATCAATCAGTTTTTTCAGACTCGCACGGCAGACATTACCTTTGTCATCCATCGGCGTAACGAGTGCAACAATACTTCCCGTGAACATTAGCCATCCCCTCGACAAACAAGTGCTTCATGGTACGTTTGTACGAGCAGTAAAAGCAAGCGCGCAGGGCGGCTCAAGCGCTTGTCAGCAGTTTTTTTTATGTTTACCTTATAGTTATTAGTATTTGGACAGGAAGCTTGATTTTGCCACAGTCATCGCAACACCATTTGGTTATCACTGCCCTTGGGGTAGACCGCCCAGGGATCGTCAATGCCATCACCCGTCATGTCAGCAGTTGCGGATGTAACATTGAAGATAGCCGGCTTGCTATGCTGGGCGACGAATTCACCTTTATCATGCTGTTATCCGGTAGCTGGAATGCCATCACCCTGATTGAATCCACTCTGCCATTAAAAGGAGCCGAACTGGAATTGCTGATCGTGATGAAACGCACCAGCGCCAGCACACGTCCTCCGATGCCCGTCACGGTGTGGGTTCAGGTGGATGTGACCGACTCCCCGCATATCATTGAACGCTTTACCGACCTGTTTGATTCGCATCAGATGAATATTGCAGAGCTCGTCTCACGGACGCAGCCAGCAGATGAAAATCAGCCTCCACTGCTCTATATTCAGATAACCGCCCACAGTCCGGCCAGTCAGGATGCTTCATTTATTGAGCAAGCGTTTAACCGACTCTGTACAGAACTCAATGCTCAAGGCACTATTAAGGTGGTTTCTCATCACGGAGCGTAAATCTGGCTAACCGCGAGAGAGAAAGTGCGCACATTTACCCATAGAATGTCCCCATAGCATGATGATAAAAACGGAGAGTTGTGATGAATCCACTGAAAGCCGGTGATACCGCACCGAAATTTAGCTTGCCCGATCAGGATGGCGAACAAGTAAATTTAGCCGACTTCCAGGGACAGCGCGTTCTGGTTTATTTCTACCCGAAAGCGATGACACCAGGCTGCACCGTACAGGCATGCGGTCTGCGTGACAGCATGGATGAGCTGAAAAATGCTGGCGTTGATGTCTTAGGCATTAGCACCGATAAGCCGGAAAAACTGTCGCGCTTCGTTGAGAAAGAGCTGCTGAACTTCACCCTGCTCTCTGATGAAGACCACCAGGTTTCTGAACAGTTTGGTATCTGGGGCGAGAAAACCTTTATGGGGAAAACCTATGATGGGATTCACCGTACCAGCTTCCTGATCGGTGCGGATGGTAAAGTCGAGAAAGTCTTTGATGATTTCAAAACCAGCAACCACCACGATATCGTGATGGATTACCTCAAGTCAGCATGATTTGAACGTGCGGGTCGGCCTTTTTCCGGTCGACCCGTAACGATTTAACCCGTGATTATTTGGCCAACTCATCCGGCCAGGCATGTACGACCGCTTTGACCAGCGTCGCCAGCGGGATCGCAAAGAACACGCCCCAGAATCCCCATAACCCGCCAAAAATCACCACCGACAGGATGATCACCAGCGGATGCAGGTTCACGGCTTCTGAGAACAGCACAGGCACCAGAATATTGCCATCCAGCGCCTGGATCACCAGATACACCATCATCATGGTCCAGAAGTCACCGGACAATCCCCACTGCCCCAGCCCAACGCCCACGACCGGGATGGTCACCACCATCGCACCAATATAGGGGATCAGCACGGAAACACCGACCAGCACCGCGAGTAATAGCGCATAGTTCATGCCAATCGCGAGGAAGCCCAGCCAGCTGACCACCCCGACCACGATCATCTCCAGCACTTTACCGCGAATGTAGTTAGACACCTGCTGGTTCATCTCAACCCAGACCTGCCCGGCCAGGCCACGGTTACGTGGCAGCACACGCCGAATGGCACTCAGCATTTGTTCTTTGTCCTTTAGCAGAAAGAACACCATCAGCGGTACCAGCACCAGATAGATCGCCAGTGTCATCAACCCCACCAGCGAGGCGAGAGAATATTTCACCACCTGGTCACCCAATCCACTCAGGCGACTGCGCAGGTTTTCCACCACAATATCGATAATTCCCACATCCATCAGCGTAGGAAAACGCTCCGGCAGACGCAGGGCAAACTGATAGAGGCGGGTGAGCATGGTGGGCAGCTCATGGGTCAGATTAATGCCCTGCTGCCATGCCACGGGGGCCACCACCAGCATCAGAACCAGCAGCAGCGTTGCAAAGACAATCAGCACCAGCGTTACCGCCCAGGTGCGCGAGCAGCCAAGCCGCTCCAGCCGCACCGTTGGCCACTCCAGCAGATAAGCCAGTACCAGCGCCACTAACAGCGGGGCCAGCAGGCCATTAAAGAAAAACAAAATGCAAAATGCAGCGATTAAAATTACCAGCAACGCAATCGCCTGGGGATCGCTGAAACGGCGACGATACCATTGCGTAAGAAGTTCCAGCATGGGAGTCCTTGCCTGAAAAAGAATAAAGAAGAGTGTACCTGATACGGCCCGCCCTTGTGAAAACAAGAGCGGGCGTAAAAACTACTGCGGCAGCACCTGCACAACGGCAGGCGGTTCAGTGATATTTTTCGCGACAATCACCCGGTTGCGTCCGGCATTTTTTGCCTGATATAGCGCATCATCCGCTAGCTTGAAGGTCTGATCCATCGTATTGCCACTTTCCGGTGACCAGAAAGCCACACCCACTGAAATTGTAATATGGCCGACAGGATCCAGCGACAGCGCTTCAATGCGCTTACGCACACGTTCAGCAATCATCATGGCCACATCGCGATCGGCGCCCGGCAGGATCATCAGGAATTCTTCACCGCCATTACGGCAGATCACATCGGTCTGCCTGGCACTTTGCTCCAGCTGACGCGCCACGGTTTTGATCACCGTGTCACCGGCATCATGGCCGAACGTATCATTCACCCGTTTAAAGTAGTCGATATCCAGTGCCAGCACGGCAAAAGGCTGGGTGGTGGCCAGAAAATAGTCCAGTACCGCATTCAGGCCACGGCGGTTGAGCAGGCTGGTCATCGGGTCAGTCTGTACTTCACTTTTCAGGCGGCCAATTTTATCCTGCATCAGTGAAATCCCGACCAGCAACGCACGTTTGATCTGTGACGCCTCATAATACCAGGAGCGGATGCTGTTGATCTCTTTCGAGACATTTTGCGTATCCATCTGGCTGGCCTTGCGCGCCAGCTGCCATAGCGGCAGTGCAATGCGTTGTGCAAGGATCAGCGCAATAATCAGCGTCAGCAGAGCAAACGGCACCGAATGCTTCAGCACTTTCAGCAACAGGCTGTTCAGCGGCGCCAGCGTGGCCTCCGTGGGTTTAAGCGCCACGATGGTCCAGCCTGCCGTCGGTACATTGGCATAGCCCGCCAGCATCGCATCACCGTTTTCGGCGGTCACCTGCTGATGGCCATTACTGGATTTTTTACGCTGTTCGTTACCGATTAACGGATCGATGGTTTTCCCGATCAGCTGACGATCCTGGTGATATAACACCTGGTTCTTTTCATCGATCACATACAATGACGAACCGTCGCGATAGAACTGCTCGCCCAGCAGAATGTTAAGGATGCTTTTTTTCTTCAGGTAAATAGAGCCGCCGACATAGCCGAGGTAGCTGCCGGTTTTCGACCAGATCGGCCAGGAGATAAACACTAGCAGATTATTGGCAGCAGACATCGTTGGCGGGCTGACCAGTGGCTTGCGTTCTGTGAGCGCCTGTTTTGCCGCGCTGGAGCTGAGATGCATGCCTTTCAGCATCAACGACTCCGGCGAGATCGCGCGCACCCAGCCGTTGGCATCAACAATTACCACGGAGTTAAAACTGTTGGTTTGTTCGCGCAGGCGATCGACTTCATCCTGCAGAGTGGCATCGTTACCCAGGCCATTACCCAGCACTTTAGCGCTGTAAGAGAGCTGTGACTCAGCCAACTGGAAAAACACTTCGGTAGTGGAGGCCAGCTTGGTGGCATAAACCCGGTTTGATTCCAGTGTGTTACCGATCAGCACATCGCGCTGCACACGCCAGCTGGCGTACAGAGAATTAGCGAGTGTGATCACGATACTGGCGACAGCCAGCAGCGTAATAAGGGTGCGCAAGTCCGTTTTTGGCCGCGATAGCCTCAACATGGACTCACCTTCGTGAGAAACATCATCATCTGCGCCTTATATTTTATTATGCGCGTTAATACCCCATCGGCTTCACACGGCAGGTGTGAAAAATGCGGAGTATGTCTTTGAGTGCGAGTTATGCCCTGGTAAAGCACGTGCCAATTGTACACCTCTCAGCCGATTTGGGAATATTCTGAATCGCGCAGGGCCAATAAATATTTTGGTTAAAGCGAGATAATCATGCGGCGCAGCAATGCAGCGAAGGAGAGGAAAATCGAGGCCAGGCGGGCCGAGGGCCCGCACGGAACAGCCGTCTACATCGACAGGAAAGCATATCCTTGATTTTCAAGGGTCGATACGGTTGTTGGGCTAGAGAGTGCATGGGTAACCGACCGATCAATCCAGTTGCTTTGGAAATGATGGAAGGCCACAGACTGATCGCACACGGACACATCTACCCCTTTGGCACGCAGGGCGCCAATCAGTTTCAGGTTAGGATTATCGATGCCATAAATCCGGTGATACTGCTCATTGTTCAGCATGGCGGGCGTACCCTCCCCCGTTACTGACACCACAAACTTCAGTTTTTCTGTCGGAACACCGGACGCCACATACAGATTCACCACACGCGCCACACGTTCCAGCCCCAGGTTCGGGTCCTGGGGTGCGTTTTCGGCGCGGGTAATCTGGAAAACAATTTTATTGCTGTCATTGATGTTGGGTTTGTAAGCAACATCTGACTCATAGTGCATTTTCCCATAACCTTCAATGGCGGGCGTTGACCAAAACCCTTCAGGATCGCTGACCGGTGCAACACGATTGCTGATCTTGTCGATAAGCTCAGGCGCTTTGGTAAAACTGGCCCCGACAAAACCCGCGACAGCCGCAATCAGAACATAAGACACCACAGAACGCATAAGGAACTCTCCGCAAAACACCGTTGTGACTGCGATATTACACAGCCTCATCACAAACGCTTACCGGCGTTTTTCATCACAGAGACTGGATAGTCCCCCTCTAAAACAGTGCCGGAACGTCACTGTGTAGCATCAGCTAACAATGCCCGTAGACAGCCGTCATCAGGCAGGTCCATACCAAACTACAGTCGCGGGTCCCTCTCGCCGTCAGATCATTGTTATTACCGTAACTGACTGGATATCTTTATACTTTTTAATGGTTCGCCATTGTTCACCCGCCCCCCAGCCAATGATAATTTTGCTTATGTCGTCTTACACTGCCCTCTCCTACGACAGGGACGTTTTTAAGAAAAAACCTGGTCAATTAGCATGCCACTATCAATAAAACTGATTAAATTTACCTAACTTTTAAATTTAAGCCGAACCATTGCGCCGATGAGAGCGACATTCAGCTGCTCTGTCGGGGAGCGCCCCCACACCGCCCTGTTCAGTTTTTTACCGCAACATCGTGTGCGTAATTGACGAGTACCGGCAGACGTCACTATTTTAGCCATTTCATTCGCCCCGGGCTGTGGTTTAAGATGTGGAATTAGTGCGTCTTTTTCTACGTACATGCAGAACATTTCGGCACGTTGCCGGTCAAAAAACTGGACTTCCTTGTTAGGGTTTACGTATGTTCATCCGATTAAAGAAAAGCCTGCTGGCTTCGCTGGTGGTGACACTGCTGACGGGTAGCTTGCTTCCGGCACATGCCGATATCAGCGATAATCTGCCGGATATCGGTACCACCGCAGGCGGCACACTGTCGATTAATCAGGAACTGGCGATGGGCGATTTTTATGTGCGCCAGTTGCGTGCCAGTGCCCCTATCATCAACGACCCGCTGCTGAATCAATATATCAATCAGTTAGGGCAGCGCCTGGTGACCCACGCCTGGTCGGTAAAAACCCCGTTCCATTTTTACCTGATCCGTAACGATGAAATTAACGCCTTTGCTTTCTTTGGCGGCAACGTTGTCCTGCATTCCGCCCTGTTCCGCTACAGCGATAATGAAAGCCAGCTGGCCTCCGTTATGGCGCATGAAATCTCCCACGTGACCCAGCGTCACCTGGCGCGCGCGATGGAAGAGCAGCAACGTAATGCGCCACTGACCTGGGTCGGCGCGCTGGGATCCATTCTTCTTGCAATGGCCAGCCCGCAGGCGGGGATGGCGGCATTGAGCGGCACGCTGGCAGGGGCTCAACAGGGCATCATCAGTTTTACCCAGCAAAATGAACAGGAAGCGGACCGCATCGGCATTCAGGTGCTGCAGCGCGCCGGTTTTGACCCGGAAGCGATGCCCAACTTCTTGCAGAAGCTGGCGGACGCCTCCCGTTTTGCGTCAAAACCACCGGAAATGCTGCTGACGCACCCACTGCCTGACAGTCGTCTGGCCGATGCGCGGAACCGCGCCAATCAGATGAAGCCAGTGGTGGTGCAGTCCTCGCAGGATTACTACATGGCCAAAGTCAGGGCGCTGGGGATGTTCTCAACCGGACAGAACCAGTTGGGCACCGATCTGCTGACGACCCTGGCGCACGGTAACAGCCGTGAACAGTCCGCCGCGCTATACGGGAAAGCAGTGTTGCTGCTGGGGGAAAGTAAGTTTACGGAGGCGCGTACTATTATTGCGCCACTGCTGGCAAAGCAACCGGATAATCTGTGGTATCTCGATATCATGACCGACATCGATATCGGGCTGAAGCAGCCTCAACAGGCGATAAACCGTCTGCTGGCCGTTAAAGGGGTAAACAACAATCCGGTATTGCAGATTAACCTCGCCAACGCCTATGTGGAGGCCAAACAACCGGCCAATGCCAGCAAAGTGCTCTACCGCTACACATGGGCGAACAAAGATGACCCCAACGGCTGGGACTTGCTGGCTCAGGCCTCGGCGGATCAGAGGCTGACAGATGAAGAACAGGCGGCGCGAGCTGAAGGTCTGGCGTTAAGCGGCCAGCTCGATCAGGCCATCCGCAGCCTGAGCAGCGCCAGTGCAGCCGTAAAACTGGGCAGCCTGAAGCAGGCACGTTATGACGCACGCATCGACCAGCTGCGCCATTTGCAGGAGCGTTTCCGTCAGTACCAGAAATCATAACGAATCCTGAGGATAGCCATGTCAGAGGTACAGATTTACCATAACCCGCGCTGCTCCAAGAGCCGCGAAACGCTCGCGCTGCTGACCCGCCAGGGAATAACGCCTGAGGTCATCCTTTATCTGGAGACCCCACCCGATGTCGCCACGCTGAAAACGCTGTTGCAGCAGCTGGGATTCACCAGCGCGCGTCAGTTGATGCGGACTAAAGAAGCGCAGTATAAAGCGGCGGGTCTGGACGATTTAACGTTAACGGAAGCGCAGTTACTGGCCGCGCTGGTCGCTGAGCCGAAGCTGATTGAACGCCCGATTGTTACCAATGGAGGCAAAGCGCGCATCGGCAGACCGCCGGAGCAGGTGCTGGAGATTCTTTAAGGAAGAAAGCCTGGCGCAGAGCAACTACAGCGCCAGTGTCTCTTTAACGAAGGGAATGGTCAGTTTACGCTGGGCGCTGATAGAGGCCTGATCGAGCTGATCCAGCGTCACAAAAAGCGTACGCATTTCACGATCGAGCCGTTTCAGCAGGAAGCGGCCCACATCTTCCGGTAGTTCAAAACCGCGTAATTTTGCACGTAGCTGTAAGGCCTGCAATTTATCTTCATCGGAAAGCGGTTGCAGCTTATAGATCTGCCCCCAGTCGAGACGCGAGGCCAGATCCGCCAGCTTCAGGTTGAGCTGACGCGGTGGACGATCACCCGTGATCAGCAGTCGTGTTTTACCGGTTTCCAGAATGCGATTATACAGATCGAAGATCGCCATTTCCCAGGGTTCATCCCCGGCAATGCACTCGATATTGTCGATGCAGATCAGCGCGAGCTGCTCCATGCCATCGAGCACTTCAGGCACAAACCAGGTGCGTTTATCGAGAGGAACATAGCCCACCGCCTCACCTTTGGCCGACAGTTCGGCACAGGCGGCATGCAACAGGTGGCTGCGTCCTCCGCCCTCGCGGGACCAGAAGTAGAAGTAACTCCCGTGTTGCTGATGCAGTGCGCCCTGAAGCGCAGCCAGCAGCGACGGATTTTCCCCCGGCCAGAAGCTGGCAAAGGTTTCATCGTCGGGCAGGTAAAGTGGCAGTGAGAGCTGTGCCGGCGTGTTCAGATTCACCTCAGGGTTTGAGCAGGCAGAAAACGGGAAAATTCTACCACAAGTCGTTCAGGATCATGAAACGCTAAGGTCGGGAGATGCAATGAGGCAGGGGCAGCCAGAGCTGCCCCTTAGATTTACTGTGCGTCGCGACGTTCGTCCTGCACCTCAATCACCTCTTCTTCCTTACTCAACAGACTGATCGCTTTGAAAATCAGGCTGAGCGTCACACCCACCACGGTGGCAAGTGCCATGCCTTTCAGCTCAGCGGCACCAATGTGTACTTTCGCCCCACTGACGCCGATGATCAGGATCACGGAGGTCAGGATCAGATTCTGCGCTTTGTTGTAATCCACTTTCGATTCAATCAGTACGCGAATACCCGATGCCGCAATCACACCGTACAGCAACAGCGATACGCCGCCCATCACCGGGACTGGTACGGCCTGGATTGCCGCAGCCAGCTTACCCACGCAGGAGAGCATGATGGCCAGAATCGCTGCGCCGCCAATTACCCAGGTGCTGTACACGCGGGTAATCGCCATCACGCCGATGTTTTCGCCATAAGTGGTATTGGGCGTTGAGCCAAAGAAGCCGGAGAAAATGGTCGAGATGCCATTGGCAAACATTGAACGATGCAGACCCGGGTCTTTCAGCAGGTCTTTCTTCACAATATTCGCCGTTACCACCAGATGGCCGATATGTTCGGCAATCACCACCAGTGCCGCAGGCAGAATGGTGAAAATGGCATACCACTCAAAACGCGGGGTGTAGAAGGTTGGCAGGGCAAACCAGTGGGCTTTCGCCACCGGCGTCCAGTCGACAATGCCCATGCCATAGGACAGTGCGTAGCCCACCAGAACACCGATCAGAATCGGGATAATTGCCAGAAAACCACGGAACAGCACGGAGCCAAAGACCGTTACGCCCAGCGTGACCATCGAGATAATAATGGTTTTGCTGTCAGCCATGCTGCCATCGGCTGGTAACAAACCGGACATATTCGCCGCCACGCCCGCCAGTTCCAGACCAATCACCGCCACAATCGCGCCCATCGCCGCTGGCGGGAACATCACGTCCAGCCAGCCTGTACCGGCTTTTTTGACGATCAGCGCCACCAGGCAGAACAGCACACCACACATAATGAAACCGCCCAGCGCCACTTCATAACCCAGCGGTAACAGCAGCAGTACCGGGGAGATAAAGGCAAAGCTGGAGCCCAGATAAGCCGGGATTTTACCTTTACAGATAAACAGGTACAGCAGCGTGCCGATGCCGTTGAACAGCAGCACCGTGGCCGGGTTGATATGGAACAGGATGGGTACCAGGACCGTCGCGCCAAACATGGCGAACAGATGCTGGAAGCTGAGTGGAATGGTTTGCAGCAGCGGTGGCCGCTCGTGTACGCCAATTGCACGACGCGTCATGATGTTATTACCCCTTGAGTTTGCCTTTGCTATAAAAAAACCGACTCTCTGGTCGGTTTGATGCTTATCGGGGCGGGCATGCCCGCCCCCTACGGATTATTCGCGGATTCGGCGCTTGCCGGGCCGGGCATGCTCCACCCCTACGAATTACTCGCGGATTCGGCGCTTATCGTGCCGGGCATGCCCCACCCCTACGAATTACTCGCGGATTCGGCGCTTGCCGGGCCGGGCATGCCCGGCCCCTACGGGGTTCGTAGGGGTGAGGCACGCCTCGCCCGCAGCCGGCTTATTTAGTACCGAAGATCTTATCGCCTGCATCGCCGAGGCCTGGGATAATATACCCCTTCTCGTTCAGCCCCTGATCGACTGAGGCAGTGTACAGCTCAACATCCGGGTGCGCTTTTTCCAGCGCAGCAATACCTTCCGGTGCCGCGACCAGTACCAGCACCTTAATGCTGTTACAGCCCGCTTTTTTCAGCAGGTCGATAGTAGCAATCATCGAACCACCGGTTGCCAGCATCGGGTCAACCACCAGTGCCAGGCGCTCTTCGATGTTGGACACCAACTTCTGGAAATAGGGTACTGGCTCCAGTGTTTCTTCATCGCGGTACACGCCAACGACACTGATCCGGGCACTTGGCACATGTTCCAGCACACCTTCCATCATGCCGAGACCAGCACGCAGAATAGGGACAACGGTAATTTTTTTACCTTTGATCTGTTCGATTTCAACCGGACCGTTCCAGCCTTCAATGGTCACGGTTTCGGTTTCCAAATCGGCAGTGGCTTCATAAGTCAGCAGACTTCCCACTTCTGATGCGAGTTCACGGAAACGTTTGGTGCTTACATCATGTTCCCGCATCAGACCCAGTTTATGTTTGACCAGCGGGTGTTTGACTTCCACGATCTTCATTGTTGTACTCCCGGAGTGTTAAGCTGCAAAAAAAAATCGCGAGATTATAGCGCCATTTATCCCCGGCGCCATATGACTTAGTGCAATACTTTGCACATCTCCTGCAACCCCTCTAAGAATTAGCTAAAATCCAGCTATCCGCAATGCGCAATAAGATGGCACTCGCAAACGTTTGCCTGCGCTGCTAGAATTGCCGCGCTTAAACTTACCACCACACCAACCGCAAACCGCGTGGGGATTTCGCAGTGACCGACAAAACCTCTCTCAGCTATAAAGACGCCGGCGTAGATATCGATGCTGGCAATGCTTTAGTCGACCGTATCAAAGGCGTAGTGAAAAAGACTCGTCGCCCGGAAGTGATGGGTGGACTGGGCGGTTTCGGTGCCCTTTGTGCACTGCCGCAAAAATACCGTGAACCTATCCTGGTTTCCGGCACTGACGGCGTCGGCACCAAGCTGCGTCTGGCGATGGACCTTAAACGCCACGATACCATCGGTATCGATCTGGTCGCGATGTGCGTTAACGATCTGGTGGTACAGGGCGCAGAGCCTCTGTTCTTCCTGGATTATTATGCAACCGGCAAGCTGGACGTTGACACGGCAGCCAGTGTGATCACCGGCATCGCTGAAGGCTGTTCACAGTCTGGCTGTGCACTGGTGGGCGGCGAAACCGCTGAAATGCCAGGTATGTACCACGGTGAAGATTACGACGTGGCAGGCTTCTGTGTCGGCGTGGTTGAGAAATCCGAAATTATCGACGGCAGCAAAGTGGCCGATGGCGACGTTCTGATCGCCCTTGGTTCAAGCGGCCCTCACTCCAACGGCTACTCGCTGGTGCGCAAAATTCTGGAAGTCAGCAAAACTGACCCGGAAACCACTCAGCTTGAAGGCAAAACGCTGTCTGACCATCTGCTGGCTCCAACCCGCATCTACGTGAAAAACATCCTCAGCCTGATCGAACAGGTGGATGTCCATGCGATTGCCCACCTGACTGGCGGCGGTTTCTGGGAAAATATTCCGCGCGTACTGCCGGATAACACTCAGGCTGTTCTGGACGAGTCAAGCTGGGAATGGCCAGCCGTCTTTGGCTGGATGCAGCAGGCCGGTAACGTCAGCCGCTTTGAGATGTACCGCACCTTTAACTGTGGTGTCGGCATGGTGATTGCCCTGAGTCCGGCAGACGCCGACAAAGCGGTACAATTGATGACTGATGCAGGCGAAAAAGCCTGGAAAATCGGTGTCATCAAAGCCTCCGATTCTGAAGAACGTGTGGTTATTAACGCATGAAACGCATAGTCGTGCTGGTTTCCGGTAATGGAAGCAATTTACAGGCAATCCTGGACGCCTGCCAGCAGGGACGGATTCACGGCAGCGTTGCTGCCGTGTTCAGTAACAAGGCTGAGGCCGTTGGTCTGGAACGTGCGCGTGAGGCGAACGTTGCTGCTCATGCGCTGTCTGCTGCGCAGTTTGCCGACCGTGAAGCGTTCGATCGCCAGCTGATGCTGGAGATTGACGCTTACGCCCCCGATCTGGTGGTACTGGCCGGTTACATGCGCATCCTCAGCCCGGCATTTGTTCAGCACTATGCCGGTCGGATGCTGAATATCCATCCTTCGCTGTTACCGAAATACCCGGGGCTGCATACGCATCGCCAGGCCATCGAGAACGGTGACGACGAGCACGGCACCTCGGTGCATTTTGTCACCGAAGAGCTGGACGGCGGTCCGGTGATCCTGCAGGCAAAAGTGCCGGTGTACAGCAACGACAGCGAAGCGGATGTTGCTGCGCGCGTTCAGCACCAGGAACATGCGATTTATCCACTGGTCGTCGGCTGGTTTGTGGATGGCCGACTGGCTATGCGCGACGATGCCGCATGGCTTGACGGTCAGCCGTTGTCCGCTGAAGGACATGCATTCGAATAATGCCTTACCTGCGTAAGGGCGGACCTTTTTTCCTGTCCGCCCATATCAATGACCTCCACCAAATTAACCATATCGTCCGGTAATATAATCCTCAGTACGACGCTGACGCGGTGACGTAAACAGATCATCGGTCATGCCAAACTCCACCACACTCCCCTGGTGCATAAACGCCGTATAGTCCGACACACGTGCCGCCTGCTGCATATTGTGCGTGACCAGAATCAGCGTGAAGTGCTGTTTTAACGATGTCATCAGCTCTTCTATCACCAGCGTCGAAATCGGATCCAGTGCCGAGGTCGGCTCATCCAGCAGCAGGATTTCAGGCTCAATGGCGATAGCCCTGGCGATCACCAGGCGCTGCTGCTGTCCGCTCGACAGCGTGAGGGCATTTTGCCAAAGGTTATCTTTCACCTCTGGCCACAGCGCCGCAGCACGCAGCGCACGCTCCACCGCTTCATCCAGTACACGCCTGTCACGCACGCCCATCAACCTCAGACCGTATACCACATTATCGTAAATGGTTTTCGGGAAGGGATTAGGCCGTTGAAACACCATGCCCACGCGGCGACGCAGCGCAGAGAGATCCTGATTATGGCCGAGGATTGACTGCTGTTGCAGGCGGATATCCCCTTCAATGCGACAACCATCAATCAGATCGTTCATACGGTTAAAACAGCGTAACAGCGTTGATTTCCCACAGCCTGATGGACCAATCAACGCCGTAATGCGGTTTTTAGGCACTCGCAGGCTGATGTTATTCAGCGCGGCTTTATCGCCATACCACAAACAGAGGTTATCAATCTCAAGCGCGGTTTCGTTGTCATCAAACATCGCAGTCATAACGGAATTCCGTGTTAATGCATCAGCGCACGGTAGCGCTCGCGCAGACGGTGGCGAAGGACCATCGCCATCAGATTTAACCCCAGAATCAGCAACACCAACAGCAGCGCCGTGGCAAATACCAGCGGGCGATCGGCTTCGGCATTGGGGCTTTGGAACGCCAGATCGTAAATCTGAAAACCAAGGTGCATAAATTTACGATCCAGATGTAAATAAGGGAACAGCGAGTCTATCGGCAGCTCCGGGACCATCTTCACCACGCCCACCAGCATCAGTGGAGCGGTTTCTCCAGCGGCACGTGCCACCGCCAGGATCAGCCCGGTAAGCATCGCCGGTAATGCCTGCGGTAACACCACGTGCCACAGCATCTCTGCCTTCGTCGCCCCCAGCGCCAGCGCACCCTGGCGCAATGAACCCGGAATGCGCGACAGCCCCTCTTCAGTGGCGACAATCACCACTGGCAATGTCAGCAACGCCAGGGTCAGTGATGCCCAGAGCAGGCCTGGCGTGCCAAAGGTCGGGTTCGGCAAGGCGCTGGAGAAAAACAGACGATCGAGGCTGCCGCCCATAAACCAGACGAAGAACCCCAGGCCGAACACGCCATAGACAATCGATGGCACCCCCGCCAGGTTGACGACGGCAATACGCACCAGCCGGGTTAACAGATTGCGTCCGGCATACTCATGTAACCAGATGGCGGCAATCACCCCCAGCGGCATCACCACCACCGACATCAGCAACACCATCAGTACCGTACCAAAGATTGCCGGGAAGATACCGCCCTCTCCCTGGCTCCCGCCGCCAGAATCACTGACAAAGTGCCACAGCTGGCTGCCAAAATGTCGCCACTTCATACCGGTGGTCATCGCATTGGGCTGCCAGGCAGCAATAATCTGCGCCAGCGAAATCTCATGCTGCACACCGCTGGCATCCCGCAGCAGCACCGCCGTATTGTTGCTTTCACGCTGAAGCGTTGCGAGTCTGGCCGCCTGACGGGCGAACTGACGTTGCAGTTCGGCGCGATCCGCCTGATACACCGACTGGGCCTCGGGGTTATAGCGCTTTTCGTCTCGCAGATGCTGCCGCTGTTGCTCCAGCGACTCCATCTGTGCGTTCAGCCGCGCCATGTTCTTGCGCCGCAGTTTCTCTGCCTCGTCAATCCGCTGACGAGCCTGCAATAAACGCTGCTGTAAGGTCTTGCCAGGGTCCTGGGAGGTTAACAAATGGCTATCTTCACGCAGCCCTTCGAACCAGCCATAGGCATTGCCGCCTGAGCGGCGTTGCAACACGATGACCTGCGGGGGTGTTTCCCTGGCGATCGCATCGCTGGACAGTACCGTACGAAAGTCAGGCGCATCGAAATCACGGTTACCGGTTTTAATCAGATAACGTGTCACGCTGTCAGGCAGACCCGCAGCATCTCGCTGGCCGCTGGCGACCAGCTGCTGGCGCGATACGGTCTGCTGCTGGGTGACCTCGCCCAGTACCTGTACCTGACCTTGCGGGGTATTCAGCGTGAACAGTTCCAGCGGCTGCGGCCAGAAATAACGCAGCCCCTGCCAGGCCAGCAGGGTAATCAGCAACAGGAAGGCCAGCAGACTGACGGCAACAGCGCCACCAGTGAGCCAGCGCCAGCGGTGATTATTCTTTACCGCATTCATCCCTGCACCTCCTGCTGGCTGTAACGCTGCCGCAGTCGCTGACGCACCATCTCGGCAACGGTATTGACCACCAGCGTGAAGATCAGCAGCACCAGCGCAGACAGGAACAGAATACGGTAATGGGTGCTGCCCGCCGCCGCTTCCGGCATTTCTACCGCCACATTGGCCGCCAGTGAACGTAACCCTTCAAACAGCCCCCCGTCGGTCACCGGCGTATTACCGGTGGCCATCAGCACAATCATCGTTTCGCCAATCGCGCGGCCAAACCCGATCATCAGGGCGGCGAAGATACCGGATGAGGCACCCGGCAGCACCACGCGCGTCAGGGTTTGCCACTGTGTCGCCCCCAGTGCCAGCGACCCCTGCCCCAGTGAGGCCGGAACACTGAAAATGGCGTCTTCTGCCAGCGTGAAAATCAGGGGAACCAGAGCAAAGCCCATCGCCACCCCCGCCACCAGCAGATTGCGCTGCTGATAGTCTGCGCTGATGTGATCGGCCAGTCCCTGTCCCCAGAGTGCCTGCTCCGCCAGCGGGATGAGCCACAGGGAGCCTGTCGCCGTCAGTAACAACAGCGGCAGCAATAGCAGGACTTCACGCCCTTCAGCAAACGCACGTTTACGCCAGCGAGGGGGCAGTTTTTGCACCATCCAACCACACAGCAACAGCACCGCAGCCAGCAGTAAAGGCAGTAGCAGTACCCCAAGCAGCCGATCGGCAATTTTTGGGGCCAGCCACAGCCCGGCAATCAGACCAATCACCACGCTGGGTAACGCGCCCATCATTTCAATGGTGGGTTTCACCCAACGCCGTAGCTGAGGCGTCATAAACCAGGCGGTGTACATGGCGGCCGCCAGTGCCAGTGGCGTCGCAAACAGCATCGCCAGCCCTGCGGCTTTCAACGTGCCCGCCACCATCGGGATCAGGCTAAATTTCCCCTGGTAGTAATCATTGGCCGAGGTGGACTGCCAGACCCAGGCCGGCTCCGGATAGTTTTCATACCAGACTTTCTGCCACAGATTGCGCCAGCTGAGATCGGGCCACGGGTTAGTCAGACGATAATGCTGCCAGTGCCCGGCACGTTCAACCAATAAGCCATCGCCCTCCTGGGAGAACTGCGCCAGTTCAATACCCGGCGCCAGCTGTCGGCTGAGGATCGCGCCCTGCTGCTTACTGGCAAACAGCTTCAGCTCACCCTGCGGACTCAGGGTGGCTAAAACACGACGGTGCGGTTCGGTAAAGAGCAGAGGCTGCCACTGCGCCCCCTCAAAATGACGGATATAACGCAAATGTGGGCCACTGGAGCTTGCAATATCAAACCACTGGGAAATCCCCTGCCCATCGGAAATGAGCAAGGAATTCCCCCCACTCAGCAACGCGATGTTTTTCGGTGGCTCGGCCAGCATCAGAGAATCACGCAGCTGGGGCTCACCGTTACCAAGTCGCCAGACGCGCAACTGAGCGCCAGAAAGGGTAAATAACAGGCTGCCATCGGGCGATAACAGCAACTGATCGACGTCACGCACGTTCAGCCGGTAGTTTTGCGCTGGCTGCTGAGCATTGAGTTGCCATAGCGTAATATGATCGGCGGTCGCCAGTGCAACCTGCCAGCGGTTTTCAGCGGTCTGCGCCAGACTGAACTGACGCACATGATCTTCCCCGTTGGAAAGTGGGACATCGCCCAGCGGGAATGTCCAGCGGGGTTCCTCACCGGGAGGAAAATCGGGTTTAACTAACACCATTGAGCCGCTATCTGACAACAACAGCACACTACTATGATCGGCACTGCTCGCTGCCCGGATAGTACCGCGCAACAGCGTTACTGCAGAGGAAGGAGGTTGAGCACTGAGCGGCACAAAACGCCCGCTGCCCTGACGGTCAATGCGCCAGCCCCACTGTTGCTGCCTGTCCATTCCCATGGCAACCGCAGGACTGCTCTGCCAGAGCTTAATGTTGTTATCTGCCTGCATCCCAGGGCTGATAAAGAGTGGCACCACCACCCAAATCAGCCAGAAGAACAGCAGTGTCATCACCAGCAGGATCGCCACCCCACACGCCGTTACCACACGTCGCGTCAGCCGATCAATCCTGCGGCGGCGCCCGGCGTTGTCGTGAACAGGGATTGGGCGATCAGTCATATCAGGGTGGTTTTCCATTATGCTTAGAAGCCGCTATGTTGCCCGTATGTGATTAATAAGACAATCAACATTCATCGGGCATTGGACAATGCTGCCATACTCTCGCCATAATGTTTCAGGACAATGGATACCTTCATCCTGAATCAGCCGAACGGAGTAAAAATGGGTCAGGAAAAGCTGTATATAGAGAAAGAGTTAAGTTGGCTATCCTTTAATGAACGCGTTTTACAAGAAGCGGCAGACAAAACCAACCCGCTGATTGAACGTATGCGCTTTCTTGGTATCTATTCCAATAATCTGGAAGAGTTCTATAAAGTTCGTTTTGCCGATCTCAAACGCCGCATTCTGATTGGAGAAGAGCAGGGTTCCCCCAGCACGCCACGCCATTTACTAAAAAAAATTCAGGCGCGGGTGCTGAAAGCTGACCAGGAGTTCGACAGTCTGTATAACGACCTGTTGCTGGAAATGGCGCGTAATCAGATCTTCCTGATCAACGAACGCCAGCTCTCTCCTAATCAGCAGAGCTGGCTGCGGCACTATTTTAAACACCATCTTCGCCAGCACATCACGCCGATCTTGATCAATCACGACACCGATCTGATCGAGTTCCTGAAAGACGATTATACCTACCTGGCCGTAGAGATTATTCGTGGTGAAGACATTCGTTACGCGTTGCTGGAAATTCCGTCAGATAAAGTTCCGCGTTTCGTCAATCTGCCGCCGGAAACCCCGCGTCGCAGAAAACCAATGATTCTGCTGGATAATATTCTGCGCTATTGCCTGGGTGACATTTTTCGTGGCTTCTTCGACTACGATGCGCTGAATGCCTACTCGATGAAAATGACCCGTGACGCCGAGTACGATCTGGTCACTGAAATGGAATCGAGCCTGCTGGAGCTGATGTCTTCAAGCCTGAAACAGCGCCTGAATGCCGAGCCGGTACGGTTTGTTTATCAGCGCGATATGCCTGATGCCATGGTTGAACTGCTGCGTAAAAAGCTGAACATTTCCAATTACGACTCCATTGTGCCCGGCGGTCGTTACCATAACTTCAAAGACTTCATCAGCTTCCCGAACGTGGGCAAAGCGAATCTGGTCAACAAACCTCTGCCGCAGCTGCGCCATATCTGGTTTGATCGCTTCCGCAACGGCTTTGATGCGATCCGCAACCGTGACGTGCTGCTCTATTATCCGTATCACACCTTCGAGCATGTGCTTGAACTGCTGCGCCAGGCGTCATTTGACCCGGCGGTACTGGCAATAAAAATCAATATTTACCGCGTGGCGAAGAATTCACGCATCATCGATGCGATGATCCATGCCGCCTATAACGGTAAGAAAGTTACCGTGGTCGTCGAGCTGCAGGCGCGTTTCGATGAAGAAGCCAATATTCACTGGGCGAAACGCCTGACGGAAGCCGGCGTGCATGTAATTTTCTCCGCTCCCGGACTGAAGATTCACGCCAAGCTGTTCCTGATTTCGCGCCGTGAAAACGGAGAGATTGCCCGCTATGCGCACATCGGCACCGGTAACTTTAACGAGAAAACCGCGCGTATCTACACCGACTACTCGTTGCTGACCGCCGATGCGCGTATCACTAACGAAGTGCGCCGGGTGTTTAACTTTATCGAAAACCCGTATCGCCCGGTCAGCTTTGAGCACCTGATGGTGTCACCGCAGAACTCGCGCAAAATGCTGTACCAACTGATTGATGCCGAGATTGCCAATGCGCAAAAAGGAATTTCGGCGGGTATTACGCTGAAGATCAATAACCTGGTGGATAAGGGGCTGGTCGATCGGCTGTATACCGCCTCCAGCGTTGGCGTTAAGGTTAATCTGCTGGTGCGCGGCATGTGCTCCCTGATCCCCAATCTGGAAGGGATCAGCGATAATATTCGTGTGATCAGCATTGTTGACCGTTATCTTGAGCATGACAGGGTCTATATTTTTGATAACGGCGGCGACAAAAAAGTCTTCCTCTCCTCCGCAGACTGGATGACACGCAACATCGATTATCGTATCGAAGTGGCTGTCTCCATACTTGACCCTATTCTTAAACAGCGTGTGCTGGATATTATTGCCATCCTGTTAAGTGATACGCTGAAAGCACGTTACGTCGATAAAGAGTTAAGCAACCGATATGTTCCGCGCGGTAACCGCCGCAAGGTCCGGGCCCAGCTTGCAATTTACGATTACATTAAATCTCTCGAGCAACCTGATTAATCACTATGCCAATTTCCCATAAAAGTACGCCCAAACCGCAGGAATTTGCTGCCATTGACTTGGGTTCGAACAGTTTTCACATGGTGATTGCCCGCGTAGTTGACGGGGCGATGCAGGTGCTCGGACGCCTGAAACAACGCGTGCATCTGGCTGACGGGCTGGACAGCAATAACGTCCTGAGCGAAGAGGCTATTCAGCGCGGTTTAGGCTGTCTGGCGCTGTTTGCCGAACGTTTACAGGGTTTCAGCCCGGCCAACGTTACGATTGTCGGTACGCATACCCTGCGCCAGGCAATTAACGCGGAAGACTTCCTCCAGCGTGCAGCCGATGTGATCCCTTACCCGATTGAAGTGATTTCCGGCCATGAAGAAGCCCGTTTAATCTTTATGGGCGTAGAACATACCCAACCGGAAAAAGGCCGCAAGCTGGTGATTGACATCGGTGGCGGATCCACTGAGCTCGTTATAGGTGAAGACTTTGAACCCAAGCTGGTTGAAAGCCGCCGCATGGGCTGTGTGAGCTTTGCCAATATGTACTTCCCTGGCGGCGCCATCAGTAAAGAGAACTTTAACCGCGCCCGGCTGGCAGCAGTGCAAAAACTGGAAACCCTGGCGTGGCAGTATCGTCTGATGGGCTGGCAGTTTGCGCTGGGTGCTTCTGGCACGATTAAAGCAGCCTGCGAAGTACTGCTGGCGATGGGGGAGAAAGAAAAGCTGATCACCCCGGAGCGCCTTGAGTTGCTGTACAACGAGGTTATCAAGCACAAGTCGTTTGATGCACTCAGCCTGCCAGGCCTCTCTGACGAGCGTAAAGGCGTCTTTGTGCCTGGCCTTGCCATTCTCTGTGGCGTGTTTGATGCCCTGGCGATCCGCGAACAGCGCCTGTCAGACGGCGCACTGCGTGAAGGTGTGTTGTATGAAATGGAAGGCCGCTTCCGTCATCAGGATATTCGCAGCCGCACAGCCCAGAGCCTGGCGAACCATTATGCTATCGACAGCGATCAGGCGCGCAGAGTTCTGGAAACGACAGAGTTACTCTACGAGCAGTGGCGCGCACAGAATACCCGGCAGGCGAACCCGCAGCTTGCCGCTCTGTTGAAGTGGGCGGCGATGCTGCATGAGGTTGGGCTGACGATCAACCACAGCGGTATGCAGCGGCATTCCGCTTATATCCTGCAAAATACCAATCTCCCGGGGTTTAATCAGGATCAACAAACGCTGTTGGCCACGCTGGTACGCTACCACCGTAAAGGCGTGAAAGTGGAAGATATGCCGCGCCTTACGCTGTTTAAACGTAAGCAGTTCCTGCCGCTGGTTTTCCTGTTGCGTTTAGGGACATTGCTCAATAATCAGCGCCAGGCGACGACTAAACCGAGCGATCTTCAACTGCAAACCGATGATGGCAACTGGACCCTGACGTTCCCGACCGGCTACTTCAGCCAGAACAACCTGGTTCAGCTGGATTTAGAACGTGAGCAGACGTACTGGAAAGATGTCACGGGCTGGCAACTGACCATTCAGGAAGAAAGCTAAGCGTTATCGGTAAACGGCCACTCACGCGCTTATCATCGCGCAGAGTGGCCTTATTTTTGGTCAGCCACCGGCATGACCCACTGGAAAATGATGAACTGATAATCATGACTCAACACCTGGAAAGAGATTTCAGCAAGCAATACGGGCTGACCGCGCCCCATTCTGAAGTGGTGGAAGCCTCACGTTATTTTGACGGCGGTAAAGCGCTGGATGTCGGCTGCGGCAGTGGACGAAATACGCTGTATCTGAACAGCAAAGGCTTTGATGTGACGGCATGGGACAAAAACCCGGCCAGCCTGGCACGGCTTGACCAGATTATCTCCGCAGAAAACCTGAGCGGTATTCATACCGCCGAGCAGGACCTCAACCAGCTGCGCTTTAACGGGGCTTATGACCTGGTGCTGTCCACGGTAGTGATGATGTTCCTGCAGCCCGAAACCATCCCACAGCTGATTGCGGATATGCAAGCCAGCACGGTGCGGGACGGTTATAACCTGATCGTCGCCGCCATGGACACCACCGACTATCCTTGCAACCAGGGCTTTCCGTTCGCCTTTAAATCAGGTGAACTGAGCCACTATTACCGTAACTGGCATATTGTTAAATACAATGAAGATGTCGGCCAACTGCACCGAATCGATGAAAATGGCCAACGTATTTCCCTGCGTTTTGCCACGTTGCTGGCACAGAAGTCGATGGTTAAAGTCTGACAGCCAGACTGGCCGCTGTCTGTGCAGAGGCCAGATCATATAATGGTATCGGCGGACCCACGATAGCCCCCTGCAAGTAATCCACGCCCAACTTACGCAGTGCTTCGGCAGTGTCATCGGTATCAACGCACTCAGCCACCACCTGCATCCGTTTCAGCCGTGCGACAGCGCAAATCGATTGTATAATCTGATAATCCAGGCTGTTATCCAGCATATTGTTCACAAAGCTGCCATCGATTTTCAGTATATCGGCCTGTATCAGTTTCAGGCGCGAATAGCTGGAATAACCTTTACCAAAATCGTCAATCGCCACCCGGCAGCCAAGCTGGCGCAGTTGAGCAATGGAACGATTTCCCCAGCTGTGATCGCTGAGAATCGGTGACTCTTCCACTTCAACAATCAACTGCCACGGCTCAACGTCATGCGCTTTAAGACGTGATGCAATGTCTTCCACAAACTGTGGACGACACAACGTTGCCGCAAAAAAATTGACCGCAAGGCGAATCCCCGGCAATTGTTCCCGATGGCGATGGATAAATGCCAGGGCCTGGTCAAGCATCATACTGTCCACTTCCCAGGTCAGACCGAACTCACGCACCACCGGCAGAAAATGCCAGGGTTTAATATGTTCACCCTGTGCATTTACCATAAACAGCAGGATTTCATAGTAATCGTCGCCGCGAATACCCTTTATCCTTTGCGCCATCAGATGAAAACCCCCGCTCTGTAACGCCTGCTGGATAGTGTGCAGCATCACCAGTTTTTCCGCGATGTGCCTTTGTACCGGCACATTTTGTGCCTGCTGCATATTTTCTGCGTGGCCGCTGCGCAATGACATTTGTGCCATGGCACTCATCTCACCCAAAAGCTCATACAGATGAAGTACTGGCGGAATAACCGAGCAATAGCTGATCCCGACATCAGGATGAATAGGCAGGCCATCCCAGCTCAAATGGTAATCCTTCAGGCGGGCTTCAATCCCTTCGATCCGTGACTGATGCCCTGCATGCTCAAGACGTAAAACCAGATCGAAACCGGGAAGTTGATAAACATCTTCTCCGGGAAGCAGACAGGGCTGGAGATGTACGGCAAGGCTGCGCTTATACTGGATACGCAGTTGCAGGCCATAGGTCCGGCTCAGTCGATCCAGATCGGGAATACACAAAAAACAGAGCACAGAGCTGGAGCTGACCGCCAGATCCTTACTGAGCGCACGCAAGTTCGGCAAACCGATGACCGGATCGGTGAGCGCCATTTCTCGGGCTTTAGCCAGCAGTCGACGCTGCCGGGTACTGATGGCGGACATCAGTAAAATCGTCAAGGTGAAAACCAGGAGATTAGCAGAAACAACCGCAAGGTCATGGGGTTTCACTGACGTATTCATAAATCGATCGTGATACTGGTAAAGCACCACCAGCAATATTCCCCAACTGAGGGAGGTAAAAAGATAACCAAAACGCAGGGCAGCCCAGAGCATCAGCGGCAATAAAAAAGGCACCCCGTACTCGGTGGTCAGCAAATTTTCCGGGCTGGATCGGAGCTGTGTCAGCATCATGAGTGACGTCATCAGCATCACCAGCCATATCAACCACTCATGGCGCGTTACCGAAGGGGAACATTGTCGTTTACAGCGGTCGATAAAAATGAATAAAAACCGGGGTGTACGCAAAATGCGAATCAAAAAATAGAACAGCTGCACCAGGGCAAGCGAGGCCAGCAGTGTCGATTGATAGTTGAGCAGGGTATGCACTGAAAAAGGGTCAGGGGCAAAAACAGAGTTACTTTTCGGTAAAATACCCAACGGCATCATCAGCTGATTCAGCAAAATAAATACCGTCGGCATAGCAAATGCCAGCCAGAAAAGACGCACCGTAGCCAGATGCAGTTCACCAAAACTGACACCCCAGCGCACTTTCTCTTGATTGCGATATCCCCACCAGCAGAACGTCAAAGTGACAAGGAAAATAGAGATGATCAACACTGCCTGCAAGTGGGTATAACGGAAAAAATAGTGGAAACATAACGCGATAAAAATGCCTGGCAGTGCCGCCCAGTCAAAAACCATTAACATTGCAATCATCATCGCCAGAGGCAGATAGATAAGATAGACATAGCCGCCAGGGATCCAGAGCCTGACGGATAACGAGGACGACAATGGCATAAGCAACAAGGCCAGTATCAGAGGTAATCCCCACCAACGGTTGATGAAGCGCTTCAGAAGAGCCGCTTTTTTCATTGAGTCAGGATATTTTTTAAGTGGTGTTGTTACGTTTTTATTCAAAAATGCCAGCCATGGCGATACTTATGAACGAAAGTATCTTATGAAATGTTGCGATATTGTAGGAGTAACATCTCATGTTAAATTGATTCAAATCAATTTAATGGCAATTAATGCGCACGTAAAAGCACTGTATTTATCCGTATGTTAACTAAATGAATCTATTTACCGTATCCACGTTGTCATCGCGATCGCCTTCTCCCATTGACCTCAGTAGCCCGCTGTGCGTAAATTACTCATCGCCCTTTTGGGTTAATAACAGGAAATTTTGCGTGAATAGCGCTATGTCATTCAGAAAACGTCAGAAAACCGGACGCATGACCCGGGTCATTTTGCTGGTCAGCTTTATCATTCTATTAGGACGACTGATCTATGTCGTTCCCGGTGCTATCGAACATCACCAGCAGAAAAAGAACGCTCCTGCGATCCCCACAACCGTCGTAAACGATAAGTAGCCACAACCCGGTGGCGATGATAAGCAGACGCTTTTCGGAGCTTTTGCAGATTAGTTATGTCTGAAATCCGCTAGACTATAACCTCATTTCGTCTTCTTCGTTAGCCAGACAAAAGGATGTTGTATGTCTGTAGCACCTTCTCATGTTCAGCAGCTGGCCGAAATTCGTAGCCGTATCCTTAATCTCCTGCTGAATGATAGCGATCTTGTTGACACGTTACATGAACGCCCACTGCGTGAATCTCCCGCCGAAGCCGAAGCGCATCGTGAGCAGGTTGATGAGATTAAACGCACCCTTCCCCTGCTGCATGCTGCCGACATTGCTGACCTGCTGGAAGCGCTGCCGGAAGATGAACGCCTGGCACTGTGGCGACTGATTGGCAATGACCGCCGTGGTCAGGTGCTGGTAGAGGCGTCAGAAAACGTCTGGGAAAGCCTGATTGAGGAGATGAGTGACCGCGACCTGCTGCGCGCTATCGCACCGCTGGACATTGATGAACAGGCCTACCTTGCTAAATATCTGTCGCGCGACTTAACTGGCCGGCTGCTGACCTCCCTTGATCCGGAATTGCGTTCACGCGTACTGGACGTGATGCATTTCGACCGCGACCGCGTTGGTCGCATTATGGACTTCAAGCTGGTCACCGTGCGGGCCGATGTCACTCTGGCTACCGTGCAACGTTTCCTGCGCCGGAAAAAGTCCATTCCCGATGGCACCGATAAACTGTTTATCACCGATAAAAATAATCGCCTGCTTGGCGAACTGCCGTTGACGGAAATTCTGCTGAATACGCCGGACAAAAGGGTGCATGAGGTGATGAACGATCGCCCGACCACTTTTTTGATCGATGATAAAGCCGAAGATGCGGCCGGTTCCTTCGAACGTTATAACCTGATTTCTGCTGCCGTTATTGATGCCAAAGGCAAGCTGATGGGGCGCGTGACCATTGAGGATGTGATCGACCTGGTCAACGATGAGAACGACAGTAACATTCGTAAAATGGGGGGGGTGAACCCGGAGGAAGATGTCTTCGCGCCGGTAAGAAAATCAGTCCGCACTCGCTGGGCCTGGCTGGCGATCAATCTGTGCACAGCGTTTATCGCGTCACGCGTTATTGGCCTGTTTGAGCACACAATTTCACAACTGGTGGCACTGGCCGCACTCATGCCGATTGTCGCCGGGATTGGTGGCAACACCGGTAATCAGACCATCACCATGATTGTGCGCGCACTGGCGCTTCACCAGGTGGAACCGGGGAACTTTACGTTTCTTATTGGCCGTGAGCTTGGCGTGGCGCTGATTAACGGCCTGTTCTGGGGCGGCATTATGGGAGGGGTAACCTGGGCGATGTACGGCAACCCGGCGCTGGGTGGTGTGATGATGCTGGCGATGTTGCTTAACCTGCTGCTGGCCGCTCTGATGGGCGTCCTGATCCCGCTACTGATGATCAAAATGAAACGCGATCCGGCGGTCGGTTCCAGCGTGCTGATCACCGCGCTGACAGATACCGGCGGCTTCTTTATCTTCCTCGGTCTGGCGACGCTGTTCCTGTTGCACTGATGAATAAGATATTACGTATTTTGTTATAAAATGATAATTAATGGTTAATTATGTGATTAATTGCGCAGAAAATTTCCCCCCCACCGCCTAATCTAACAAAAAATAACAAACATTCTCGTCAATTCACCTTTCCGGGTCACAGGCTAGCCCTGTGCACCGGGAACAGGATGACTATTGCCTGAATAAAGCACATCTCCTACTCTATCCGACAAAGGAAACCCAATGAATTCATCGATATCGGCTCTCCCGCCACCCTCTGCGGTCAGCGATTTGGAAGAGAATGCCTGGAAACGCGCCGTCTGGCGTATCCTGCCGATTTTGACTGTCAGTTATATTTTCGCCTATCTCGACAGAATCAACGTCGGCATTGCCAAACTTCAAATGTCCAGCGATCTCGCCTTTTCCGAAACGGTTTACGGTCTCGGTGCTGGGATCTTCTTTATCGGCTTCTTCTTTTTTCAGGTGCCAAGCAATATGGCGCTGCACCGCTTTGGTGCCCGCCGTCTGCTGGCCGCACTGCTCGCCTCCTGGGCAGTGATTGCACCGCTTACCGCGCTGGTGTCGACACCTTTTCAGTTTTACGCCGTGCGTTTCCTGCTTGGCCTGACGGAATCCGGTTTTTACCCCGGGGTCATCCTTTATCTTTCGCTGTGGTTCCCCTCCTATCGGCGTGGGAAAATGTTTGCCCTGTTTGCAGCAGCGGTTCCCTTGTCAGGACTGATTGGCGGGCCACTATCCGGCTGGATTATGGACTATTTCCATAATGCCCACGGGATGGCAGGCTGGAAGTGGCTGTTTATCATTCAGGGAACCCCTTCTCTGCTGATCGGCATACTGGTGTTCTTTTTACTCCCCGACCGCATTGAAAATGCAAACTGGCTGAGTGCGGAAGAAAAGACCCTGCTGAATATCCGCCTGAAAGAAGATGCAGTGCAAGATTCCCCTGGTGCGCAGGCGACACTGGGTAGCGTATTGCGTAACGGCAAGCTGTGGTTGCTGACGTTTATCTACTTCTGCCTGATTGCCGGTTTTTATACCGTCAGCTTTTGGCTGCCGACGCTGGTACGCAATGCCGGGGTCGAGGATGTCTTCACCGTGGGCCTGCTGACGACCATCCCTTATGCCGCGGCGATTGTCACCATGATCGTGGCTTCGCGCAGCGCAGACCGCCACCGCGAACGCCGCTGGCACCTCGCCGTCATTGCCGTTATCAGCGGCGTGGGCATGGTGATTTCCGCTCTCTACAGCGACAACCTGTGGATCGCCATGTTCGGCCTGACACTGGGGGCGGCAGGTGGACTGAGTACTCTGCCACTGTTCTGGAGCCTGCCGACAGCCTTCCTGGGAGGCACGATGGCAGCCGTAGGTATCGCACTGATTAACTCCTTCGGTAACCTTGCCGGCTTTGTTGCGCCTTATCTGATGGGAATACTGACCGACCTCACGCACTCCACCCTGACCGGCATGATGATCATCTCCTGCACCCTGTTCGTGGGCGCTGCGGCTATCTTTTTGATCCCTGGTCGCATCGTCAACCGCTAACCTCAATGAGGCATATTATGAATATCGTTGTTACCGGCGCTGCCGGATTCCTGGGAAAAAAACTGGTTCAGGCACTGCTGGCAAAAGGTTCACTGCACGATGCAAACGGACAGCCACAGCCGATTAAACAGATTACGGCCATTGATATTGCGCCCCTCAGTGGCATTGATGACCGACGCCTGATCGTCCGCTGTGGGGATATCAGCAACCGTACCGAGCTGGAAACGCTGATTGATGCGCAAACAGACAGTGTTTTTCATCTGGCGGCGATCGTTTCAGGTCAGGCCGAACAGGATTTCGATCTGGGGATGAAAATCAACGTTGACGCTGCCCGTCAGGTTATGGAGCGACTGCGTGCATTGCCACAGTGCGTACGCCTGGTTACCACCAGTTCGGTGGCGGTGTTCGGCGGCAAGCTCCCCGAGAAAGTCCCTGACGACCAGGTCTGGATGCCGCAAAGTTCCTATGGCACTCAGAAAGCCATGAACGACCTGTTGCTGTCCGACTACAGCCGTAAGGGCTTCCTCGATGGGCGCAGCCTGCGTATGCCCACTATCGTTGTACGCCCGGGTAAGCCGAATGCAGCCGCCTCCAGCTTTGCCAGCGGTATTATTCGCGAACCCATCAACGGAGAGCGTGCGAACTGCCCGGTCAGCCTGGCCACGCGTCTGTGGTTAATGTCTCCAGCCCGGGCTGTACAGGCGCTGCTCCTTGGGCACGAACTGAACGGTGAAGATTTGGATCAGGGCCGCGTCATTAATCTGTGCGGCCTGTCGGTGACGGTAGAAGAGATGCTGGCTTCACTCAGGCGTATCAGCGGTGATGGAGTCTTATCACGAATCAGCCATCAGCCCGACCCGGCTATCGTTAAGATCGTTAACTCCTGGCCCGGTGATTTCCATGCCCACTATGCCAACCGCCTGGGTTTCCAGGCCAATGCCTCATTTGATGAAATGGTCAGAGAATATCTGGCTGAGAGCGATGCCGCTGAATCTCTTTGCTGAGATTGAGGTTTAGCGCAGCGGCAGCCGCTTCCTGAACATTCTCAGGAACGCGGTAACCGCCGCGTTTTTCCAGCCATGTCAGCACCTCGGCAAGGTGCCAGATCGTCGCAGTGCCTTCATGGATCGGTGCCGGAAAGGTATGATAATGCGCCAGCATCAGCTTGCGCATATTTTGCCGGGTAACACCTATCAGATCAGCGACATCCGTCAGGCCTACGTAATCCGGTGAAACTTCAAACAGTCGGGCATCCGGCAGTACGCTCCGGACCTGCTCCAGTGCGCTCTCCATCGCCTGCTGCGCTGACGATGCTTCACGGATAAACTCCAGCGCGATACGCCCTGGGATGCCCAGGCCAATCAGGGCATCATCACAACCCGCCTCAGCCAGCCGTTCAACGAGTGCATCGCCGTCTTCTTCTGTCTGGCCAACTAACTGATATTTTAGTGTAAAGGTGTATTCCATGGCGTCTTATTCCTTCCATTGCGTTCAAATCGTTGGCTCATCGTGCAGTGATCCACAACGCGCTTAAGCTGCCTGGCGTGATTCACTGCATTTTTTGGCGTACTCCATACACAACTGATGCAGAACTCTCCGCAACGGCACTGTGCGCTATTCCAGGGACAATATATTTTCCCCCAGGCATGACTGCCACCACAGACCACCCGCCAGCCTTGCTGCTCGGCATGTTTGAGGACTATTTCGATTTCCTTGATAGCATGAGTACGACGCGCCATATTTCCCCTCCAGTATCTATCGCCATATACCGGTTGTCAACTGACAACTTTAATGGAATGATGAGATAATGTCTCCGATAAAGGGAAAGTACCAGTGGTGTGGTAACTGACTGCGAAGCATGTCGGGAACTATTGCTTCGGGTTGCAGGCAGGGAAAAATATTTGCGTATCTGTTCGCAAATCGCGCCGTCTGCGAACAGGAAAATAACCGGCTCAGATCCCCGAATTTTCTTTTTGCAAATTATCGTCACCCAGCCCGCCGATAAAAGGCAGGCGGAGCTGTAGCGGTGAGAAACCCAGTCCGAGGTTCAGCCCCAGTACGTTGATTTCAAACCCTTCTTCTGCGCCCAGTGTGACCGCTGCCACACCCAACACCGATACCTGTAATCCACGCCCGGAAGGCGGCAACCCGATCGGATTCAGCAGCGAACGATAATCTTTGCCAATCGCATTCGCGGGGAGATTCAGTTTCAATGCCGGGACTTCACGGCCAATATGGGCGAGAAAAGTGTTGCTGTTGGGCCCCGGCCAGGCGTGATAGGTTTGCGGCCAGGGATAAGAACCAATCGCCGCCACGATCCCAGGGATCATCGCTTCAGCTTCTGCTCCGCGATGATCCACCAGCAAGCGAGGACGCGAGCCATACCAGTACGCATCCGGAAGATTGCGGTTACGCCGCACTTTATCGTCGCTTCCCCAACTGATGACTTCATACCGGCTGTAGCGGGTTTCCCCTGCACGTTTAAAAATAATCCACGGATGCACTGCCACTGCCCCTTTCCAGCCGTAGGTGGGGGCCGCATAGACCTGCACAATCGCCATGTTGGCAAAACGCTGAGGATCGGGTGCCTGCCCGGAAGAATCACTCCGCGCCGTCGCCCAGCCCTGTGCACCCGCATCATTATGGCGCGTGGCCTGTGCCAGGCTTGCTCCCAGCGACAACAGCGTAATACAGAGCAAAATCAGGCTCAGGGCTTTCAGTGAGAACATAGCGGGGATTCCTGACAGGAGTGGATTTATCAGCATACCTGATTGCCCGGGGTTGCACAGCGCCGGGGCGTATCATCCCGTCGGGGTTTACACACATTTTCACTGCGCTAAGATAATTGGCATTCACAGGGAGGACAGAATGAATATCACCGTATCTGACTGTGTGGCGTTTGCGGCATTGGTTGTCTCGATGGTCAGTATGCGTTATGCAAAGCAACAGAATCAGCATTCCCGGATAGCCGCGCATAATGATTACCGTTCCTATCTCTCTGAACAGCACGCCCCCTATCGTAAAGCGTTAAAACAGATCCGCGATCGCCACAAAGACGACATTTCGCAGCTCAGCAGGCTGGCAGGGGAAACGCTGACCAACGTCGTGCATCAGTTCGATCGCTTTGATCTCAAGAACCACACGCCGCGTTATTTACGCCATCTGCTGCATGAAAGTTCCGAAATGGTTTTTTGGGCATTTCGCGGGCAGTTAGCCTGGCAAACCGCAGAAAATTTGACATGGAGACTGGCAGCGTTTATTCACATTGAAGACCATCTGAACGCCCTGGACAGCCACTCAGGTGATGCCGATTTCAGAGCAGTTTCACAACAAAAATATCTGGCCGATCCCAACCGTCTTCTTGAAAGCGATCTGAAGAACGATATCTATTTTTGCCATCTGGTATCCGAACTGAAATCACGCATCAACCCGGAACAAAATGCAGAGCTGTTATTAACCATGCAGCGCGAAATCGCCCCTTTCCGCGCTGAGCTGGAAAGGCTGCAACCTCAGTTTCAGGCAAGTGCAACGGTGCTGGATGACCTGATCGTCGAGGGCGTTACCGAGCACTTTTCACTGAAGGAGTCCGCGGAACTCTATCAGGCAATGAAAAAGAACAGGGCGATACTGAAAACGTTAGGCCGACTTTATTTCCAGCCGATCAGTGAAAATTATGCCAGTAAATACTCAAATGCCGTTTCCCTGAGTATTCATACCTGCGCCATACTGCAGATGATCCAGGGCGTTTCAATGTGGGGCGTTGAGTTTAACAAGGGTAAAAATAACGGAGCAGCTGATTGATGCGCTATGAATTCGTTGAAGTCCTTAACGACCTGATTGATTACTTTTTGATTGGCGACCTTCGTCTGCTGAAAAAATTCAAGGACGACAACCTACTCAGTGACGATCTGGCCTCGGAATTTGCCAGCAATGACAGCGGTGACAGGGCTGTGCAGAACGGCATCGTCATCCCTTTAGCGGGCATTGAAAATTACCCGTACACGATTATTTTCAACCTTTCGAATGAGATGCCGGAGCTGCTTAAGCCGGAGAGCCGTTTACAGCATCGGCGCGGCGGCTACTTCCTGCGGATTGAAAACCAGCAGCTCCTGCTCTTCACATGGCGGATTCTGCAAAACTTCACCGATGCCGATATCCACTCACTGCAGGAACGCTATCGCCAGCCGGGACGGCCACAGATCGCGCTTGAGAATGGCCTGTATGATGTTGAGATCTTCGGCGGTGAAGTGCTCAGAGGCGAGGACTACGAACCCGCTTTTTAATTCGTTTTAAACAAAACCGAACGCGCCGATATTACGACTGAGGTCGATATCAACTATCGTTTCACCATCGACAGCAGCACTTATTAATTATCCTGAGGCAACGTCAGCTATGAATTCAGACACCCACTCGCCAGCCCCGGCCAGCGACCTTCCCCCTCTGGCCTGGCCAGAATTTGCCGATGATAACGCCCGGCTGGACTGGTGGCGTGTCTGCGCACTGGCCTGGCTCGACCAGTGGGATAATCCGTCTCCGCTGACGCCTGTTAAACCAGAAGATGTGGTCGCACTTGAACAGCGCCTGGGCTGCACCCTCCCTCCGTTACTGCGCACGTATCATGAGCAGATTGGCACGCTGGACCTGGCCGAAACGCTGTGTAGCGTGACACCTGCCAAATACGCCAGCATTGAACCACTGCATAACGCCTACCCCGGCATCAGTGACATTCTGGAAGATGCACCCGATGCCGACGCGCTTTGGGCGCTGGTCAAGCAACTGGTTGTCTTCGGTGACTATCTGGGCAACGGCAATATGTGGTGCTTTCATGTTGAGACCGGCGAGGTGTGGTATTTCGATCACGACAGCTCGCCGATGCTGACGCAAATCTTCAGCGACGTGGGCCAGTATCTCGACGTGCTGATGTTTATGTGCCTGCTGGCCGTTCACGGTGAGGAGGACAATGAGGAGCTGCTGCGTGAGCATCTGGGCGATGCTATCGTGGAGAAGTGGATGTATTGAGGTGACGGAAAACGCTGCCGGAATCCAATAAAAAAGCCCGCGAATGCGGGCTTCGTTCATTCAGTTATCTGTTAGTGATAACGAGAGGGAGAAAAATCATTCCCACTCGATTATCAATATCCAACCTAAGAACATGAATTAATGATAATTTTAACCCCTTCGCGTCAGGCCATACCATGCGCGATACCATACTCAGATGATCAATCTCTCACCGGGCAACAGCGGACATATTTCTTGATTTGTCACGCACGTCGCCTCACAGTGAGCGTCTTAATCAGACTATAGAGCGCGTCTCGAACGTAAAACGGCTAACTAGCGGGATCCAGTTCGTCAGCAAGGTGGCATCCTTCGGGAATCCGGCCTCCATGAAGATGTACTTGATTCGCTCCATCAGCCGCTTGCGGGCGTCCGCAGTGGCAGTACGTATGAAGGCCTCCTCCGGGGAATTACGCTGCCCCTGCTCGGCCATAAGGTCAGCGAACCAAGCCGTCGCCGTCGAGGCATCACAGATCTGTATGGCTAGTAAAAGCAACGGAATCTGGAACTGGCCTGGCTCTGTCTCAGTGCCCTCAAACGCCTGCAGCTGGGCACCTCCGACGCTCGCCTTCAGCACGCGATAGACATTGACCAAGCGCTTAGCAGCTCGTGGGGAGGGGATCAACGGGTAAAGGCTCGCGGCGAAAGATTCCTCCCAGCTATGAATGACCAGTGCGCGCTCCTCGACCGCTGCTGATTCTGGTGCCAGTGCCGACTGCGGTGCGGTCACGTTTGCGTCAGAAGTGAGCGCGGATCCAATCGCGGCGGATGCGGGAGTAGACGGCTTCACGTCTACCGGACCGGACGGGGTAAGTAGCTGCGTCACAGGCATGCGCTGGCCGCCCGCTGTGAGCTCTCTCACTAGCTTGCCGTAGCCCTCCGCACTCATCGGACGTAGCGAATACGGAATCTGGAAAATCTTTTCGAGATAGTGCTGGGGGCTAGCAGCTGCCTCAGGCGCTTCGGTGAACGCCGCGCCGAGTTCTTTGTAGTGCATGGAGAGTGAATTAGTAAGCCAACGCGAATCGACGCCGACCACGACGACGAATAGCGGGTACGCGAGCAGCAGGTGCACGGCCTGCAGTACGTTGACAACCTGCGAGGCCGGGCAGCGGTCCAAATCGTCGATGTACAGGACGATGCGTTCAACTTTGCGCCCGCCATCAGCCGCCGTTCCGTGCTCCCGAATCCGCTCCGAAAGCGCTTCGAAATCTTGACGCACGAGGGACACGAGGCCCAAGTGTTTGCGATAATCTGCCGAATCGTGGCGGTCGGCAATGAAGCGGGCTAGATCGCGGCTTTCCTCCAGTTCGCGCAGGCGTTCTTCGGTGGCGGCCACGCGTGCAGCAGCGTCGGCCACGCGGCGTCGCGCATCCTGCTCCTTCACCTTTAATACCTCGACGTTGGCCGCGAGTGCCAGTTCGGCATCCGCAGGCTTCTTCCGGATCTTCTCAAGTTCCGCGTCAGCCTTTTTCCTTGCTTCCATGACGGGTTCCAAGATTACGTTAACCTCTTTCATGCCGCGTCGGACGATCTCAATGCCCGCGGTCGCGAACGTCGCGATGCCCGCGAACATGGTTCCGAGCGTCGTGAACAGCTTGTTGTCGGGCGAGAGCCAGTTATAGAAAGCATAACCAGCGGCGGGCACCGCCAGCGCCGCGACGAACAACGCCAGATACAGCGGACTGCGTCCCTTGGCCGACAACACCGTGAGCAATGCAACGGTTTGGCTTGATAGCTTGCCTGCGTCCGCCACAGCGTGCTTGAAATCATCAACTCGGTCGAGCACTACAGGCAGCCCCAGTTGTTCAAATGCCTGTTCGGCCTGTTTTTTCAGAGTGCTGTCCTCGAGCAAGTCGATCAAGTAGGTCGGGTTGAACTTCGCGAGCTTCTGTTCCTCGGCCAGTCTCTTCTTGCGCAGCTCGTCAAGCCGGGCTTCCTCTTCCTTCAACTGCTCGCTGGCGCGTCTCTCTTCCGCACGAACCTCTTCTGTAACCGCCTTAGCACTTGCAAGTTCGGCGATCAGCTGGGCCTGCTGACGTTCAGTAGGCGTGCCTCCGAAAATGTGGATGGCAAGCTTTTCGAAAATAGCGCTGACCAGGCTGGCCCACAAATTGGTCTCGGCGTAATGCCACGCATTGAAAGTGATTTGAACGACACTAGAACAATACGGTGACGCGCCCTGCTGCTGCGGACGTTGAGCGAGCGTCTTCACTGTCTTGCGCATCTGCGACATGAAAAAGCTCTTACCGGAGCCCCATTCACCGAACAGACCTATCGCGAGCGGGGGCGTTACATCTCGCGCCATCATGATCGCGGCGAGCGTTTGCACCTCGGTCTGTATACCCAGCTGGTCGTGCTGTTCATCGATCGTATCGGCAGCGAAGCCTGGAAGATGGTAGGGTTTCTCTGCCATGGCGGATACAGAGTCCATGCCTTCCAGCAAGCGTTGCGCTACTGCGCGAACTTGGGGGTTTCTGGAACGCTCGTTCAGGATAGCAAGGGAGCGTGTCGCATCGAGCGTTGTGAGGAACCATGAGAAATTGCGCACGACCGAGTGGTTTGCATCGTATGCAGCTTCGATGATTCGATCAACGACTACATCGATTCCGGGCGTTTCGGCAAGTAGTGGTGCCGCGAGGGCAGCAGCCCTGGGGGTGGCTAGCGCACAGAATACATCGTACATCGGCACTTCCGCCCGGTTGTGGTCAGCCGCGAGTAAGCAGACATCACTGATGACTTCGGGAACGTGGACAATCCGCAAGGCACGCAGCACACCGCGAGTTATCCAATGATCATCATTGCGCAACGCGGCTCTAAAAAGTGGCGACACTTTGGGAGAATTCGGATTCAACATCGCAACACCAGCAAAACTGACGCTAGTGGTCGGATCCACTGCAGCCTTTTCAGCAAGGGCGGGGAGATACGACGCATTCGCTTGTTGCGCTGCCGCAAGACTCCAGAATCTTGCGAATTCTGCTGGCTCGGCATCCGGCATTATGTCACGCAGGGCGATATCGCGCGTCTGCGGACTCTCGGGATCACATTGGATTAGGGCCACACGCAGCCAGCTGCGTGCTTCAGCATCCGAGTCGGAAGGCGACTCATTTGGAGACAATAATCTTGGCCCGTTGGATCCACGACGCGCCAGCTCTTTCCGTAACCCGGCCGAGATCGGCTCGCGCTTGCTCTTGGCTCGATCAATAAGCCTATTGAGCGCCACCTGTCTGCGATTGTCGGGGCCGGAGATCAGCACGCCGATCTCCGTATTGATGTCAGGATCATACTGGTCCGACACCTCGAGTATCGATGGCAAAAGCTTTTCAAGCGGCTCTAGATCTCCCATTCGCAAGTCGAGCCATTTAAAATTAATAAACAACCCCTGCGCCATGTTGTGGTCACCGGGACTGGCATCGCCGATGAGGACAGGGAAAACGGGTTTGTTCAATTTTAGCGCCCGCTCGACAAGCCGTAGGTGGTTCTTACCCCAGCCCTCGCTACCGAGAAATGCAATCACTGTTGCGGCATCGTCTAGGTTTCCGGTGTCGTCGACAGGCTCCCCATACTGCGTATCGCGCGCAAAGAAATGTGTCTGCACCCTATGGTTGGTGAGCCATTGTGCGACTGGTTCTACAATTGCCTTCTCTCGCTCGTTATAAGCGAGAAAGGCATCGATAGCTCGATGCATATTCGGTCCGCCAAAAATTTGAAACTTAATGCTAAACGACGCAGAAAAGAAAATACATGCAGTAAGTTAGCTTTTCCGCACTGTGGAACAGCCCGAGGCGACGGGTCGTCCGCAACATGTTGAGATACGCGCCCACTGTACTACGCGCTTTGTGCACTTTTATCCCATCATCATGCGTTATACGGACAGCGTGCGCATTCAGATAGATTTACCATACGCTGGTAGAAATCCTGACCTATGTTCTGAGTGCAGACGAATGGTGACGCACTAAATTCAATTAACCCCAAGGCAAACATCTTAGATTGCTCAATCATGTAAAAAAGCTCGCCGAAGCGAGATTTTTTAAACCACAAAGCAGAGCTTCCAGCAGCAGGCCTCACTCCTACTCCATTGCAAATAAACCATTAAAAACCATTTAATTCAATAAAATAAAAACAAACAAATTGGGAGTATCATGATCAGAATCCGCCATTATGTGCTGCGGAATCAACTACCTTCACCACTGATTTTGTTGGAACTGACTTGCGACGAAGCTGTCCATATCCAAGGGTACTATCATCTTGCGACTTCTATATCTCAGCATCCGGTGTTGCTTGATCGGAAGCGGTGCTGTCTGGTGGTGCATTCTTCTGACCTTGCCATATATGAGGTGGTACAGGCATGCGATAGTGGCGGCAGGCCATAAGAAAAATTGGCGTCAGGTGATTTCGAACGGCACTTATTCGCTCATCCAGCGGATGCTCTTTCATCACACGGTTCAATAGGCTAAAAACTGCATCTAGCGAATCGTTGAGTGGCAAGCCAGGCACCGACAATCCGTGGTCCCGATCCCCCCCCCAGAAAACGTCATCCGTTCGTCCGTCTGGAATCCAAATTTGGTGAGTCATGTGTGGAGCGTGCTCTAACAACGTGCGGCGCAAATGCTCTGCTCGCTCCTGATCGCCTATCATAGCCAGCCAAGCAAGCACGAAGGTGTAAAGAATCCCCGCACGCGTATGCTCTTCGAAGTATGCATCGCTGCGGTCCCTCGGATGGGAGAGGACATCACGATATTCTGTCGTCGGAGTCGGATAATGACACCGAGCACTCAACCCATAACAGAGATGGTCGGACATGCTGCGGATATAGTCAGCGACATTAGATAGGCGGCCACGCAAAGTTGCGAGACGCATAAAAAGAGCTAGTTCGATCGTGAAATCGTCACGAACGGGAACGGCAAGCGCCGGATTCGCATTCAGCATACCAATCGCTATGTTGAGCACCTTGTCCGCCCTTTCATTCATTGCTTGTGCGAATGACTCCTCCTGCCCGCCACCCATAGCGTCCAGCCAAAGCCCATGAAGTGACAATCTCCCTAATATCTCGAATAGCGAGATGTTAATATCTACTGCGTTGCGTGAATTTACGGCCATTGAAAGCGCATAGAGCTTATCGGCGAAAGGGCCAATCTTCTCGACAAGTAGAAGGTGAGCGATGATAAAGTGCAGCTTCAAAACTTGATCAAAATGAGCTAGCCGCTCGTGTTGCGTCGTTCCCTTACGCAGACGGGCCATATCACAGTAAGGCCAACTACGTAGAAGTACTAGTTCTGATGCTCGATATGCGGCCTCAAGATTATCTGCATCGCGAGCCCAGACAAAAAGTATCCAAAGGCACAGGTAGGCCTTGCGTAGCTGACGCGTACGCTCTGTCTGATTCTTCGTCTCAGTGAAAATGACATTGAGTAAGTGACGGAAATGCCGATAAGCGACCTCGGGCTGATCAAGCATCGCTAGCGCTTTATGAAATAGCCCTCGATTCTCGCTCTCAATTAACTCAGCACGCAACATACCGCTTAGGATCAGATCTGAGAGACGATCCCCGTTCCATTCGGCAAAGTGAATGTTGGCTTTCTCGTTCACTCGACAGTAACCGCTCCACTGGGCCCGGACATCCTCACGCATCTCGCCGCCCATGCAAACGCATATAATGATGGGCAGATCCGCAAAATGGGGCGGGATGCGGTTCGGGATATAGTCATCCAAAACCTCATTCAGCGACGGACGCACGGCCTGCTGGCCGGTATCCCAATGCTCTCGTGTTAAATCCCCGGACTTGATCGTGAATAGGAACAGACTCCGAGTACCATCACGATCACGATCAGGGCCGACTGCCGCTACGTCGACACCAGCTTGCCTTGTGCCACGACGAGGACGAGTTAAAACTTCGAAACCATTCTCAGCCAAAAGATCAGGAAGAATAGCGTCAAGTTCGTCACGCTCGCGTAGCGAGCGCAGATAGTGCATAACGACGAGTTTCATCTCTTTCCTCGCTGCTCAAGCTTGAAGTGGAGGAGCATATGCTCAAGTCCAACTGGGTCAACAATATCGAGTATGGGGTACTCTGATGAGATCGAAAATGAATGCATCGCAGTCTCGGTGAGATGTGTGCCCCCCTGTCCGGTGTGGATCGGCGTCAATGACGATCTGCCATACAGGATGTATTGTTTGGGGAAGATGTCCTCAAAAACAGATTTCCGGCGCCCTTGCTCAATGCCCCGTTCCATCTGCTCGTGCCATTGGATATGTGCCGTCTCACGCTGCATTTCACTAGGGTGCAACTCGACTAAACGCTCAATACCTTCCATCGCATCCTGAAATGCTAACTTTCGTGTGAGTAATCCAGCAAGGTCCGGAATGCTTTCGGCGTAACACTCAAGGTAGTCCTTCAACTTGCCCCCATAGCTCACGAGCAAGGGGTGATAGATCAGATCGAGGACATCATTTTTGATATCTGACGACCCGTCGCGAAGCACTGCTAACGGTATGACCGCTGCAACCACTGGATCAATGAAGAACCACCCGACGGCCTTGCGACAAAGGTATAGTTGCTCCGATGGCTCCACTGGAAGGGATGACGCGGAGATTGAGAAGGGAGGATCGTCATTTCCGACACCGCAAACTTCGCTAGCCACGCATTTGTGGGTATGCATGCTCCCGTTCAGTAGCCAGTACACAACAGCGTTCCCCAATACCTCAGAGCCGGCATTTTGCAACGCGTGGTAGGTGCCCTCGAACGCGTCTAACGTAATCCGACCTCCTGAGCGTTCAAATAACTCAGTAAGCAGACAAATCACTTTTTCAGCATGCCCATCACTCACGAGTTGATATGCTGCATGGCTGAGATGTGAAATCGTTCCTACATTATCTGAGTCAACATCCGCAGCGGCATCAAGGCATAGATTTATAGCATTTTCTGTGAGACCAACCCGGTGAAGCCACAACAGGTCCACTGCCAAGTGGATCGAGAAGGGATTCCTCGTCTGAAGGATCCGGTCAAGTTGTTCATCAAAACCGACCGGTGCAACTATTTTTCGCTGTGCAGCAGCCCGATAGCCCGCTTCCAAGGACCTGAGTGCGATGTCTTCATCATCGCTGGACGCTGCCTGGAGCAGGATGTCGAGCACCTCACCGTAGCGTTCACCAAGTTCCATGGCCCCCAAAGCCGAGAGGGCTGCAAGCTTAGCCTCCCGCTCCTGAGCCTGCGCAAAGATGATGCCTTTTTCTATTTCGGCGTTCATTACGAGAACCGTGAATAGTTGACGCAGAGCTAAGTTATCGCCAGCATGTACCGCTTCGTAGACCTTGGAAGATCTGATTGGATTCTTTTTCGTCCATTCCCCAAATGCAGTACTCGGGGCCCCTGCCGCCAGATCATTACCACCTGCATCAAGCAGACGCGTGATAAAATCAAGGAGAACATCCTGATCTAGGTTCAAATGGGGTATCAGATCGCATAGAAAATGCTGGACAAGGAAGAAACGTGGTCCCTTCAACTCCGACAGCGCTTCTTCGATATGAAGGTCAATCGGTGGCGCATCAGTAGCGTTCAATATAGTTGCAAGCGTCTCGATCAATGCAGAATGGCTCTCATCCAAGCGCCGATACCCTCCGTCCGCAACTGTCTGAACTAAGCCGCGAGTGCGGAGCTGCGTAGCCAGTTTTACTTTATCTATCGGTATCTCCTTTGTTGCCATTAGTCTGCCTTTTGAATTCGTTATTCCGGAAGCTTTTGCAAAATTCTTAAAGTTGATGAAATTGACGGGCACACCCCAGCCTATTACCAATAACAAAAAAAATTCCATTAAATTCAATTCATTGCTGATTTATCTCTAATGAGCACCATCAAAATGCCATATCCTCCAAACTACTTGAAATAGCATTTTTTGTACTTGATCCCGCTCCCACTGTGACACGGTTCATTTCACGCAAGATTCATTCGTCTACTTTCATGACACCTGAGGGGCTGCAGATATAATGGCATATGAGTTATTATTTCTGTCGTCGTTAATTCGAATCTTGCAATATCTGCAGATTGTTCCAAAAATCCTCATCAGTACCAAATATGTCAGCAAGAACGCGGGCTTCATCACCGCTAAGACGACGCATACCGCAGATAATATCTTTAACATCTTGTCGAGAAATACCCATAGCTTCCGCTAATTCATCACCAGACATGTTCAGCGGTTTTAAAAATTCCTCTGTCAGAATTTCTCCCACTGTCACAGGCCCGGCGGTATCTGCTTTTGTGTAGTATGCAAGAATCTCTGAACGCCCCTGCTCATATGTCAGCTCACCTAAAATAATACGTGCTTTAACGGACTCGTAGAGCGGCGTGCCAGTGGGGTCCTTTCCTTCAAGCCTCAGGGAAGCCTCTGCTTTGCGGAAGCCCTCAATGCGTAACCGTGAATCGGGAGTCCTGGACATAGTTTTTCCTTTGAGTTGCAGAAGTAAAGTTCGCTCAGTGAAAGCGTCAGCTCGCGCTCCCCCGTAAACTGACGCGTTTGATTCAAGATTTATTATTGCCGGATAAGTTATCTCCGGCAAAATCATCATGTTCGCGGTTATCCCGACGAGTAGCCGTTTGTTTACGTATCTGAGTCGCCAACTCTCCTCCAAAAGTCTGTTGGGCTCGGGAAGAATTACTACTTCGCTTCATTCTCTGGTACTCAGCAGCTCCGTTAGACATACTGCTTCCCATATGGCTTGCCATGCGGCCAGCACGCGAGAAGGATGCAGCAAAACCTTCGCTTCCCCCACTGGAGCTACCTTTACCGGATGGTTGCTCTCGCGACGTGTCTACAGAACCGGTATCTTCACCACCACCAATTACGCCCCCGGAACCCGCCTCTTCGGCCATGGCAGCTTCTGCAGACTCGAACGCTGCCTTTAATGCAGAGGCTCCGCCCCTGACCTGAGCTGATGCCCCCATTGCCATTGCTCCAGCACCGCTGATGGCAGTAGCGGCAGCGCCGGTAATCATACCCGCCCCAAACCCACCAATCCCTTGTAAAGAAGCCCCTCCAACAACACCTGATAACAACAGTGGTAGCTTATTCGTTAATACTAATAGGATAATTGACGCCAGAAGCAAAACGATAAGACTATTAAGATCAGGAACATCATCTTTAATAAGAGAAAAATATTGATCTATAAATGATTGTCCAATCCCAATAATTAATGTCATCGTGAATAATTGAATGCCAATCGATAAAACAGTTCGTAAGTAATTAACTGCTATATCAGAGGTCCATCTCGAACCACCAAATCCAAGCAAAATAACTCCTGCAAAACATAATACCCATGCAGAAACCAATATGATTAGCATATTTATCGCTATAAGGGACATCACTACCAAAACGATTATCGCGACTGTTATCATAATGGTGGAGATCATTGGCGACCAAACTGATGCGGCTGAACTGACTTTTGTTAATATCGCAAACGCCATATCAACTATGCTTGAGGGTGAAATACCAGTACTTATTCCTAAAGCGTTTGCTGCAAGTTGTCTCATTGAGTTAATTATTGATTGCGATATGGCTGGGCCGTTGATTAAAAGATAATAAAAAAAACCAATGACAGCCAAAAAGCGAACTATTTCTGCAAGTACGCCTGTCAATCCTTCCCCTTGCATCGCCATCATTCCAAATGTCCAAACCATACTTATTAATGCCAGTGCCCAGAAGAGCCAATTTGCATAGTCTGCAATTACTGTTGTCCATGTACTGGCTACTTGTTGAAACTTATCTAATAAAGAATCAAGTAACCCGCTACTATCTAATTGACCAGCATAGGCATTTACAGAAAAGAAAACTATGACACCTAAAAAAGTGAGCTTGCTTAGTATTTTCATAATTACCATTCTCGTTTGGGGCTTGGGTTGTTATTACTACGTAGAGCACATTTGTCGTATTTATGTTCATCAAATTTATTATTTGGCGTTGATAAACAATCTTTATCATTTTTATCGCAAGAACATAGGGCCAATAAACTGATTAAAATAAATACAATCAGAGGATTATGTTTCATTATGCTTTTCCTCACCAAATTCGCTTCGGGCTTGGTGTGTTCTGTCCAGCTAATACTTTCTCATCAGCAGCTATTTGTTGAGCTTCTTTATCGGCTTGAGCCTGCGCCAGTGTTGCCGCAGCGTTTTGTTGAGCTACCAGAAGCGAGCGGATCTGCAGCAACTGGTTCGTTTGAGCACTGGCAAGCTGGTTAGCGGCCTGAATAGCCTCCATTTGCCCTTGTGCGCCGCTTGCCTGAGTTTGTAATTCAGCAAGATTATCAGCATCGCTCTGCAGGGTGTTCTGCTGTTCGTCAATTACCTTAAATACTGCGTCATTGGCCTTTTTCCGCGCCCCAGAGCTGTTCTGTTCAGCTTCACGCAGTGCACTAATTTCAGACGCGGTACATTCAACATTGCTGTTAAAGCAAGGTGATGTCCTGTAGTAGTTAACATCCTGATATCGTTTCAGGTACGCATCGAGACTCCCGGCCTGATTCTTGTAGTAATTAAGGGTATCCTGCACCTGCAACAATTTATTAATTGTTGAATTTGCCTGGTCCCAGATATAGGCCGCAGGAGCTACGGTGTTCTGCAGCATGTTTTCATACTGCTGCAGCTGCGTCTGGTACTGCTGGATTTGTTTAGTCACAGCCTGAACGTTGTTAACTGCGCTGATTGTGGTCTGAACCACATTAGTGCCATCAATAACGGGAATCCCGGCCTTCACCGGTAATGCCATGACGGACGCCACGAAAGGAACTATTAAAGCTTTTTTAGCGGCTAAAATCCCTCTTTGTAATGAAACCACTCGGAACATTAAATTCATTTTCTCACCTCTTTTTCATCAGTTCAGTAATATTTAACACACTTTCTGTTAACAGACGCAGGTATATAGGAAACCACACATTTATTTATCCAAGATTTTATCCATAATGTTCCTTAGTTCTTGCCGAGTTGATTCTATTTTCGCAAGCAAGGTTCTTATCAGTGTGGGTGAAAAATCAACTGTTCGAGGATCATTTGCGAGCCATAATTTAAGTAATCCGCCAAGTCTTCCAAGATCAGCATTTACTCGGCTAAGTTCATTAACCTGTTTTATATCTACGATAGAATCAACCTGATAACCCATTGCAACTCTACGGACAAAACAGGCAACACTTAATCCAGATGCTTCTGCATTTTCTTGGATGAGAATTTTTTCTTCGGGTAAACAATAAACTTTTATTGGCGTACTATTTTTTCTAGTCTGAGTAACTTTCATATAGCTCTCCATACAGGCGGTAGCCTGGCAGCCTCGCAGAGCAGGACGCCCTTGAGCCGCGATGCGGCGAACAGGAAGCGGTAAAGTTGGAACACCGTAGCGGTGGGCCTACTTTACATGTCCTGCCCTGCAGTTGCCGTTGTATATCTGTGCACGACAATGTGTATTTCAGTGTACAGGATGTGTTTTCTTAGCGTATTAATATAGGATTACTCGTGTAAAGATCTGCAGCAAATGTGTTTTTTGCAAGGAAACTATATTTCTCCCTTTTGAAAATGACCTTTAGTATTTATAAATAGGCGTCCACCAACTGTATTTATGTTTCGATATATTGTAAGAAGTCTTTTATTTTCTCATGCACTTTTTTACTTACCTTGTCAGAGCATGTGCATTGCAGATTTTAGCGGCTAAAATCTGCCTCCCTATGCCTAAAGCTAGGGGCGTACCTCATATGTCATAAAATCTACCTCAAGTGTCAATATACCAAACGTGTAAGTAATCTCTTCTTCTGGCGTACAACCATCGGCCTTTGGCCGATTGTAGATTTGAAAGCGCCTGCTCAGGCAGGTGATTTCAAAGCCTAGATATACTGATTGATCCTGAATAACCTGCAAAGGAGTTAAAAAATCAGGCCTCTGTAGCACACTGGCGGGCCGTTACAGCACATCGCCGGGCCGTAACGACACGCTACCGGGCCGTTGTAGCTCGTTTTATCCTAGAATTTTGTATCTCAATGCCAATCGCTAGAAATTGTTTGCTATCTTCTTTTAATCTCCGCCGATAGTTACGTAATGTCATATTATTAGTACCTTCACCACTGACAGCTAAAATTAATGTATCAATATGCCAGCCGCCTTTAGGATCGTGCTTATGTGTTAATATATGACGTGCAACTGCTTGGCTAATACCATGCTGGAGACGAGCAATAGGACCAGGATCATGATGAAAATGCAAATCTAGCTTCAACAACATTACCAATGCAACACCCAAACGTACTCTCCATAGGTTACGTTCACCACCAGTTAGAGGATTACGCCTAGTCATTGGTGAGGGTACGACATGGTCAATTAAACCGCCTAGAATGCAATAACCGTTTTTTTCTAAATCTGGTGTTACTATTTCAACAGTTGCCACACGTAGATCAACGAGTAGTTTTTTAATTCGATCATAACTGTATTGTGCATCGGATAGAGTTCGGCGTACTTTCGCTGGATCTACTAATAACTCGATTCCTCCATCAGAAATTTCTCGACGTTTCTCGGCCACATAGAGCATTGTTTCCACAATATCCGCATGACGTTGTCCTAGTCTTCCGGTAACTCGACAACGACCAAAACTAGTCTCCATCCACTGCCCCTTCAGCGCCAAGGGACGTTGACTTGGTTGGTACAGAATGACTCTAGACTGCAGAGCTGTACTAGTAGGTGTAACTTTATTACCAGTTATCATTTTCTGCACCACTCAATGAAGACATACATTCTTTTGCTATTTGTTTTTTATTCTTCGATTTGAGTTGCGTTATCCTTAATACTCCCCCCTCATGTCTCTGTAACCAACGATCTGGCGTACGTTCTCCATAATTTGCTTTATTAATTCCAAATCTAACAAATTGACCTCGAACATCATCAGAAATACCATTCGTCTTCGCTTCTAAGGCGGTCATGCCCGCCAGATAAGATTGCCACCGTATATTATCAACCAGGACGCTACTACCCCTGCTTGCTTGCTGTATATCACCAACACCCATCGTGGCAGCGCCTTTGTTTGAATGGTGTAGAAATATAATCGAACATCCTGTATCAGCAGCAATACCTTCTAACTTTCCAATGACTTTGGACATTGCTGCGCTATTATTCTCATCCTCCTGGTGGAAACGGCGAAGAGTATCCAAAATTATTAAACGTCTACCTTTTGAAACTTCATTGATCAAGTTGCTCCAATCCGGCAAGAAAATATTTGGACACTTCCCTACCAAAGGTTCGACCAGTAGCTTATCAGCTACAATCTGCTGCTGACGTGCTGTTAGATATTTTCCCAAAGCATATAAACGATGGTGAACGATGGTTTCAGAGTCCTCCACAGGTAAATATGCCACCAACCCAGTCGGATATTCACCAAAGTTTAAAAGATCTACACCACAAGTAATCTGCACAGCCAATTGTAATGCCAGCATTGACTTTCCAACGCCTCCCGGAGAAACAATCGCTCCGATAGTACCAATAGCCAAATTAGGCAAGACGTAATCAATTGGTTGCGGCTTAGCTTCAAATGCTTCAATTATGTTCAATGACATTGCTGTTACCTACCTAAAACAACACCGGGTCTAGCCGCTTTAAACATTGCTGATTTACGATCCGCAATCCACTGTTCTACTTCGGATAACTGCCATGCAACATTTCGGCTAGTAAGTGCTATACGGCGAGGAAACTCGCCTCGCTGTTCAAGGTTATAAATAGTTCGGGCTGACAATGGGATCATTTCCAGAAGTGTTTTTCTGTTAATGAGCGTGCTATGTGCCTTTGTTTGCATCTGCCTTCCTCCTGTTTCCAATCAGGCCTATACAATGCCAAGCATTACCACTTGCTAAAACCTATTCATTGGCTAAAATGGTTGACATGAAAATTACTATTTGGGAAGGCTGTGACCTCACAGTTGCAGCTGCAATTAAATTATTTGTAGAGCATAGTTCTCCGTACTCCATATTTTCACGGAGGTATCCAATACTGCGTCTCATACAGGAAGTTATTGATCCAGCAGTAACTGCTTATGTAAATTCCCTGCCACCAAGTCATAAAGACTACATTTCTGGAGCAAATCTAGGTTTTAGTGAAGTACTTAAAAAAGTGGGTTTAAACGTCGTAGTACAGGCACAAAGACTTCTTTTGCGTAATTTCGTTCTGACTTTAGATCAACAAACTTCTCTTGATAAATGCTTTACCGCTACGATTGAGTCTCTTATTGAATTAGTCAGTGAGTGCGCATCCAAGCGGCCGAAGAAATCCTCTCCTGCAAAAGGAGTAACTATAAATTCACAGCGTAAACTCGGTTTTTGCGAGTTCTGCGGTAACCAGACTGAATACTCTCACTTTATTAGTGAAATATCAGAATATGCTGCTAGCGATATTGAGTTTACCGATCATGAAAAATTGGTCCTTAGCCATCGATATTGCTCGAACCATAGGCCTAGACTGACCGATAGTCAATGGAATCCCAAGTACAGACAAGGAAAGCGTTCTTCCGAACAGTTTAATAAAGAACTAATAAGGCTGAGACGGCAATGCGCTAAACCATGCAAGACTAACGCCAATTCCGGAGATATGTTAATTGATTACTACTTTTCTCATTGGATGCTTAGTCAAACTTTTACCCCAGCAGATATTTCAGAAATCCGTAATATTGCACGACGTATGACTGATTCTAAGCTCTCTGATATTAAGAAAAAGATCCTCGCTTTAAAACATCAGGGACTTAATCAATCTGAAATTGCAGATATTCTCACAAAGATTCATCGCATACCTATGACACGCCAAGCAGTATCCAAGGCTTTAGTATCTGTTCGTGAAGAATTTTATATTTAAAATTCCTAATGGATTAATTTATACTCAAAAAACAATCTCAAGTAGAAATATATTTTTGAATTTACTTTCAACCAATACAAAGGCGGCCGATAACTTATTTATCACATCCATCTAATTAACATTGCATCGAATTACATTCAATTTATTTTAATAAAAACTCCAAAAAAAAACACCATACACGAGTAACCAACAATCGTAATCGATGAATATTCATCATCGAATGGGATATAATTTTTAACTTGGAGAAAGCGCCTTTCTTATTTCAATTAAGCGTTGAAGAAGCTCATCAAAAGTAATGACCACGACTTCAGAAAATGCGTTCCGAACCAATTCAAATGATTTCTTATGCTCATTTTCAGTGGGTGATGCGCCAGCTATAATTATACAGCGTATAGCAAAGCCATGGATATTATTCAGATTAGCATCCATTTTCAGGACAGGAAGTGTCATCTGTAGTTTAAATCGCTGATCGAGTAATTGAGTAAGTGCTCCACTCAACTCTCCGGAAGCAGCATAGACATCACCACCTCGATAGGGTTTCTTACTCAAAAGCTCCGTTTCAGGTCTTTTAATTTCTACCAGAGCAAGGTTACCCGAGGCAGCTGACGCATAAACAAAATCGGTATATTTTCCCTCGCGCCCATTCAACTTTTTTCCTCCAGCATATGCTTGTCCTTGGACCAAAAAAACTGGAATAGCAAAGGCAAGGCTCAGAATAAATGGATTGTCCATAAAAAAGTTTTGCCATTTACTTTCAGTAAGCTTACAACCAAGCATTTCACTGTAACGAGCTATCAGCTGGTCGAGAGTGACAAGCTCAATATCACTTCTCAGTGCTAGCAAAGAGCGAGATTCAGTTTTAGCTAAGGCCTTAACATTATCTTTCACCAGTTGAACAACGGCACGTCTATCTTGAGGCCCTAGTGCTGTATTATCACGTCCACCATTTGTTTTCTCAGCGATAGTACCTGACCGTAACTTCTTTATTAATGCAGGATATTGCTCGGGATCTGCCGCATGTAAAATGGATTGATAAGTTTGGAATTTTTTTTCACTTCTCGCATCTCTCTGGTATCGGGAAGTAATGGAGTTGAGTTCCCTTCGAAGACGATTAAAACGTTTAATGCCAAGCAAGAAAAATGGTGGGTCTATGATAGCCTTATCACCCCCCTGTATAATCAGAACACTTACATCATCTCTGCTTGTTACAGCATCACAAATGTGCCGATATTCCCAGAGAAGGCCTAAGCCAAATCGATAATCTTTTGCAAAACCATCGGGTAGCTGTTCCAGAAGGCCGACTACGTCATCCTCTGATTCGGGTAAAGGATAAGGCTCAACTATAGATCGGGTGATAACAATGCGTTCAAGTCTGTCATATTTTGGAGAGAGGTACTCATCAGTGTCCTGGCGAACATTAATCGGCCAAATTGTCATTTTATCAGGGCAGATGTTCATTAACAGAGCAATCAGAGAATCAGAGGAGAATTGTTCTGGAGGTACATCTGTAAAAAAAACATCAACCCCCTCTTCCGACTCAGCAGACTGAATAATTAGAAAAGGGCCACCATCTTCACGGTCGCGCTGATTATATGCAGAGGGTCGCAGAGAGGCCAAATCAAACTCCTTAGTTGTATAGAAGGTTACGAATTAATCAGGCAACAATAGTCGTAGGTAATCTGTTGCTCAACAGCAAATTTTAGCGGCTAAAATCATCTTCTGATGTCAGATTAGGCAACCTCCCACATTTAACCAATTGATTTTTAATTAGTTAGCACCCATTCATCAATCATATTCGCCCAATCTTGCAGCATCTCTGATCTCTGCTCGCGGTACTCGGCCTTGTTGTAAACAGCCCGTACCCCTTTCTGTTCATGTGCAAGACACTTCTCAATCCAGTCAGTATTGTACCCGGCCTCATGTAGTAAGGTACTGGCTGTACGCCGTAAGTCATGGGGACCAAACTTATGCAACAACTCCCCTTCTTTCTGAGCCAGGCGATACGTCAGTGTCAACACCCGGTTTAAAGTAGCGCTACTCATTGGCGCATCGGAATCGTACCGCGAAGGAAGGATAAAATCAGAGCTACCGGAAAAGGTTTTGAGAGCAATCATAATATCCATTGCCTGTCTGGAAAGAAAAACCAAATGTGGATTACGTCGTTTCATCCTCTCCTTTGGTATCGTCCATAATGCCTCACTAAAATTGATCTCGTTCCAGGTTGCGTTAGTAAGCTCACTTTTACGTACCATCGTTAACAGCAAAAGTTTAACCGCTGCTCTGATTGATGGCGTCGTTCCTACCCGTTCCATGTAACGATACATCAGACCAATTTCAACTGGCGTCAATGCCCTCTCACGAGGCTCAAATTTCGCTATGCTTGCAGGCCGTACCAGATCAGCGGGATTCTCAACCTTCTGACCGCGCTCAATAGCCCAGCGATAGACTTGCAATACAATCTCTCTGGCGTGCACAGCTGTCGCCGGTGCCCCTCTCTCGACAATGTTATCGGTTAATGCGCGTAAGTCTTCATGTGTAATCTCGGTCAATTTCTGCTGCGCAAATTTTGACTTCAACTCCCTTTGATATACCGAACGCCGCATATCACGCGTCGATTCAGCCATTTGATAGCCGCGTAACCATTTTTCAGCCCATGCACCAAAAGTCTCCGCATCTTTGATACGCGCTTTATCTCTAGCTTTTTCCCTCGCTGGCGATCTTCCACCGGCAACCATTTTTTTAGCTTCATTGAGCCGTTCACGCGCTTCTGCAAGCGTGATCCCTCCCACACCATAGCGGCCAAAAGTAACGGTCTCCTGTCTTCCGTTTATTGAATAGTTATAACGAAATGAGATCGTTCCAGCCGGAGTGACCGCAACATACAGACCATCACGGTCATTAACTTTATAGAGTTTCTCCTTCGGCTTAAGGTGACGCAGCCTGGTGTCAGTCAACATGGTTTATTGTTTTCCTTTATCAAAAAATACCATGTTGTAAAAAATTCAGAAAAGTTATTTAACTATCTGTTTTTAATCGCGTTATAAAAAACAAATACCATAACTCAACCGAAATTTATCACATGGTACTTTTTCAAACCTGAATTCATAACCAGAGAGTACCATCAAAAATTCCATTGAAAAAACCGTGCTTCCCGTTGCTAACAGCTGCCAGAAAGTGCCAGACACAAAAACAAAAAAGCCCGCAGTTACGCGGGCTTAGAGGTACTTTACTGCTTATACGTGCAGGCTGTTGCCAGACGCTAAATCATTCCCACTCAATCGTCGCCGGTGGTTTACCTGAAATATCGTAAACCACACGGGAAATCCCGTCGACTTCGTTGATGATGCGGTTGGATACGCGGCCGAGGAAATCATACGGCAGATGCGCCCAGTGTGCGGTCATAAAGTCGATGGTCTCGACAGCACGCAGGGAAACCACCCAGTCGTACTTACGGCCATCGCCCATCACGCCGACAGAACGGACGGGCAGGAAGACGGTAAAGGCCTGGCTGACTTTGTTGTACAGGTCGGCTTTATGCAGCTCTTCAATGAAGATCGCATCGGCACGACGCAGCAGGTCACAGTACTCTTTCTTCACTTCACCCAGTACGCGCACACCCAGGCCCGGGCCCGGGAACGGGTGACGGAACAGCATTGCGTGCGGCAGGCCCAGTTCCAGGCCGATTTTACGCACTTCGTCTTTAAACAGCTCACGCAGTGGTTCAACCAGGCCCATCTTCATTTCTTTCGGCAGGCCGCCCACGTTGTGGTGCGATTTGATCACGTGCGCTTTGCCAGTAGCAGAAGCGGCTGATTCAATCACATCAGGGTAGATAGTTCCCTGGGCCAGCCACTTCACGTCTTCCAGCTTCAGAGCTTGTTCATCGAAGACTTCAACGAAGACGCGGCCGATGATTTTACGCTTGGCTTCCGGCTCATCTGTGCCTGCCAGTGCGTCGAGGAAGCGTTTTTCGCCTTCCACATGAATGATGTTCAGACCGAAATGGTCACCAAACATCTCCATCACCTGCTCTGCTTCGTTCAGGCGCAGCAGGCCGTTGTCGACAAAGACGCAGGTCAGACGGTCACCAATCGCACGGTGCAGCAGCATTGCGGTCACAGAGGAGTCAACGCCGCCGGACAGGCCGAGAATCACTTTATCGTTGCCGACCTGCACACGCAGACGTTCAACGGCATCTTCAATGATTTTAGCCGGGGTCCACAGGGCTTCACACTGGCAGATATCCAGCACGAAACGCTCCAGCAGACGCAGACCCTGACGGGTATGTGTCACTTCCGGGTGGAACTGTACGCCGTAGAAGCGCTTCTCTTCGTTGGCCATAATGGCAAACGGACAGGAGTCGGTGCTGGCAACGGTCACGAAGTCAGACGGGATCGCCGTCACTTTGTCGCCGTGGCTCATCCACACGTCCAGCAGCGGCTTACCGGCCGGGCTGATCGCATCTTCGATGTCACGGATCAGCGCGCTGTTGGTCTGTACTTCAACCTGAGCATAACCAAATTCACGCTCGCTGGAGCCTTCAACTTTGCCGCCCAGCTGCATCGCCATCGTCTGCATGCCGTAGCACACGCCCAGAACCGGAACGCCTGCGTTAAACACATAGTCAGGTGCGCGAGGGCTGTCGTTTTCAGTGGTGCTTTCAGGGCCGCCGGAGAGGATGATGCCGTTCGGGTTAAAACCACGAATCTGCTCTTCGGTCACGTCCCACGCCCACAGTTCACAGTAGACACCCAGTTCACGCACGCGGCGGGCAACCAGTTGCGTATACTGCGAACCGAAATCGAGGATCAGGATGCGATGTTTATGAATATTTTCCGTCGTCATTGGGCTATTCCAGGCGATGTAGTACAAATTCGGGATTACGAGTAAAACGCCCGGCAGTGAAGCCGGGCGTGCAGTACAGGGTTATCAGGAACCCATGCGGTAGTTCGGCGACTCTTTGGTGATGGTCACGTCATGAACGTGGCTTTCCTGAATACCCGCACCGCTGATACGCACAAATTCAGCCTTGGTGCGCAGGTCGTCGATGGTAGCACAGCCGGTCAGGCCCATACAGGAGCGCAGGCCACCCATTTGCTGGTGTACGATCGCTTTCAGGTAGCCTTTGTAGGCTACGCGGCCTTCGATACCTTCCGGCACCAGTTTGTCAGCGGCATTGTCGGTCTGGAAGTAACGGTCAGACGAACCTTTCGACATCGCGCCCAGGGAGCCCATACCGCGATAGGATTTGAATGAACGGCCCTGGTAGAGTTCGATTTCGCCCGGAGATTCATCGGTCCCGGCCAGCATGGAACCGACCATCACGGCAGCAGCGCCCGCGGCAATCGCTTTGGCGATATCACCGGAGAAGCGGATACCGCCATCGGCGATAACCGGGATCCCGGTGCCTTCCAGCGCTTCTACCGCGTCAGAAACAGCGGTAATCTGCGGCACACCTACGCCCGTTACGATACGGGTGGTACAAATTGAGCCAGGGCCAATACCGACTTTCACCGCGCTCACGCCTGCTTCAGCCAGCGCCAGTGCACCAGCGCCTGTCGCGACGTTACCGCCCACGATTTGCAGGTCAGGGTATTTTGCACGGGTATCACGGATACGTTGCAGTACGCCTTCAGAATGGCCGTGTGAGGAGTCGATCAGCAGCACGTCAACACCGGCCGCGACCAGCGCATCCACACGCTCTTCGTTACCGGCACCGGCACCCACAGCAGCGCCTACGCGCAGGCGGCCGTGCTCGTCTTTACAGGCGTTAGGTTTACGTTCGGCTTTCTGGAAGTCTTTTACGGTGATCATGCCCAGCAGGTGGAAGCTGTCATCCACAACCAGCGCTTTCTCAACGCGTTTTTCGTGCATTTTATGCAGCACAACTTCACGCGCTTCGCCTTCTTTCACCGTCACGAGACGTTCTTTCGGCGTCATCACGGCAGAAACAGGCAGGCTCAAATCCGTCACGAAGCGGACGTCACGGCCGGTGATGATCCCCACCAGTTCGTTTTCGCCGTTCACCACCGGGTAACCGGCAAAGCCGTTACGTTCGGTCAGAATTTTTACTTCGCTCAGGGCAGTGGTGGGCAACACGGTCTGCGGGTCAGTAACCACGCCACTTTCGTGTTTCTTCACTTTGCGCACTTCTTCAGCCTGGCGCTCAATGGACATGTTTTTGTGAATAAAGCCCAGACCACCTTCCTGTGCCAGTGCAATAGCCAGACCCGCTTCGGTCACGGTATCCATAGCAGCGGACAACATAGGAATGTTTAAACGGATGGTTTTGGTAAGTTGGGTGCTGAGGTCAGCCGTGTTTGGCAGTACAGTTGAATGTGCAGGAACGAGCAAAACGTCGTCAAATGTCAGGGCTTCTTTAGCGATTCTTAGCATGGCAATATCTCAACCTCAGGGTGAATGAGAACTTGTAAAATATTGCCGCGGCATTATACAGGGCGTAATCGATTGCCTCCAGCATTATTTACGAAAAACTCTTGATCCCCTGACTGAGCCATGTAGTATCGGTTAATTAACCCTCTGATTTAAAGTTTGATCTTCATCACATGTCGCTACCTCCAACCGCCAATATTTTTACCGTCAGCCGTCTCAATACGACAGTGCGCAAGCTACTGGAGATGGAAATGGGCCAGGTCTGGTTGAGCGCGGAGATCTCAAATTTCTCCCAGCCCTCTTCCGGTCACTGGTACTTCACGTTGAAGGATGATGGCGCCCAGGTTCGCTGTGCGATGTTCCGCAACAGCAACCGCCGTGTCACCTTCCGTCCGCAAAATGGCCAGCAGGTTTTGGTGCGCGCCACCATTACGCTGTATGAGCCACGCGGCGACTACCAGTTGATTGCCGAAAGTATGCAACCCGCCGGAGATGGCCTGTTGCAGCAACAGTTCGAGCAACTGAAGCAGCGGCTGATGTCAGAAGGACTGTTTGAGCAGAGCCATAAACAGGCACTGCCGGACCCGGCACGCCAGGTTGGGGTGATCACCTCTGCCAGCGGTGCCGCGCTACACGACGTGCTACGCGTGCTACAGCGACGCGACCCATCACTGCCCGTGGTTATCTACCCGACCCAGGTACAGGGCGCAGAAGCGCCCTCAGGCATCGTACGGGCCATTGAGCTGGCCAATGCGCGCAATGAGTGCGATGTATTGATTGTGGGACGCGGCGGCGGCTCGCTGGAAGACCTCTGGAGTTTTAACGATGAGCGTGTGGCGCGGGCAATTTATGCCAGCCGCATTCCGATTGTCAGCGCCGTCGGGCATGAAACCGATGTGACCATCGCCGACTTTGTGGCCGACCTGCGCGCGCCCACGCCTTCTGCGGCAGCGGAGCTGGTCAGTCGTAATCAGATCGAACTGCTGCGCCAGCTCCAGTCACAACAGCAGCGGCTGGAAATGGCGATGGATTATTACCTCGCGCAGCAGCAGCGGACTTTCACCCGCATTCAACATCGTCTGCAACAACAGCACCCGCAACTGCGTCTGGCACGCCAGCAGACGGCGCTGATGAAGCTACAGCGCCGACTGGATGATGCCATGCAGCTCAGGCTTCGCCAGGCAGTACGCCAGCAGGAGCGCGTGGGGCAGCGTCTGAGTGCCATTCGCCCGGAAATGCGCGTCCAGCGCGCCGGACAGCAGCTCCAGCAGTGGCATCACCGCCTGCAACAGGCCATGCAGCAGCAGCTCAACGCCAATAAACAGCGCTTCGGCAATCTTGCGGCCCAGTTGGAAGGGGTCAGCCCGCTGGCCACGCTGGCACGTGGTTTCAGTGTCACCACAGCGGCAGACGGCCAGGTCGTGAAAAAGACACAACAGCTACACCCTGGTGACGTGCTGAAAACCCGCCTGGATGACGGTTGGGTGGAGAGTGAAGTCACCGCCATTACGCCGGTGAAGAAAGCACGTAAACGCAACGCGTCCTGAATGACGCTTCAATTCAGGGATAATAAACGCAGCGAGTCTTTGTCACGCAAATGAGTCTGGCGGTTGTTGAGGCCGTCTGACTCTTTTCTCCGGCGAATGTCTGGTGCGGCTCGTTATTCAGAAATCAGCTGTTCGATGTCCGCTAATACCTGTTGTTGATCCATTGGCTGCCGGTCATGGATGCCCATGTCAAAAGCTTGCAGGCTTGCCTCCAGTTTTTGCAGTAAGACTTCATCATCCCGCACACAGAAAATATAGGCATTTTCAAATGGCAGCAGGGTGATTAACCTTAATGCGTGCGGCTTTAAATAAAAATTAATATGCTCGAGCCAGGGCACGAAATAGGCTATCTCATAGGGATCAATACTGGCTGTTGACCAATCTATTTTCTCGATAGCTGAAAAAATAAAGTCCGCGGGTGCTTCAGGCATCGATAAATCAGACAGCGTTTTTAATGCGGGAATATCACCGGTGTATTCTTTCCATTCCTCATAGACCATGAGGTTTTGCGCGCTAAGGTGCTTATACAGCCACTCTAAGAGCGTAAACTGCTCATCATTAAGTGGTTTTTCGCTCTGTAATGGCGCGGTATCCAATGCTGGAATGCACTGTTTCAGTGTTATTATCAGGTTTTCTATCTTTTCCATTAATCTCTCCTTTTATTCATTATCAGAGGGGATAAACGTTATGACTCAATTATAACAGCGCGCTTAGTGTTTCCCGCCCTGGCTCAAAAGACCCGATAATTGCATGATTTTACCCTCTCATCCAGGACGGATAGTGTTAACTCCACAAAGTGACCGACAAAAAAAGCCCCTTCAGCGATGAAGGGGCTTTTTTGACATCAGGTTAGCGAGTGAGTCGCTGCGCCTTATTTGTCCAGTGCGTAAGCGATCACATAGTCACCACGATCGGGGGACTGACGCGCACCGCCCGCAGAGATGATGATGTACTGCTTACCGGTTTTCGGTGATTTGTAGCTCATCGGGCCACCCTGGCTGCCCACTGGCAGACGGGCTTTCCATACTTCTTTACCGGTTGAGGTATCGAATGCACGCAGGTAGTAATCCTGCGTTCCTGCGATAAACACCAGGCCGCCCTGTGTTGCCAGCGTACCGCCCAGTGTCGGCATACCTACCGGCATCGGTGCATGCATTTTCACGCCTAGCGGACCGGTGTCTTGCACGGTGCCAACCGGAACCTGCCATACCACTTTCTGTGTTTTCAGGTCGATAGCCGAAAGCGTACCAAATGGTGGCTTCTGGCAAGGGATACCCATTGGCGACATAAAGCGGTTTTTGTTCACGGCATACGGCGTGCCTTTCAGCGGAACGGCCCCCATACCAGTGTTAACCGCTTCACCGCCATCGCTGGCTTTCGCATCGGCTTTCACCGGCACCATCTGCACCCACAGGCCCAGACGCATGTCATTGGCGAAGATGTAGTGGTTATTCGGATCGGTCGACAGGCTGCCCCAATTCATGCCACCCAGCGATCCCGGGAAGCTAAGAGAGAGGTCAGTCCCCGGTACAGTGTACAGGCCATCGTAACGCATGGATTTGAAACCAATACGGCAAGCCAGCTGATCAAATGGCGTCGCGCCCCACATGTCAGACTCTTTCAGCGTACCCGCACCAATCTCCGGCATACCTACGGATTTCGGCTGCGTTGGGGTGTACTGCTCGTTCGGGATGTTACCTGGTTTAACCGGCACTTCCTTCACTTCCGTCAGAGGCTGCCCCGTCAGACGGTCCAGCACAAAGATCTGGCCCGCTTTCGTACCAAACACCACCGCTGGCTTCGTGCTGCCATCTTTCTGTGGGAAGTCGATCAGGCTTGGTTGCATCGGAATATCGAAGTCCCACAGATCGTTATGCACGGTCTGATAAACCCACTTCTCTTTACCGGTGGTCGCATCCAGTGCCAGAATCGAAGCACCGTATTTATGATCCAGCGCGTTACGGTTCGCCCCCCACAGATCTACAGAAGAGCTTCCCATCGGCAGGAACACGGTGTTCATGCCCGCGTCATAGGACATCGGTGCCCAGGAGTTCGGCGTGCTGCGAACGAAGGTTTTACCCTCTTCCAGTTTCGCATTTGGATCCTGGTTGCCCGGATCAAAGGCCCAACGCATTTCACCGGTGATCACATCAAAGCCGCGCAGTACGCCGCCAGGCATATCAGTCTGCACGTTATCCGCTACGCGGCCACCGACGACAACGGTCGTACCGGCCAGCGTTGGCGCTGAGGTTAACTGATATTTCGGATCGCTGGCATCGCCAAGGCCGGCTTTCAGGTCAACAAAACCTTTGTCACCGAAGTTCTGGCACATTTCACCATTGTCGGCGTTGATCGCGACCAGACGCGCATCGATGGTGTTCATCAGAATACGGCGCTGACAGGTATCGCCCGCAGCCAGCGTCACAGGTGTGACAGGCGTTGAGTCAGGAACGGTAGGCTGTTCCAGCGGTTTGCTGACATCGAAATAGGCCAGGCCACGGCAGCGGTTCCAGACCTGAGACTGTGCGTTAATCTCGGTTTTCCAGAGCTGCTTACCAGTATCAGCATCCAGAGCAATCACGTTGTTATGCGGAGTACAGAGGAATACGCGATCACCAATCTGCAATGGCGTTTGCTGATCTTCAGCGCCGCTGCCGGTCGGGCTTTCCGGGATATCACCGGTGTGGTAGGTCCAGACAGGTTTCAGATCTTTCACGTTATCGCGGGTGATCTGGTCCAGAGCCACAAAGCGGCTACCGCCTGCGGTGTTACCGTAGTTATCCCAGTTTTTCTGCTCCGTTGACTTATCAACGGGCACCAGCGGCAACTCCTGACCATTTGCGACGGTCGGATGCGGCTGGAACATGCCATAAAGGGTTGCCAGCAGGCCAACCACGGTCACCACGCCAAGGCCATAAGCCCCTTTCGCGCAGGCAGGTTTGCCTTCATGTTTGCGCAGAGACGGCCAGGTGATCAACGCCAGCAGCAGCATACCTGCCAGGAACATCAGGCGGGAAACCAGCGGCCAGAAGTCGATACCGGCATCCAGCACAGCCCAGATGGCGGAACCAATAAACACCAGAGCAAAAATCACCACTGCGGAAGCCCGGCGACGGAAGAACTGGATGGCGGACAGCACGGTGACAATACCGGCAATCACGAAATACCAGCTCCCACCGAGTGAAACTAATTTTCCCCCACCAATGACAAAGTAAAGGCCTGTTGCCAGTAAAATTAATCCCAGCAAGAAACACCACAGGCCCAGCCATTTAGATGACCCGGCATTTATTTGAGGCATAGCAGAAATACTCCTGGAGAAAATAAGGCAGCTTTTTATGAATACCTTATTTTTATTAACATGTTACACGGAAGCGATCCCGTCCTGCTTTCACCGCTGATGCTCTGACCTCACGGCTGACGTGGCTGAGCACCGGTAGCAAGCGGCAGGATTGTACCACCAGGTTCATAATCTGATAAACAGAAAATTAACAACCCGTCTATCTTCGATAACTATAGACGGGAAATCGCACAAAATGATTATCGTGATTATTTCCGGGGTTTATGGATTATCAACGGGGAGTAATAGCAGGTGTTTTTTGGACATCAAGCCGTGCCCATGCTCACAGAAGTAGTCCACTGCGCCACAGGCTTTCAGGACAGTCAGAGGAAGATGGCAATCAGGGCAACAGGCAACGAAATGATGCTGGCAGTGCGGGCAGAAAACACCGCTGTCCGTGGTCGTGAGGGGGTGCTGGCAATGCGGGCAAAGTCTGTCCATCGGGTTTCTCCATCGTCTTTGCTTTTCAGCATAAAACAAAGGGGGCCATCAGGCCCCCTTGTGGATCAACGTTTGTTCTTTTTCAGATGGCTCATTAAGCGCTGGCGCTTACGCTGCTGATTTGGCGTCAGCAGGTTACGTTTGCCTTCATAAGGGTTCTCACCCTCTTTGAACTGAATACGGATTGGCGTACCCATGATTTCCAGTGAACGACGGAAGTAGTTCATCAGATAACGTTTGTAGGAGTCCGGCAGATCTTTCACCTGGTTTCCGTGGATGACCACAATCGGTGGGTTATATCCCCCGGCGTGGGCATATTTCAGCTTCACGCGGCGGCTACGCACCAGCGGCGGCTGATGGTCATCGGCAGCCATGTTCATAATACGCGTCAACATGGAGGTGTTAACACGACGTGTTGAACAGTCGTAAGCTTCGGTCACCGATTCAAACAGGTTACCCACGCCACTGCCGTGCAGAGCAGAGATAAAGTGAATACGGGCGAAGTCGATAAAGCCCAGACGGTAGTCCAGTTGCTCTTTCACTTCATCACGGATTTCCTGTGACAGACCATCCCACTTGTTGACCACAATCACCAGTGAGCGCCCACTATTGAGGATAAAGCCCAGCAGTGAGAGGTCCTGATCGGAAATGCCTTCGTGCGCATCAATGACCAGCAGAACAACGTTGGCATCTTCAATCGCTTTCAGGGTTTTGATCACCGAGAACTTTTCAACGGTTTCAGTGATTTTTCCGCGTTTACGCACCCCGGCCGTATCGATCAGGACATATTCACGCCCGTCACGCTCCATCGGGATATAAATACTGTCACGCGTGGTACCCGGCATGTCGTAAACCACCACGCGCTCTTCACCGAGAATACGGTTAGTGAGCGTTGACTTACCTACGTTCGGACGACCGACAATCGCCAGCTTGATCGGCAGATCCAGCGGGTTGAAATCATCTTCTTCGTCTTCCGGCATTTCGCCGTTGGCTTTGGCTTCTTTTGCCGCAAACTCCGCCCAGTAGGCTTCGTTTTCTTCTTCTTCCGTCAGCTCACGTTCTGGCGCAACAACATCCATCCATGGCAGCAATACCAGTTCCAGCAGGCTGGTGACACCACGCCCGTGGGAAGCAGCAATCGGATGGATTTCGCCCAGACCGAGTGACCAGAAATCGACCACGGCAGAGTCGGCATCCAGGCCATCGGTTTTGTTGGCAACGATAAAGGTTGGCTTATCGCGCGAACGCAGGTGCTTGGCAATAGCGGTGTCAGCAGGCATCAGCCCGGCACGCGCATCGACCATAAACAGCACAACATCGGCTTCTTCAATCGCCAACAGCGACTGTTCCGCCATGCGTGTTTCCACGCCCTCTTCGTTGCCGTCGATACCACCGGTATCGATACAAATAAACTCACGCCCTTCTATTTCGGCGCGACCATATTTGCGATCTCGAGTCAGCCCTGGAAAATCCGCCACCAGCGCATCTCGTGTACGCGTTAAACGGTTAAACAGGGTGGATTTTCCCACATTGGGACGCCCGACAAGCGCGACCACAGGTACCATAGTGAAGCCTCATAACTAAAAAATAAGCGCCTGGCTGCGATATTATTCGCTGTTCCGGCAGATAAACTGCCGCTGTACTCAGGCCGATGGCGCCTAGAATAACACGCCTTGGATAAAACAAAACGGCCCCTGAACAATCAGGAGCCGCTTACCCTTCAACTTTCAGCCCGCTGCAGTCGCGGCAGGCTGAATTCTGTGGGGCACAGACTTGCTGAGGAATTAACGCGTAATCGCGTAAACCTCACCGTCTTTAGACTGAATAAGCAGCTTGTCGCTGGCAACAACCGGTTCGGTCTGGAAACCGGAGCTGTCCAGTTTCTGTTGAGCAACAAAACGGCCATCGTCAGTATTGATCCAGTGCAGATAACCTTCGCTGTCACCGACGACCAGATAGCCATTATACAGAACGGGTGATGTCAGGTTACGGTGCAGCAGATCGCTCTGGCGCCACAGGCTCACGCCACCGTCGGTATTCAGTGCAATCACACGGTCATCCTGGTCTACCAGGAAGATGCGGCCACCGTCGACGATCATGTCGTGAACGGAACCGATTTCGCGTTTCCACAGAATCTGGCCTGAACGCAGGTCCAGCGCGGTCAAATTACCGTTATAGGCTAAGGCATACACGACACCGTTAACGATAACCGGCGTTGTGTCTACGTCGGCCAGGCGATCGATTTCCGTCGCACCACTTGGCTGGGAGATACGCTGCTGCCAGATAATCTGGCCCTGGTTCATAATCACCGCGCTGACGCGGCCGTTATCACCACCAACAATGGCAGCACCAAAGGCCGTCGCAGGTGCAGACTCACCGCGCAGACTCAGGGCTGGCACGTCGAGGTTAACGGTCCACTTGATGTTACCGCTGGTCTGATCCAGACCTTGCAGCATGCCGTTGCTGGTATGAACCAGCACCAGGCCATCGCTGACAACCGGACGGGACAACACTTCACCGGCCGCTTTAGTCTGCCAGGCGATAGAGCCATCGCTGGTGTTCAGCGCATAAACCTGACCACGCTCACTACCGACATAGACATGACCCGCATCAACGGTCAGGCCACCGGAGAGCAGCGCGGGAATATTGCTGGATAACCAACCGGTTTTTTCTGCCAGGTCGACTTTCCACTGTTCTTTGCCATCGCCTGAGTTCAGCGCTTTGACCACACCGTGGCGGTCAGCGGCATAGACGGTATTCTCAGACCAGGCCGGGTGCAGGTTGGAGTAGAAATCACCTACGCCATTGCCCACTGAGGTGCTCCAGACTTTTTCTGGTTCGAACTGATTCTGCACTGTCGGCAACGGTGACATTTTGACAACATCTTCTTCACCGCTGAACCATGAACATCCGCTGAGCAAGGTGACTGACATCAGTCCCGGCAGAAGTAACTTACGCAATTCCATGAAATCCCTCTTGTGCCTGTAAGGCCAAATGTACAAGGAGCTATTTAGCCCGGCAGATTATTCACTTTCATTTGCAGCATCTCTTTCAGCGTCGAAGACGCATCAGAAGCGATTCCTTTGCTCCACGCATCGCGTGCGCCTTTGACATCGCCTTTGCTGAGTAACGCTTCACCGCGTACATCAGCCACGATAGCTGCCCAGCCGTCACCTTTAACGCTTTCCAGTGTTTTCAACACGGCGTCAGGCTGCTTCTGCTGTAACTGGATGCGTGCAAGGCGCAGGTTCAGAACCGACTGCAAGTTAGCATCTTTGGTGCTCTTGAGGCCGCTCTGCAACTGGTCTACCGCTTTATCCAACTGATTGTTGTCAATATAGCGTTTTGCCAAATCCAGAGAAGCCAGTGCACCGTAGGTATTGCTGTTTTCGCTGGCAAATTTAGCTACTGCGTCAAGCGAAGCGGGTTTCGTGGCGTCCAGCGCCGACGTCACCTGCTGATAAGACGCGGACACTTCACGCGATCCGCTGTCCTGATGATTACTCCAGTAACGCCAGCCCAGTAATGCGCCGACGCCCAGAACAACGCCAACCACTAACGCTTTGCCATTCTGAGCAAAGAAGTTCTTCAGCGCATCTACCTGTTCGTTCTCGTTGCTATACACTTCCACGCAATCCTACTCCTTTAAATCGTGCCGCCGCAGAGGCTTAACGCTGTAACATCGATGCCAGCGTAGCTGCCGCAGCACTTTGTGCCAGCGTTTGTTGCTCGCCGTTACGCAAATCTTTAATCACCAGTTGGCCATTGGCCACTTCATCTTCACCGAGTACCAGTGCAATGCGGGCGCCCCACTTGTCTGCACGGGCAAACTGCTTCTTGAAGTTACCGCCACCAAAGTTAGTCATTAGCTTCAGTTCCGGCAGCGCGTCACGCAGCTGTTCTGCCAGCAGCATCGCCGCGCTCTGTACGCCCTGACCCGAAGCGATAACATAGACATCAACAATACGCGTCGGTTCAAATTCTGGATTAACCGCCTGCACCAGCAGGACCAGACGTTCCAGGCCCATCGCAAAACCGACCGCCGGGGTTGCACGTCCACCCAACTGTTCAACCAGGCCATCATAACGTCCACCGGCACAGACGGTGCCCTGTGAACCGAGGCTGCTGGTCACCCATTCAAACACGGTCCGGTTGTAATAGTCGAGGCCACGCACCAGACGCTGGTTGACGGTATAAGCAATACCGGCTGCATCGAGCAGGCTGCACAGCCCGGCGAAATGCTCGCGGGACTCGTCATCCAAATAATCACCGAGCGTTGGTGCATCATTCAGCAGTGCCTGAACATCCGGGTTTTTGCTATCCAGCACGCGCAGCGGGTTAGTATACATGCGGCGTTTGCAGTCTTCATCCAGCACGTCAATATGCTGTTCGAGGAAGGCCACCAGCGCATCACGGTAATTGGCACGGGCTTCCAGTGAACCGATGGAGTTCAGCTCCAGGCTGACATGCTCAGAGATACCCAGTGCTTTCCACCAGCGGGCCGTCATCATGATCAGTTCCGCATCGATGTCCGGGCCTTGCAGACCAAACACTTCAGCACCAATCTGATGGAACTGACGATAACGCCCTTTTTGTGGACGCTCATAGCGGAACATCGGGCCGATATACCACAGACGCTGTTCCTGATTGTACAGCAGACCGTGTTCAATGCCCGCGCGTACACAACCCGCGGTACCTTCAGGACGCAGCGTCAGGCTTTCACCGTTGCGGTCATCAAAGGTGTACATCTCTTTTTCAACCACATCGGTCACTTCACCGATAGCGCGTTTGAATAACGGGGTCTGCTCTACAATCGGCAGGCGAATTTCGCTGAATCCATAGCTGCCCAGCACCTGCTTGAGGATCTGTTCGATACGCTGCCATACCACGGTATCAGCAGGTAAATAGTCGTTCATGCCGCGAATGGCCTGGATATTCTTCGCCACTAGTTTTCTCTCATCAATTTGATTCAGCAAGGGGCGACCGAAATAAAAGGCCGCCCCTTGCAGTTTATTTTTCGACCTGCTGGACATCAATCCGGCGCGATGCGTCCAGTATGGTGGCTTTCGCACGAATGCGGGCTTCCAACTGATCGATCATATTGTCGTTATCCAGACGCTCGCGCAGACGCACGCCATCTTCGTAGAAACCGCTTTTCTTGCTGCCGCCAGTGACGCCCATCGTGGAAACGGTGGCTTCACCCGGGCCGTTCACCACACAGCCGATAATCGAAATATCCATCGGTGTGATGATATCTTCCAGCCGCTCTTCTAACGCATTCACCGTGCCGATCACGTCAAATTCCTGACGTGAACAGGTTGGGCAGGCGATAAAGTTGATACCGCGCGCGCGAATACGCAGCGACTTAAGGATATCGAAGCCGACTTTTACTTCTTCAATCGGGTCGGCCGCCAGCGAGATACGCAACGTATCGCCGATGCCTTCCGACAGTAGCAACCCCAGGCCAATGGCCGATTTGACGGCACCCGCACGTGCACCACCCGCTTCGGTGATGCCCAAATGCAGCGGCTGGTCGATCTGCTTCGCCAGAAGTCGATAGGACTCAACGGCCAGGAACACGTCGGAGGCTTTCACACTGACTTTGAACATATCAAAGTTGAGGCGATCGAGGATGTCCACATGACGCATCGCGGATTCCAGCAGCGCCTGCGGAGTGGGCTCACCGTACTTTTCCTGCAAATCTTTTTCCAGCGATCCGCCGTTAACACCAATGCGGATGGGAATATTGTAATGACGCGCGCAATCCACCACAGAGCGAATACGCTCTTCATTACCAATGTTGCCGGGGTTGATGCGCAGACAGTCCACGCCATATTCGGCAACTTTAAGGGCAATACGGTAGTCAAAATGGATATCAGCGACCAGCGGGACATTTACCTGCTGTTTGATAAGACGGAAAGCTTCTGCGGCATCCATCGTTGGTACGGACACACGCACGATATCGACACCAACGCGCTCCAGAGCTTTGATCTGAGCGACCGTAGCGGCAACGTCGGTAGTGCGGGTATTGGTCATGGACTGGACGGCAATAGGTGCACCGTCACCCACGGGCACCTTGCCGACGTAAATGCGCTTTGATTTGCGACGGGTAATGGGTGCTTCGTTATGCATATTCTTTCTCCACAATCACTCGCGACCAGAGGAAGATGCGTTATTGCGCACCGATAGTCAGGCGAGCAACCTGGTTAGTACGGATGAAACGACTCAGATCGACAGGTTTACCCTGATATTCGATCTGTACTGCGGCCGGCGCACCAATCTTCAAACGATAGGGGGCGGTGCCGGCAAGGCTGAGTTTACCACCACTACGCTGAATACCGCTGAACAGTTTCTTGCCTGCTGCATCGGTTACTTCCAGCCAGCAATCGCTGGAAAAAGTCATAACTACGGCGTTTGGGTCAACAGCAGGCTGGCTGACGCCGGCGCTGCTGGTAGGCAGTTGCCCACTGACACCGGCCTCAGCCGGTGCCTGACTTGGTGAAACCACAGCAGGCTGAGAATTATCAGCCTGAGTATTTGCCGCAGGTACCTGCGCCGTGGCAGCTGGAGTGCTGCCCGTGTTCGCAGAATCTGCTGCTGGTGTGGTATCCAGTGGAATGGCCGTTTGCCCACTGCTATCAGTGGCGCTGTTGGCATTACTGTCGGTCAAAGGGATCGACTGACTGTTATCCCCTTCGGACGACGCGTTTTGATCGGCCATTGAAACCAGATCATCCTGAGCGGCTTTGTGATTCTGCCACCACCAGGCTCCCGTCAATCCCACCACCACAAACAACACCAGCCAGGTGAAAATCATCAACCAGCCGTCGCGTTTTTTGCGGCGTTTACCGAGGGAAAAACTTTGCATCGGTTCAACTTTCGCGGCTCTGACCGGGGCCTGCTTGGCCATCATCGGTAGCAGCTCTTCTTCCGGCACGCGAACCAAACGCGCGTAAGAACGGATATAGCCACGCAAAAAGGTCGATGCCAGGTCGGCAGGCGACTTGTCCTCTTCAATATCACGAACAGTGGAAAGTTTCAGGCAGAGGCGTTCAGCAACATTCTGCTGAGTCAGGCCCATGAGTTCACGGGCACCACGCAGGCGCTCGCCTGTTGAATTTACGTTAGGTTTGTCTTGAGTGGCTTCAGTATTCATTAGCTAAGAAATGCTGGTACTGTATCGATTGTGGAAAAATTCGCGCAAGTTGAGCCCCATAATAATGAACTTCATCGGGCTGATTGACCTGCGCGGCGAAGCGAATCTCTAACCACAGGCTTTCTGCCGAAACAGGAAAGTTGTGTTGATAAACATCTAACAGGAGCCGTGAATCTGCACGACTCCCCTTTCCAAATCGCCTTTCGGCTTCTGCCAGCATTAGCATTCCTTTGGTCGGATCGATTTTCACCGCATCCTTCAGCGCTTCTCGCGCTTTTTCATGCTGGCCGGCATTCAAAAAACAATAGCCGGAATTTTCAACACTGTCGGCACGAAGCCCATTTGCTGAATCATCCATTGCCCTGCTGAACAGCCGTTGTGCCGCATCATACTGCCCTAATCCGCAGAGAAACGCACCGTAATTATTAAGCACATAGCTGTTTTGCGCTGCTAATTTCAGGGCGTGACGATAATGTTGCTGCGCCATGCTGTTATTGCCTGTCTGCTGCTGGTAGCGAGCCATCGCCAGTTGGGTACGGTAATCGCCTGGTGCAATGGCGATTGCACGCTGCAAATTCCTGCGTGCAGCATCATTGTTACCGCGCGCCAACCAGGCCATTCCCAACTGAATCCGTGTTTCAACCAGTGCATCTGGCTGTGGCGAAGTCTGACATCCCGCCAGCAACATTATCAGCACAAAGGCGATTATCCCTGCCCGCATCCCTGTCTCTCCCTGTTTTTATCAGCCACTTATCGTACGCCAATATTGCCAGGTTCAATACGGATATTAGGCAGGAAAACACCGGGTTTCAGAGCGCCTTCACAGAGATGGCTTCTCCAGCCAATTTCTTTTTCAGCGTGCGCTTAGTACGGTCAATAACGTCACCTGCCAACTGACCGCACGCGGCATCAATATCATCACCACGGGTTTTACGCACAATAGTAGTAAAACCGTAATCCATCAACACTTTAGAGAAGCGATCGATGCGACTGTTCGAACTGCGACCATAAGGTGCTGCCGGGAAGGGGTTCCACGGGATCAGGTTAATTTTGCACGGCGTATCTTTTAACAACGCGGCCAATTCATGCGCATTATCAGTGCTGTCATTGATGTGATCGAGCATCACGTACTCGATGGTCACACGCCCTTGATTAGCATTAGACTTGCCGATATAACGGCTGACGGATGCCAGGAACGTCGCAATATTGTACTTTTTGTTGATCGGTACAATTTCGTCACGAATTGTGTCATTAGGCGCATGCAGCGAGATCGCCAGCGCCACATCGATCATATCGCCCAGCTTATCCAGCGCAGGAACTACACCCGACGTGGATAGCGTCACGCGGCGTTTTGACAGGCCAAAGCCAAAATCATCCAGCATAATTTCCATTGCCGGAACCACATTGGTCAGGTTGAGCAATGGCTCACCCATCCCCATCATCACCACGTTGGTGATAGGGCGCTGGCCAGTGACTTTGGCGGCACCGATTATTTTAGCTGCACGCCATACCTGACCAATAATTTCGGATACACGCAGGTTACGGTTAAAGCCCTGCTGCGCCGTTGAACAGAATTTGCATTCCAGCGCACAGCCCACCTGGGAAGAGACACACAGCGTGGCGCGATCTTTTTCTGGAATGTAGACGGTTTCTACCTGCTGCCCACCCACCTGAATGGCCCATTTAATGGTGCCATCGGCTGAGCGTTGTTCTTCCGCGACTTCTGGTGCGCGTATTTCAGCGACCTCTTTCAGCCTGTTACGGAAAACCTTGTTGATGTCGGTCATCTCATCGAAATCATCACAGCAGTAGTGATAGATCCATTTCATCACCTGATCGGCACGAAACGGTTTTTCACCCATGCTGGCAAAAAACTCACGCATCTGCTGACGATTGAGATCGAGCAGGTTGATTTTGTCTTTTTTAGGGATGGCAATTGCAGGAGATTCGGACGACGGCGTCACAATAAGTTCTGACATAATATTCTCTGGCCTCGTTGTTACACGTTATGGCTCTGGGTTTGGAGTTAATAAAATAGAAGCGCCCCTGAACACAACGTCAGGGGCGCATTATTGTACTCATGACTTCGTGAGGGTTAAAGCAGCAAACACACTTTTTTTGTAAACCCTTTTCCGTCAGGCAACCGAATTAACGGGTACGCGGGCAGATTTCGCCTTCGCCGAAGAAGTAAGCGATTTCACGGGCAGCAGATTCAGCAGAATCAGAACCGTGAGTCGCGTTCTCTGTGAAGCTGTCTGCGTAGTCAGCACGCAGCGTACCCGCCAGCGCGTTCGCCGGGTTAGTTGCACCCATCAGGTCACGGTGACGCTGTACGGCATTTTCGCCTTCCAGTACGGAAACAACAACCGGACCAGAGGTCATGAATTCAACCAGGCCATCAAAGAAAGGTTTACCCTGGTGTTCAGCGTAGAAACCTTCAGCCTGCTCTTTGCTCAGGTGCAGCATTTTGCTGCCAACGATTTTGAAGCCAGCGCTTTCAAAACGGTTGAAGATGGCACCGATAACATTCTTTGCCACAGCGTTTGGTTTTACGATGGAAAATGTACGCTCAATAGTCATTGTTGACCCCTGTATTATCTTTCGAGTTTAGCCGCGAAAACGGTTCCCGGCCGGGAAAATGGCCGCAGATTATAGGGGGCATCGCGAGAGATGCCTATCGGAGATTCAATAATTTAATGAAAAACCCGATCCTCATCGCGACATTTTTTCCCCACCTGCGGCTATTTTACGCAGCCCGTGGATTGATGACCAGAAAAGCGCCTGGGGATCCGTCTGAAATTAGTTGATCAACGCCACATTAATCAGACGACTGTCGGCACGGCCACGGTCGTCTACCGCACGAATACGATATTTTCCCGGACGGGAGGGCCGCCAGTCGAGGGGCGTTTTACTGGCACTGCTACCAAGATAAACATCATCAACAAACCAGTAAACAGTGGCACTGTCCGCATCGGTCACCGCGCTGAAACTGATATTGTCCCGCCCTTTCTGCGACTGACGCAGCTGGTAAGTGGTGTTCTTCAACGGCGACGTTATGCGTGGTGCATCTCCTCCCACTGCGCCCTGCTGGCAGGTAACCGCTGGCGGCTGGCGCTTGGGCAACCCGGCTTGCATAAAGACGTTGGCAAGATCGGAGGGCCAGAACTCAAACACTTCAATATGGCTGGTCTCTGTATCCCAGGGGGCACAGACGGGTTGCCCACTCTGATTATCAATACGTAAGGGGCGGTAAACCGTATCCACTTTAATCGGGGATTTACCCGGAATAAACCAGCTTTTGCCGCGCTGCTGGCACCACTGCGTGGGCAGATCGCCACTCGGCAGGCAGATTTCCACACGTTTCAGATGCACCGGGAAGCGATGCTTAGGCTCACTCAGTCCCGGATAGCTGGCAATCACACTGTCGATAATATTGAAAAACAACGGTGCGGCAGCCTCAACGCCGACAAACGCGTTATTGCCCTGCCCGTTAAAGTTCCCCTGCCACACCACCAGCACATAAGGACCAAAAATACCGACGCTCCATGCGTCGCGAAAGCCCCAGGAGGTGCCGGTTTTCCAGTAAACAGGAAGCGATGACGGGCGCTGCGCTAATGTATCGCCAGGGCGGCGGTGCTGACGCAGAATATCCAGCGTCATAAAACTGGCCTCTTCACTCAGCAGGCGAAATGCCGGCGACTGAGGGTCCTGCTGACGCAGCCGCAGCGCGCGAACTTCGCCCCGGTTAGCCAGCATCGCATAGAGTTTCGCCAGTTCCTGGGCAGTCACCTCTCCCCCCCCCAGCACCAGCGACAGTCCATAATGTTTTTCGCTGGCAAGATTACTGATACCCGCCAACTGTAAAAACTGATAGAAACCCGGCTGGCGCAGCCGTGAAGCAATGGTCACCGCCGGAATATTTCGGCTGAAATTGAGGGCGTCGGTCGCAGTCACCGGCCCGAGGAAGCGGCGGTCAAAGTTCTCGGGCGCATAGCTGCCGAAGGAGTAAGGCACATCTTTCAGAACGGTCATCGGATGCAGCACGCCCTGCTCCATCCCCAGTGCATAAATAAAGGGCTTCAACGCGGAACCTGGGGAACGTTTAGCGTTTGTGCCATTCACCTGCCCCTGAATCTGGCGGTTGTAATAGTCGGCCGAGCCGACCATAGCACGTACTCCCATATCGCGGCTGTCCACCATCAGTACGGCGGTATTATGAATCCCCCGGCTCTGATTACGACGAATAAACGCGTTGACCTGTCTTTCAACCAGCCGTTGCAGACTGGCATCCAGCGTGGTGTCCACTCGGGGTTGACGCTCTCCGATTTGCAACTGTTCAATGAAGTGCGGTGCGATAAAAGGTAAATCCTGCGGCTGACGCAGGGCTAACGGCAGCTGGAACAGCGCTTGCTGGCTGTGGTCGGTGGAATAATGCTGCTGCCAGCGCAGGAACAAGCGGTTGCGCGCCTGCATCAGCGGCGGGCTGACTTCATCACTGCGAGGATTAATACGCAAACTGGGTGACTGAGGCAGTACCGCCAGCGTCAACGCCTCTGCCAGCGTCAACTGTGCAGGGGGTTTGGCAAAGTAGATCAGGCTGGCTGCACCAATACTTTCGATGTTACGCCCATACGGAGCGTAATTCAGATAGGCTTCCAGGATATCGTGTTTGGAGTAACTGAGTTCAAGCTGAAGGGCGCGCAACACCTGAACTATCTTGCCTTTTGGCGATCGGGTATTCAGTTGCCACACCATGCGCGCCAGTTGCATGGTGATGGTCGATCCGCCCTGCTTATTGCCGCCCAGCACATAGCTGCGCCAGAAGCCCCGCGCCAGGCTTAGCGGGTTTACGCCGGGGTTGTACCAGAACCAGCGATCTTCATGCAGCAACAGTCCGTCCACCGCCAACGGCGAAATCGCCTCCAGAGGCGTCCACTGACGATAGCGATCGTCGCTGGCCAGCGACAGCCTTAGCAATGTGCCATGACGGTCATACCATGCCGTGGACAGCGGGACACCTTGTGATAACGGCGGATGTGGCCACAAACGAAAGCCTGCCACCAGCAGCGCCAGTAATCCCAGCGCCATTGCCAGATTTTGCAACAGACGTTTCATGTGTTCATGCTACCCGAAGCCCGGCTATTCAGCCGGTACCACATCAATCTTGCCTGCGCTGGCTGACATCGCCTGAATTTCACGGTCATACATCGCTTCACCGTACGCCGGAGGAATGACAAAACTTCCGGTGTTGGTGGCTTTGATTTGGTAAACAAACTCCTGCAGTTCCGTGGTGGCACTGCCATAGATGATCACACGATCTTCACGAATGTCGCTGAAGTCAGGTGCCCAGGTTGATCCGCTTGCCGCCAGCGGCGACTGCCAGCCTGCAGAAGATGCATCCTGCTGTTCCTCATCATCCGTCTCTGGCGGTGGAGGCGTTTGCTGGACCACTTCAAATCCACCCGGCAACAGGTCAACTATCGCCAGATTACTCAGCGCTGCTTTTGAATTCGCACGGATTTTCAGATGCACGTTAATGGTCTGACCGAGTGAGACCTTGTCGACCGTTTTACCTGCGGCATCGGTGTAATCGCGGCTGATTTCCAGCCCACGGCTGATCGCTTTCTCTGGTGCAGCGAGGTCATAACCGGCCTGTGTGACCACATACCAGGCGGGTGCGTTTCCTGCATTGCGGAACTGAACAGAAGCCGCATCCCCACTGAAGTTACCCTGTGCAAACCGCCCCTTTAGCGCAGAAATCAGCTGAGGAACTTTATTGTCACGCCCCAGTTGGTTAATCGTCAGCGCCTGCGGATCGTTTTGTTGTGCCACCTGTTCTGAGTAACTTTCCAGCGCCAGAATGCTCATCGCCGCGGAGAAGGTCGTGTAACGCTCTTCCCTCAGTGCCTGCACCATATTTTCCAGCAGTTGTGGCGGGATAGCCGATACTTTTTCCGGGAAGTGACGGGTAATCAGGTACAACCGGGTCGCATCCTGCACCAGCGGATCGTAGTAGTTTTGCGTCCACCAGCTTTTGTTATAGGCCTTGTCCAGCGCCTTCCAACCCGGCGCCAGCAACCGTTCAGCTTCATCATCGGCCTTGAGTAAGCGCCATGAGGAAGCGAGATACAGCGCACTGAGATCGGTTTGCCAGCTGTCCGGGTAGCGTTTTTTCAGTGTCTCCTGCACTGAGGCCAGCGCATTCGTGGTGATTTCGCCCTGCCGCGTAAGCAGATAAACGGCCCAGGCGCGCAGGCGAAGGTGGTAGAGGTCTTCATAACCGTTGGCCGCCAGTACGCGCAGTGCAACATTGGCATCGTCCAGCATACCGGCAGGCAGCGGATAACCGGCGGCTTTCGCCTCCAGCAGGTACTGCACCACATACGGTGTGATAAACGGATCGGCCTGTGGTGACGCCATCCACAGCCCGACAGCACCGTCAGCGTTCTGGCGTGAACGCAACACGTCGAGAATGCCTTTCAGCTGCTGACGCACTTTATCCGCATCCAGATTGCCACGCAGTTCCGGGTGTTCACTCTGCAGCAACAGCGGGATCGACTGGCTGACAATCTGTTCAGAGCAGTAGTACGGGTAGTCCGCCAGATAACTTGCCAGCCCGCTGGTTAACACCAGCGGTGAGTTCGAGACCGCAGCCTGACGCTGTGCATAAGCACCGAACATCTGGCGTAAATTATCCACCTGCTGCTGATTCCCGCTCATGCGTCCCATCACCGTCTGGATTCGGAACGGCATTGCCGGGCGTACCGAGGTACTGATCGTCCGGCGGCTGGTTTTATCACTGTATTGCGCACTAAAGACCAGTGGCGCATCACCCAATTCAGATTTAGCACGCAGACGGAAGTTGACCACACCCTCATGCTTAGCCGCCAGTTCAAGCGACTGTTCCGGCTGCCCGACCACTTCCAGCTGCGGCGGAGGCGTCACCTTGATTGCCACCGGCAGTTTGCCATCACCCAGGCCTTCCAGGTTATTACTCACGCCCACGCTGACGTCAAATTCATCCCCCGGAGCGACCATTGAGGGGACGTTCGGCGTCAGAATAAAGTTGTCACGCACGGTGGTGCCTGTTTGCGCTTTACCTATTTTTTCTGGCGTGACCGAAATCGCCATCACCCGAATTTTACCGTTGAAATAGTCCGGCACCGGATAAGTAAACTGTGCGTGGCCGTTCACTTCGGTGATCCCCGACCAGTACGCCACCGGCTTGTCCCGTTTACGTTTGAACGGGTTGAGGTGTAGATCGAGGCCTTCACCGCCATCACCGCCTGGGGCAGAAGTCAGCGACATCAGCTTGCTGAACTCTGGCAGGATCAGATCAAGAATCTGCGAGCTCTCAACGTTCAGTTCACGCTTGCGGAAGAAGTAATCCAGGGGATCGGTCAGACGATAACGCGCCACCTGCAAGATCCCTTCATCTACGGCAAAAACGGCCACCTGCTGCGGGGCATCCGTGGTGACGTTAATGGTGAGATCTTCACCTGGCTTAATCACCTCTGGCACATCGAGTTTCAGGGTGTTTTTCCGCGCTTCATTACTGATTTTAAACGGCATCACACCATAACTGAGCGGGCTCATGAAGATCTCATCCGAGTTAATATCACGGACGAACTGCACGTTAATATAGGCATTGCCCTCAAGCTCTGCCGGAATGCGGATCTTCTGCACCGAGTTAGTGGTGGTGGTGTGGAACCACTGCCAGCTGTAGACACGATCTTTTTCAATGGTGATCAGGCCGCTGCCGGTATAGGGTGCGTTGATCGCCACTTCAATTTCACTGCCCGGCTGATACTTGTCGCTGTTTAGCTTTAGTTTCAGTTCGGCATTACGATCGAGCGAACGGGTCAGGTTGGCTTCACCCGCCACGCTATAAGCGATGCGGTTCAGCACCTCACCTTTGGCATTTTCTACCACCAGCACGAAATCACCGGGCTTATTGGTCGCCAGTGCCATCGAGTGACCGCTGGCAGGCAAGTCAAATGCAGCATCGGAAACCGGGATCTCTTTCAGCCTGGATTGATATTTATAGACACCGGACTCCTGACGCGTCAGCACCGACAGATATTTTTGCTCTAACAGGCGCAGCGTCAGGCCGTTAAGCGCAATGGTATCCAGCGACGGATTAATCGCGATCAGATTCACGTTGCGCTGGGCATTTTGATGAATGTAACCCAACTCTCCATCGGCTTTCACACCAATCAGATAATCATACGGAGAGACCAGCGTACGGGCGGTAGCTGCCACTGAACGACCGCCGCCAGCGACAAAGGCTTCCGACAGTAATTGCAGCTGATAGGTCGACTCACCGAAACCGCTCAGATCCAGTTTAATCGCTGCCGCACCGTTATCATCCGTGGTGCTGTCTTCCAGTTCAGTTTCATAACCGTCACTGGCCGAACGCGCTTCATAGAAGGCGTAATCTGCATAGCGATCGAACGCCGGGTAGACGGGACGCAGCGTCATTTTGGACGCCACACGGCGCCCCTGTGCCGGGGTGCCGAACAGGTTCTGGACATCAATATTGGCTTTCAGTGCATCCGGCTTGACCCAGCCTTGCTGATGGTCGGGGGTCAGGGTCAGCTTGACCTTGAGCTGATCCGGTTCGAACTCTTTGACGTTAACCGCCGTGCTGCCGAGCAGGCGTGTTGAGTCGTCGTCTTTACCCGGCAGATAGAGATAGATATTCCATTCGCCCGTAGGCGAGCTTTCTTCCGTGGTAAAACTCAGTTCGTTAAATCCGCTGGTGCTGAGGGTCAACGGAACGGTACGCATCAGTTTATCGCGCGGGTCGCGAATTTCAGCGCGAACCGGAATGCCGCCTACCGGCACGGACCAGTCGGCGGCGCGGGTGATCAGACCGATATGGAAGGTATCGCCCGGGCGATAGACACCACGATCAGAGAACAGATAGCTTCCGAGAGTGCGGGTATCGTCCGGTGTGGTTTCGCCATACACATCAAAACGGGAGAAATCGAGGCCACGATCGTTGTCACGGCCGGTCGGCAGGAAGGAGACATCCCCCTCTTTTTCCACCAGGAACATCACCGGTTCACGTTCGTTGGTATACACCTCCAGCGACGGGAAACTGACGTGACCATCGCTGCCCGTCTGACGGGTCAGCAGTTTTTCACCGTTCTTCGCCACGACCGAGACCTGCGCACCCGCCACTGGCTGACCGCCGCTGATCGACTGCACAAACAGGTCACGCGTTTTATCCTGCGAACGTTTGGCAATGATGCCCAGATCGGTCACCACCACAAAGCGTGAATCCCCGGTGATCGCCTGCTGCGATTCCTCTTCCTGATACTCCTCTTCCTGAGGCTGGGCCTCTTTCTGCTGTGGAGACCATTCAGACAGGGTCAGCAGGAAGATGCCGCGATGGGAATCGGGACGGGTTGAGAGATAGCGCGACAGGTCGATGCCCTGATAGCTGACCTCACCGGGTTTATCATTATTCACCGGCGTCTGATAACGAAAGCGCTCGGTGAAGTATTCGTCGTTCAGGCGATTGAAATCAGCCGAAGCGAACTGGCGGCTTTTAAATGAGACGATATGCTGCAACTGGCTGGGAATAACACGTTTGATGTCCACGCGCAGCCCCGGCACGTTACGTGCGGCCACGCTAATGCGTTTATCGCCGTTAACTGACAGTAGCGCCCCCTGAGCGGCAAACTGCAGCAGCTTCGGATAGTCTGGCACCTGAACCACGCGCCACTGTTTTTCCGGCATTTTGTAGCCACCATTGGACGTCATCGCAGCATCCACCGACACCAGCAAATAACGTTTTGCCGGGGCATCAAATTTGAAGCTGAACTGCGGTTGCCAGGTTTCTTCTGCTTCGTTCAGGCTGAGCGACACGACCGGAGAGCGGTTAATCACGCTCTGATCGATATTGCTCACATCCCAGGGAATGAATTCTTCTTCTGTTTGCTCACTGGCCGGACGACGTGGGTCCTTCTGTGGCAACAGCCAGGCTTTCACCCCTTTGCGAACATCGTTGTCACGTACGGCATCGCTAAAGCCAACAATCAGTGCGCGTTCGCCCTGGCTGCCGGGTTTATCGACCACTTCCGCACTGACATCACTCAGGCTAAGGCTGTAGAGATTCGGGACCGTCACCCATCCATCACTTTTACGCGTCACCGGATTGCCAGGACGTGAGGATTTCACCCCGCTGCTCACCTGCAAATGCACAGCTCCGCCGTGATCCATTGGCTGTAGCGCAGTGGAACGCACCCAGGCATTCAGTTTCTTTTCATCCCAGGTTACGCTGAACTTAAGCGGCTGTTCTGGCTGCCCCTGCGCGGCGCTCAGGCCGAGCGACAACTGTTTTTCCACGCTCTGCACATCGGCCGGCGCGTTGAATTTGATATTGAAAATAGCGCTGTGCTGGCTGCTGTCCTGCGGGTCCTGATAGTACTCGCTGCTGCCAATTTGATAGTCAAAAGCAGGCACAATGAAGCGGTGGCGCGTCTGTTCAATACGGATTTGCGGGGCCAGCAAAGTGTCAGGCTCAAGAGTCGCCTCATAGCTCGCCCCCATTGGCAGCGGCTGCTGCGGGGTGAAAATCAGCGTCCAGGCATTCTGCCACTGCCATTCCCCGGCTAAGGCGGGCTTCAGGCTAATCCCTGCGCTGACCTTTTTTCCGACCAGCGTGACCGGGGCAACCGACTGATTGAACCTCAGGGTGAGCACCTGCACGGCAGGTTTTGCGGCGGTGTAGTCAATCCCTTCCGGGTTGACGACCTCTACCCTGCTGTTCTGGATGGCCAGCGGGGCAACGTCAATCGGTTTAGGTCGGTTCTGCCACCACTGCCAGCCATACACGCTGGCAACACCTGCAGCCGCCAGCAGCAGCACACTCAGGGCAATGGTCTTCGGATGTCGGTCAATCCCCTGCTCAAGCCGGGCGAAGCCTGCTTTAAGGGGTGAAACCCAGCCTGGGCCGCGCCAGTTGATCTCACCCAGCAGCGGGCGCAGCAACAGTCCCAGCACGCGAAAAAGGCGCGAGAGCAGCCAGCACAGTGCTTTCAGCACGGTGAACGGTAAGCGCAGGAGAAATTTGAGCACATCCATCAGATAGAACCTTCCCTGTTACAAAATTGGTCAAAGAGTAATAGTTTATCTGCGCAATTTCTATCTGCGAATGCAAACAATTTGCAGGAATCCAGAGGTGGCTCTGAATAGTGTCATTTCGCCTTGTGATAGCTAACAAAATCGCTGACACTCAGCTAAACGTTACTGACAATGAGGCCGCGATGACGACTCCCTCTCTTTTTGTTTCTGCTGACTGGCTGGCAGAGCATCTGACCAATGACAACATCCAGGTTCTGGACGCACGTATGCTGCCGCCAGGGCAGGAGAAAACCCGCAACATCCAGGAAGAGTATCTGGCAGAGCATCTGCCAAATGCGCCCTTCTTCGATATTGAGGCCCTGTCGGACCATACCAGTGCTTACCCGCATATGTTGCCGCGAGCGGAAACGTTCGCAGTGGCAATGCGTGAACTGGGGATCAGCGATGACAAACATCTGGTTATCTACGATGAGGGCAATCTGTTCTCGGCTCCCCGCGCCTGGTGGATGCTGCGTCACTTTGGTGTGAAGCAAATTTCCATTCTGGCTGGCGGGCTGGCGGGCTGGAAACAGGCGCAACTGCCGCTGGAAAGTGGTGCCCTGGACATCGCGGAAGGCGAGTTCGAGGCCGAACAGGGTGAAGGCGAAGTCAAACGCGTCACTGATGTCCTGCTGGTTAGTCATGAAGGTGGCGCGCAGATTATTGATGCCCGTGCTGCTAACCGTTTTCACGGAGAAGTGGATGAACCGCGTCCTGGACTGCGCCGTGGACGCATTCCAGGCAGCCTGAACGTTCCCTGGAACTCGCTGGTCACCGAAGGGCGTTTGAAACCCTCTGCGGAATTACAGGCAATATTCAGTCAGCAGGGTGTGGATTTGTCGCAGCCTGTGATTGCCAGCTGTGGTTCTGGCGTCACCGCGGTGGTGGTGATTCTGGCGTTAACCAGCCTCGGCGTGAAAAACGTCGCGTTATACGACGGTTCCTGGGGCGAATGGGGAGCCCGTAACGACCTGCCGATCGTTAACGATTCACTGTAGCGGGGGGGGGGGGTGGGGGCGGCCCCCGCGCAACGGGGATCGCCCGTGGGACGACTAAAAAAGGGTCGTCCCATGCAGCAAACGATCGTTAATCGATGTTTTTGACTTTGAAATCTCGCAGGAAACTTCCCCAACGCCGTTCATAGAATGGCGTGATATGGGCAATAAAGAAGTGGCTGATACCTTTCTCCCCTTCCACGACCTGGCAAATATCAATTGGGCTATCGTCTAGCAGCGTATCCGTTGCCACACTGCCGGCCGCCTGAATCACTGCTTCAAGATCGCCATCGCCTTCAATGCCAATCAGCAGATTAGCGGGCTGGTCAGCATGTTCTTTGATCTCCGCCACGTAGGCGCGGCGCACGGTTTTATACTTGGCAAAAAGCTGGGTCAGCGAATCGATCATCTGTGCCGGAGGCTCAGCAATTTCCGACAGCAACAGCGAGGTTCCGCCTTCCAGCACCGTCTGCTGGCTGAGAGCACTGCTGCCCTCATCTAACAGGTGGGCAATTTCACGCGGAGAAAACTCTTTGCCGTTAGGCAATTTGGGGTTCAGAAACAGGGCTTCGCCCAGAGTCATTTCGAACAAAGTGCGCACCGGCATCACCAGATAAGCCTGCTCGCCACTCACGGCCTGTTGCAGTGCTTCCGCTGAGGTGAAGAACGGAATAATGCTGGTGCCGTCTTCTTTTTCCCAGTGCTGTAAATCAACTGGAGTGCTGGCATCGATCGCCTGCTCAGGCTGGGCGCTTTCGCCGGGGACCACAACGCTGGCATCCATCAGCAGGGCAAAAAACTCCGGACGGTGCGCCGGCTCTACTGCTGCCAGTTTCAGCACCTCTTCCAGCCGCGGGTTAAGATCGTTCATGAATGTGTTCCAGACAAGACTGCGGGTGGACCGGAAAAAGGGTCCGTCCCTACAAGGGCCGATCGTGTTGCGATCGGCCCGTTATATTACGCTTTGTTTAACAGCAGGTTCGCAACGGCACGCACACCCAGCCCGGTGGCACCCGCAGACCACTGATCCACGGCACCTTTACGGTAGGTAGCAGAACAGTCGATATGCAGCCAGCCCTGCTTGTATTCACTCACGAAATGCGACAAGAACGAAGCGGCGGTGCTGGCCCCGGCAGAGTGCGACGGGCTGGCAATGTTGTTCAAATCAGCAAAATTTGACGGCAGATGACTGCGGTGGAACTCCGCCAGCGGCAGACGCCAGAACGGCTCGTTCTCCCCGGCAGCACTTTCCAGCAACGACTGCGCCAGTGCATCGTCAAAGCTGAACAACGCGTGGTAATCGTTACCTAATGCGGTTTTTGCTGCACCCGTCAGGGTCGCCGCATCAATAATCAGTTCAGGGTTAAGCGCACTGGCATCAATCAGCCCATCGGCCAGTACCAGACGGCCTTCAGCATCGGTATTCATCACCTCAACGGTTTTGCCATTGCGGTAACGAATAATGTCGCCCAGTTTAAAGGCATTGCCGCTGACCATATTATCCGCGCAGCACAGGATCAGTTTCACACGTTTGTTCAGACCACGGCTGATTGCCAGCGCCAGAGCACCGGTCAGCGTTGCCGCCCCTCCCATATCCGACTTCATGGAGTCCATAAAGCCGCTCTGTTTCAGGCTGTATCCGCCGGTATCAAAGGTGATTCCTTTGCCGACCAGGCAGGCGTATACCGGGGTTTCATCGTTGCCACCGGGATTATAATCCAGCGTCAACAGTACCGGACTGCGCGATGAACCGCGCCCGACAGTATGCAGCCCCAGATAGTTTTGCTTTTTAAGGTCATCACCTTTCGTAATGCGGTAACTGACCGCATCACAGGCCACATCACACAGCAGGTCAATGGCACGGGTGGCTAACTGTTCCGGCCCCAGCTCTTCAGCGGGCAGGTTAATAGTGTCACGCACCCAGTCGATAATTTTCAGGCGGTTGTTCAGCTCCGCCTGTTCGGCATCTGCCAGCGCGGCCCACTGCACTTCGCGCTCGCCTTTTGGACCACGGTAGCCCTGCCAGAACGCCCAGCTGTTCTCCAGATCCCAGCCATCGCCGCTCAGGCTGACATGACGGATACCCTGGCTATCAATTTTGCGCGCAGCGCGCTGGATAGTGGCCAGCGGTTCACTGCCGGTAAGATGGATAGTCAGGCCGCTGTCGTTGCTGCTCAGGATCGCTTTTTCGCCCCAACGCAGATCGGCCGCAGCCGTTGACAGGGTAATATTCATAGAGGTGGTCATCGCATGGCTCCTTTTCATTATTTCATCTTTCAGACCGGGGTTTGACCGGCCGCTGCGATTTTTCCGCAGGAGGATTGTACAACCAGACTAACAGAAATGTGACAGGGATGTTTTCGCGGGATGCGGCGTACTACGCAGAACGGGCCAGAATCTGGCCCGTTACTGTTTGTGCGGGAGTGAGGATCAACCTGCCTGAACAGCACCGCTGGCTTTAAACGCTTTCCATTGAGGGGAGAGCTCACGCAGACGGCTAAGGGATTTTTGCACCAGCTGAATGGTGTAGTCGATCTCTTCTTCGGTGGTAAAACGCCCGAGAGAGAAGCGGATCGAACTGTGTGCCAACTCATCGTTGAGACCAATGGCCCGCAGCACGTAAGACGGCTCCATACTGGCAGAGGTACAGGCTGAGCCGGTTGAGACCGCCAGATCCTTCAGCGCCATAATCAGTGATTCACCATCAACGTAATTAAAACTGACGTTGAGAATATTCGCCGCACCTTGCTCCAGTGAACCATTGAGGTACACCTCCTCGATATGTCCAATACCCGCCCACAGGCGGCTACGCAGCGCACCCAGGCGTGCCATCTCGCTGGCCATTTCTTCTTTGGCGATGCGATAGGCTTCACCCATTCCCACAATCTGATGCACCGGCAGCGTACCGGAACGCATACCGCGTTCGTGACCGCCACCGTGGATCTGGGCTTCCAGACGGATACGCGGTGCACGGCTGACATAGAGCGCACCGATGCCTTTCGGTCCGTAAATTTTATGCGCAGAGAAAGACATCAGATCGACTTTCAGCACACTCAGATCGATAGGTAATTTACCCACGCTCTGCGTGGCATCAACATGGAAAATCACCCCGCGCTCACGGCACAGTTCGCCAATAGTGGCAATATCCTGCACCACCCCGATCTCATTATTGACGTGCATAATTGACACCAGCACCGTGTCATCACGCAGCGCCGCGGTCAGCTGTTGCAGATCCAACGTGCCATCAGGGCGCGGGTTCAGATAAGTGACGCTGAATCCCTCACGCTCTAACTGAGCACAGGTATCCAGGACCGCTTTATGCTCCGTGGTACAAGTGATGATGTGACGACCCTTTTCCTGATGGAAAGTGGCTGCACCTTTGATGGCGAGGTTGTTGGCTTCTGTTGCACCGGAGGTAAAGACGATTTCACGTGGGTCAGCGCCCACTAACTCTGCAATCTGGTTGCGGGCAACATCCACCGCTTCTTCTGACTGCCAGCCATAACGATGCGATCGCGAGGCCGGATTACCGAAGGTTCCGTCCAGAGTCAGATACTGCATCATTTTTGCGGCCACACGAGGGTCGGCGGGTGTGGTGGCGGAATAATCCAGATAAATCGGTAATTTCATTGCTCGTTAAGCTCCGGGAGGTTTCTTGATTGCCGCCCTTCTGCGCCCTGAAATCTTTGCTGGAAGCAGAAATGAATAAAAGGCCCGTCAGGCCTTTTATTCATTTCCGGGGGCGAAGAACAAACCCCGCCCGGACTGCGATCAGGCGCGCAGATTGACGTTAATTGTTTCCTGCATGCGGCCGTTTGGCGCACGACGGATTTCATTGCTGTTCTGACGGTCAGCCACTTCCAGGATTTCCTGGTTATTGACCAGTTCTGCCAGTGTAATATTGTTGAGGAAGTCGCTGATGCGCTCACTCAGATCACGCCACAGCACGTGAGTCAGGCAACGCTCGCCGCCCTGGCAGCCTTCTTTACCCTGACATTTAGTGGCATCGACAGATTCGTCAACGGCAGTAATCACTGCGCCCACTGCGATGGCATCAGAGCCTTTGCCCAACAGATAACCGCCACCCGGACCACGTACGCTGGCCACCAGACCATTCTTACGCAGACGGGAGAACAGCTGCTCAAGATAAGAAAGGGAAATGCCCTGACGCTCTGAAATATCCGCTAAAGGCACCGGGCCTTCATGGGAATGCAGTGCAACATCAAGCATAGCGGTAACAGCATAACGGCCTTTGGATGTCAGTCTCATGGCGTTTACAACCTCGGTTATAACCCTGGATGGGTGTTAACAAAATATGGACGCAAGTCTGACATTCCTGACTAAATTGGTCAAGTATTTAACCTACTAAAACACTCAACTATTTAACCAAGTAAAATACTCAACTATTATGCTGTTATTTTATTCACCGATACACCCTTACTCGCCCCGTGGCTTCTCCAGTGAAGAGAGCATCCCACGCAGGATATTCAGCTCGTCACGTTCAGGGCGAGCACGGGTAAACAGGCGACGCATTTTACTCATCACCTGCCCCGGACTGGCTTCACGGATAAAACCGCTGCCGATCATCATTTTCTCCATATGCTGATAGAAGCGCTCAAGCTCATCGACCAGTGGATAAGGTGACTCAACCGGCGCTTCTTGCTCCGCTTCCAGCGACTGCAGCCAGGCCATACGCACTTCATAGGTAATGACCTGCACAGCCATCGCCAGGTTCAGCGAGCTGTAGTCCGGGTTAGCAGCAATGGCGACGTGGTAGTGGCACTTCTGCAACTCTTCGTTGGTCAGGCCAACGCGTTCGCGACCAAATACCAGCGCAACAGGCGCCTGTTGGCCCTCTTCCACACTTTTTAAACCGCACTCGCGTGGGTCGAGCATCGGCCACGGCAGAGAGCGCGAGCGCGCACTGGTGCCGACCACCAGGCCACACCCGGCAATCGCTTCATCGAAAGTGTCGACAATTTTCGCATCGCCAATCACATCGCTGGCACCGGCCGCCAGGGCAATAGCCTGTGAGTCCGGTTTAACCAGCGGATTGACCAGATAAAGGTTGGTTAAACCCATGGTTTTCATCGCACGAGCGACAGAGCCCATGTTGCCAGTGTGAGAGGTCTCCACCAGCACAATTCGGATATTTTGCAGCATAAGGATTCTGGGGTCTGAGAGTTAATTCGACGATGCTAACATATTTTAAGGACATTTGCCGTTCTGCCCTGCTATACTACGCGCCGTTTTCTATCAGATTATGATATTTATCCAAAGTGATTGATGCTGTAGCAAGGCAGCAAGAGAGCGAATCCCGCTGAGCTTACTTAAGTAAGTGATTCGGGTGAGTGAGTGCAGCTAACACAGCGACAGCTTCAAGCATGAAGGGTAAACCGTTCTTTAACATCCAGCGAGACGAAACTTAACTATGCATCCAATGCTCAACATTGCCGTGCGCGCTGCGCGCAAGGCCGGAAACGTAATTGCCAAGCACTATGAAACCCCGGACTCCGTCGAAGCCAGCCAGAAAGGCAGCAATGACTTTGTCACCAATGTTGACCGTGAAGCGGAACGCCAGATTATTGAAGTGATCCGCAAGTCTTACCCACAGCACACCATCATCTCTGAAGAGTGCGGTGAACTGCCAGGCGAAGACCAGGATGTGCAATGGGTTATCGATCCACTGGATGGCACCACCAACTACATCAAACGCCTTCCCCACTTCTGTATTTCTATTGCCGTTCGCATCAAAGGCCGTACTGAAGTTGCCGTTGTTTACGATCCAATGCGTAATGAACTGTTCAGCGCCGTACGCGGCCAGGGCACCCAGCTTAACGGCTATCGTCTGCGCGGCGGCACCGCCCGCGATCTGGATGGCACCATTCTGGCCACCGGCTTCCCGTTCAAACTGAAGCAGCACGCCACTCCGTATATCAATATCCTCGGCAAACTGTTCACCCAGTGTGCTGACTTCCGTCGCACCGGTTCTGCTGCGCTGGATCTGGCCTATGTGGCTGCGGGTCGCGTGGACGGTTACTTCGAGATTGGTCTGAAGCCATGGGATTTCGCCGCGGGTGAGCTGCTGGTGCGTGAAGCTGGCGGTCTGGTGACTGACTTTGTTGGCGCGCATGGTTATATGCATTCAGGTAACATCGTTGCAGGTAACCCACGCGTCGTGAAAGCGATGCTGGCCAACATGCGTGATGAACTGAGTGAAGCGCTGAAGCGTTAATTCGTCCCAGGGGCGCGGCATGCCGCGCCCTGAGTCAGGCATGCCTGCCCCCTGCGCAAGATTTACTGCAGGAACATCGGTCGGATACCGCCTGACATCGCGGGTTGCGCACTCAGCCACAGCATGGCTCCAGCGGCAATCAGCAGCACGCCACCGGTCAGAGCCAGACAGTTCAATGCCACTACATGCCAGGCAGCAGATCCTGTATTACGTGTTAAACGCTGTGCGAGGGAGCGCGAGAGCTGTACCACCAGCGCCATGCACGATACCGTTAACGCCGTTCCCACCGCCATCACCAGCGCGGATAGCACCCCCCAGAAGTAAACACCAATCACCTTTGAAAACAGCAACATCATAATGGCCCCCGAGCAGGGTCGTAACCCCATCGACAGTACCACCGCGACCTTCGTTTTCCATCCCGTCGCCTGCGACAACATCGCACTGTCCGGCACATGCTGATGCCCACAACCACAGTGTTCACTGTGCTGATGCCCCGCAGGCAAAATACGGGTGATGGTCATTCGGACAGGTGCCGGGCGCAGCTGCAGCCACAATTTTTTCAGGGCTCGCCAGCACAGCCACAGGCCCAGGCCGATCACCAGTAGATAGCTCCCTTTTTCCAGCCAGTAGCTGCTGAGATGCATCTGGCGCGAAGAGAGTTGCAACACGCCCAGCATTATCGTCACCAGCGCAATCGCCACTGCCCCTTGCACTACAGCCGCGGCCAGCGTCAGTTGCAGGCTGGTTTTCATTTTCGTCGGGTGGGTAGCAAGAAAGGTGGCTATCACCACTTTGCCATGGCCGGGGCCGAGCGCATGTAATACGCCATAAAGCAGGCTGAAACCCATTAGCGCCAGCCCGGCCTGATGAGGATTGCTGGCAACCTGTTGTAACAGCCCGGTCATCTGCTGATGCAGACTCTTCTGCCACATAATGCTTTGCAACAGGATTTGCGGCCAGTGCTGCCAAATCCACAGCCCTCCCAGGAGCATCCCTGACATCAACAGCGCGAACGGCCATATCGCCCCTCTACGCGGAGCGCGGCTGAGGCCACTTACTGACATATCAGCGTCACCGTCTGGGCAAACTGGCGACCAAGATCCATCTCTTCCGCTGGCGCATCTGCTTTATCCAGTGACAGCGCATAGGCTTGCAGGGAGGCATCCGGTTTGGGGGTTTGCAGCTCGAAATGACATTGTGATACCAGTTCTGCCGGGACTGTCAGTGCTTTTTCAGAGTCGTAATACATATCTACAAAGTAAGTGGGATCAAAAGTGGAAAACGTATACCGCTGGCCTTTTAGCGACTGCGGATGTGCCAGCGGCAGAATAAACTCCAGCACCGCCTGATGCCCCTGCCGTGAAAGATGGTATTCCGGCGGCAGATTATCGAACTTCACCGGCTGCTTCTGGTGCCAGAATTCGCTGAAGTAATGCTGGCCTAACACATTAGCCATCACTTCTGCCGCCAGTTTTTTCCAAACCACTGAATCCGGTTTTGCCGTTCCTGCATCGTATAACAGATCGGCAGAGGTGATTTCATCCATCACCCAGCGCATTTTCAGCCCGGTGAGCCGATCGCCCTGATGAACCAGCGTGGTCTGCATATCGATAAAGCTGTGCGGATGCGCCATGGCAACCGGGGACAAAACGATTATCAGCCCTGCGGCCCCCACTGCACACCTGTTATAATGTAACAAATTAAACTCCACTCCAGTTTTTGTCGATTATTTTTGTGACCTGTCTTAAAAGCTCTGAATAAAACTGACTCGATTGACCACAACGTGGCTGGCTAAGGCTATTCTTAGCATAATCAATCGCTACTGGGATCACAGATGATGAGTACACACTCACCTGAAATGTCTGTCCTCTCCAGTCCACAGCGCCGTTGCCACCTGCTTTTAATGCTCTGCCTGCCTGAATCCTTCGTCACTGTGGAATCGGTTTGCCAGCTTAACGGTGTGGATCACGCCGTAACCCGGCAAGATATAGCGGAGGTGGCAGAGGAAATCCAGCGCTATCACCATCTTGCCATTGAGCTGGATGAGCTGGGCGCGTTGCGCCTTCGTGGAACGCATTTAGATCAGCGTCTGTGCCTGCTACATAACTTACGGCGGGCTCTGCGGCTGTCTCCGGCGTTTATCCATAACGACTTTTCCTCCGTCATTAAGCAACAACTTCAGACGCTGCCAGTGGATAAGGCCTTGTACGATGAGCATAACCTGGCAGCACTGGTCCAGTATTGTTCACTTCATCTGGACCGCGAGTTCAGCGCTCGCGATACCCAATTTTTACAGGTCTGGCTGCGCTATGCTCTCGCCTGGCACTGCCAGCCGGACTTTACCGCACAGCAACTGCACTGGATCGAAGGTAAACCGGAGTTTTCACTGGCACAGGCGATTGCCCGCTGCTGGAGTAAACGTGGCTATCAGGCGGCGGTTAATGAGGTTGCGTTACTCGCCCTGCTCTTCAGCCAACTGCATGTTCCCCAGAGACAACACACCCTCAGCGCTCATGAACGCCAACTTCTCCAGTCCGTGGAGCTGTTAATTCAGCGCTTTCAGGCGTTGTCTGGCATGGTATTCAGTAATGACGCGGGCCTAAGCGCACAACTTTATACGCATCTGGCGCAGGCGCTGGAGCGTACTCTGTTTTCCATCGGCATCGATCACAATCTGGTTGACGATATCGCCCAGCAGTACCCGCGTCTGCTGCGTACTACGCGTGAGGCTATCGCCGCGCTGGAACAACAATACAGCGTGCAGTTCACCGATGAAGAGATGGGTCTGATTGCGATTATTTTTGGCGCATGGCTGATGCAGGAAAGCGCCTTGCAAGAGAAGCAGGTGTTGTTATTGATTGGTCGTGATAGCGAACTGGAGCAGCAGGTTGAGCAGCAGCTGCGTGAACTGACGCTGCTGCCGCTGACGATTAAGTACCAGGATGTTGCCGACTTTCAGCGCCACAGCGCACCGAAAGGGATCGCGCTGGTGATCACGCCTTATGCCACGCCGCTGCCGCTCTACTCACCACCGCTGATCCATGCTGAACTGCCGCTGGGCGAACACCAGCAGCGCAGTATCCGCCTGCTGCTGGAGTCATAATCAGGTCACTTTTGGCCGCAGGAACAGCACTGGCACAACCAGCAGTGCCATCACCCAGAACACGCCGCCTTGCAGGTGCTGGAACAGCACACCACACACCATGGTCATCAGAGCAATGCCACCACCCATTGCCAGTGCGGAATAGACTGACTGCAGGCGGATCACCTCGCTCCCGTCGCGGGCAGCGATAAAGCGCATAGCCGCCAGATGACAAATAGTGAAACTGCCACAGTGCAGAATTTGTGCAACGACAAGCCAACCCAGTTCCGTGGACGACGCCATCATACTCCAGCGTAAAACAGCACAGACACAGGACAGCAACAGCAGATCGCGTGCGCTCCAGCGGCGGAACAGTCGGTTGCTGGCGGCAAACACCACGATTTCAGCCACGACGCCCAGCGACCATAAATAGCCCACAATGCTCGACGAGTAGCCTGCTTCCTGCCAGTAAATGGCACTGAAGCCGTAGTAGGCGGCATGCGCCCCCTGCATCAGCGTCACGCACAGCAGGAAGCGCCAGACGGCGGTTTCACTGAGCATCTGCTTCCACTGCGCCCATCCGCTATGTTCGGTTTGTTTTTCCATCCCCTGCGGCATCACCGCCGGGCGTAGCATCATACCTGCAATCATCGCCCCGCATCCCACACACAGCAGCATCAGGATGGCGTGATAGGAAAAATGTGTCACCAGCACACCGGTAAGCGCCGAGCTGATCACAAACGCCAGGGAACCCCACAACCGCACCGGACCGTAAGGCAGGGCGATCTGTCGCTGCCAGGTGGCGGCCAGCGCATCGCTCAACGGCACCAGCGGTGAGAAGAACAGATTGAATCCGACCATCACCAGCAGCAGCCACACCCACTGGGAACCTGCCCAGAAGCCCAGCGCAAATAACAGCGTCAGCGAAGCCAGCAGGCGCAGGACGCTAATCAGTCGTGAAGGGTTAGTGACGCGTGAGGCGATAAGCAGGCTACCGGCAAAGCGGGCAATCATGCCGCAGCCCAGCAGCAGGCCGATTTTTTCCGGTTGCAGGCCGCTGTCTTTTAGCCAGACGCCCCAGAACGGTAAATAGACGCCATAGGCGAAGAAATAGGTGAAGTAGCTCAGTCCAAGCCAGTACGTGGAACGTATCGTCATTTTCCCTCCGACAAAGTGGAGGCTAATGTACACCGCCGCACAGGATAAAAAAATAGCGGGACACTTTCGTGTCCCGCTATCTGTACTCAGGCTCCCATTAAATCAGGAGGTAAGGACGGATTTATGCATATACAGGGAAGCGTGCACAGATTTCCAGCACCTGCTTCTTCACACGCTCGCTCACGCCTTCATCATTGATATTGTCGAGAATATCGCTGATCCAGCCTGCCAGTTCGCGCACTTCTGCTTCTTTAAAACCACGACGGGTGACAGCCGGGGAACCGATACGAATACCTGAAGTCACAAACGGGCTTTTCGGATCGTTAGGCACGCTGTTTTTGTTCACGGTAATGTTGGCACGGCCCAGGGCTGCGTCAGCTTCTTTACCGGTCAGGTTTTTGTCTACCAGGTCCAGCAGGAACAGGTGGTTATGCGTACCGCCAGAAACCACGTTGTAGCCGCGTGCCAGGAACACTTCTACCATTGCTTTAGCGTTTTTAGCCACTTGCTGCTGGTAGGTTTTGAACTCAGGCTCCATCGCTTCTTTGAAGGCGACAGCTTTACCCGCGATAACGTGCATTAGCGGGCCACCCTGGCCACCAGGGAAGACAGCAGAGTTCAGTTTTTTGTACAGGTCTTCGTCACCGCCAGCCGCGAGGATCAGGCCGCCACGTGGGCCTGCCAGGGTTTTGTGCGTGGTGGAGGTCACGATGTGCGCATGAGGTACCGGGTTAGGGTACACGTCAGCTGCAATCAGACCCGCCACGTGCGCCATATCAACGAACAGGTAAGCGCCAACGGTATCTGCGATTTCGCGCATTTTTGCCCAGTCGCACACGCCAGAGTAAGCAGAGAAACCACCAACGATCATTTTTGGCTGGTGCTTTTTCGCCAGTTCAGCCAGTTCGTTGTAATCAATCTGGCCGGTCTCGTCGATGCCGTAAGGGATGACGTTATACAGCTTACCAGACAGGTTAACCGGGGAACCGTGAGTCAGGTGACCGCCGTGTGCCAGGTTCATACCCAGAATGGTATCGCCCGGCTGCAGCAGCGCAGTGTATACCGCGAAGTTAGCCTGGGAACCGGAGTGTGGCTGCACATTGGCGTAGTCTGCACCAAACAGGGCTTTAGCACGGTCGATAGCCAGCTGCTCAACGATATCCACGTACTCACAACCACCGTAGTAGCGCTTGCCCGGATAACCTTCAGCGTACTTGTTGGTCAGCTGAGATCCCTGAGCCTGCATAACACGTGGGCTGGTGTAATTCTCTGAAGCAATCAGCTCGATGTGCTCTTCCTGGCGCACTTTCTCCTGCTCCATCGCCTGCCATAAATCGGCATCATAATCGGCAATGTTCATTTCACGTTTTAACATTTGCATCTCCTGACTCAACTGACTTGCAATAATGAATGCCCCCGCTGGGGAGCGATGGGCAATAGTTTAAACTGTTTATGCACCTGTTGAATAGCTTAACCACTGCCTTTTTACGCAAACGATTGGCTTCAGGTGTGGCAAGGGTTAGTTACTGTTCTTTGCAAGTCCCGGATAAGGAATTCTCCTCATCTGCCAGATGCTGTTTTTTCAACAAGACCGTACATCGCGTGCGGAAAAATACCCTCTCACTCTAAAGGTGTATTTACAGCGGAGTATGTTGCGAATAACATGCATTTTAAATACATGTTTAATTTCTTGCTAAGGAGCACACCATGCTGGACAGCCAAACCATTGCCATCGTCAAATCTACTATCCCCGCCGTTGCTGCACTCGGCCCTCGCCTGACCTCGCATTTCTATCAGCGGATGTTTGCCCACAACCCTGAGCTGAAAGACATCTTTAATATGAGCAACCAGAGCACAGGTAATCAGCCGGAAGCGCTGTTTAATGCCATCTGCGCCTACGCCAGCAATCTGGATAACCTCGCCGCGCTGGGCCCTGCCGTAGAGAAAATTGCGCAGAAACACACCAGTTTCGCTATTCGTCCCGATCACTATCCGATCGTCGGTGAGCACTTGCTGGCGAGTATTGATGAAATGCTGCATCCGGGTGAAGAGGTGCTGGCAGCATGGGGCAAAGCCTACGGCGTACTGGCCGGAATTTTTGTACAGCGTGAGGAGCAGATTTATGAAGAAACCGAAGAAAAAGTCGGCGGCTGGCGCGGTGGCCATCGTGAATTTGTTATCAGCGAGATCGTCCCGCAGAGTTCCGTGATCAAAAGTTTTATCCTGACTCCCGTCGATGGCCAACCGGTCGCAGATTATAAAGCCGGGCAGTATCTGGCGGTATGGGTGAAAGACCCGGGTTTTGAGAATCAGGAGATTCGCCAGTATTCCCTGACGCGCACGCCCAACGGTCGTGACTATCGTATTGCCGTGCGCCATGATGAAGGCGGTGTGATGTCCAGCTGGCTGCATCAGCAGCAGCCCGGCCAGCGCGTTCATCTGGCCCCCCCTGCCGGGGGTTTCTTGCTTGATATAACGGCTGAGACGCCGGTGACACTGATGTCGGGTGGTGTCGGCCTGACGCCGATGCTGGCGATGCTAAACCAGCTGGCGAAAGATAAACATCCCGCCACAGTACAGTGGCTGCACGCCACCGAGAATGGCGCAACCCATGCTTTCGCTGAGGAAGTGACCGCGCTGGGGGCGCAGTTGCCGCAGTTCTGGCAACACATCTGGTACAACCATCCGCAGGCGCAGGATGAAGGGAAATATCACCAGCGTGGGCTGATGAACTTGCTGCCGCTGGAATCACGCGTCAGCGATCCGGCGATGCACTATTATCTCTGCGGCCCACTGGCCTTTATGGAAGCGGAAGAAAAGGGGCTGCTAGAGTTAGGGGTTAAAAAAGAGCACATCCACTACGAAGTGTTCGGGCCGCATAAAGCGTTATAGCCGCATAAAGTGTTATAAAAGCAAACGGGCTGGCCGCGCAATGCGGTCAGCCCGTTGGGACCCCGAAAACGACAATCAGATCGCTTCTTCGTCTTCCTCGCCAGTACGAATACGCACCACGCGCGCAACGTCGAACACGAAGATTTTACCATCGCCGATTTTACCGGTCTGCGCCGTACGCATGATGGTATCAACGCAGGTATCCACGATGTCGTCCGCAATCACGATTTCGATTTTCACTTTTGGCAGAAAATCGACCATGTACTCTGCGCCACGATACAGCTCGGTGTGGCCCTTCTGACGACCAAAGCCTTTCACTTCAGTCACGGTCATCCCGGTGATGCCGACTTCCGCCAGCGCTTCACGCACATCATCCAGTTTGAACGGTTTGATAATTGCATCAATCTTTTTCATGGCAGACCCTTTTCTCTCCCTCCGTGCCCGGACGGGTAATCAGTTAACTATATACCCGTTACGCTCAGCCTGCCTGCGCACGGGCAGCAGACCGAACATGTCTGAGGTATACCGGACGTCCGTCTCTTTTCAGGCAGCTAAACTACCATAATCAGGCAGCGTTACCGCAGTGAAAATTATTATTTAAAATCGGCAGCATCCAACTCATGACGCGATAACAGTTTATAGAACTCAGTACGGTTACGCCCCGCCAGCCTTGCCGCGTTAGTCACATTGCCTTTGGTCATTTGCAACAATTTACGCAGATAATTGAGTTCAAACTGGTTGCGGGCTTCAGCAAAAGTAGGCAGCGCGGTATTTTCTCCTGCCAGCGCCTGTTCCACCAGCGCCTCTCCAATCACTGGCGCGGAGGTCAGCGCGACACACTGTTCAATCACATTCACCAGTTGCCTGACGTTGCCCGGCCAGGCAGCGGCAATCAGACGTCGCATGGCATCGGTGGAAAAGCTACGTACAAAAGGTTTGTGCCGTTCAGCCGACTGCTTCAACAGATGATTGGCCAGCAGGGGAATATCTTCTGCCCGCTCATGCAGTGCAGGGATCTTCAGATTCACCACGTTAAGACGATAAAAGAGATCTTCGCGAAACTCTTTCTTTTCCATCGCTTTTGGCAGATCGCGATGGGTGGCAGAGACAATACGCACATCAATGTCGAGGTCGCGGTTACTGCCAAGCGGGCGTACCTTACGCTCCTGCAAGACGCGTAGCAATTTCACCTGCAACGCCTGCGGCATGTCACCAATTTCATCGAGGAACAGCGTGCCGCCCTCTGCGGCCTGAAACAGCCCTTCACGACTGCTGACGGCACCGGTAAAGGCCCCTTTCGCATGACCAAACAGTTCTGATTCCAGCAGTTGTTCCGGTAACGCGCCGCAGTTAATAGCGATAAAGGCTTTACCTGCACGCGGGCTGGCCGCGTGGATAGCCTGCGCCAGCACTTCTTTGCCAGTTCCGCTCTGTCCGTTAATCAGTACACTGACATCCGACTGCGCCACCATGCGCGCCTGCTCCAGCAGGCGCAGCATCAGCGGGCTACGGGTGACAATGCTTTCGCGCCAGGCTTCATCGCTGGTCGGCGCCCGATGGACCAGGGCATCATCTATCGCTTTATACAGCGCATCACGATCGACCGGTTTAGTCAGGAAACTGAATACGCCCTGCTGAGTTGCCGCCACGGCATCCGGAATGGAACCGTGGGCGGTAAGAATAATGACCGGCATGCCTGGCTGGAGCTTCTGGATTTCAGCGAACAGCGCCATACCGTCCATTTCGTCCATACGCAGATCGCTGATCACCAGATCAAGCGTATCGCGGTTAAGCACGCGCAGCGCGTCCGGACCACTTTCAGCGGTAGTAACGCTGAACCCTTCACTGCTCAGACGCATCCCCAGCAGTTTCAGCAGGCTGGGGTCATCATCTACCAGCAGTAACCGTGCCGATTTTTTGATCATGGATTGTCATCATCCTGTGACGCGTTATCAGCCGGGTTGTTTTTGTCATTACCGTGGCTGTTGGTGTCAGTGGCATCCGGGGAGCGACGCGAAGAGAGTCGGCGTTCAATATCCGTCAGCGTATCAAGTTTGCGCCGGGTGACAGCGAGATCGTTCTTCAGGGCGATTTGCTGCTGACGCAGCCCATCCAGTTGACCATCACTGCTCTCCTGAAGGTGGGCATAACGCATCCGCTCTTCGGATAGCTGTAAAAGCGATCCCTGCCCTTCACGCCACAACATCATTAACGGGCGCACAGAGGCCGGATAATCATAGCTGTAACTGTCCAGACGGTTCAAATACTGGCGACGCTCAACGGGGGTAATATTGCCATTATTCAACAATACGGCCTGTTTGAAGGCACTCTGCCAGTTATCCGTTGGCCAGCGCCGTGCTTCAGCACGTGCATCGGCTGGCGATAGCCGGATGCCACAGTCAATAGCGCGCAGCCAGTAAAGAGGATTACCCGTTGCGGCCTCATCGTTAAATGCCCATATATGCTCACAGGACACCAGCTGATAGTCGACGATTTTAACATCAGGCTCATTCAGTGTGATATCGGCGCGGCTGGCCACCTTTTGCGACGGCTGCTGGCTACACCCCAGCAGGCCAAACGCCAGTATGAAGGCGCCGGTCAGTCTGCCCATACGCACGTGTTGCAGTAAGGCAGAAAAACGTGATGATTGCATTATAATAACGTCCCGGCGGTAGTGTTTAATTCGATGCGAAAGCAGACATCAGCATCAACGCTGTCGATCAGTTGCAGATCGCCCTGCAGCCGGCGCAGGCAGTCTTTCGCAATGCTTAATCCCAGCCCGCTTCCTTTTACCGCGCCTTTGCGCTGTAGATTTCCCTGGAAGAACGGTTCAAAGATCATTGCTCGCTCAGCCGCAGGAATAGGCGGGCCGGTATTTGCTACCTCAATCACCACGCGGTTTCCTTGCTGAAGACTGCGGATCCAGATATTTCCAGATTCAGCGCCGTAGTGTACCGCATTGGAGTAAAGATTATCGATTGCCCTCAACAACAACGTCGGTTCGGCACGACAGCTGTCAGCCTTAAGGTCGATGTTGATATGGAGTTGTTTAGCGCGGGCCGTGAGGCTGTGAGCGGCAACCAGTGAGTCGATCAGCGGCCGCAGCTGAACATCTTCCAGCGCTACCGGGCCATCAGCCAGCTTTCGGTTGTAGTCCAGCAGCTGTTCAATCAGCGTTTGCAGATGACGACTGCTGTCGTTAAGAATGCTGACCACCTCTTTCTGGTCAGCAGTCAGCGGCCCGGCAACCTCGTCAGCCAGCAATTCAGTGCCCTCACGCATGCTGGCCAGCGGTGTTTTTAATTCATGGGAAATATGGCGGAGAAACTCATGACGCTGCGACTCCAGCCAGGCCAGCCGCTCACTGAGCCAGATAATACGCTGTCCGAGTGAACGGAGCTCACGCGGGCCTTTGAACGCCAGACTGTGCCCCAGCGGCCGCCCTTCCCCCAGACGATTAATCATGCGCTCTACCGCTTTTACCGGGCCGATAATCATACGGGTAAACAGCAACACCAGCCCCAGGCTGAGCAGGAAAAGAATCAATGCCTGCCAGCCAAAATACTGGCCGCGTTCGGCAATCTCTCGTTGCAGTTGTAACCCACGTGAGAACACCACTTCACGTGTAGCCTGAACCAGTTGACCGTTGGCGGCAGAGAACAGCTCGAGCTGATCGGCGGCCTGCGACACCGGGCTGCTGTTTTCGCATTTCATCTGGCTGAGTTGAGTAAGGTTCTGACGCAGGCTTTGCCAGGTACGAATATCCGGCAGTACCGGGGCGTGGGCATCCAGCATTTGTGAATAGCGGCTGCGCTGCGTCTGGTAGAGGCGTGCCAGCATCGGATCATCTAACACGCAATACTGGCGGTAGCTACGTTCCAGTTCCAGGGCGGTACGGGCCATGGCTTCGCTGCGACGCACATCGGTCAGCGTGGTGCGATTGGTATCGGCCGCCCGGTCGCTCAGCGCCGAGAGGCTTTCCCATGCCTGCCAGGCCAGCACCAGCAGCGGTAATAACACCAGTAAAAACGCCATCAGCACCAGCTGACGTAGCGATCGCGGTAACAGACGCCATTTCTTCACGACACAATTTCTCTTTCCAGGAGTTAGGGCGATGCTAGCTGAGAGTGAGCAGAGAAGAAAGTGTGAAAGCGTAAAATGAAAATGGCCGGTTCACTGAACCGGCCACTGGCGTTACGCCGGTGAGCCAGCGTAACTGAATAGGTGGTGCCTTACTCAACGTTGCGTCCGATGTTTGATAACGTCACAGAGTGAACGATTATCGGTGAGGTGGACGACAGGCACCGTATTGTGCGTCATTCTGGGTGTTATGAGCACTTGTCCGCTTACGCAGGGCTGTCATAACCAGGTGAATGAGCCACTGAGGTGATTATAGCAATTAACATGCCACATTGAAAATAAATTTATAAGTCATTAATAAATAAAACCTTATACATTGGAAGTATTCATCGGGCAGGTAATTTTGACCATCGGGTCCGGTTAAGTGTCGCCATATAACAACACCCACAGATAAATTTAATTTTTACCATTAAAATCAATAAATTAAACGTCTCCATTTAACGACAACTCACATTTAATTTGTTGTGAAATGGCAACACTCTCCTGCTAATCCCTTTCAGACAGGCGAAAAAAACCGGCCACACGTTCAGGCCGGTTTATTACCATCGCGTCAACGCAGAGGATTAGCCCAGCTGTTTACGCGCATTGCGGAAGATACGCATCCACGGGCTGTCTTCGCCCCATTCTGCCGGGTGCCATGAGTTACTGACCGTGCGGAACACACGCTCCGGGTGCGGCATCATGATGGTCACGCGACCGCTTTCATTGGTCACCGCCGTGATACCGTTCGGGGAACCGTTCGGGTTCGCCGGGTACTGCTGGGTCACTTTGCCAAAGTTATCCACGAAGCGCAGCGCCACCAGACCTTTGCTTTCCAGCTGGGCCAGATGAGCATCATTACGCACTTCCACGAAGCCTTCACCATGCGATACGGCGATTGGCATACGGGAACCGACCATGCCGTCCAGCAGCAGAGAAGGGCTGGCAGCCACTTCAACCAGGCTGAAGCGGGCTTCAAAACGCTCGGACTGATTGCGCACAAAGCGTGGCCACTCTTCACTGCCCGGAATCAGTTCACGCAGATTAGACATCATCTGACAGCCGTTACAGACGCCCAGAGCCAGTGTCTGTGGACGGTGGAAGAAGGTTTCGAATTCGTCACGTACGCGGGCGTTAAACAGAATCGACTTCGCCCAGCCTTCACCCGCACCCAGGACGTCACCGTAAGAGAAGCCGCCGCAGGCAACCAGCGCCTGCACGTCATCCAGACCACGACGGCCAGCCAGCAGGTCGCTCATATGCACGTCTACCGCATCAAACCCGGCACGATGGAAGGCCGCGGCCATTTCAACATGAGAGTTAACGCCCTGCTCACGCAGCACAGCCACTTTAGGACGTGCACCGGTCGCAATATAAGGCGCAGCAATATCTTCCTGTGGCTTAAAGGTCAGTGCAACGTTGAGGCCCGGATCGCGATCGTCTTTCTTCGCGTCATGTTCCTGATCGGCACAGATTGGATTATCGCGCAGACGCTGCATCTGCCACGTGGTTTCAGCCCACCAGGTACGCAGCGTGGTACGGCTTTCGCTGTACACGGCAGAGCCGCCGGAAGTGATCACAAAACGATCCCCTTCCACGGCCTGGCCCAGCACATGCACACAGTCAGCTAACCCATGAGAGGCAAAGACCTGCTCAACCGCCGCCCGATCGGCCGCTGCGATCTGAATCACCGCACCCAGCTCTTCGTTAAACAGGGCAGCCAGGCTATCGCTGCCCAGTGCCGCGATGTCGACGTCTACACCGCAGTGACCCGTGAAGGCCATTTCAGCCAGCGTGACCAGCAGGCCGCCGTCAGAACGGTCGTGGTAGGCAAGCAGTTTGCCGTCGGCCACCAGCGCCTGGATGGCATTATAGAAGCCAGCCAGTTGCTGCACATCACGCACATCGGCAGGCTTATCACCCAGCTGACGGTAAACCTGTGACAGCGCCGTTGCGCCGAGGGCGTTGGCCCCTTTGCCCAGATCGATCAGCAGCAGCGCGTTATCACCGGTCTGCAACTGCGGGGTGACGGTTTTACGCACGTCTTCCACTCGGGCAAATGCGGTGATCACCAGGGACAGCGGAGAAGTCATCTCACGCTGCTCATTCCCCTGTTGCCAGCGGGTTTTCATCGACATAGAGTCTTTGCCGACCGGGATAGTGATACCCAGCGCCGGACACAGCTCTTCACCCACCGCTTTCACCGCTTCATACAGGCCGGCATCTTCACCCGGGTGACCGGCAGCGGCCATCCAGTTGGCTGACAGCTTGATGCGCGTCAGCGGGCCAATGTCGGTTGCCGCAATGTTGGTGAGTGCTTCGCCGACGGCCAGACGACCGGAGGCCGCAAAATCCAGCAGCGCGACAGGAGCACGTTCGCCCAGCGACATCGCTTCACCGTAGTAGCTGTCGAGGCTGGCGGTAGTCACCGCACAGTTCGCTACCGGGATCTGCCACGGGCCGACCATCTGGTCACGGGCAACCATACCGGTTACCGAACGGTCACCGATGGTGATCAGGAAGGTTTTTTCCGCCACGGTTGGCAGGTGCAGTACGCGATTCACGGCATCTGCAACAGTCATTCCCTCACGCATCAGCGCGTCACCTTTCACTTTCAGTGTGGTCACGTCACGGGTCATTTTCGGGGTTTTACCCAACAGCACGTCCAGCGGCATATCAATTGGCGTGTTGTCGAAATGGCTGTCAGCCAGCGACAGGTGCATCTCTTCGGTCGCTTCACCGATCACGGCGTACGGTGCGCGCTCACGTTTACACAGCGCATCAAACAGCGCCAGGCTATCCGGCGATACAGCCAGAACATAACGTTCCTGAGATTCGTTACACCACACTTCCAGGGGGCTCATGCCTGGCTCATCGTTAAGGATGTCACGCAGGTTGAAACGACCGCCACGTTCGCCGTCGCTCACCAGTTCCGGCATGGCGTTAGACAGACCGCCCGCGCCCACGTCATGGATAAACAGAATCGGGTTCTCTTCACCCAACTGCCAGCAGCGGTCAATCACTTCCTGGCAACGACGTTCCATTTCCGGGTTGTCGCGCTGTACGGAAGCGAAATCGAGATCCGCGTCAGACTGGCCTGAGGCCATTGAAGACGCCGCACCGCCACCCAGGCCGATGTTCATTGCCGGGCCACCCAGCACGATCAGCTTGGCACCAATGGTGATTTCACCTTTCTGCACGTGGTCGGCACGAATGTTACCGATACCGCCTGCCAACATGATCGGTTTGTGGTAACCGCGCAGCTCTTCGCCGTTATGGCTGTTAACGCGTTCTTCATAGGTACGGAAGTAACCCGTCAGCGCCGGACGACCAAATTCGTTGTTAAATGCCGCGCCACCCAGAGGGCCTTCGGTCATGATGTCCAGTGCCGTCACAATACGGTCCGGCTTACCGAAATCTTCTTCCCACGGCTGTTCAAAGCCCGGGATACGCAGGTTAGAAACAGAGAAGCCGACCAGACCCGCTTTCGGTTTAGCGCCACGCCCGGTTGCACCTTCATCACGAATTTCGCCACCGGAACCGGTCGCCGCACCCGGCCACGGAGAAATCGCCGTTGGGTGGTTATGGGTTTCAACCTTCATCAGGATATGCGCATCTTCCTGATGGAAATCATAGCGGCCCTGTGGATCGGCGTAGAAGCGCCCTACCTGAGAACCTTCCATAACGGCCGCATTGTCTTTATACGCTGACAGCACATGGTCCGGGGTTTTCTCGAAGGTATTTTTGATCATCTTGAACAGCGATTTCGGCTGCGTTTTGCCATCAATCACCCAGTCGGCGTTGAAGATTTTATGACGGCAGTGCTCAGAGTTAGCCTGAGCAAACATATACAGCTCGATATCGTTCGGGTTGCGCCCGAGTTTTTCAAACGCCGCCTGCAGGTAGTCGATTTCGTCATCGGCCAGTGCCAGGCCCAGTTTGATATTGGCCTGAACCAGCGCGTTGCGGCCTTCACCCAGCAGGTCGACGCTTTGCAGCGGTGCAGGCTGATGATGAGCAAACAGCGCATCGGCCTGGCTCAGATCGGCAAAGACGGTTTCCATCATGCGGTCATGCAGCAGTGCAGCCAGCTCTGACCACTGCGCTTCGCTCAACTGCGGTGCCTTCACATAGAAGGCCAAGCCGCGCTCAAGACGCAGTACCTGAGGGAGATCGCAGTTGTGGGCGATGTCTGTCGCTTTCGAAGACCACGGCGAGATAGTGCCAGGACGCGGAGTGACCAGCAGCAGGCGGCCTTCCGGGGTATGTTCAGCCAGAGAGGGACCGTATTTCAGCAGACGCTGCAAACGGGATTTTTCATCCTCGCTCAGCGGCGCGCTGACATCGGCAAAATGGACGTACTCAGCGTAAATATCACTCACCGGCAGGTGAGCATCCTGAAAGCGGGTCAGCAGTTTGTTAATACGAAATGCCGACAGAGCGGGCGAACCACGCAGAATTTCCATCATTAAAGATCTCTCGTCTCGAAGCGCCGGGCGACGCTTCATTGGGCGCAACAGGGGAAAACGGGCGGTATTATAGAGAATCCCCACCGGTTACGAAACCGTTTGCGCAGAATTAATCGCGATAAGGAATTGACTGAAAAACGCACAAAACAGGTGGATTTCAGTTGCGGAGCTGCGCGGAGTTGAGCAGAATGCCCCACGCTCAGGACCAATTATAGACAATAAATACTGCCATAGAAGACAGATACCTGAGAACCATCGAGAGATAACTATTTGAAACGCCTTAAATTTAATTATCTGCTGGTCGGGCTGATCACCGTGCTTCTTGCGCTGGCACTGTGGCCCTCGATACCGTGGTACGGCGGTTCGACCGACCGTATCGCACAGATAAAATCGCGGGGAGTGCTGCGTATCAGCACCATAAATTCTCCGCTGACTTACTACACAGTCAATCAATCCCCAGCGGGTATGGACTATGAGCTGGCGAAGCGCTTCGCCGATTATTTAGGGGTTAAGCTGGAAATCACCGTGCGTCCGAACCTGGGCGATCTGTTTGATGACCTCGAAGATGATAAAGCCGACATGCTGGCGGCAGGGTTAATTTACAATAATGAACGACTGGCGCGTTTTCGTGCGGGTCCGTCTTACTATTCTGTTTCACAACAGCTGGTGTACCGTATCGGCGCACCACGGCCGAAAAATTTGGGCGATCTGAAGGGGCGCCTGACGGCGGCGTCAGGATCGGCTTATCTGTCGACCCTGCGTGAAATGAAAGCGCATCAGTACCCCGATCTTGACTGGGCGATCTCGACCGATCAAACGCCTCAGGGCCTGCTGGAAGCCGTGGCCGATGGCAAACTCGACTATACCGTGGGCGATTCCGTCACTATCGCGCTGATGCAGCGCATCCATCCACAGCTGGCAGTGGCTTTTGATATCACGGATGAAGAGCCGGTCACCTGGTATGTCCAGCGTGAACAGGATGACAGCATGAATGCCGCGCTACTCGACTTCTTTAATCAGATGGGCGAAGAAGGCGCAATGGCCCGTCTGGATGAGAAGTACCTGGGGCACGTCGGCACGTTCGATTATGTCGATACTCGCACCTTTCTGCGTGCCATTGACGGAACGCTGCCAGACTTCCAGCCACTTTTCGAGAAGTACGCGCAGGTTATTGACTGGCGTTTACTGGCAGCCATCTCTTACCAGGAGTCCCACTGGAACCCACAGGCCACATCCCCGACTGGCGTGCGTGGCCTGATGATGCTGACGCGCAATACTGCGGATAGCCTGAATGTCAGTGACAGGACCGATCCGGAACAGAGCATTCGTGGCGGCAGTGAGTATCTGGTGCGTATGATGGAAAAGGTACCGCCAACGATCCCTGAAGACGAACGCATCTGGTTTGCTCTGGCGGCGTATAACATGGGTTACGCCCATATGCTGGACGCGCGTAAACTGACGGATAAACAGAAGGGTAATCCGGATAGCTGGGCCGACGTGAAGATTCGCCTGCCGATGCTCAGCCAGAAACGCTATTACAGCCAGACCAGTTACGGCTATGCCCGCGGCCATGAAGCCTATGCCTATGTGGAAAATATCCGCAAATACCAGATAAGCCTTGTCGGCTATTTGCAGGATCAGGAAAGAAAGCTGGCACAACAGGCGGCAACGGAAGCCGAACTGGGTAACGGCTATCCAACGGTTGAAGCGAAAATCGCATTGAACTGATGACTCAGCTCAGACAGGCGGACCGAAAAAAGAAGGTCCGTCCCTACGGGCGCTGGGCCTTCTTTTCGGCACGCCGCTGGCGGAAAAATTCACTCAGCAGCGCAGCACACTCTTCAGCAAGGACCCCCTGCTCAATCTGCACCTGATGATTCATCCCCGGGTGTCGCAGCACATCAAGCAGCGAACCGGCTGCCCCGGTTTTTGCATCTCGCGCGCCAAAGACCAGACGTCCAATACGACCGTGTACCATCGCCCCCGCGCACATCACGCAGGGTTCCAGCGTGACGTACAGTGTGGTATCCAGCAGGCGGTAATTTTCAATGACTTTGCCGCCCTGACGTATTGCCATCATTTCGGCATGCGCCGTTGGATCATGGTGACCAATCGGGCGGTTCCAGCCTTCACCAATCACCCTTCCTTCATGCACCAGAACGGCACCCACCGGCACTTCGCCCTCGTCCCAGGCGCGCTGAGCCAGTTGAAGCGCGTGGCGCATCCAGAATTCATCGTTAATGTCGGTCACCTGAGTCTCCAGCAAAAAAAAGCGCGGCATTATAGCGTTAAATGTCGCGGAGAGACTATCCTGCCAGACGCTTATTCCAACTGTTGTAACTCACCTACAGGTGTCACTCGGAAACGATGCTGGCAGAAAAACAGCAGTGGGTTATCCTGCTTGCTGTCGCTGTAACCGCTGTAAAGTTGTAACGGCGTGCCAATTTGCTCTTCCAGCTGCGCGACCTTTTCATGGCCGAGGCAGCGCATCGAGAGTACCCGGCCACCATAAGCGCGTGACATCTGGCTGGCGATCAATTTGACGCGCGGCAAAAATGCGGAGTCAAAATAGACCTGTTCGACCAGCGGCTGCGGTGAACCGGTTATCAGCCAGACATCGGCATCTTCACTGCTGAGATAATCTGTCAGCCGCTGCTGCACTACGGGAAATGCGGTCACTCGCTGGCGGAACCAATGGGCAAACTGCTGCTCTCGTTCTGCCAGACGCGCTTCACTGCGGCCAAACGTAATCGACCATAGCAGCAGGCTCATCGGCCAGCGCGCCGCACGACCTTTAATCAGCAACCCAAGCCCTGTCACCGGCAGCAGTGGCACCACCAGCAATAAATTGAGCGGCTGACGCCACAATAGCCAGCGCATAAAAGTGCCAAACATATCCTGCTGGTGCAGGGTGCCATCAAGGTCAAAAAATACCACGCGTCGTTCCCGACTGGTTGTCAAACCTTACTCCTCAGGGTCATTGAAGCCCATAAACCAGGCAAACAGGAAACCACAGATAACTGCGGTCAACCAGCCTGCCAGATACATCATGACCTTACCGGCCACAATCGTCAGTGCCAGTGGCAGCCCGGAAAGGCCAAACGTAATCAACGTGGCGACCTTAGCATAGCTAATGACCGCTCCGCCAACGGCGCCGCCGAGGCAGGCGGCAATAAACGGGCGCCCCAGCGGCAGGGTGACACCAAAAATCAACGGTTCGCCAATCCCAAGAATACCTACCGGCAGTGCACCTTTGACCAGTTTTTTCAGCCTTGCGTTACGTGTTTTGAGTAGTACCGCCAGCGATGCGCCAATCTGCCCTACCCCGGCCATGGCCAGGATCGGCAGCAGCGCATTCGCACCGTGCGCCTGAACCAGTTCAACGTGGATCGGCACCAGTCCCTGATGCAAACCGGTCAGCACCAGTGGCAGAAAGGTTCCGGCCAACAAGGCACCGACCAGCACACCACCGCGGTCGATCGCCAGTGTCGCCCCATGGGCAATCGTATCAGAGATCATCCCACCGACAGGCTGTAACAGTACAATAGCCAGTGACGCAGTAATAAGTGTAGTCAGAAGTGGGTTGAGGATCAGCTCCAGCGATTCGGGCAGACGCTGGCGCAGACGTTTTTCAATCCAGCACATCAGTACCACCACCAGCAGAACCGCTATTACCCCACCGCGCCCCGGTTGTAGCGGCTCACCAAATAACGTGATCTGCGCCAGTGCGGGGCTGGAGAGAATGCCCGCCATCACGCCACCCAGCGCGGTGGAACCGCCAAAAACTTTGGCGGTATTCACCCCAACCAGAATATTCATTATCGTGAAAACGGCACTGCCGAAGATCGCGGCCAGACCGATCAGATTAGGGTACTGCGTAGCAATATTCCCCACGATATCCGGACGTTTGATGATATTGATCAGCCCGGTGATCAAACCGGAGGCAATAAATGCCGGGATCAGCGGGATAAACACATTCGCCAACTGACGTAATGCATCACTCAGCGGCGCACGATATTTCGCTTTCGCCTGTGCCTTGTTCTGCTGCACAGTGTCGCCCGCCGCGATAACGCCTGCGGGTGAGATGAGGTTGCGCATCGCGTCCGTCACTTTTGCTGCCGCTCCGGGACCTGCGATAAACTGGTGCTGACTTCCCTGCTTCACGTACCCTTTTATCCCCTCCAGCTGACGCAGGTTATCCAGCGCCAGTTTGCTCTCATCAATGACTTCAACGCGTACCCGCGTCATACAGTTTTCCAGTCGGGCAATATTGGCAGCTCCGCCAATGCCCTGTAACAGCGCCTGTGCCAGCCGGGTGGATTTGTCCATGAGGGATCCTTTTTCCGTTATTCGTTAGAAAGTGCCGCGCGTAAAAATCCTTTATGCTGTGTCAGCCGCTGCTTTGCCTGCTCGGCCGGGAGATCCGCCAGGATCATTAAAATGGCCGTCTTAACTTCGTAGTGCACCTGCAGCAAGGCTGTTTCGGCCTGTTCTGCATCGCAGCCCGTCGCCTCACACACCATACGCCGCGCACGATCGACCAGTTTGATATTGGTCGCCTGCATGTCCACCATCAGGTTCTGGTACACCTTACCGATTTTCACCATGGCGCCAGTAGAGAGCATATTCAACACCAGCTTCTGTGCAGTGCCGGACTTCAGGCGGGTTGAACCGGTCAGTGCCTCCGGCCCGACAACCGGTGAAATAGCAATCTCTGCTTCGTGTGCGATCGGTGAGTCCGGGTTACAGGAGATCGCCGCAGTGCGGCAGCCAAACTGCCGGGCATACCGCAACGCGCCAATGACGTAAGGCGTTCTGCCAGATGCGGCAATACCCACCACCATGTCGTTCACCGTCAGATTCAGCGCCTGTAAATCGCTGATGCCCAACTGCTCGTTATCTTCCGCTCCTTCCACCGCCTTGAGTAACGCACCAGGGCCACCGGCAATCAGCCCCACAATAACGCCATGCGCCACCCCAAAGGTAGGAGGACATTCGGATGCGTCCAGCACGCCGAGACGGCCGCTGGTGCCCGCCCCCATATAAATCAGGCGGCCGCCCGCGGTGAGCGCAGCAGCGGCCGCATCCACCGCCATTGCAACCTGCGGTAATGTCAGGGCAACGGCCGCAGCAACGGTCGCATCCTGCTGATTAAATTTAGACACCATCTCAAGCGTTGACAGATTGTCGAGGTCGAATGTGTCCGGGTTACGCGTTTCTGATACCAGTGAACCGAGATTCATTATTTCTCCTTTTGAATTTTTAATTCGCACTTAAGTTATAATAAATGAATATTTTATTCTACGCGACGACACATTTTCCCATTCTTAATCATGGAAACCATTAAATGTCGCGTTAGACTTAGCCTGCTGAATGTTATCATTACAGATAATTCAATATGATGGGCCTGATTTCGCAAGAGGAAAAATGATGAGTTCATTGCTGCGTATCCGTCAGCTTTATCCTAGCCTGGCGCTGAACGAACGTCGGTTAGCTGACTACCTGCTGTCGCAGCCTGACCGGGCACGCCACCTGAGTTCACAAAAGCTGGCGGATGAATCAGGCGTCAGTCAGTCAAGCGTGGTAAAATTTGCGCAAAAACTCGGCTATAAAGGGTTCCCTGCACTGAAGCTGGCGCTGAGTGAATCGCTGGCCGAGAAAGATGCGATTACCGTGCATAACCATATTCTCAGCGATGATGCGCTGAAGGTGGTTGGCGAAAAACTGTTCACCGAGAAAAGCTCTGCCATTCGCGCTACGCTGGATATTAACAGTGAAGAGATGCTGCTGGAGACATTGCGTCTGCTGAAGCAGGCAAGGCGTATTGTGCTGGTCGGGATTGGTGCTTCAGGTCTGGTGGCGAAAGATTTTTCCTGGAAGCTAATGAAGATTGGCATCAGTGCCGTGGCCGAGCAGGATATGCATGCACTGCTGTCCAGCGTGCAGGCACTAGATGTGGGTGATGTGCTACTGGCTATCTCCTATACCGGTGAACGTCGCGAAATCAACCTCGCAGCACAGGAAGCACAGCGCATTGGTGCCACCGTGCTGGCCTTTACAGGCTTTACACCGAATACACTGCAACAGTCGGCCAGCCACTGTCTGTATACCGTTGCAGAAGAGCAGACAACACGCAGCGCCGCCATCTCGTCAACCACTGCGCAGTTGGCGCTGACAGACCTGCTGTTTATGGCGCTGATTCAGCGCGATCCAGAACGTGCTTCCAGTCATATTCGCCACAGTGAAGCGCTGGTGAAAAAGCTGGTTTGAGCCTGGAGTGCGCGTATAATACCCGCGCACTTTATCCTGTTAATGACTTGAGAGAATTATGGCACTGCTGATCACCAAAAAATGTATCAATTGCGATATGTGTGAACCGGAGTGCCCTAACGAAGCGATCTCAATGGGGGATGAATTCTATGAGATCGATACCGATCGCTGTACGGAGTGCATCGGCCATTACGACTCCCCCACCTGCCAGCAGGTGTGCCCGATTGATCATACGATTATCGTTGATCCGCTGCATATCGAGAGTCATGACCGACTGTGGGAAAAGTTCGTGGTGCTGCATCCTGCGGGCTAGCTCTCAATAATTACCGTCGCACAGGCATAGTGTCGTTCATCAGCCAGCGTAACGTGCACGTGCGCCACCCCCAGCTTCTTCGCCACTTCTTCAGCATGCTGGAAAAAACGCAGTCCGGGTTTACCCAGCTCGTCGTTATAGACTTCAAACTGATTAAACGCCAGGCCACCACGGATCCCGGTGCCAAAGGCTTTGGCTGCCGCTTCTTTTACCGCGAAACGCTTGGCGAGAAAACGCACCGGCTGCTGGTGTGCCTGGTACTGTGCCCACTCATTATCACTCAGCACACGCTTTGCCAGGCGGTCGCCGGACCGGGAGATCACCCCTTCAATGCGGGCGATCTCGACAATATCTGTACCCAGACCCAGGATTGCCATTAACGACGTGCTTCACGCATCAGCAGTTTCATCTCTTTCACTGCCTCAGCCAGACCGCTAAATACAGCACGCCCAATAATGGCATGCCCGATGTTCAGCTCGTGCATTTCTGGCAGAACGGCGATCGGTTGCACGTTGTGGTACGTCAGGCCGTGTCCGGCATTGACCTTCAGGCCTTTCCCGGCGGCATAGGTGGCAGCTTCAGCAATCCGCGCCAGCTCAGCATCGCGTGCCGTGCCTTCTTCGGCTTCAGCGTAAGCACCGGTGTGGATCTCGATATAAGGTGCACCGGCAGCAACAGCGGCATCAATCTGGCGATGGTCAGCATCGATAAACAGTGACACCAGGATGCCGGCATCATTCAGCCGTTTTACCGCCGCCGTCACTTTGTCCTGCTGTCCGGCCACATCCAGCCCACCTTCGGTCGTCACTTCTTCGCGCTTCTCAGGGACCAGACAACAGAAGTGCGGCAGGATGTCACAGGCAATGTCCACCATTTCATCCGTAACGGCCATTTCCAGGTTCATGCGTGTCTGGATGGTCTGACGCAGGATGCGCACATCGCGATCGGTGATATGACGGCGGTCTTCACGCAGATGCACGGTAATACCGTCTGCTCCTGCCTGCTCAGAGACAAATGCCGCCTGTACCGGATCCGGATAATGCGTACCACGTGCATTACGTACGGTAGCAACATGATCGATATTAACGCCCAACAACAGCTCTGCCATGATAGTCCTCTGAAGATCGCGAAAGGTTTTAGGGAGTGTACAACGTTCACGGCACGCAGGGATATTACCCGTGGCTATTCATCACCAGGAAGGGCTGCATCTGGTCGTTTTCTCGGCAAAAACTGGCGAAACAGTTCCGTGCTCTTTAGCGGTTTGCCCCCCAGATAAGGTTTAAGGGCAATGCGGGTAAAACGTTTGGCTGCGCGCAGGGTGTCTGCATCCGGGAATTCGCGCAGATACAGTGCGCGTAAATGGCGACCGGTAAAACTGCGATGCCCGACCACAAGACTGGCAATAAACCCCTTCTCTTCACGATAACTGTACGTCATGCCATCGGCGACTTCTTCGCCGCTGCCTGCGCAGTGAAGAAAATCGACGCCATAACCAAGATGACCCAGCATAGCCAGTTCAAAACGCCTGAGTGCAGGTTCGGGTGACCCGGCGTCAGCCGCCAGCGCCTGAATACAGTGCAGGTAGTCGAAGAAAAGCTCGCTAAAGGGGGTTTCATCTTCCAGCACGCGCGAAAGAAGTTCATTGACGTAGAGGCCGCAGTAGAGCGTTGTACCGCTGAGAGGAAGCGCCAGCGACACAGGTTCAGCGCCGCGCAGGGTTTTCACCTCGCCACGGCCGCCCCAGCGTACCAGCAGCGGCGTGAAGGGTTGCAACGCGCCCTTCAGACTGGAGCGCTTGGAACGGGCGCCTTTAGCCAGCACCCGTACCCTGCCATGCTGTTCAGAAAACAGGTCAAGCAGCAGGCTGGTTTCGCTCCAGGGACGTCCATGCAGGACAAATGCGCGTTGCCAGCCATCCATCAGTATCAGAGGTCGTCGGTGTAGCCCAGGCTGCGTAAGGCGCGTTCATCATCCGCCCAGCCGGACTTCACTTTCACCCACAGTTCGAGGTGAACTTTCGCCTCAAACATCTCTTCCATATCACGGCGAGCTTCCGTACCGATGACTTTTATTTTGGCGCCTTTGTTACCGATCACCATCTTCTTTTGGCCTTCACGTTCGACCAGAATCAGACCATTGATCGTCAGACCACCACGCTCGTTCGTCAGGAACTGTTCGATCTCAACCGTGACGGAGTACGGCAGTTCGGCACCGAGGAAGCGCATCAGTTTTTCACGGATAATTTCAGACGCCATAAAGCGCTGGGAACGATCGGTGATGTAGTCTTCCGGGAAGTGATGTTCCGCTTCCGGCAGGCGCTTACGGACGATACTGGCGATAGTATCAACATTAGTGCCTTTTTCGGCTGAGATCGGCACCACATCCATAAAGTTCATCTGCTGACCCAGGAATTGCAGGTGTGGCAGTAGAATACTTTTGTCTGTGAGGTTGTCGACCTTGTTGATCGCTAACAGCACCGGTACTTTGCCGTCTTTCAGCTTATTCAGTACCATCTCATCGTCGGCAGTCCACTTGGTCCCTTCAACAACGAAGATCACAATTTCAACATCACCGATCGAGCTGCTGGCAGCACGGTTCATCAGGCGGTTGATCGCCCGTTTTTCTTCCATATGCAGGCCCGGGGTATCGACATAGATCGCCTGATAATCCCCTTCGGTATGGATGCCCATAATGCGGTGACGCGTGGTTTGCGGCTTACGCGAGGTGATGGAAATCTTCTGCCCCAATAACTGGTTCAGTAAGGTAGATTTACCAACGTTCGGACGGCCTACAATAGCAATAAAGCCGCAATGGGTAGTTTGTTCGCTCATTCAATTCCCAGCTTAATCAGCGCCTGTTCGGCTGCTGCCTGCTCAGCTTTGCGACGGCTGGATCCGGTTCCCACAACCGGTTCTGCCATGCCGCTTACCTGACAGTGAATAGTAAATTCCTGATCGTGCGCTTCGCCCCGCACCTGTACCACCAGATAGGATGGTAACGGCAGATGACGACCCTGCAAGAACTCCTGCAGACGCGTTTTTGGATCCTTCTGTTTATCGCCCGGGCTGATCTCATCAAGACGGCTGGCGTACCAGCTCAGGATGAGTTGTTCCACCGACTGAATGTCGCTGTCGAGGAATACCCCGCCAATCAGCGCTTCTACGGTGTCAGCCAGAATCGATTCACGGCGGTAGCCGCCGCTTTTCAGTTCACCCGGCCCAAGGCGCAGACACTCGCCAAGGTCAAATTCCCGTGCCATCTCTGCCAGCGTGTTGCCGCGAACCAGCGTGGCACGCATACGGCTCATGTCACCTTCATCCACGCGCGGGAAGCGCTGATAAAGGGCATTAGCAATCACGTAGCTCAGAATAGAGTCGCCCAGGAATTCCAGTCTTTCGTTGTGTTTACTGCTGGCACTACGGTGAGTCAGCGCCTGCTGTAACAATTCCTGATGGGTAAAAGTGTAGCCCAGCTTTCGTTGAAGCTTGTTAATTACGATGGGGTTCATGCGTTACCAATTTCTTAATGCGTCAATTATCCTGCACACGGAACAGGGCTGAGCCTGAACACCAACACGATCTGTTTCGTGTGCAGTGGCCTGCCAAACCTGGCAGACCACCCTTTGCTAATGTCGCCCGCAGGCGATCATTAATGAATGCCGCCGATACGACTCAGGCGAACGCCGGTTGGCCATTGGCCTTCCTGCTTATCAAAGCTCATCCAGATTGCGGTCGCTTTACCCACCAGATTACGCTCAGGAACAAAGCCCCAGTAACGGCTGTCAGCACTGTTATCACGGTTATCGCCCATCATAAAGTACATGCCTTCAGGCACGACCCAGGTGGACTGCGGCTGACCTGCCTGCTGGTAGTAAGAGCCTGGCTGGCTCGGTGCCTGTGCAATCAGTAAAATACGGTGAGTGACATCCCCCAGCGTCTCGTTGCGGGTGGCTAAACGCACGCCACCCTGCATCGTTTCACCTTTCGGCTTCTGGAAGAACCCGTTGCCCAGTTCATTACCACTGAAACCGCTGAAGGTCTGAATGAAGTCACTCTCTTCAACATCCGAGTAAGTGACGGGCAGCGCAGTAGATGTCTGCTGAATCGACACGGTTTTGCTCAGCGGATCGTAAGTCACCCGATCGCCCGGCAACCCGATGACACGCTTGATGTAATCCATGCTGGGATCTTTCGGGTATTTGAACACCGCGATATCGCCACGCTTCGGATGACCCGTTTCGATCAGCGTCGTCTGGGTAATCGGATCTTTAATGCCGTAGGCATATTTCTCCACCAGGATAAAATCACCGATTAACAGCGTCGGCATCATTGAACCTGACGGGATCTGGAACGGCTCATAAATAAACGAACGCACCACAAACACCACGAACAGCACCGGGAAAACCGAAGCCGTTGTTTCTACCCAACCTGGCTGTTTGTCTGCCTTGGTGGCTTCGATACCTTGTGCCTGCGCGGCAGCACGTTTCGCACGCCGGGCCGGTGCCCATTTATATTTGTCGATACACCAGACAATGCCGGTAATCAGCGTTGCTATCGCCAAAATCAGGGCGAACATATTAGCCATTCCAGTTCCCTCGAAGCCCGAAGCCGGGCTTATTTACTGTCTTTACCCACGTGGAGGATGGCAAGGAACGCTTCCTGCGGTAACTCAACGTTACCGACCTGTTTCATGCGTTTCTTACCGTCTTTCTGTTTCTGCAGCAGCTTTTTCTTACGGCTGACGTCACCGCCATAACATTTGGCAAGGACGTTTTTGCGCAACTGTTTAACCGTAGAACGGGCGATAATGTGGTTACCAATCGCCGCCTGAATCGCAATATCAAACTGCTGACGCGGGATTAATTCTTTCATCTTCTCAACCAGATCACGGCCACGGTACGGCGCGTTATCATTGTGCGTAATCAGCGCCAGCGCATCCACGCGCTCGGAGTTGATCAACACATCTACGCGCACCATGTTCGATGCCTGGAAACGTTTGAAGTTGTAATCCAGTGACGCATAACCGCGAGAGGTGGATTTCAGACGGTCGAAGAAATCGAGCACCACTTCCGCCATCGGAATTTCATACGTCAGCGCAACCTGATTACCGTGGTAAACCATGTTGGTCTGCACGCCACGCTTCTCAATACACAGCGTGATCACGTTACCGAGGAACTCCTGCGGCAACAGCATATGACACTCTGCAATCGGCTCACGCAATTCTTCGATGTTGTTCAGCGGTGGCAGTTTGCCCGGGCTATCAACGTAAATGGTCTGATTGTCCGTTGTGACGACTTCATAAACCACCGTCGGCGCGGTAGTGATCAGCTCAAGGTCGTATTCACGCTCCAGACGTTCCTGGATGATCTCCATGTGCAGCAAACCAAGGAAGCCACAGCGGAAACCAAAGCCCAGCGCGGTAGAGCTTTCTGGTTCATAGAACAGAGACGCATCGTTCAGGCTCAGTTTACCGAGCGCATCGCGGAAGGCTTCATAATCATCAGAGCTGATCGGGAACAGACCGGCATAAACCTGAGGTTTAACCTTTTTGAAACCAGGCAGTGCTTTGTCTGCCGGGTGACGAGCCAGCGTCAGGGTATCCCCTACTGGTGCGCCGAGGATGTCTTTGATCGCACAGACCAACCAGCCGACTTCGCCGCAGTTCAGGACATCGGTATCAACGCGTTTCGGGGTGAAGATGCCCAGACGGTCAGCATTGTACGTCTGACCGGTGCTCATCACCTTAATTTTTTCGCCTTTGCGCATGGTGCCGTTTTTAATACGCACCAGAGAGACGACGCCAAGGTAGTTGTCGAACCAGGAGTCAATAATCAACGCCTGCAGCGGGCCATCCGGGTCACCCTGTGGTGGCGGGATATCACGGACCAGACGTTCAAGCACGTCAGGCACACCAATACCCGTTTTTGCCGAGCAGCGCACGGCATCGGTGGCATCAATGCCGACGATGTCTTCAATTTCCTGGGCAACACGATCGGGATCGGCAGCAGGTAAATCGATCTTATTCAATACAGGTACGACTTCCAGTTCCATTTCCATTGCGGTGTAGCAGTTTGCCAGGGTCTGGGCTTCTACGCCTTGCCCGGCATCTACCACCAGCAATGCACCTTCGCAGGCGGCCAGAGAGCGTGAAACTTCATACGAGAAGTCTACGTGACCTGGGGTGTCGATAAAATTGAGCTGGTAAGTTTTACCATCTGGCGAATGGTAATCGAGGGTAACGCTTTGCGCTTTAATGGTAATACCGCGCTCGCGTTCCAAATCCATAGAATCCAGAACCTGCGCAGCCATTTCACGTTCAGACAATCCACCACAAATCTGGATCAGACGGTCAGAAAGCGTTGATTTGCCATGGTCGATGTGGGCGATGATAGAAAAGTTTCTTATGTGCTTCATTATTGAGATTTTTCTGCCTTACAAATTCTGGAACTCTCGCGATGCGAAGTCAGGAGAGCGTGATATCACAGGCGAACACTGGCCCGAAAGGCAGCATTCTACACTACATATCAAAGGGGTGGAATCTTCACGGTCAGGCAAAAACGCATGCATGACCATATCGAACGGGAAACAGGGAAGATGACGAGGTGAAATAAGGCGGTTGGCGAGGGAATACAGCCAACCGTCTTTTCGCGGGTCAGGCATCGGTACTGACGTGAATAGCGTCAGGTGGCAATGCCACGCTGAGGATCACCGGCTGGAAAGAGGCAGAACGGCCCAATATTCCGGAGATACCTTTTGCAATAATAAACCCGCCCACGCCGCCCAGCAGCGCACCGCAGGCAGCCGCCAGATCGCTGTGAAACAACATCTGAAACACACCGGCCAAGACAAAAAGCCCGATCAGCGGGGTCATGTAAACCAGAAACGCCGAGCTGAGCAGGCTGGTTTCAGCAATGCCCAGTTCGATACGCTGGCCGGGGGTAAGCGGCTGCGCACTGGCGATTTTCATCACATGCGCGTTCTTCGGCCCGAGCTTATCCAGCATGTGACTGCCGCAGCCTTTGCGTGCCGAGCAGCTGCTACAGGATGTTTTGATTTCGGAGTGCAGCGTGGCAATACCATTCTGCCACGACACTACCGTTGCCCATTCTCTCATCATGGCGCGGCCCCTAAAGTGACACTATCAGCAATACGTTTAGCGGTAGCCGGTGGCAGTTCACCCACTACCGTGATCTCCGCATTATTACGCACTTCAGTTTGGACCGTACGACGACCAGTGCGCAATTGCTGTGGCGAACTGGTTTTATCGGCAAGCGTCACGTTAATGGAGAAGCTAAACAGGCCATCAGTAAAGAGGATGGTTTCAACCGGACGGTCAAGTGAGGGAAGCTGACGGCGGCTTTTCGCCACTTCCTTCATCCCTGCTGGCAGCCAACCCGCTTTCCAGTTAAATGTCACGGCATTTGACGTAGGGACAGATAACACCGGAGGAAGCTTGGCGCTTTCCAACCCCTGCATGATATTGCGAACGCCGTCATCCACCGCGAAACTGACCACCCGATACTGTTCGAGTGTCTCGCCATCACGATCGAGGAGATCAACCCGCAAAGGCAGTTTCGTTTCGCTGTCCAACCAGACGATATAACTGTAACGAGTGCCATCACGAGGGACGATGCGAATCACTTCACACAGCTGATCGGCAATACGCGTGCGTCCAACGGAAACAAAATCGTAGGTTTCAGCCAGACGGTCGAAATCGGCATACACCAGCGCAGGCAGCGAATCGACAATATGATCCCCCGTCATGGTGAACGGCTCAAGGCCCGATTCAAAATAGCTGACCTCATTGCCACGCTGGATAATCTCGCGGCGCGGGCCATCCATCTGAAGCAACTGCGCATAGCTTTTGTTATTGATGATGGAATGACGGTAGCGTAGTGACTCGATGCCCAGTCGCGATACGTTGATATAGGCGAGTTCATAGCTGAGAGACTGACTGGCCTGTTCCATCTGATGTAACAACGCCCCGGAGGGCGTTGACGCGGCCGGGGCGACAGAGGAGTAAATCAGGCAGCCAGCGATAAAACTGGCGGCGCACCAAAACGGCTTCATTGCTGCGGTTGCATTCCTAACGACTGAGTACCTGGAACCTGAGCAGCAGCCTGTTGATCAGGGCTTTGCTCAAACTGTAACTGCTCAGCATGCAGACGACGTTGCAGTTCGTAATCCTGCAATAGCGCGTTAACGCGGCGACGTTGATCCTGCACCTGCTGATTCGCATTAAGCTGCGTACTGGCGTTGTCCGCTGGCACACCGAGGCTGACCGGAGAGGCTTGCCCCATCATCGGCAACGTATTGAATACCGGAGAATCTGGGGACTGGACATCAGCCGGTTTGTTGTACTGCTGCACACCGACGATCACCGCCAGTGAAACGCAGGCAGCCAGGCCCACCTGAGTAATCTGAGCCGCCCATGGACGCAGTTTCGCCCAAAATGGCATGGCTGCGACCTGTGCCGGCACAGGCTGTTCTTCCGGAATCAGATGCGTAATATTTTTTGCTGGCTCATTCTCAATCGCTGCCATCACACGGGCAGAAATATCAAAATCAAGCAGTTGTGGGACATCGCCGCGCAGTGTGTCGCGAATCAGATGATAGCTTTCCCAGTCTTTTTGCAGCACAACGTCTTTAGACAACGCAGACATCAATTCATTGTCCAGCGTTTCACCGTCCATAAGAGCGGAAAGTTGTTCTTTCTGCATGCCTCAATACCCTTCCTGTGTCGCTATCGCTAGCGTTGGATAAGCGGTTGAATTTTATTATCAATAGCTTCACGGGCGCGGAAAATACGTGAACGAACCGTACCGACCGGGCAATCCATGATCACAGCTATCTCTTCGTAGCTCAGGCCATCGAGTTCACGTAAGGTGATTGCCATACGCAAGTCTTCGGGTAACATCTCGATGGTACGAAAAACTATCTGTCTCAATTCTTCCGACAACATTAAGTTCTCAGGGTTCGAAATTTCTTTCAGCGCTCCCGCACTTTCAAAATTCTCGGCGTCGATAGCGTCCACATCGCTCGATGGTGGACGACGTCCCTGAGCAACCAGGTAATTTTTGGCCGTATTGACGGCAATCCGGTAGAGCCAGGTATAAAAAGCACTGTCGCCCCGAAAAGATTCCAGCGCACGATAGGCTTTAATAAACGACTCTTGCACTACATCAGGCACATCCCCTGACGGCACATAGCGGGAAACCAGACTGGCCACTTTATGCTGATAGCGAACTACCAGTAAGTTAAATGACTTCTGATCTCCCTTCTGCACTCGTTCAACGAGGACCTGATCCGTTAGCTGCTCGCTCATCCGAGGTAAGATCTCCCCAAACTTGTCTCCACGCGTAATCGCACTTCCAGCAATAACTCAATCATTATGAACAAGCATCCAGTCTGAGTCGCATTCATCGGAAAAGTTCCATTACGCCATTATATTTGTTGTGCCATCAGGGGACATCGACAAACCAGCACGCGTTTTTATGCATTCTCGCTGACCTGTGGGCCACTGCCTCTCTCTCACTCCCGGAACATCATCGCTCAGGAGCCTGATGACGCCCGCAGAGTAACGCAAGAAGCCAGTTTTTTCACCTTATAATCACGTCAACACGTGACAGTTCGCCAGAGTAAAGCCTGCCTGGTGCATTTACGTGATGTCACCAACGCCGTGAGGCTTGTTCAATTTTTGATTTAGCTCCCACTGTGGAGAGGGGCCAATAAAAAGCCTTTTTGCCTGGATAAGTGAGTGCTATGCTCAACAAACAATCTGTTTAGTAAATTAAACAACATGACTCTTTCTTCCGATTACAGCTGTGATGTGTTGATTATTGGTAGTGGCGCGGCGGGCTTATCACTGGCATTACGCCTGGCAGAGAAACATCAGGTCACCGTACTGAGTAAAGGTCCGGTCAGTGAAGGCTCAACGTTTTATGCCCAGGGCGGGATTGCCGCCGTGTTTGATGAAACAGACAGCATTGAGTCGCACGTTGAAGATACGCTGATTGCAGGGGGCGGCCTGTGCGATCGCGAGGCCGTCTCGTTTATCGCCAGTAATGCACGCCATTGTGTGCAGTGGTTGATTGATAACGGCATGCTGTTCGATAAAGAAACCCCGGTGGACAGCGAAGAACGCTATCACCTGACGCGTGAAGGCGGTCACAGCCATCGTCGCATTCTGCACAGCGCAGATGCCACCGGGAAAGCCGTGGAAAACACGCTGGTCAGCCAGGCGTTAAGTCACCCAAACATTACCCTGATTGAGCGCGGTAATGCTGTTGACCTGATCGTCTCCGATAAAATCGGCCTGCCTGGCGAGCGCCGCGTGGTGGGCGCTTACATCTGGAACCGTCAACGAGAAGCCGTAGAAACCTGCCGTGCACGTGCCGTGGTACTGGCCACCGGGGGGGCAGCAAAAGTCTATCAGTACACCACCAACCCAGATGTGGCCTCCGGGGACGGTATTGCGATGGCATGGCGCGCGGGCTGTCGGGTCGCTAATCTCGAATTCAACCAGTTCCATCCGACCTGCCTGTTCCACCCGGATGCACGTAACTTCTTGCTGACCGAGGCACTGCGTGGAGAAGGCGCGGTGTTAAAACGCCCGGATGGCAGCCGATTTATGCCCGACTTCGATGAACGAGGCGAACTGGCGCCACGCGATATTGTGGCACGCGCCATTGACCACGAAATGAAACGCCTTGGCGCTGACTGCATGTACCTGGATATCAGCCACCAGCCGCCGGAGTTCGTGCGCGCGCACTTCCCGATGATCTACGAGAAACTGCTGACACTGGGCATTGATCTCACCACACAGCCGATCCCGATTGTTCCGGCAGCGCACTACACCTGCGGCGGTGTCATGGTCGACCAGCAAGGGCGTACCGACCTTAACGGACTTTATGCTATTGGAGAGGTCAGTTATACCGGGCTGCATGGCGCCAACCGCCTGGCATCGAACTCGCTGCTGGAGTGCCTGGTGTACGGTTGGTCTGCGGCAGAAGACATCAATCAGCGCCTGCCTGCTGTTGAGAGGGTCGAGGGCCTGCCCGCGTGGGATGAAAGCCGCGTGGATGATTCCGATGAGCGCGTGGTCATCCAGCACAACTGGCATGAACTGCGGTTATTTATGTGGGACTACATGGGGATTGTACGCACCACGAAACGGCTGGAGCGCGCGCTGCGCCGCATCACGACGCTACAACAGGAAATTGACGAGTATTACGCCCATTTTCGCATTTCCAACAACCTGCTGGAGCTGCGTAACCTGGTGCAGGTCGCTGAGCTGATGGTACGCTGTGCAATGGCACGTAAAGAGAGCCGGGGCCTGCATTACACCCTCGACTATCCGGAAGCCCTGGGCGAGGCGTTACCAACGATTCTGGCGCCCTGATTAGCGGAACAGATAGAAATCGCGGGTCAGGCTGCAGTGAGCATCGGAATACTGATGGTCCGGCCCGCGTATCGTCATGCGATCCAGTAATTGCTCGCCCGGCTTGGGTGATAACGCCAGCAGCACCCGATTGGGCGGCCGGGTATCATTATCGGCAACATCAGTGCGAAAACGCAGATGCCAGCCGCGCTGTAAAGCCAACTCAACCAACTTACTTCCCGCCGACTCCGGCAGGATCACACAGAAAAAGCCCTCTTCCGCGATCAAGTTTTCCGCGCACACCAACAGCACATCATGCGTCAGATCGGTGGTATAGCGCGCCGAAGCCCGCTCAGGCGATGCACATTCCGACCCCGGTGAAAAATAAGGGGGGTTACTGACGATAAGCGAATAACGCTGATCGCAGCGCTGAGACCATTCGACAATATCGGCCTGGTGCACATGCACTCTTCCCGACCAGGGCGAGGCCGCCACATTTTCCTGCGCCTGCGCGGCCGCCATTTCATCCAGTTCAACGGCATCAATGTTCACGGACTCTGCCGTTCTCTGCGCCATCATCAACGCGATCAAGCCGCTGCCCGTGCCGATATCCAGCACTCGCTGTACATTCGCGACAGGGGCCCATGCACCGAGCAGCACACCATCGGTGCCGACTTTCATGGCACAGCGATCGTGGGCGACAAAAAACTGTTTGAAGGTGAATCCGTTGGCGCGGAGAATGGCTTTCTGTTGTGACATTTGACTGACCTGAAAGGGAAACGGCGCTAGCATAGGACAAACTGTGACGAAGGAAAAGTCATTAACTCCACACAAACAGATGAAGATCGTGTTCAATCTGTCTATAATCAGCGCCCCAAACTGAGGTAGACCATGACTGTAACCACTTTTTCCGAACTCGAACTAGACGAGAGCCTACTGCAAGCCCTGCAGGAGAAAGGCTACACGCGTCCTACTGCCATACAGGCAGAAGCTATTCCGGCAGCACTGGAGGGTCGCGACGTTCTGGGTTCGGCACCAACCGGTACAGGCAAGACTGCGGCCTACCTGCTGCCCGCATTACAGCATCTGCTCGACTTCCCGCGTAAGAAGTCTGGCCCGCCACGCATTTTAATCCTGACCCCAACGCGCGAACTGGCGATGCAGGTTGCAGACCAGGCGCGTGAAATGGCCAAACATACGCATCTGGATATTGCCACTATCACGGGTGGCGTTGCGTTTATGAACCATGCCGAAGTGTTCAGTGAAAACCAGGACATCGTGGTAGCGACTACCGGGCGTCTGCTGCAATACATTAAAGAAGAGAATTTTGACTGCCGTGCAGTTGAAACGCTGGTTCTCGATGAAGCCGACCGCATGCTGGATATGGGCTTTGCTCAGGATATCGAAACCATTGCGGCTGAAACCCGCTGGCGTAAGCAGACTTTGCTGTTCTCCGCCACGCTGGAAGGCGAAGCGATCAAAGATTTCGCCGAGCGCATTCTGAACGAGCCGATTGAAATTGAAGCCGACCCGGCGCGCCGTGAGCGTAAGAAAATCCAGCAGTGGTACTACCGCGCGGATGATATCAAACACAAAACTGCGCTGCTGATCCACCTGATGAAACAGCCGGAAGTGACCCGTTCAGTGGTCTTCGTGCGTAAACGTGAGCGTGTGCACGAGCTGTGTGGCTGGCTGCGTGAAGCAGGCATTAACACCAGCTATCTGGAAGGGGAACTGGTTCAGGCGAAGCGCAACGAAGCGATTAAACGTGTGGCTGAAGGTCGTGTAAACGTCCTGGTCGCAACCGATATTGCTGCACGCGGCATCGACATCGACGATGTCAGCCACGTGTTTAACTTCGATATGCCAGTGACCGCCGACACCTACCTGCACCGCATTGGCCGTACCGGCCGTGCAGGCAAAAAAGGTATCGCTATTTCACTGGTTGAAGCGCACGACAACATGCTGCTGGGCAGAATCATTCGTTACATCAAGGAGCCGCTGAAAGCGCGCACCGTTGATGAACTGCGCCCGGTCACGCGCGCACCCAGCGAAAAGCTGCAAGGCAAACCCTCGAAGAAAGTGTTAGCCAAGCGCAAGCAGTTAAAAGATAAAGAGAAGCAGGAAGAGAAGCCGCGCGTTAAAGAGCGTCATCGCGATGCCAAAAATGTGGGTAAACGTCGTAAGCCAACAGCAGCAAAAACTGACAGTGCTGAATAATCACACTGCATGACAAAAAACCGCCTTATTGGGGCGGTTTTTTATTGCCTGAAATTGACAGAAACAGGGGGCAGAGCAAGAAAACTCACGTTCTAATACAAATGAATAATTTTCGTTACACCCCCGGCCTGTTAAAAACAGATTCTGCACAATGTAATCATGATGTTAATAAAAAAGGACCGAAGGTGTATTTTTCACCCCCGGCCCTTTTATCGTACCCCGTTCAGGCTTACAGGCTTTCAGTAAAGGTACGGGTAATCACATCTCGCTGCTGTTCTGGCGTCAATGAGTTAAAACGCACGGCATAGCCCGAAACACGGATAGTCAGCTGTGGGTATTTTTCCGGGTTTTTTACGGCTTCTTCCAGCGTTTCACGGCTCAGGACGTTCACGTTCAGATGCTGGCCGCCTTCCACGCGCACCTGCGGTTTCATTTCCAGTGGAATTTCACGATATTCGATCTGGCCAAGCTCGCTGACTGGCACGATCTGATCTTCGCTATAACCTGCTTTGGCACAAACGCAACGCGCTTCCGCTTTATCACTGTCCAGCAGCCAGAATGAATTCAGTAATGCACTGTTGGATGCTTGAGTAATTTGAATTCCGGTAATCATGTGAGTCGCCTCCCAGGCAATACGGCGCTGCTCTCATTTCCAGCGCCAGGTTGATGAAAAAAACCGTGATCTTCTGGGATCTGTATACCAGCACCAGAATGGTGTCTCCTTGATACAAATCAACCTGCGAGGAGGAATTTAAAGCCTGAAAACAGCAACTTTCTGTTTTATATCAATTTTATCAAATCAAAAAATTCTTCTTTTTTTGCAAATTTTCAACTTTATTTTAAGTATTACCTTGTGGCAAAGCGCGATAAGCTACGCACTTTGATGATGAGAAGGAGACGGTAATGGTCAATACCATGACCTGGCACGACGTGCTGGCCGAGGAAAAAGAGAAGCCTTATTTCAGGGAAACACTGGCAAAAGTCGCGGCAGAGCGCGCAGCCGGTAAGACCGTCTATCCACCGCAAAAAGACGTTTTTAACGCATTTCGTCTCACTGAACTGGGCGAAGTGAAAGTGGTGATTTTAGGTCAGGACCCCTACCACGGTCCGAATCAGGCACATGGGCTGGCGTTCTCCGTTCTGCCTGGTGTTGCGGTACCCCCTTCACTGGTGAATATGTATAAAGAACTGGTCACGGATATTCCTGGTTTTGAGCGACCAAAACACGGCTTTCTCGAAAGCTGGGCACGTCAGGGCGTGATGCTGCTCAACACCGTACTAACCGTGGAAGCGGGCCAGGCACATTCACATGCTAAATTCGGCTGGGAAACCTTTACGGATAATGTGATTGCGGCCATTAATCAGCATCGTGAGGGCGTGATATTTCTGCTGTGGGGCTCTCACGCGCAGAAAAAGGGCGCGATTATTGACCGTAACCGCCATCACGTACTACAAGCCCCCCACCCTTCCCCGCTCTCTGCGCATCGCGGTTTCTTCGGCTCTGCCCATTTTTCGAAAACCAATCAGTGGCTCAGTGAGCACGGCGAAACCCCCATTGACTGGGTTCCGCACTTACCTTCCGAGTAAGCTCGATTATCAGGGGGTATCAACCCCCTGTCAGGCACGGGCATCCTGTTCATTTACATTCCCACACGTAATAATGCGATTTTCGTCACAATTTTTTATCAAGATTTCCCTCTCCCTGCCGATCTGATCGGCTTCAGGGTGCATATTCATGCGCCCAAGATTGGCTGGTCCATTCAGGGGAGAAGAACGGATGTTATCCATGAAGAATATGAAAGTAGGTGTCCGTCTGGGCGCCGCCTTCGGCCTGGTGATACTGTTATTGATTATCGTTAGTGCCACAGCAACACTCAAAATTGGCAACATTAATCAGGCGGTAGACAGTATCGTCAGCGATCGTTATATCAAAGTCCGGCTGGCATTTGATGTACGCGATGGCGTCAACGAACAGATTAAATATTTGCGCGGTATGGTTCTGGATATTGCCCGTCCGGACAGTAACGTCAAACGGTTTAAGCAGCTCGATGGCGCGACGCAGAAAACCAATGCGGCGATTGAAAAAATCGCACAGTTGCAAAGCACTGAGATGGGGATTAAAAAAATCCAGGACGTCAAAGATGCCGCCCAGCGTTTTGAGAGTGATAAACAAGAACTGCTGACCCTCATCCGTGCAGGAGATGTTGCGCCGGCCACGGAATATGTACTGCGAAAAATCACCACCTCGCAGAATGCGTTTCTCGATATAGTGGTGAGTTTTGCGGATTCACAGTCCTCACAGTTGCAGGCTGAAGGAGCCAATGCCGTCAGTGATGGCACCACCGCCATTCACATCACGCTGATTTTCTCGCTACTGGCTATCGCTGCGGCGATGCTGCTCGGCTTCTTCTTAACCCGTTCGATTGTGCGCCCGCTGCGTGAAGCCGTCGGCATTGCTGAAAATGTTGCCGCTGGCGATCTGCGCACCACCATTCATGTCAACTCGACGGATGAAACCGGTCAGTTGATGCTGGCGCTGAAAAATATGAATGACAATCTGCTGAAAATTGTTAACGAAGTCCGTTCCGGTACGGACCTGATTGCCACGGCATCCAGTGAGATTTCAGCGGGTAATATGGATCTCTCCTCACGCACTGAGCAACAGGCCAGCTCCCTCGAAGAAACCGCCTCTGCGATGGAGCAGATTACCGCCACGGTGAAACAAAACGCCGATAACGCTCGCCAGGCCAACCAGTTAGCCGCTCAGGCCTCTCTGGTGGCGGTACAAAGCGGCGATGCGGTGAAGCAGGTGGTCAGCACGATGGAAATGATCAACGGATCATCGAAGAAAATCGTCGATATTATCAGTGTGATTGACGGTATTGCCTTCCAGACCAATATCCTGGCGCTGAATGCGGCGGTAGAAGCCGCCCGTGCAGGTGAGCAAGGGCGTGGTTTTGCCGTTGTGGCTTCAGAGGTTCGCAGCCTGGCACAGCGCTCGGCATCTGCTGCCAAAGAGATTGCACAGCTGATTCAGGATTCTGTTGCACGGGTGGATGAAGGTGGCCGCCAGGTCGCAAAAGCCGGGCTGACCATGGACGACGTCCTCAGCAGCGTGAAAAACGTGACCGGAATTATCGGCGAGATTACTATCGCCAGCGCCGAGCAAAGCAGCGGCATTGATGAGATCAACATGGCCATCACGCAGATGGATCAGGTGACTCAGCAGAATGCGGCGCTGGTGAATCAGTCGGCAGCGGCAGCCCAGTCAATGCAGGAACAGGCCGAACAACTGTCTCTGGCAATACGCGTGTTTAAGGTGAATGAACCCGCTTACCACTAATTCACCGGCAAAAAAATAGCCGCACTAGGCGGCTATTTTAAACAGGCAGACACAGGGGCGACCGGAAAAAAAGGTCCCCCCCTACAGCAATTAATTTTTAGCTTTCGATACTGCAACCATCGCCGGGCGCAGCAGGCGACCGTTCAGGGTATAGCCACGCTGCATCACCATCAGCACATGATTTGGCGCAACGTCTTCAGATTCCATCATAGACATTGCCTGATGGACTTCCGGGTTGAACGGCACGTTGATATCCCCCACCACTTCCACGCCAAACTTGCGCACAGCGCCCAGCAGGGATTTCATGGTCAGTTCGATGCCTTCAATCATAGCGGCCAACTCAGGATTGGATTTATCCGCCACTTCCAGCGCGCGTTCCAGGCTATCAATCACTGGCAACAGCTCGTTGGCAAATTTTTCCAGCGCAAATTTGTGCGCTTTTTCCACATCCAGTTCACTACGGCGACGGATGTTTTCGATCTCAGCCTGAGCACGAAGCTGTGCGTCACGCACACCGCCCAGTGACTCCGCCAGTTGGGCTTCCAGTTGTGCAATACGCTCATCCCGCGGGTCCACCACTTCTGCTGTCTCCGCGTCCTGGGTTTGCGCCTGCTCCATCTCAATTTCGTCTGAGACTTGCTCGTTAGGTGTGTTCTGTTCTTTACTACTCATGAATTTCTCCGCGTTTGTGCATATTCATCTCGCTGGTTCGCTTATTATGGGGATCAGAATCGCGGTTTCAAGGGAACCAGTCACATTGTCGGGGGAGTTTACCTCGTGAGGAATGCCAGGAACATGAATAACCACTTCAACTGCATCGGGATCGTCGGCCATCCACGCCATCCCACTGCACTAACCACCCACGAGATGCTCTATCGCTGGCTGACAGCGAGAGGCTATCAGGTGATTATTGAGCAGCAGATTGCGCGTGAGTTAAAACTGGAAGGCGTGCAGACCGGAACGCTGGCAGAGATTGGCCGCAAGGCCGACCTGGCGGTGGTGGTAGGCGGTGACGGGAATATGCTGGGCGCAGCGAGGGTGCTGGCACGTTACGATATTAAGGTCATCGGGATTAATCGCGGCAATCTCGGGTTTCTCACCGATCTCGATCCTGATAACGCTCAGCAGCAACTCGCTGACGTGCTGGAAGGAGAATACTTCATCGAGAGCCGCTTCCTGCTGGAAGCTCAGGTCTGCCGCCAGTCCGGCAGCCCGCGTATTGGTACGGCTATCAATGAAGTGGTGCTGCACCCGGGTAAAGTGGCACATATGATCGAATTCGAAGTGTACATTGATGAAAATTTCGCGTTTTCACAGCGTTCGGATGGCTTGATCATATCGACGCCGACCGGGTCGACGGCTTATTCACTGTCAGCAGGTGGCCCCATTCTGACGCCATCGCTGGATGCTATCGCCGTGGTACCGATGTTCCCCCATACCCTCTCGGCTCGCCCGCTGGTGATCAACAGCAGCAGTACGATTCGTCTACGTTTTTCTCATATGCGCAGCGATCTGGAGATCAGTTGTGACAGCCAGATAGCACTCCCCATTCAACAGGGTGAAGATGTATTAATCCGGCGAAGTGATTACCACCTCAACTTGATACACCCTAAAAATTACAATTATTTCAACACGCTAAGCTCAAAGCTGGGTTGGTCAAAAAAATTATTCTAAAACTGCTGCCAGCGGGTTTACTGTTTATAAAACCAGTATATACTGTATGAAAAACCATATCTGTGTTTTCATACAGGAATACCATCATGCTGGCACAACTGACCATCAGTAACTTCGCGATTGTACGTGAGCTGGAGATCGACTTTCAGCGCGGAATGACGGCCATTACCGGTGAGACCGGCGCAGGTAAATCCATCGCTATCGATGCGCTGGGTTTATGCCTGGGGGGCCGGGCCGATGCAGATATGGTGCGCCAGGGTGCGGCACGCGCCGACATCTGTGCGCGATTCTCGCTGAAAGATACCCCCTCAGCCCAGCGCTGGTTAACCGACAATCAACTCGACGACGGCAATGAATGTCTGCTGCGCCGGGTGATCAGCAGCGATGGGCGTTCGCGTGGCTTTATCAACGGCACCGCCGTGCCTCTTTCACAGCTGCGCGATCTCGGCCAGGCGCTGATTCAGATCCACGGCCAACATGCTCACCAGCTCCTGCTCAAACCTGAACATCAAAAAAATCTGCTGGATGCCTATGCGGGCGAACCGTTGCTGATGCAAAACATGGCGCAACACTATCGCCAGTGGCATCAGAGCTGTCGCACCCTTGCCCAGCATCAGCAACAGTCACAGGAGCGTGAAGCCCGTCGTGAACTGTTGCAGTATCAGCTCAAAGAGCTGAATGAGTTCGCCCCGGTCAGCGGTGAATATGAGCAGATTGATGAAGAGTACAAACGTCTCGCGAACAGCGGTCAGCTCCTCTCCACCAGCCAGCAGACTCTGCTGATGCTGGCTGATGGCGACGATAACAATCTGCAAAGCCAGCTGTATAACGCACGCCAGCTGATGGCAGAACTGATTGAGATGGATGATAAGCTCAGCGGCGTCTTTGCCATGCTGGAAGAAGCCGCAATCCAGATCAGCGAGGCCAGTGATGAACTGCGCCATTATTGCGATCGGCTGGATCTCGATCCCAACCGTCTGCATGAACTGGAACAACGGCTGTCACGCCAGATCGGCCTCGGGCGTAAGCACCACATCGCTCCTGAAGAACTGCCGACTTTCTACCAGCAGCTACTCGCTGAACAGTTGTTGTTGGATCAGCAGGAAAGCGACCAGGATGAATTGAGCCAGGCCGTCAGCCTTCATTACGATGCTGCCCTCAACTGCGCACGGCAGTTGCATGAGCGCCGGGTTCACTTTGCTGATGAGCTTACCGGGTTAATTACCGAAAGCATGCATATGCTGTCGATGCCCCACGGGCGCTTTACAATTGATATCCAGTTCAACCCCGAGCATTTGACTGCGGAAGGCGCTGACCGCATTGATTTCCGCGTCAGCACCAACCCTGGCCAGCCGGTTCAACCGTTAGCGAAGGTCGCTTCCGGCGGGGAACTGTCACGTATTGCGTTAGCGATTCAGGTCATTACTGCACGTAAGATGGACACACCGGCGTTGATTTTCGATGAAGTGGATGTCGGTATCAGCGGACCCACCGCCGCGGTAGTCGGTAAAATGCTGCGTCAGTTGGGTGAGTCCACGCAGGTTATGTGCGTGACGCATCTGCCGCAGGTCGCTGGCTGTGGTCATCAGCATTTCTATGTCAGCAAAGAGACCGATGGCGCGATGACAGAGACGCATATGAAGCCCCTGGATAAGCGTGCACGCCTGCAAGAACTGGCGCGCCTGCTGGGTGGCAGCGAAGTCACACGCAACACGCTGGCGAACGCAAAAGAACTTTTAGCCGCGTGAAGATTGCACTTTTTTACCGGATTGTGGTCATATCGTTGCTTCGCAGAGGTTTTAAACTGCGGAAAGGTTTATTATCATCGGCAAGTTACGCTGGTATCATCATTGCACACTGATAAACCCGAAAGACCCGGAGCTGCGGTTTCAGGGGAAACGAATATAGCCACAAAGGAATAAACATTGATTATGCGCTGTAAAACGCTGACTGCTGCTGCGGTGGTTCTTCTGATGATGACCGCGGGTTGTTCCACTCTGGAGCGCGTGGTTTACCGCCCGGATATCAACCAGGGCAACTACCTGGTTGCGAACGATGTTGCTAAAATTCATACGGGGATGACCCAGCAGCAGGTTGCCTATACCCTGGGTACGCCGATGATGCATGATCCGTTTGGCAGCAACGTCTGGTATTACGTGTTCCGCCAGCAGCCAGGCCACGAGGCGGTGAAGCAGCAGACACTGACCCTGACCTTCGATCAGAGCGGCACACTGACTAACATTGATAACAAAGCTGCTCTGTCTGCTAACGCAGGCTAAAAGCAGGTTGTGAGCTCAACAAGATAAGGCGCAGATTGCGCCTTATTTTTTTGCCGCGCGTTCAGCACGCTGACGACGAAGATCTTTAGGGTCGGCGATCAGCGGACGATAGATTTCAATACGATCGCCGCTCTGTACCACATCATGCAGTTTCACCGCGCGACTGAAGATGCCTACTTTGTTTTCCTGCAAATCAATATCGCTGCGCAGAGCCAGCAGACCAGAAGCGACAATGGCCTGCTCAACGGTGCTGCCCTCTTCGACCTTTACGCTGTAAAGGTACTGTTTATCTGGCAATGCATACACCACTTCAACAGCGATATCAGGCACTGTACACCTCTTTCGCGCGCTGGGTGAAAGCCTGTACCATGCTGCTGGCCAGCTCTTTAAAGATTCGGCCAAAAGCCAGTTCGACCAGCATATTGGTGAACTCGAAATCCAGATTTAACTCCACTTTGCAGGCTTCATCGCTCAACGCCGTAAAGCGCCAGCCGCCGCTCAGTTTGCGGAACGGGCCGTCAACAAGTTGCATATGGATGCTTTGGTTATCCGTCAGCGTGTTACGCGTGACAAATGTCTTACTGATTCCAGCTTTAGAGACATCCACCGAGGCCGTCATTTGATCGGAACTGGCATCCAGCACCCGGCTACCGGTGCACCCCGGTAAAAACTGCGGATAACTGTCAACATCATTCACTAAGCGGTACATTTGTTCCGCACTGTACGGCACCAGCGCCGAACGACTAATCTGGGACATATCGATTCCTGTCATTTTCTAAACATACCAATAATACCATCGCCGGCAATCAAACAAAAATTCTCTCCTGCTAACCATCTGCTAGAATAGGCTTTTCCCCCATGCCTGGCGCTACAGGGGATGCCATTAATCACTGCTTCATGTACACTAAGTGGCACTATGACAAAGAAAAAAGCACATAAACCCGGTTCCGCGACCATTGCCATGAACAAGCGCGCCCGCCACGAATACTTCATCGAAGAAGAGTTCGAAGCCGGGCTTTCGCTCCAGGGATGGGAAGTCAAATCTCTCCGCGCCGGTAAGGCCAACATCAGTGATAGCTACATCATGCTACGCGATGGCGAAGCCTACCTGTTCGGGTCAACTTTCCAGCCTCTGAGCGTCGCCTCATCGCATTATGTTTGCGATCCCACGCGCAGCCGTAAGCTGCTGCTCAAAAAGCGCGAGCTGGATAGCCTGATTGGTAAAGCCAATCGAGATGGTTTTACTATCGTTGCACTGTCGATGTACTGGAAGAATGCCTGGGCCAAACTGAAGATCGGCGTGGCGAAAGGTAAGAAGGAGCACGACAAGCGCGATGACATTAAAGATCGTGAGTGGAAACAAGACAAAGCACGTATCATGAAGCACGCTAATCGCTAACCTACTGGTACAACGACAGGTTTTTCTGATATACTGCTAAACAGTACTTGGGGCTGATTCTGGATTCGACAGGATTTGCAAAGCCCTAGGAGCATGCCGAGGGGCGGTTTGCCTCGTAAAAAGCCGCAAAAAAATAGTTGCAAACGACGAAAACTACGCACTAGCAGCTTAATAACCTGCTTAGAGCCCTCTCTCCCTAGCTTCCGTTCTTAAGACGGGGATCAAGAGAGGTCAAACCTAAAAGAACTCGCGTGAATACCTTGCCTGGGGTTGAAGCGCTAAAATCTAATCAGGCTAGTTTGTCAGTGGCGTGTCCGTTCGCAGCTGACCGGCGAATGTAAAGATGGACTAAGCATGTAGTGCCGACGGTGTAGTAATTCTGGACGCGGGTTCAACTCCCGCCAGCTCCACCAAATCTTTTCGCGGCGGTTCCAGAGCCGACCGCGTAGAAGTCCTGAAAGCCCACAAGGTTAATGCCGAGTGGGCTTTTTTGTGCCCTCGATTTGCCCCGCGAAGTCCGAACTCAACTCATTAAATCCGAACATTTTAGGCCGGTTGATAGGCCCAATGAAAACGATTATGTTTTTCGATGGGCCTCCAGGAGCAGAGACTGAGCATGGCAAGTCAAACCATAGCCATTGACCGATACGGAAATCAAAGCCGCCAAACCTAAAGACGTCTATTACCAACTTTAAATAATGATGGGCTGACGCTCTTAATGAAATCCAGTGGAAGTAAACTCTGGCAATTTCGCTACTATCACCCCTTCACCAAGCAGAGTTTTGAAGCCTACCCCCCCGGTGACACTTTCCGACGCATGGAAGCTGAGAGCAGAATCGCGTGCATTACTTGCAAAGCAGATCGATCCTCTTGAACATCAGAAAGAGCAGCCTCGATCTTCACAAGAAGCCAAAATCAATACTTTCAAATTGATTACCGAACGTTGGGGAATGTGAAGAAAATAAGCGTAACTGAAAATTATGCTGAAGATATCTGGCGGTCTTTGGAGAGAGAGGTTTTCCTGTTATTGGTGAAATCTGCATTACCGACATCGAAGCTCATGCTCTGCTCAAAGCCATACAGCCGGTTCAAGCCAGCGCATTAATGAGGTGATGGTATACGCCAAAAATACCGGGGTTATTGACGCTGTTCCGGGCGTTAATATCGGTAACGCCTTTGAGAAAGCTCAAAAGAAGAATATACCAGATTTATGCAAATAAGTGTTTTTACGAAAAATATGATGGCGTACAGGATAACGTTTACCCGTTCACTCCGCGCCATTACTATCAATTCTGGATAGCTTGATAACAAGGAAAGGTTATGGAAAACGGTTTTAGTATTGCAATGACCCCGGTCCAGCTGGCAGCCGTCATGGCTGATGAATCTGTGCTCACTGAGCGTATCTGGGGTGGCATCGGGTTTCTCGGTAGAGTGCTGGAGCTGGCCGGTGCCACTACCCTTTGCCTGGTCCCGGAACCTACCGGAGTGACGAAAGCGGGATGCATTATTGTGGGGGCGCACAGTCTGGATGGGATGAGTGCTTCTGCCTGGCAGGTGTATTCAGGCAGACCAACAGCCTCAGTGACGGCACGTGCTACGGCAGGTATCGCAAGAGAGCTGGGTACAGATAAGTCCACTGCTGACCAGATTGGTATCGCCGTGGATGTGATCCTCCCGTTCTCTGTTGCTGGTGCTGCGCGGGTTGCTTCGGTCAGATTGGGACAGGTCCAACTTATGCGACATGAGGCTTTGACGTGTGCCGGGGGGGGTGGGCATGCAATCAGAAAACACGTCGGTAAAACCGCACAAGAATTAGTCGATAAAGTTGCCAGGGGCACACAGTCAGGTACCTTTAAACCCACCCATGCGGCCAGCTCATTTTCTTCGCTTAAAATTGCAGAGAAAGCAGCAAGTAATGCGCTTAAAACCAATCGAAACAAAATTCGCCAGTGGGCAAAAAATACCAGTGCAGGCTCAAAACATAATCTGGTTTTACGTTATGACGTAAAAGAGTATGTAGGTATCCTCGTTAAATATGGAGAAACCAGTGCAGCTAAAACCACAAAAATAGAAATTATTTTAAAAAAACAATTGTACAATAATATGCCCTATTACATTTTGACAGCTTACCCGGTTCATTAAAAATGAAAGACTTTACTGATATAAGTAATTTTTTCGTTGTATTTTTCGGTCAGGATAGTGATGAATATGGCGAAAATTATCCTGAGATCGTCGATTCTGCTTTCAACGATTATGCCGAAGGCGGCGGTTCTTATCTCGATAATCTAATCAGCAACATAGATGATTTTCGTCAAACTTACCCTGACAATGAATCTGCTGCTGTCGCTCTTAATCTTCTGACAAAAGGGTCTGCTGGGGACACTCGCTATTACACCCCAACTTTACTGGATTTCCTAGCGTGGCTATCAGCATATCTGAAACAAAAGCGTGACGAATAAATATGAAGCCCGCTATATGGGTTCAGTCCAAAGGCGTAAGCCCTGCGGGCTTTTTTGTATTTATAGCTGTCCATAGAAATTCGTTTTATATAAGAAAAGTTATAATGGTAAACCCTATTACCTTCTTACTGCTTACCCTATCTGAGTGAAAAATGAAAAATTACCGTTCTATTAAAATGTTTTTTCTGATTTTTTTTGGGCAGGATGCTGATCATTGGGGAAATTCTTACCCTGAGATTGTCGATAGTGCTATTGAGTTTCAGGATGGAGTAGACGATGTACTAATTTCCGACATTGACAGATTTATTAGTGAGCACCCAACCAACGAGAAAGCGTCACAGGTGTTGAACGAAATTACAATGGGTTCCGTTGGAGATACTGCATCATTTCCCCCAACGTTAATCGACTTCCTGACCTAGCTCTCAGCTTACCTGAAGCAAAAGCGTGACGAATAAATATGAAGCCCGCTACTCAACGCTGCGGGACAGCAGGCTGAGTGCGACCACAGGTGTGCGGATGGTTTTAGCCAGTGATGTAAGTCCTTTGGACACCTCACCAACGACCAGATCGTGACGGCTGTTTCCTTCAGCTGAATCAGGCGCAGATAGTCGATGGCAATCAGCGCCGTCTTTGACTGCTGTTGCTTGTGGCAATTCTCATCCCATATCCCCCCGAAGCCGCAGAGGCCTTTCTTACCCGGGTTCATCTGACATCCTCTACGGTTTCATGGTATGGTGCCGGACTGTAACGTCATCATGTACAATCCGTTAGCAGGATGGCACCATCCCCCGGTTTTTTAGCATCCCCCACGTTGATTTGCACTGCTACGCACAGGGGCAGCCGTGGCGTATTCCGGGCATCTTATGGCGTCACAGTTTCGCTTTCTGCCGGGCCTGTCTACGGGTATCATCGCTACGCTCCTGGCACCGGTTCGGCCTGGTATAATATAGATTCAAAATTTGCCATTTTTTCCAGTACCGCCGTCTTTGTTATTGATACGAAAATCGGCTGAAATAAGGTATAAAGCCGCATGAAAATTCCCAACAGACTCCAGCCTCTGGTTGATGATGGCCTGATAGACGATGTGCTTCAGCGACTAAAAAGCGGTAAAGAAGCAGACGTTTACACCGTTTTATGCGGTGACAACATCCGCTGCGCCAAAGTTTATAAAGAAGCAACCCAGCGTAGCTTCAAGCAAGCCGTGCAGTACCAGGAAGGGCGTAAAGTCCGTAATACCCGTAATGCCCGTGCTATGCAAAAAGGCTCAAAGTTCGGCCGTAAGCAACAGGAAGAGACCTGGCAAACGGCAGAGGTTGATGCCTTGTTCCGCCTGGCGAATGCCGGAGTTCGCGTGCCACAGCCCTATCTTTGTATGGACGGGGTGTTGTTGATGGAACTGGTCACTGATGCAGACGGTGGAGTTGCCCCACGCCTCAGTGATGTGACCTTAACGGAAGAGATGGCCGTTAATGATTTCCACGAGATGATCCGCAATATCGTGCGCATGTTGTGTGCAGGGATTGTGCATGGTGATTTATCGGAGTTTAACGTGCTGCTGGATGCACAAGGGCCGGTCATTATCGACTTACCCCAGGCCGTTGATGCCGCCGCTAATAATCATGCTGAATCCATGTTTGAGCGTGATGTGAATAACATCACTACTTACTACGGCCAGTTCGCACCACAGCTTCTGCAAACACGTTATGCGAAAGAAATCTGGTTGCTGTATGAAGACGGCAAATTAACACCAGAAGCCCCGCTCACCGGTCTGTTCGTTGAAGAGGTCCATGATGTGGATATGGATTCCCTGATGGATGAAATCATCTCAGCTGAAGATGAGTTTTACGACCGTCAGCGAGCAGCCCAGGAACGCGAAGATTAATAAGAGAGTGCGCCAGGTTACAGCAGCAGGATGATGACAGCCCACAAGGTTAATACTGGTGGGCTTATTTAACACTGAACCGATAGCGTAGAAAAATGTGATACCTTGCCATGTTATAAAATCTAATACCTCCCTTCCCTAACAGCCGCTACAAAGTGCTCCTCCTTAAGACATCGCATTTTCTGAAATGAAACCCCCTCTCGCTGTCGTTATGCTGCAGTCCCTCACTTCTTAAAATACATGGATTGTTATGATGAAGAATTATCCTCACGCGACAGCGAGACTGCTTTTCGGCATTTTTTTTTGTACAGCCCCGGTCACAGCCGCCCTTGCCGGTGTCCCAAACGCAATACGTACGCCGCTTTCACTCGACTATAACGGTGATAATGTCGATTTAAAGAAAGAAAAAGAAGCAGAAGCAACAAAGTCCCCAGACTTATTTGGCCCAACGACAGGACCGCTGCCTTTCTTTGGTGAGGAAATACGCAAGCGGGGTTATGACTTGCCCGATCCTTATGGGATTGGCTATAACCATATGAATATGCGCCAGAACATCAAAGTTAATAGCATCGACTTTTCCGGACTTAAACTTTTCGGCTTTCCTATCCCTCAGAGCATTTTTAAAATCGATGTCGGCCACACGCGGGAAAGGTCTCTGACTGATACCGCGAAACTGGACACCTGGTTATTCCCTTTCTTAAATGTTTACGCGGTTGTCGGGCATACCAAGGGAAGTTCAAACTCTACTGTTTCCGTTAATGCACCCATCATCGGAAAAATGTCAGATATCGATTTTATCCTGAAATTCAAAGGGACCACCTATGGTGCGGGCACAACACTGGCCTATGGCTACCATAACTGGTTTGGCACTATGGATTTCAATTATACCCGTACGAACTTTGATATCCTTGACGGTAGTACTACCGCCTATACGTTTACGCCGCGCATTGGGTATCGTTTTACCGTTCCTGGATCAACGAAATATTCTATTCCCGTTTCTCACGCCAGTTTATGGGTTGGCAGCATGTACCAGGATGTTTCCCAGAATTTTGGTGGCAATCTGAGCAATCTACATATGCCGGCTAATTTGATTAACCTGGTTAACTTCGTTAATAAAGACAAAGAAGGACGCTTTCGTGTCAAACAGCACCTCCAGTCGCCCTGGAATATACTGGTGGGTGGTCAGTACGAATTGACACGTAACTTTAATGTCATGACTGAAGTGGGCTTTGAGAAACGTAATAGTATTATGGTTGGCGGCGAGTTCCGTTTCTAAATATGCGCTATTTCCGCGCCCTGTTAGTGGGGTTATTGTTAATTCCAACTTTGTCTGAGGCAACATTATTACCCAGCAGGGCGACAGTCGACGGCTATCTTGCCAGATTCAGCTCAGACCCTGTTGATATGCACAAAAGGATCGACTGGGGCGTTGTGCCAGGCCCCTTTTATACTCCCGAGCTGGGCATTGGCATCGGGGTGGCGGCTGTAGGCTTTTATCGTCCCGATGAAGAACAACAGCGGGCCCCGATTTCGTCGCTCTCACTGACCGGATTTGTCAGCTCTACAGGCGCCTTTGGCGTTGGTTACGAAAACAACACATTTCTGCGTAATGACCAATGGCGTTTTATTCTGAGCGGCGATGTCAGCTATCGCCCACTGGATTATTGGGGCCAGGGATATGCGGAGGGCCATCACCAGCGAGGGAAACAGTCCTATAACTCGCGCACCCTGTCGTTCAATCCAGAGATCCTGTATCGATTACAGGCGCATACCTATGTCGGTATGGGGGGGGCCCTCGCCTATGAGAAGGCAACCGGACTACAGAATAAGGCGGCAGGCAGTTTCTTCCAGCATCCGGTACCGCTAAACGAGCTTAACACCGGTGTCAGTTTGCTATTCAGCTACGACACACGAGATGTCACCATTAACCCCTCTAAGGGACAGTTGTTGAATCTCCGCTACACCGATTACCTCCCGGAATTAGGCGGAGATAACCGACTCTCCATCTGGGATATGCAATACAACCTTTACCACGCCGTCAACCCAACCACGCTGCTGGCATGGGATCTGTACGGCCGTTTTGCCGGCGGCAATGTGCCCTGGACGATGGACGGCACACTCGGCGACAGCCATCACCTGCGCGGTTACTACCAGGGACGATATCGCGATCGCAATGTGCTCACTACGCAGATTGAACTGCGTAAAAAACTCAGCTGGCGACATGGAATGGTTGCCTGGGCTGGCGCAGGCAGTATGTCTCCCCATCCCAGTGAGGTTGTGGACGGGCATTGGCTCCCTTCTGTCGGTATCGGCTATCGTTTTGAAATTAAGAAAAGAATGAATTTGCGTCTGGATTACGGTGTAGGACAGAAAAGCTCAGGCTTCTATTTTCAGGTAGGAGAAGCCTTCTGATGAAAAAAGTACTGCTCCTGTTATGCCTGTTCCTTAACGCCTGCCATGCCAGCATTCCCCTGACTGATAAGCCGATAACGCCGGGTGATTTTCAGCTTCCGCCCCCACCCGCGCAACACGTCTGGCCAGCGATCCTGCCACTCCCTCCTCCTGATGGTCTGCGCCCTTGTTGTGCTTTTGGCTATAACATTCGGGCTAAGCTTTTAGGGGTTCCTGTCCCCTTTTTTCAATTACGTAATGTCGTCGATCCTGATAACACGGGAAAGCATCACTATAACGACAGCTGGAAAAGCATCTTTACGACACTGACGGGAATAAACAGTGAGCTCAACGGTATTATCTATACCCGACGGGGCGGATTTATTGACCTTGCTCATGTGCGTGATACCGCGGACAACACGCTATGGCTGTTCAGCAAAATTTGGCCAGCGCTGGGGCGTGCTACCACGATAAAGATGAGCGATGAACTCGGGCAACGCATTATCCGACTACGGCAGTTCTCGCCCCCTGAAGACACGCTGGCGCGTTACAATCTGAGTGTCAGTCTGGCGGCTTACCTCGCCTTTCAGCTCGCCGCCTGGCATGAGGTCGCTCAGTGGTATGGCTTCGAGTCCGTACCCGGCTATCCTGAAACCGTTTCCGCATTTTCACCAGAAGATCTCTATTCCAATCTGCTCGGGGCGCGCATGGCTACAGATATACTTAATGCGGGCGGAGCATCATCACTGCCGCAGTATCAATATTCGATGGCACAGATGCTTCCGCAGGCGCTCGCACAGCTACAAGCCGTCAGCCCGCAAGCCACCCGCTTTCACTTTGATATGCTGGATGGCATATGGTGGAACAACCATTGTCGCCTGCCCGACAAATTTCTGGTGCGTCTGCGCAACTACAGCGTCAGTCACCAGCGGCTGCCGTCGCGTCCTGCGGATACTGTGCCGGAACTGTGGCTGACGTTACCCGATCATTTTGACCATCGTCCGTTGTCACAATTTGCACGACTTGAAATCTGGCGCGGTGATCATATGGCTAACCTGCCTTCGCCGTCATTGATGTATAGCGATAATGATTTTGTCACTCTGGCGCAACAGGCAGCAAAAAATGACCGCCACGCCCTGGCAAAAATCGGTAACCAGTGTGATTAACGCCCCCCTGCCAACCCTCCGTAATATAAGAAAATATTATTAATAACCAGAGAGCGTGAAGCACACTCCTGGTGTTTCAGTATGTCCACTCTCCCCGTATTTCTGCCATTTCCGGCAGGCAACCGTTTTCGCCTTGCCACAAACGGCCCTAAACCCCATTACGGGAAAAGTTCCCCTCACACGGCACTTTAATGTGACATTCATCACACTTTAACTGAATTAAAATGAAACTGAATTTGACAAGTGTGAGCAATCTCTATTTCCTAATGCCCTGATAGCGGCACACTGCCGCAGTATTCATGGCGGGTGTTTTTGTTACAGTCACAAGCACCCATTTGTCGCCCGTAGATAACATGACCCGACCAGCGCGCTGGCTGCCGAGCAGGGTCTCAGAGCATGTGGTAATAATAATGAAATATAAAATTATGATGGCTGGCGCACTGGCAGCACTTTCCTATACCAATGTTTCTCTCGCCGAAACCAACAGTCCGGAATATGTTTCTGACTGGTGGCATCAGAGCGTGAACGTCGTAGGAAGCTATCACACCCGCTTCGGGCCGCAGCTGAACAACGACGTCTATCTGGAATATGAAGCGTTTGCGAAAAAGGACTGGTTCGATTTCTACGGCTACATCGACGTTCCTAAATTCTTCGGCGTGGGTAACGGTAACGATGTCGGCGCGTGGGATGATGGTTCTCCGTTCTTCATGGAGATCGAACCGCGCTTCTCTATTGATAAACTGACCGGCACCAACCTTGGTTTTGGTCCGTTCAAAGAGTGGTATTTCGCCAACAACTATATCTACGATATGGGCGACAACAAGGCGAGCCGCCAGAATACCTGGTATATGGGTCTGGGTACCGACATCGACACCCATTCTGATGTGGGCCTGTCACTGAACGTGTATGCCAAATACCAGTGGGAAAACTACGGTGCAGCCAATGAAGACAGCTGGGACGGCTACCGCTTCAAGGTGAAATACTTCGTTCCACTGACTCAGCTGTGGGGCGGCAACCTGACCTATATCGGCTTTACCAACTTTGACTGGGGTTCTGACCTCGCCGATAAAGCCGGCCCGTCACGCACCAGCAACTCTATCGCGTCCAGCCATATTCTCTCGCTGGGCTATGATCACTGGCACTACTCTGTTGTGGCGCGTTACTTCCACAACGGCGGCCAGTGGAATGACGGCACCGAGTTGAACTTCGGTAAAGGTGATTTTAACGTGAAATCAAACGGTTTCGGTTACTACCTGGTTGTCGGTTACAACTTCTGATAACCCGGGGATATCCCCAATGCTGACATAACGCGCCTTCGGGCGCGTTTTTTTTGCCTGCAATAAACCGCTATACTCCTCCGGCAATATTGCGTCCGCTAAAAGGAATTTTTATGTCTGCCAAGTCTGTTGATCACAGTGTGAAACTGCGCCCGCTCGAACGCGAGGATCTGCGTTTTGTTCATCAGCTGGATAACAACGCCAGCGTGATGCGCTACTGGTTTGAAGAGCCGTACGAGGCGTTTGTTGAGCTGTCCGATCTCTACGACAAGCATATCCACGATCAGAGCGAACGTCGGTTTGTGGTTGAACACGATGGAAGTAATGCCGGGCTGGTTGAACTGGTGGAGATTAATCATATCCACCGTCGTGCAGAGTTTCAGATAATTATTGCCCCCAGCCATCAGGGAAAAGGGCTGGCCAGTAAAGCCGCGAAACTGGCGATGGATTACGGATTTTCGGTCCTTAATCTCTACAAACTTTACCTGATCGTCGATAAAGAGAACGAAAAGGCCATCCATATTTACCGTAAGCTGGGCTTTGAAATTGAAGGCGAGCTGATCCACGAGTTCTTTATCAACGGTGAATATCGCAATACCATCCGCATGTGCATTTTCCAGCATCAGTATCTGGAAAAATTTAAACCCGCGCAGGGTATGGTCAAAACCACGGCGCAGTAAACAACAACGGCAGGTGGGATAGCCCGACCTGCCGTTGTTCGTTTAGCCGCCTCGCGCGCCAACCGGATTCATGATGGTCTGCAAGCGTTCCGGTTCAATCTTGTACATGCCCCCGTAGAACGGGTCGACCACCAGCCAGCCAGGGATGCCAAGCAGCGGAATGTTGCCCAGCAGATACCACAGGTTCGGGCTCTCTTTCAGTGGGAGCGTTTGCGGAACATAGCCTGCGCGCTCCAGCATCACCAGATACTTTTTCTTACCGAAGTAGTTGCCGTTAGACTTCTGCAGCGTAACGGTTTTTGGCGTGTAACCTTCGGCCACCGCTTTACCCGTTTCATCCTGTACCACAAACTTCACCCCTGGGGGCTGAGTCTGAAGCGTCACATCCTGGGTTTCACTACCGACAATCGTGGCGCAACCACTTAACATCCACGCTGCTGCCAGCGCTGCTATCAGCCGTTTCATCATTCATCCTGCCTGAATCCATCATGCTAACAGTCTACGCGTCAGATAAGGCAAGCTAGCGCGTTAATAGCGCGACGAATTGGTGGTTTATTCAGCCATTGGCACGCTGGGGTTAACCAAACATTCTTTCCAGATAGCGTTCCAGCGCAACGCGTGAGCTGAAACCATGAGGGATGCCGTAGTGATCGTTTGATTCCCCGACCAGATACATCGGGAAACGGACGTAATGGTCGCAGGTTTTAACATCCGATGATGCCGTGGCGATCGCCTGGCTTCGCTCCTTGAGCGTTGGGTGAATGACCAGAGCGGTTCGACCCAGACGTGCCTCACGGTTAACATACACATAGTCTTCACCGCGACAGTAACCGTAAGTTTTTGCGGTGACCGCATCCATCTCAAATCCCGCTTTTTCCAGTACGCGAGCTACCTCATCAGGTCGTAAATACATACTTGCTCCTCTAAGTCTGCTAACCCGGCAACCTTACAACAGGCTGCACAGTCAGCGCTTTCGGAATAGTCCATAAACGCCCTGTCGTGCATGGCGTTCTCTGCGTGTGTTCTATACTTAATAGTACGTTTTCAGAGTAAGGGAGCAAAAAATGTTCAACCGGACCACAAAAAATAACGATATAGACCTGAATCAGGATGTTTCTCTGCTGGCTGATAGCCTGGATGATTTATTGAAATCCTGGGGAAGCAAATCAAAGGAAGAAGCGGATGAGGCACGCTCTCGGGCCGAATCCCTGTTGAAAGAGACGCGGGCCAAACTCCATGGCCGCAACCGCGTAACCCAGGCCGCTAAAGACGCCGGAAATCATGTCGACAACTACATCCACGATAAGCCCTGGCATGGTGTAGGTATCGGTACAGCACTGGGTATCCTCGTTGGGGCGCTTATTGCCACCACCACATCCAGCAGATAGTCGAAAAATTTGCGTTAGAAAAAGAGGCCCGTGGCGAAAGCTGCGGGCTTTTTTTGTCAGCAAAACTTTTTAATCGGGCGCAATCCTTGTGGCACAAGGCTTCAGTGTGAGCTGACTTAACAAATACTAAAATCCTATATGTTGTGTGGTTGCATTTCGGCGGCACTATATCTAGTATTTACCCCATCAAGACCACACAACATGGTGTGGCAGTGGTGGCGCTTCCTGGGCAGTAAACTGGCGCCAGATACTCAAAATAACCAGCCCACAAGGTAAATACGAATCATGCGCATTATTATTTACACTAAAGATAACTGTGTCCAGTGCAATGCCACAAAAAATGCCATGGACAAGAAAGGCATCGATTATCAGTTGATCAATCTGGACAGCGAACCTGCACATGTGGAGACACTGAAGTCTCTCGGTTACCGCCAGGTGCCGGTGGTGATGGCTGAACAGGATCACTGGAGCGGTTTTCGTCCGGACAAAATCCATGCGCTGAGCCACCTGGCTGCGGCGCGGGGATGAGATCATGACCACGCTGGTTTACTTTTCCAGCCTGTCTGAAAATACCCATCGATTTATCACCCGTTTAAATCTGCCTGCTGTGCGTATTCCACTGGACTACGCGCAGTGCTTGCAGGTTGATCAGCCCTACATTCTGGTGGTGCCCAGCTACGGCGGCGGCACGGCTCAGGGTGCGGTCCCTAAACAGGTGATTCAGTTTTTGAATGACACCAATAATCGTCAGCTGATCCGCGGCGTTATCGCTGCTGGCAACCGCAATTTTGGCGAGGCTTACTGCCTGGCTGGCGACATTATTGCGCGAAAATGTCAGGTGCCTTATCTCTATCGCTTTGAGCTAATGGGCACCTCTGACGATATCGCTAACGTACACAAGGGAGTAACCCAATTTTGGCAGCGACAGACAGCACACTCATAGAGGCCACCGCAGCAACGCCGGATTACCATGCGCTTAATGCCATGCTTAATCTGTACGATGCTGAAGGTCATATTCAGTTCGAGAAAGATCGTGAGGCCACGCGTCAGTATTTTATCCAGCACGTGATCCCTAATAGCGTTCAGTTCGACTCTATTGCTGACCGTTTACAGTATCTGGTTTCCGAAGGCTATTACGAAGCTGACGTTCTGAATGCCTATCCGTTTGAGTTCGTCTGTTCGCTATTTCAGCAGGCTTACGACCGTCGTTTCCGCTTCCAGACGTTTCTCGGTGCATGGAAGTTTTACACCAGCTATACGCTGAAAACCTTCGACGGCAAACGCTATCTGGAAGGCTTCACTGAACGCGTCTGCATGGTGGCCCTGACGCTGGCAAAAGGCGATCAGGCGCTCGCCCTGTCACTGACCGATGAAATTCTCGCTGGCCGCTTCCAGCCTGCCACGCCAACCTTCCTGAACTGCGGTAAGCAGCAACGCGGGGAGCTGGTTTCCTGCTTCCTGCTGCGCATCGAAGACAATATGGAGTCGATTGGCCGTGCGGTGAACTCCGCGCTGCAACTCTCCAAACGCGGCGGTGGTGTTGCCTTCCTGCTGTCAAACCTGCGTGAGTCCGGTGCGCCAATCAAGCGCATCGAAAATCAGTCTTCCGGGGTGATCCCGGTGATGAAGATGCTGGAAGATGCCTTTTCCTACGCCAATCAGCTGGGTGCGCGCCAGGGCGCAGGGGCTGTCTATCTCAATGCGCACCACCCCGACATCCTGCGTTTCCTTGATACCAAGCGTGAAAACGCCGATGAAAAAATTCGTATCAAAACGCTGTCGCTTGGCGTGGTGATCCCGGATGTCACCTTCCAGCTGGCGAAAGACAACCAGCCGATGGCGCTGTTCTCGCCGTACGATGTCGAACGCATTTACGGCCTGCCCTTTGCCGATATCAGCATCAGCGAGAAGTATGACGAAATGCTGGCCGATGAGCGCATCCGTCGCACCTTTATTAATCCGCGCGAGTTCTTCCAGACGCTGGCCGAAATCCAGTTTGAGTCCGGTTACCCGTACATCATGTTTGAAGATACGGTTAACCGCGCCAATCCGATTCATGGCCGCATCAATATGAGCAACCTGTGTTCGGAGATCTTGCAGGTCAATACCCCAACGGAATATAACGATGACCTCAGCTACAAGCGCATCGGTAAGGATATTTCCTGTAACCTCGGCTCGCTGAATATCGCCCATGCCATGGATTCTGTCGATTTCGCACGCACGGTGGAGATTGCTGTACGTGGCCTGACAGCGGTGTCAGATCAAAGCCATATCCATTCCGTGCCCTCCATTGAACAGGGCAATGCGCAGTCGCACGCTATCGGCCTGGGACAGATGAACCTGCATGGCTATCTGGCGCGTGAAAGCATTCAGTACGGTTCCGACGAAGGGCTGGATTTCACCAATATCTACTTCTATACCGTCACCTATCACGCGCTGCGCACCTCAAACCTGCTGGCGCGCGAACGTGGTGCCAGCTTTAGTGGCTTTGCCGACTCACGTTATGCCAGCGGTGAATACTTCAATCAATATGTAGAACAGAGCTGGCAGCCGCGCACGGCTCAGGTCGCTGCGCTGTTTGCCAAAGCGGGGATCGCCATCCCTACGCAGGCACAATGGCAGGCACTGAAAGAATCGGTGATGCAGTACGGGCTGTATAACCAGAATTTACAGGCGATCCCACCGACCGGTTCGATTTCTTATATCAACCACGCCACATCGAGCATCCATCCGATTGTGTCGCGCATTGAAATCCGCAAGGAAGGAAAAACGGGCCGTGTCTATTACCCTGCGCCGTTTATGAACAACGATAACCAGGCGTTCTATCGTGATGCCTATGACATTGGCCCGGAAGCGATTATTGATACTTACGCGGAAGCCACGCGCCACGTGGATCAGGGACTGTCACTGACGCTGTTCTTCCGTGATACCGCCACCACGCGCGATATCAACAAAGCTCAGATTTACGCCTGGAAAAAAGGCATCAAGACGCTGTATTACATCCGTCTGCGCCAGATGGCACTGCAAGGCACCGAAGTTGAAGGCTGCGTGTCCTGCTCGCTGTAAAACATCGCTGTGGGAGGGCGAGGCATGCCTCGCCCCTACACATCATGCACAGCATGCCCCGAACCGTATTGCGTAGGGGTCAGGCATGCCGACCCGACAAATCGTGCACCACATGTACAGCACCGTATTGCGTAGGGGTCAGGCATGCCTGACCCGACAAAAAGTGCACCATATGTACAGCAC
>NZ_JBBGYT010000440.1:0-80298 GCF_037479575.1 Erwinia sp. MYb416
AGTCTGGACCGTGTCTCAGTTCCAGTGTGGCTGGTCATCCTCTCAGACCAGCTAGGGATCGTCGCCTAGGTGAGCCATTACCCCACCTACTAGCTAATCCCACCTGGGCACATCCGATGGTGTGAGGCCCGAAGGTCCCCCACTTTGGTCCGAAGACGTTATGCGGTATTAGCTACCGTTTCCAGTAGTTATCCCCCTCCATCGGGCAGTTTCCCAGGCATTACTCACCCGTCCGCCACTCGTCACCCAAGGAGCAAGCTCCTCTGTGCTACCGTTCGACTTGCATGTGTTAGGCCTGCCGCCAGCGTTCAATCTGAGCCATGATCAAACTCTTCAATTAAAAGTTCGATTTGCTGCAACAAGTGCAGCGATGCTCAAGTGTAAAACGTCATAATGAATTTCATTATGTGTTCACTCTTAAGACTTGATATTTTTTTGTCACCCGGAGGTGACTGATATCAATCCTGCGAGTGCCCACACAGATTGTCTGATAAATTGTTAAAGAGCGGTGCAATCAGTGCCGAAGCTTCCTGTTGCGAGGTGGCGTATATTACGCTTTCCTCCTTCGGAGTCAACTTCTTTTTGAGAAGTTTTTTCCGGCGGTTCAGATGCTTCCTGAACCTCCTGAGCCGCTGGCCGTAAGCCGTTGTGCCGTCTCAGTGGTTGCGCATTATAGGCAGTTCTCGACGGGTGACAAGGGCTAATTTGCGATAATTTGACTGTTTGCTGCAATCCCCAGCAAAACCCCTGCTTATACCCGCTTATGCACAAACTTATCCACATTCGTCGTATGACCACAATTTTGACGAGCATCGCGCAATCGTTTTCGCTACAATGCCCGCGCGTAACGGAAGCCCCTTCAGGGGCGTTACATGAACCTTACTCTCTGTTTTCTTCCTATATAGAAGAAAGAGAAAGTCTAAGCTTCATATAACGCTCTTTATATGCGATCCAAAGCCAAGGGATAAATCATGCAACAACGTCGTCCTATACGCCGCGCGCTGCTCAGCGTGTCTGATAAAGCCGGTATCCTCGAATTCGCTCAGGCGCTTTCTCAACGTGGCGTCGAGCTGCTCTCCACTGGCGGCACTGCACGCATGCTGGCAGATGCCGGCCTGCCTGTTACTGAAGTGTCTGACTACACCGGTTTCCCGGAAATGATGGATGGACGCGTCAAAACGCTGCACCCGAAAGTGCATGGTGGCATTTTAGGACGCCGCGGTCAGGATGATGCCATCATGGCTGAACACAGCATCTCACCGATTGATATGGTCGTCGTTAACCTCTATCCATTTGCCGAAACCGTTGCCCGTGAAGGTTGTTCGCTGGAAGATGCGGTTGAGAACATCGATATCGGTGGCCCAACCATGGTGCGCTCCGCCGCCAAGAACCACAAAGACGTGGCGATTGTGGTCAAGAGCAGTGACTATCAGGCCATCGTTGCCGAACTGGATGCCAACGATAACTCCCTGACGCTGTCCACACGTTTCGATCTGGCGATTAAAGCCTTCGAACACACCGCCGCCTATGACAGCATGATCGCCAACTACTTCGGTAGCCTGGTTCCTGCTTATCACGGTGACTCCACTGAACCTTCCGGTCGCTTCCCTCGGACTCTTAATCTGAACTTCATTAAGAAGCAGGATATGCGTTACGGTGAGAACAGCCATCAGGATGCTGCCTTCTATATAGAAGAGAATGTTAGCGAGGCTTCTGTCGCAACAGCACAGCAGGTCCAGGGCAAGGCACTCTCTTATAACAACATCGCCGATACCGATGCGGCGCTGGAGTGTGTGAAAGAGTTTGACCAGCCAGCCTGCGTCATCGTCAAGCATGCTAACCCCTGTGGCGTAGCAGTTGGCGGTTCAATTCTTGATGCCTACGAGCGCGCCTACAAAACTGACCCGACGTCTGCTTTCGGCGGCATTATTGCTTTCAACCGCGAGCTGGACGAAACCACTGCGCAGGCCATTATCAGCCGCCAGTTCGTTGAAGTGATTATCGCCCCTTCTGCGACTGAAGCCGCACTGAAAGTGACTGCCGCGAAACAGAACGTGCGTGTACTGACGTGCGGCCAGTGGCAGCAGCGTCAGGCCGGTCTGGACTTCAAACGTGTTAACGGTGGCTTGTTAGTACAGGATCGTGACCTCGGAATGGTAAACGAAAGCCAGCTGCGCGTGGTTAGCCAGCGTCAGCCTACCGAGCAGGAACTGCGTGATGCGCTGTTCTGCTGGAAAGTGGCGAAGTTCGTCAAGTCCAACGCCATCGTCTATGCACGTGACAATATGACCATCGGCATAGGCGCTGGCCAGATGAGCCGCGTTTACTCCGCCAAAATTGCCGGTATCAAAGCCGCCGATGAAGGTCTGGAAGTCAACGGCTCGTCTATGGCCTCCGATGCATTCTTCCCGTTCCGCGATGGGATCGATGCCGCTGCTGCGGTTGGCATCACCTGCGTGATCCAACCGGGTGGATCGATTCGTGATGATGAAGTGATCGCTGCCGCTGACGAACACGGCATTGCGATGATCTTCACCGACATGCGCCACTTCCGCCATTAATTACGGAGCTTCAGATGAAAATTTTAGTGATTGGTAATGGCGGCCGCGAACATGCGCTGGCCTGGAAAGCCGCTCAGTCTCCACTGGCTGATACCGTTTTTGTTGCTCCTGGTAATGCGGGCACCGCGCTGGAGCCTGCGTTACAAAACGTGGCGATCAGCCCGACAGATATTCCTGCCCTGCTGGCTTTTGCCCGCGATGAGAAGATCGATCTGACTATCGTTGGCCCGGAAGCACCGCTGGTCATCGGCGTAGTAGATGCGTTTCGCGCAGCCGGCCTGAAGATCTTTGGCCCAACCCAGGCCGCTGCACAGCTGGAAGGATCTAAAGCGTTCACGAAGGACTTCCTGGCACGCCACAAGATCCCAACCGGCGAATACCAGAACTTTACCGAGGTGGAGCCTGCTCTGGCTTACGTTCGTCTGAAAGGCGCACCGATTGTCATCAAGGCCGATGGTCTGGCGGCAGGTAAAGGTGTGATTGTGGCCATGACGTTGCAGGAAGCCGAAGACGCCATTCAGGATATGCTGGCAGGCAACGCTTTTGGCGATGCGGGTCACCGTATTGTGGTGGAAGAGTTCCTCGACGGCGAAGAAGCCAGCTTTATCGTGATGGTCGATGGCGAGAACGTGCTGCCAATGGCCACCAGCCAGGATCATAAACGCGTTGGTGATGGTGATACCGGGCCGAATACCGGTGGCATGGGCGCTTACTCTCCAGCCCCCGTGGTCACAGATGAAATCCACCAGCGTGTGATGGACGAAGTGATCTGGCCAACCGTACGCGGAATGGCGGGTGAAGGGAATGTTTATACCGGCTTCCTGTATGCAGGCCTGATGATCGATAAAAGTGGTCAGCCGAAAGTGATCGAATTCAACTGCCGCTTTGGCGATCCAGAAACTCAACCGATCATGCTGCGTCTGCAATCCGATCTGGTCGATCTTTGCCTGGCGGCCGTTGATGGCAAACTGAATGAAAAAGATTCAGTCTGGGATCCCCGTCCATCACTGGGTGTGGTGCTGGCCGCTGGCGGCTACCCGGGAGATTACGTTAACGGTGAGCAGATCCATGGCCTGCCTCTGGAAGAAGTGGCGGATGGCAAAGTGTTCCATGCTGGCACCACACTGCTGGACGAGCTGGTCGTGACCAATGGTGGCCGCGTTCTCTGCGTTACTGCGTTGGGCGAAGACGTTGCTGCAGCACAGAAACGTGCTTATGAGCTTGCCAAACCGATCTCATGGAAAGGGAGCTTCTGCCGTAAAGATATCGGTTACCGCGCGATAGACCGTAAATAACGCATCGAAGCGGATCGTCGATCCGCTTTGACCGATTCAGCATCAAGGCGATCAACGATCGCCTTTTTTATGCTTAAAATCCCTCTTCTTTCGGTTCCGTCTTGCAGAAGTCACTGGCAGACACCAACAGCAGCTGCGTGCCTGCCGGAGCCTCCAGCCAGGCGATACTCACCGGGCCGGACGTGTCTCGCTGCTGACGGGCGATACGACCCAGCTCAGTCTGATCCAGCTCAGGTCGCACTGTTTTCCCCTGACAGGTGGTGATTGTGCCATCCTGTTGCCAGCTACCCTGCCTGAGCAATACATTCCCTGAGAGCAAATCATCACTGATTTTTAGCATCCGCTGGGCATCAAACTGATACAGCGCAATCTCATCCGCAGAGAGGGCTTCGCGCCGCCCGGACAACTGGCGTTGCATAAAGCTCAGGCTGCCGTCCTGGTCAAAGCGCAGCGTCACATCGTCAGGCTTATCACCGATAACATGACGTTCTACCGAAACCAGCTTGCCCTGCTGCCAGAGATAGTCGCTGGTTTCCGTAGCGGCACCATTAAACGGGGTATATACCGTCATCAGATGTGAAACCTGCTCGTGCTGGTTCTTACGCCAGATGCGCACCGTACCCCGATCGGCAAGATAGCCGCTGGCGGTAAAGTCCGGCAGATCAGAATGCGAACTACAGCCTGCTAACAGAATTAGCATGCCAAGAGAGAGTCGTTGGACTACAGAAGTCAGTTTCATGCGAAAAGAGTATCACAACAGCGGTAAAGCAGAAGAAACCGTTAGCGGGTAAACGGAGGTTTATCGAGATATGGCGGAGGAGCAGCAGGCAGTGAAAGGATACGGAATGATCCACGCAGGGGGAGAGATAAACAAAAGGGGCGAATTCGCCCCCCTGTTTAAACTCTTCACCGTCAGACGATTACTTAACAGCGTCTTTCAGTGCTTTACCAGATACAAATGCCGGTACGTTTGCAGCGGCAATTTTGATCTCATTACCAGTCTGCGGGTTGCGGCCAGTACGCTCAGCACGGTGGTTAACTTTAAAGGTACCAAAACCAACCAGTTGTACAGCATCACCGTCTTTCAGAGACTCAGTAATCGCAGCCAGGGTGGATTCCAGAGCAGCTTTAGCCTGGGTCTTAGACAGGTCCGCTTTGTCCGCAATTACATCAATCAGTTGAGTCTTGTTCATAAGTTATCCTTACAGTGTATTTATCGCTTGCTAAGCATCAAGTGCGAGGGAAAAACCAGATTCTGGCACTCTCCTGCATACACGCACCGATAGCCACATTTTTCAGCCCCCCAAATGTAGACCAGACTGGGGGCGAATGTGAAGCCCAAAGGCGCTACAAATCAGGCCTGAAGTCACGTTTTGTCGCCTTACTGCTGAAAATTTATACCGATGTTACTAATACCGGATTCACGCAGGTCGGATCGTAACCCTTTTATCAGCTCCAGGTCCCTGTCCTCGCAGGCGGCGAGCAGGCGGAATATCTCCCACTGGATGTCCCATTCCTCTTCAACGGCAGGATTCACCTTCAGCTCTTCTTCGGTCATTTCGCGACCTGCCTGGGTCATTTCCAGCATTGCCACCGTCGTAATTGACGTCTCGCTCACGGCAATAGCATGGACCAGCGTTTCACCGCTCAAACGAGAATGCAGCAACTCGCTGAGCGCCACACAGGCATCAATTGCCGGGTAAACGCCATACAGATCGTAGTCGTCGGCTGAAGGGATCGCTTCTTCCAGTTTTTCCAGCTGGCTGTCAAAGTTCACTTTCGCGTCTTTCACCACCAGGGTTTCCCATAAAAGATCGAGAATACGGCGGTAAAGCTGGCCATCACCAAAACCGGTTTGCTGGCAAAATGCACGGTAGTTGGGCACCATGCGTTCACACAGACAAGCCATAAAAGTAACGTGCTGCCAGCTTTCCAGCTTTTCCAGCCGCAGATGAATCGGGTTACGTAACATATCGGGATCTCAGAATTAATGCACTTGCCGCAGTGTACCTGAAAAGCCACAGGGCAGCACGGTTAACCCCGGGACAGCGCGGTAAAAGCCGTGCGGCGCGAGGCAACAGCATCCGCCCAGCGCGTAGGCTCAGGCAGACGATAGCCCTGTAAACAACGCTGCACCCAGTCAAGTGCTGTTGCATGGCTTACGCGGTGTCCGGGAGAGATAAACAGAGGATTACAGCGAGCCTTGCTGCGCAGCACAAAGCCCAGCAACTCATCGTGGTCCATCAGAGGCTGGCAACTGCCCGGTTCTGCTGCCGGGGGGGCGAATTTTCCACACAGGCGTTTTTTCGCCACGCCAATGGTAGGGACGTCGACCAGTAGGCCAAAGTGGCTGGCCACACCAAGACGACGAGGATGAGCCACTCCGTGTCCATCAACGAATAACAGGTCGGGATGATTGGACAGTTGTTTCCACGCCGCTTGCAGAGCAGGTGTTTCACGAAATGACAGGAAACCGGGAATATAGGGCATCGTCGTAGCAACACGCGCCACCTGATGCTCAATAACCTGAAGTGAGGGATATTCCAGAATCACCAGGGCGGCGCGTGTCACCGCACCACTCTGTTCAAACCCCACATCTGCGCCACCAATCAGGCGGGGAGGCATTACATCAAAGTCATCCTGACATCTCACGTCCGCTGCACGCTGACGCTGCTCGTCACGTAATGCTGCAATATCCATATTTCCCCCTAACTGATTACTCCTGGTGGTAAGGACGTGAGAGCTTGTGCACTGCCTCGACGAACACACCGGCGTTTTCTGGTGGTACATCCTGATGAATACCGTGGCCAAGGTTGAACACATGCCCTTCGCCCTGACCAAAGCCCTCAAGAATGCCCGCCACTTCCTGCTCAATACGCTCAGGAGCGGCATACAACATCGATGGGTCCATATTGCCCTGCAACGCGACCTTATGGCCCACACGGCGACGTGCGTCGGCAATATCCGTTGTCCAGTCAAGGCCCAGCGCATCACAACCTGTTGCGGCCATCGCTTCCAGCCATTGCCCGCCACCTTTAGTAAACAAGGTAACGGGTACACGGCGCCCCTCATTTTCATGCAGCAAACCATCAACGATTTTGTGCATGTAGTGGAGCGAAAACTCCAGGTAGTCGCGTCCGGTCAATACGCCGCCCCAGGTGTCAAAAATCATCACTGACTGGGCACCTGCGCGGATCTGAGCATTGAGATACAGCGTGACACTGTCGGCCAGCTTATCCAGCATCAGATGCAGCGTTTTCGGCTCGGCGTACATCATCTTTTTCAGTTTGGTAAACGCTTTGCTGCTGCCGCCTTCCACCATATAGGTTGCCAGCGTCCACGGGCTGCCAGAAAACCCGATCAGCGGCACGTCGCCGTTGAGGTTTTTGCGGATGGTACGTACCGCATTCATCACATAACCCAGCTCCTGCTCCGGGTCAGGAACAGGCAATTTTTCAACGTCAGCGCGGCAGGTGACAGGAGAGGAAAAACGTGGGCCTTCACCTGCTTCAAAATACAGTCCCAGTCCCATCGCATCGGGAATGGTCAGGATATCGGAGAACAGGATCGCCGCATCCAGCGCATAACGCCGCAGAGGTTGCAGCGTAACTTCACAGGCCAGTTCCGCGTTTTTACACAGCGACATAAAGTCACCAGCTACAGCGCGAGTTGCTTTGTACTCCGGCAGATAACGTCCGGCCTGACGCATCATCCATACCGGGGTAACATCCACTGGCTGGCGCAGCAATGCGCGCAGATATCGATCGTTCTTCAGTTCACTCATCACGAGACTCTCTCACCATACAGGCTGCTAGTGTAACATTTATTGGAATTGACGATGATCGACCACTCGAAAAATTGAGCTAACCAGGCACACCCGCCCCTGAATGCATCGTGAACAACGACAGGGGAAAGATGAAATTTAGCGAAATAACAACAGCTTTCCCTTACTTTTAATTGCCAGCCGCCACATTTCTTCCTGGTGAACTATCGATTTTTCCCTGCGTGTTTTCAACAGCGATAAGAGAAGGTGAACTGTCGCCCATAGTGACCATCCGTTTTTTTTCTTTCTTCTCCACCGGCAACTGTGGCTCTTCAATCTGATGAGAATTTCCTATAAATACCCCACCTTTCTCAATGGAGAACTCGGTGGCGAACACTTCACCTTCAATCCTGCCACGCGACATAATAACAACCGTCCTGGCATAACAGCTTCCTTTCAGCAGACCATTGACCACCAGCTTAACGGACTTTACTGTTCCGACAACCTGACCTTCCTTACCAATCTGCGTCATTTTCTGGCTGGTCAGGTCCCCTTCAACAACACCATTGATTGAAATATTGTTTTCGTTGGTCATTTCGCCCCGTAATACAGTACCAATAGAGATCACTGTTTCTTTCGTATTACTGTCATCATACGAAGGAGCAAGGGGTGATACATTTTGTTCCAGCTTGACCTGTGAAGATAAATTCTCATTTGACTGAGGCTCTGCCTTGCGATTGAAATTAAACACGTTTTTAATCGTCCTTTTATTGTATAGAAAGGGGATAGCTAGCAGCATAATCAGGCACACCATAACACCCAGAGAAATTAATAAGGTCGTTCTTATTGATAGCGCAAAGGCAAGTATACTTATGCTCCAGCAAGACCAGATTCCCCACAGATAACATTGTTTTTTCGTCTCAGACATTGTATTCACTCACAACGTACGGAACCTCATGCACAAGACTCAGCCGCTGACGTCATTATTAAGCTGAGGACGTGATCGCGTCATCGTTAACCAGAAAGTCATTTCTGGAAAGCAGCACCGAATTAAATAAATGTGAATAGAAGAAAACACCAGTAAAATTAACGGGTGGAATATCACTTTTTAAGCATTTTTAATGAAACCACTCTTTATTATGATAAGCGGCGCAGTTTATGGCATGGAATGATATTTGAATTCACTGCAAATATAAAGTCGTGTTTGTTTATATTATTTAAATAAAGCAATAACTCTCCTGACTCAAAAAATGAACCAGGAGAATATATCGCTAAAAAACCTTTATCAGAAAAAAACATTAAAAACAGTATTATTCGGCTTCTGCGCGACATATTGCGACAGTGTCTTCAATCAGCCTGCGAGCCACCGTTCCTGCTGGAGGTAACTGCGGCAACGCATCGTAACGATACCACCCCGCAGACAGCAGTTCTTTTGGATCAATATTGATATCACCGCCAGCATAGTCGGCCATAAACGCCATCATCAGTGACTGGGGGAAAGGCCAGGGTTGAGAAGAGACATAGCGCAGATTCTTCACACGGATGCTGCTTTCCTCCATCACTTCACGTGCTACCGTTTGCTCAAGGGTTTCGCCCACCTCGACAAAGCCAGCCAGTACCGTGAAAATCCCGTTACGGTGCCGCGTATGCTGCGCCAGCAAAATCTCTTCGCCCCGGCGGATCGCCACGATAATGCAAGGTGCAATTTGCGGATAGTAACGCTGCCGGCAATGCCCGCAGAGACACGCCCATTCGGTTTTGCTGGGGTGCATTTCATGGCCACAGTAGCCACACCAACGGTGTGAACGATAGAATTCTGATAACTGAATACCGCGTCCGGCAAGTTGGAACAGGCCCGTATCTTGATCGAGCAACTGGCGTAGCGATCCCATATCCTGAGGATACGTACCGCGGATCAGCCACACTTTCTCGCCCTGCCACTCTCCAATCGGCGCCCCTGATCGCCCTGTCAGGCCCAATGAGCCCGCATCACCATGCGGCAGCTCACCTTTTGGTAACCAAATTTTATGTTCCTGGCTGACAACCCACCAGCCAGCGTCTACGCTTAAAATTTCCTGTTCCATCATTTTGCTCATCATCCTCAGCTTAAAGACTGGATTGAGGTCAGACGTTAAAATATAACATTCACGGAGTTGAACATGCTTAACCAGTTAGAAGTCCTCACCGCGCGCGTCGGCGGATGCAGTGAGCTGGTAGACTTCTGCCTGCGCTCCCGCAAGCAGTTGCTGGTTACCTATTACCAAATGGCTGGCATTAAGCCTAACAAGGAAACGCTGACGACGCTCGATGAAAACGCGCTGGATACATTCTGCCAGCATCTGGTGGACTACCTTTCCACCGGTCATTTCACCGTCTACGAACGTTTTATCAAGGAACTGGAAGGGACCGAGCAACTGGCGAAAGCGTCGTTAATCTACCCCTCTTTAAAAGCCAATACCGATCAGATAATGGAGATTTATGATTCGCATCTGGAAACAGCCATCGATGATGATAACTGCGTTGAATTTCAGCGGGCATTATCGGTAGTCGGTGAAGCGCTGGAGGCTCGATTTACGTTGGAGGATAAATTCATCAAGCTGGCTCTAGAAAAAAATGATGATAATCAAAGCGCTGCCAACTCGTGCTCGCTTGCTCGCCCTGCCTGATTCGTTATCAGAATGTGAACTTCTTGTAGTTTCCAAAAAGCCCCTTTATGCTTGAGGGGTAAGGGCGAGGCATGCCTCACCCTTACGTTGACTGAAAAACCAGTCGATATCTTGTCGGAGTGCCCCAGGGCTGAGACCGTTAATTCGGGATCCGCGGAACCTGATCAGGTTAGTACCTGCGAAGGGAACAAGAGTAAATCAGCTATTACGGTGTGATACCGTATTTTGTCACATCGTTCTCATTACTCCCGCCTCCAGGCAAGCAAACTTCCGCATTATTATCAGGAACTTGCTATGTCTACCGTTGAAAAACCTTTCATTGAGAAAAAAAACAGCCGCCGGGAACAGCGTGCAGAAGCACAGCAGTTTATCGACTCCCTGCAGGGCACTGCCTTCCCCAATTCAAAACGCATTTACCTGACCGGCTCGCAGCCGGATATCCGTGTGCCGATGCGCGAAATTCAACTGAGCCCGACCACCGTGGGCGGTAGCAAAGACGAACCGCTGCTGGAAGCGAATGAACCGATACCGGTCTACGATACAGCGGGTCCCTACGGCGATCCGGCGGCGGCGATTGATGTTCACAAAGGGCTAAATCCGCTGCGCAGCACCTGGATCATCAAACGGGGTGATACCGAACAGATCGCTGAACTCAGCTCTACCTACACCCAGCAACGCCTCGAAGATGAAGGGCTGGATCATCTGCGTTTTGATAATTTGCCACGTCCGCGCCGGGCGCTGGAAGGCCGCTGTGTCACTCAGATGCACTATGCCCGGCTGGGCATGATCACCCCGGAAATGGAATTTATCGCTCTCCGTGAAAATATGGGACGAGAACGCATTCGCGGCGAGGTGCTGCTGCAACAGCATCCTGGTCACAGCTTTGGTGCACAGTTGCCTGAAAATATCACTGCTGAGTTCGTTCGCCAGGAGGTTGCTGCAGGACGCGCGATTATCCCGGCCAATATTAATCACCCGGAATCGGAGCCGATGATTATCGGTCGCAACTTTCTGGTGAAAATTAACGCCAATATCGGCAATTCCGCGGTCAGCTCTTCCATCGAAGAAGAGGTGGAAAAACTGGTGTGGTCAGCCCGCTGGGGGGCAGATACGGTGATGGACCTTTCCACCGGGCGTTATATTCACGAAACCCGCGAGTGGATCCTGCGTAACAGCCCGGTGCCGATTGGCACGGTGCCCATCTATCAGGCGCTGGAAAAAGTGAACGGTGTGGCAGAGGACCTCAACTGGGAAATTTTCCGCGACACACTGCTGGAACAAGCTGAACAGGGCGTTGATTACTTTACTATTCATGCGGGTGTGCTGCTGCGCTATGTACCGATGACCGCCAAACGCCTGACCGGTATCGTTTCGCGCGGCGGCTCAATTATGGCGAAATGGTGCCTGTCTCACCATAAAGAGAGTTTCCTCTATCAGCATTTCCGCGACATCTGTGAAATCTGCGCCGCCTACGATGTTTCGCTGTCGCTGGGCGATGGCCTGCGCCCGGGTTCCATTCAGGATGCCAACGATGAAGCACAGTTCGCAGAATTACGCACGTTGGGCGAACTGACCAAAATTGCCTGGGAATATGACGTCCAGGTGATGATTGAAGGCCCTGGGCATGTGCCCATGCAGATGATTCGCGTCAATATGACGGAACAGCTTGAGCACTGTCACGAAGCCCCGTTTTATACGCTGGGGCCCCTGACGACAGATATTGCTCCGGGTTATGACCACTTCACTTCCGGTATTGGCGCCGCCATGATCGGCTGGTTTGGCTGCGCGATGTTATGTTACGTGACACCCAAAGAACACCTCGGCCTGCCGAACAAAGAGGATGTCAAACAGGGATTGATTACCTATAAAATCGCAGCCCATGCCGCCGACCTGGCGAAAGGCCATCCCGGAGCACAGATTCGTGATAACGCCATGTCGAAAGCGCGTTTCGAATTCCGCTGGGAAGATCAGTTTAATCTCGCCCTCGATCCGCACACTGCCCGTGCATATCACGATGAAACCCTGCCGCAGGAATCCGGCAAAGTGGCACACTTCTGCTCAATGTGTGGACCCAAATTCTGTTCAATGAAGATCACCCAGGAAGTGCGTGAATACGCCGCACGTCAGGAGGCCGAAGCACGGCCGATCGAAATAGGTATGGCACAGATGTCTGACGAGTTTCGTCACCGTGGCAGTGAACTGTATCATCGCGCCGACACCCTGAAATCAGAGGAACAAATATGAGTCGTGGAGCTTTTACCCCAACCAATGCCAGATTGGGTCTTTATCCGGTGGTCGATACGGTGGAGTGGATTGAACGCCTGCTTGATGCGGGCGTACGTACACTGCAGCTGCGCATTAAAGACTGTGCAGAGCATGAAGTGGAGCAGCAGATCGTTGATGCCATTGCCTTGGGTAAACGCTATCAAGCCCGCCTGTTTATTAATGACTACTGGCGTTTAGCGATAAAACATCAGGCTTACGGCATCCATCTGGGTCAGGAAGATCTGGATGTTGCCGATCTGGATGCCATTCATGCTGCCGGACTGCGCCTCGGTCTTTCAACCCATGACGATGCCGAACTGGATCGCGCGCTGGCCGAAAAACCTTCCTATATTGCCCTGGGCCACGTATTTCCAACCCAGACAAAAGCCATGCCCTCTGATCCGCAGGGACTGGAAGAATTAACGCGCCACATAAAGCGACTGAAGGGGATCTCTACCGTGGCTATCGGTGGGATCAGTCTGGAACGTATTCCCCAGGTGCTGGCCACCGGGGTGGGCAGTGTTGCTGTGGTGAGCGCGATTACACAAGCCAGCGACTGGCGTGCGGCGACGCATCAGCTACTGGACCTGGTCGAGCCACAGAACACCCCACATTCCTGACATCATTATAAATATCGGTAAAAAGCGTTCGGGCAGGTGCTCGGCACGTTCGAGGCTCAGGGCGCGTTTCGCAATAAAATGCAATCTGCTGCAACACGGAAAAACAGGGCTGAAGACATTACGCAGCCTTGTTTATTCACGCTTTTATCGGGAAATGCAGCCGCTATAGTGGCCGTGCGGGGGCAATCCTGCCATCCGCCAGGGTCAGTAGTTTTCCTTCTCACTGACCCTGCCTTCACCCTCTTCTTGCACCTGCGAGGATACCGGAGCACAGGCCAGCACTGCCCGCTCTACCGCCGCCCCCAGCACCTCCAGAGCACGTTCGGTTTTATCGGTAAACGACTGCGCATAGCTGAGGCGCAGGCAGTTGCGGTATTTACCTGATGCTGAGAACAGCGATCCGACAGCAATCTGAATATGGGAAGCACGTAGATCCTGGTTCAGGCGCAGCGCATCAAAAGGTTCTGGCAGTTCGACCCAAATCAGAAATCCTCCCTGAGGACGAGTCACGCAGATCCCACAGGGAAAGTGATGCCGCACCCGCCGGGTGAACGTCTCCAGGCTACGCTGATAGTAACTGCGCATACGCCGCAGATGAGGCTGGTAATACCCCTGGCGAATAAAAGCGGCGACCGCCATCTGTGTCTGAGTGGCCGTTGAACCCGTGCTGATATATTTCATATGCAAAACACGATCAAAATAACGCCCCGGCACCACCCACCCCACCCGCAGGCCAGGTGCCAGCGTTTTAGAAAATGAGCTGCACAGCAGAACACGACCATCCATATCCAGCGACTTGATGGTGACCGGACGAGGATAGTCAAAAGCGAGTTCGCCATAGACATCATCTTCAATGATCGCGGCATCAAAGCGTTGCGCCAGCGTCAGTAATGCCTGCTTACGCTGCACTGGCATCACAAACCCCAGCGGGTTGTTGCAGTTTGGCACCACCACCACGGCACTAATCGGCCATTGCTCAAACGCCAGCTCCAGCGCTTCCAGACTGATGCCGGTAACGGAATCCGTAGGAATTTCGATAGCGCGGATCCCAAAACCGCGCAGGGTTTGCATGGTGCCGTGAAAGGCTGGTGACTCCACGGCAATAATATCCCCCGGCTGGCATACCGCTCTGATCGATACCGACAGCGCTTCATGGCAACCCGTGGTAATCACAATGTCGTCGGCGGTGACCTGGCAGCCGCTGTCGATCATCAGGCGCGCGACCTGTTCACGCAGTTCCGGCACACCATACAGATTATCGTAACTCAACAGCCTTGGGTCCTGCTGCTGCCCAAGGCGACTGATAATTTTCCACAGCGGCTTGAGCGTAGGAGAATCAATATTCGGCATACCGCTTCCGAGCTGAAGCATATCGTCATCCAGCCGGGCATTGAGCAGATCCATCACCGCATCCCACTGGGTGATCTCCACCGGGCGCTGAACCGGGCGAGTGATCGGCGGCAGCGGCGGTGCCGCCTTGCGTGGGGTGACAAAGTAGCCGGATCTGGGCTGTGGCGTAATCAGCTGTTTCTCTTCAAGCAGATAGTAAGCCTGCTGAACCGTGCTGATGCTGACGCCATGTTCGCCACTGAGTGAACGTACGGATGGCAATCGCTCGCCGGCCTGATACAACCCTTGCTCAATACGTTGAGCCAGCAGTTCTGCCAGCCGTTGATAACGTGTCATCGTATGCTCCACTCCCACTCTATTTTGGATAAACCAGTACAGATAGCGGTAATAATCACCATTCAGTCACACTATCTCGCAATCTGTATGTCAATAAAAGGTGTTTTTTGCATCTGTATCATAACGGTGTTTATCGACAAAATAGTCGTCATACCCGAGGTGATGAGGAGGCAGTGATGGAATTTGATGAGAACAGAGCAGCGAAGCCATTTAGCTGGACGCTGATTAACGCAATCTTTCTTATGCCTTATCATCGCTGGCAGGCAAGACGCATACGTTCCTGCACCCGCAAGATTCTGTCGCGTCTGAGTGATGCGCAACTGAAGGATATCGGACTGACCTGTGAGGATGTCCGCAACTTATAGTGATGTGGCCTGGGTCGAAGGATGTACCCGAGGGCAACGCGGCCGTCCTGCTGCGTTGCCCCTTTTTTATGGCGATGTGGTTATCAGTTACCGCGATAGGTAGAGTAACCGTACTGACTCAGCAGCAGAGGAATGTGGTAGTGGCTGTCACTGTTCTCCACATGAAAGATCACCGGGATCTCCGGGAAGAAAGTCGGCTGCTTTTGCTGTTTGTAGTAATCACCGGTTTTGAAGACCACTTTGTAGTCACCCGCAGCCATCGTTTTCCCAGCCGGATAGAGTGCCGGGATACGTCCGTTTTTATCCGTGACGCCAGAAGCCAGTTTCACCCACCCCTGCTTTTGCTGCTGTTCGAGTTCAACCGTCACACCGGAGGTCGGTACACCGGTCTGCAGGTTAAGCACGTGCACGCTCAGCGGATTCTTCATCCCTTGATCACCGGCAGCCAGTACAGGCAGAGAAGCACTGACCAGGCTGGTCAGTACCAGGGCTTTAACAATCTTCATGTCGGACTCCTTAGTATTAATGTCGGCATGAAGATAGCAGTCGTCGCCTTTAGCGACGACTTTAGCGCCAAATATGTGAAATTTCCCAGAAGCTTAGGGGAAAAGAGGAAGTCAGAATGCTTCCTCTTAAAGAGGGATTATTCAGTTCCTGCCGTCGCCCAAACGGATGGCCAGTCTCCTGGCTCGCCGCCATTGCAGCTCTGCTGATTGTTATAGTGTGTCAGATGGAATGTCTTACCATCATATTTCCAACCGCCATTATCTCCACAGTCAGCAATACCGCGCCCGCGCCCGGAATAATACAGCTCACCCGTTTGCGGATCGTAGCTTGCTTCAGTAAACCAGCTCATCACCCTGGGTTTGCCGTCTTCATCATTTCCGGGTAATGGCAGGGTCAGCTGCTTTGAGTCCTGGGGATTATTGCGCTCACTGATAAACAGCATACTGGAAGACTGATAAGCTCCCAGACCACAATTGACCAGCACCAGAGCCTGCTTGTCATTCAGTGGCTGCGCTTCACTGCGCTCACGTGCTTCTTTGTCCGGCTCACAGCTCTCTTTCGCCAGCAGTTTGCTGTTAGCCTCAATCGCACCGTCGATTAACGCAGCGGCGTTGGTCAAAGGAATGACTCTGGGCACTGGGAAGTTCAGCACCGCCGGGACAGGCCGTGCCGGCACCATCGAAGGTTCATTATTCCCCACTTTCAGCAGCGCGGTCTGATTCCCTAATCGCCCCTGTCGTTCATCCACCAGCAGCAGTGCCGCATTGAGCCCGCCGAGGGAGGCAGCTTCAGAATCGGGTGTACCGGGTGTGAGCGCAATGGTCAGAGCATTTTTAGTGGCCTGAACCCACTGCTGTACATCAGCCAGTTTTTCACTGCCGCCCGCGCTATAGTCATCACTGATTTTTGACGGTGAAATCTCAATGTTGGAATGCCAGGGTTTGCCATCCAGCCAGATCCCTGTCGGTTTCTGATCGCCCCATTGCTGAAAATTGAGGGAAGGCTGAGACTCTGCACCAGCCTTACGCTTGATGATAATCCGCAATACCTCATCGGTATTGCGCACCTCACAGTCATTGAGATTGTTGCAAGTCACCTGCCAGTTTTTAAACGTCTTTTGCACCGGGGCATTAGCCCACTCTTCTGCCTGAGCGCCTGCGCTTAATCCCAGCAGTGCCAGCGCCATCACAACCTTATTATTTTGCATTTTTTATCCATGTGATTTTGTTTAGTCGAAAAAAAACCCCGCCGAAGCGAGGTTTTTTATTATGCCACAGGCCGTTGACGATTAATCGTCATTACCGCCCAGGTTTCCTGCGTTAAGCAGTTCAGCCAGGCTGGCAGAGGCTTCATCGGCAGTCACTACTGGCACGATTGGCGCTTCGCCCGCGGCTTTACGACGCATACGATCCTGATGATACGCGTAACCGGTACCGGCTGGAATCAGACGGCCAACGATAACGTTCTCTTTCAGGCCGCGCAGTTCGTCGCGTTTGCCCGCAACGGCTGCTTCGGTCAGTACGCGCGTGGTTTCCTGGAACGAAGCCGCAGAGATAAACGACTCGGTTGCCAGGGAAGCTTTGGTGATACCCAGCAGATCGCGTGCAAATGTTGCAGAGATCTTGCCGTTAGCTTCCAGTTCGCGGTTAGCGATCTTAACGCGTGAGAACTCAACCTGCTCGCCGTCGAGGAAGTCAGTGCTTCCCGCGCTTGAGATGGTTGCTTTACGCAGCATCTGACGAACGATGACTTCGATGTGCTTATCGTTAATCTTAACGCCTTGCAGACGGTAAACTTCCTGCACTTCGTTAGTGATATAACGGGTCACCGCATGCACGCCACGCAGACGCAGAATGTCATGTGGAGATTCTGGGCCATCGGAAACCACGTCACCGCGCTCTACGCGTTCACCTTCGAACACGTTCAGCTGACGCCATTTCGGAATCATCTCTTCGTAATGATCGCTACCGTCGATCGGCGTGATCACCAGACGACGCTTCCCTTTGGTTTCTTTACCGAAGGAAATGATGCCGCTGATCTCAGCCAGGATTGCCGGCTCTTTCGGACGACGGGCTTCGAACAGGTCAGCAACGCGTGGCAGACCACCGGTGATGTCCTTGGTACCGCCAGATTCCTGAGGTACACGCGCCAGGGTGTCACCAGAACTGATCTTGATGCCATCTTCCAACTGGACGATTGCTTTACCCGGTAAGAAGTACTGGGCAGGCATATCAGAGCCAGGGATCATGACATCATTGCCGTTAGCATCAACGATTTTCAGCGCTGGACGCAGATCTTTACCACCGGCAGTACGTTCAGCACTGTCCAGAATCACCAGAGAAGAAAGACCGGTCAGGTCGTCCGTCTGGCGGGTAATGGTCTGACCGTCAATCATGTCAGTGAAGCGAATGAAACCGCTCACTTCGGTGATGACCGGCATGGTGTGTGGATCCCAGTTTGCTACGGTCTCGCCCGCTGCAACCTGCTCGCCGTCACCTTTCGCCATGGTTGAACCGTAAGGAACTTTATAGCTCTCTTTGGTACGACCAAATTCGTCGATCATTTTCAGTTCAACGTTACGCGAGGTGATCACCAGCTTGCCAGCGGAGTTCGTTACCGACTTGGCGTTGATCAGTTTCAGCGTACCTTTGTTCTTCACCTGAATGCTGGATTCAGCAGCCGCACGAGATGCCGCACCACCGATGTGGAACGTACGCATCGTCAGCTGTGTACCCGGCTCACCGATGGACTGTGCTGCGATAACGCCGATGGCCTCACCTTTGTTGATGATGTGACCACGTGCCAGGTCGCGACCATAGCAGTGAGCACACACACCGAAGTCAGTTTCGCAGCTTACTACGGAACGCACTTTCAGGCTGTCAACAGAGTGTTCTTCCAACAGGTCACACTGCTGTTCGTGCAGCAGAGTGTTACGCGGCAGCAGGATGTCAGCAGTACCTGGCTTGATCACGTCTTCTGCGGTCACACGACCCAGTACACGCTCACGCAGCGGCTCTTTAACATCACCACCTTCGATGACCGGAGTCATCATGATACCTTCGCGTGTACCACAGTCATCTTCAGTCACAACCAGATCCTGCGCGACGTCAACCAGACGACGAGTCAGATAACCGGAGTTAGCTGTTTTCAGTGCGGTATCCGCAAGACCTTTACGCGCACCGTGCGTGGAGATGAAGTACTGGAGTACGTTCAGACCTTCACGGAAGTTCGCGGTGATCGGCGTTTCGATGATGGAGCCATCTGGCTTAGCCATCAGACCACGCATACCGGCCAGCTGACGAATCTGCGCTGCAGAACCACGAGCACCGGAGTCGGCCATCATAAAGATGCTGTTGAAGGAAACCTGACGCTCTTCCACGCCATCGCGGTTGATCACGAGTTCGGTAGAGAGGTTTTCCATCATCGCTTTAGCAACGCGTTCGTTGGCCGCAGCCCAAATATCGATCACTTTGTTATAGCGTTCGCCAGCGGTAACCAGACCAGACTGGAACTGCTGCTGAATCTCAGCCACTTCCGCTTCCGCTTCGGTGATGATTTCCACTTTCTTAGCCGGGATAACCATGTCGTCGATGCCCACAGACGCGCCTGAGCGTGCTGCATAGGCAAAGCCGGTGTACATGGTCTGGTCAGCAAAGATAACCGTTGGTTTCAGACCCAGGATGCGGTAACAGGTGTTCAGCATCTTGGAGATCGCTTTTTTACCCAACGCCTGGTTGACGATAGAGTAAGGCAGACCTTTTGGTACGATCATCCACAGGATCGCACGACCAATGGTGGTGTCGATGATGCTGGTTTTAGCAACCCACTCATCCTGCTCGTTTTTCTCGTGTTCGGTGATACGCACCTTAACGCGAGCGTGCAGAGACGCATGGCCAGAGCGGTAAACACGCTCAGCTTCTTTCGGGCCAGTCAGCACCATGCCTTCGCCTTTGGCGTTAACACAGTCGCGGGTCATGTAGTACAGACCCAGTACAACGTCCTGAGAAGGAACGATGATTGGCTCGCCGTTCGCAGGTGACAGGATGTTGTTGGTAGACATCATCAGCGCACGCGCTTCCAGCTGAGCTTCCAGCGTCAGCGGTACGTGTACTGCCATCTGGTCACCATCGAAGTCGGCGTTGTATGCCGCACAGACCAGCGGGTGAAGCTGAATCGCTTTACCTTCGATCAGTACTGGCTCAAACGCCTGGATGCCCAGACGGTGCAGAGTTGGTGCACGGTTCAGCAGGACCGGGTGTTCGCGGATCACTTCATCCAGGATATCCCAGACGACGGATTCTTCGCGCTCAACCATTTTCTTAGCGGCTTTGATGGTGGTAGCAAGACCACGCAGTTCCAGCTTGCCGTAGATAAACGGTTTGAACAGCTCCAGTGCCATTTTCTTCGGCAGACCACACTGATGCAGACGCAGGTATGGACCTACAGTGATAACCGAACGACCAGAGTAGTCGACACGTTTACCCAGCAAGTTCTGACGGAAACGACCCTGCTTACCTTTGATCATATCGGCCAAAGATTTCAGAGGACGTTTGTTAGAACCGGTGATCGCACGACCGCGACGGCCGTTATCCAGCAACGCATCGACCGCTTCCTGCAACATACGTTTTTCGTTACGTACGATGATATCTGGCGCAGCCAGATCCAGCAGGCGTTTCAGACGGTTGTTACGGTTAATCACGCGACGATACAGATCGTTCAGATCCGACGTAGCGAAACGACCGCCGTCCAGCGGTACCAGAGGACGCAGGTCCGGTGGCAGAACAGGCAGCACGGTCAGGATCATCCATTCTGGTTTGTTACCAGACTGTACGAACGCTTCCAGCAGCTTGATGCGCTTGGTCAGTTTTTTACGCTTGGTTTCGGAGTTCGTTTCGTTCAACTCTTCACGCAGAGTTTCACATTCTTGTTCCAGGTCCATGTTTTTCAACAGAGCCTGGATCGCTTCCGCACCCATTTTAGCGTCGAATTCGTCACCAAACTCTTCCAGCGCGTCGAGATACTGCTCTTCAGTCAGGATCTGGCGCTTTTCGAGGTTGGTCATGCCGCCTTCAATCACTACGTAAGATTCGAAGTAAAGAACACGTTCGATATCACGCAGTGGCATATCCAGCAGTAAACCGATGCGCGAAGGCAGCGATTTCAGGAACCAGATGTGCGCAGTAGGCGAAGCCAGCTCAATGTGGCCCATGCGCTCACGGCGAACTTTGGTCTGTGTAACTTCAACGCCACACTTCTCACAGATCACACCGCGATGTTTCAAGCGCTTGTACTTACCGCACAGGCACTCGTAGTCTTTTACTGGCCCGAAAATACGCGCACAGAAAAGCCCGTCACGTTCAGGTTTGAACGTACGGTAGTTGATGGTTTCCGGCTTTTTAACTTCGCCAAAAGACCATGAACGGATCATATCTGGCGATGCCAGAGCGATCTTGATCGCATCAAACTCTTCGGTCTTAGTTTGCGCTTTCAGAAACTTAAGTAAGTCTTTCACGGATTAGCTCCCGTCGGAGTGAGACTTCTCAGAGACGCCCGGAGTGACCCGGGCGCCCTGTAACCAGTACAGCAGATGCGAGTTATTACTCGTCTTCCAGCTCGATGTTAATACCCAGCGAGCGGATCTCTTTCAACAGTACGTTGAAGGATTCCGGCATGCCCGGTTCCATCTGATGATTGCCGTCAACGATGTTTTTATACATCTTGGTACGGCCGTTCACGTCATCAGACTTCACGGTCAGCATTTCCTGCAGGGTATAAGCGGCACCGTATGCTTCCAGTGCCCATACTTCCATCTCACCGAAGCGCTGACCACCGAACTGCGCCTTACCACCCAGCGGCTGCTGAGTAACGAGGCTGTAAGAACCGGTAGAACGCGCATGCATTTTGTCATCAACCAGGTGGTTCAGCTTCAGCATGTACATGTAACCAACGGTAACCTGACGTTCGAACTGCTCACCGGTACGACCATCAAACAGCGTAATCTGACCAGAAGAAGGCAGGCCGCCGAGCTGTAACAGCTCTTTGATTTCGCTTTCTTTCGCGCCGTCAAACACCGGTGTTGCGATTGGCATACCTTTTTTCAGGTTCTCTGCCAGACGCAGCACTTCGTCGTCGGTGAACGTGTTCAGGTCAACTTTCTGGCGCAAATCGCTGCCCAGATCGTAAGCACGCTGAATAAACTCACGCAGCTTGGACACTTCTTCCTGCTTCTTAAGCATAGCGTTAATTTTCTCGCCAATGCCCTTCGCAGCCATACCCAGGTGGGTTTCAAGAATCTGACCAATGTTCATACGTGATGGAACGCCCAGCGGGTTCAGAACGATGTCGACCGGCGTACCGAACTCATCGTATGGCATATCTTCGATCGGGTTGATCTTGGAGATAACACCTTTGTTCCCGTGACGACCTGCCATTTTGTCACCAGGCTGGATCTGACGTTTAACGGCCAGATACACTTTAACGATTTTCAGCACGCCAGGTGCCAGGTCATCGCCCTGAGTGATTTTGCGGCGCTTAGCTTCAAGTTTTTTCTCAAACTCGTGCTTCAGCTCGTCGTACTGCTCGGCCAACTGTTCCAGCTGGTTTTGCTTTTCTTCGTCGGTCAGGCCCAGTTCCAGCCAGCGCTCGCGTGGCAGCTTGTCCAGTTTTTCCGCTTCAACACCGCCAGCAACCAGCAGGTAGTTAATACGGCTGAACAGGCCAGCTTCGAGGATTTGCAGTTCTTCAGACAGGTCTTTCTTCGCCTGCTTCAGCTGCATCTCTTCGATTTCCAGCGCACGTTTGTCTTTTTCCACGCCATCGCGGGTGAAGACCTGAACGTCGATGATGGTGCCAGACACGCCGTTTGGTACACGCAGAGAAGAATCTTTAACGTCAGACGCTTTCTCACCGAAGATTGCACGCAGCAGTTTCTCTTCTGGCGTCAGCTGGGTTTCACCTTTCGGCGTTACCTTACCAACCAGAATGTCACCGCCAGTCACTTCCGCACCGATGTACACGATACCGGACTCATCCAGTTTAGAGAGCGCAGCTTCACCCACGTTAGGAATGTCGGCAGTGATCTCTTCTGGCCCCAGCTTGGTGTCGCGAGACACACATGCCAGTTCCTGGATGTGGATAGTGGTGAAGCGATCTTCCTGTACCACACGCTCGGAGACTAAGATGGAGTCTTCGAAGTTATAGCCGTTCCACGGCATGAACGCGACGCGCATGTTCTGACCCAGTGCCAATTCACCGAGGTCGGTTGAAGGACCATCAGCCAGCACATCACCACGTTCAATTGGTTCACCCAGGTTCACGCAAGGCATCTGGTTGATGCAGGTGTTCTGGTTAGAACGGGTGTATTTGGTCAGGTTGTAAATGTCGATACCGGCTTCGCCAGAATGCATTTCGTCTTCGTTAACTTTAATAACGATACGTGATGCATCCACGTACTGAACCGTACCACCACGTTTCGCTACGGCAGTAACACCGGAGTCGACCGCTACCGCGCGTTCCATACCAGTACCAACCAGCGGCTTATCAGCACGCAGAGTTGGAACCGCCTGACGTTGCATGTTTGCACCCATCAATGCGCGGTTGGCGTCATCGTGCTCCAGGAACGGGATCAGTGACGCACCGACGGAAACCACCTGCTGGGTGGAAACGTCCATGTAGTCAACCTGGTCACGGTTGAAGAGGCTCGATTCGCCTTTGCTACGGCAGGTCACCAGATCGTCTACGAAGTGACCTTCGTCGTCGAGGTTGGTGTTCGCCTGAGCGATAACGTAGTTACCCTCTTCAATAGCAGAGAGGTAATGAATTTCGTCGGTCACCACGCCTTCGCGAACGCGACGGTATGGGGTTTCCAGGAAACCATACTCATTGGTCTGTGCATAAACAGACAAGGAGTTGATCAGACCGATGTTTGGACCTTCCGGCGTTTCGATTGGACATACGCGACCGTAGTGAGTCGGGTGTACGTCTCGAACTTCGAAGCCTGCACGCTCACGCGTCAGACCGCCCGGGCCCAGTGCAGAAATACGACGCTTATGCGTGATCTCTGACAACGGGTTGTTCTGGTCCATAAACTGTGACAGCTGGCTGGAACCGAAGAACTCTTTCACTGCCGCTGAAATTGGCTTGGCGTTGATCATGTCCTGTGGCATCAGGGTATCCAGATCGCCCAGGGACAGACGCTCTTTCACCGCACGCTCTACGCGCACGAGGCCAACACGGAACTGGTTTTCAGCCATTTCGCCGACGGAACGGATACGACGGTTGCCGAGGTGGTCGATATCATCCACTTCGCCAATACCGTTACGGATACCGATGAGCTTCTTCATCACCTGAATGATGTCGTCTTTGCTCAGGATACCGGAACCTTCGATCTCGTCACGCAGCAGAGAACGGTTGAACTTCATACGGCCAACCGCAGACAAATCGTAGCGGTCTTCAGAGAAGAACAGGTTCTCGAACAGGTTTTCAGCCGCTTCACGCGTTGGTGGCTCACCAGGACGCATCATGCGGTAGATCTCAACCAGAGCGCTAAGGCGATCGCTGGTTGGGTCGACACGTACAGTCTCAGACATGTACGCACCGTGATCCAGGTCGTTGGTGAACAGTGTTTCGATGCGCTTGTGACCGGACTGGCTCAGTTTCGCCAGCAGATCCAGTGACAACTCCATGTTCGCCGCGATCAGCAGTTCACCAGTGCTCTCATCGATGTAGTCTTTAGCGACGACTTTACCGGCAATGTACTCAACCGGAACTTCGATGTGTGCAATGGCATCTTTCTCAAGCTGGCGAATATGGCGCGCAGTAATACGGCGACCTTTTTCGACGTAAACGGTGCCGTTCGATTCAATATCGAATGACGCAGTTTCACCACGCAGGCGCTCTGGGACCAGCTCCATCTGCAGCTTGTTGTCGCGAATTTCGTACACTACTTTTTCGAAGAACAGATCCAGGATCTGCTGAGTAGTATAATTCAGCGCGCGCAGAATGATGGTCGCAGGCAGTTTACGGCGACGGTCAATACGGACGAACAGGTTGTCTTTCGGGTCGAACTCGAAGTCCAACCATGAACCGCGGTAAGGGATAATACGTGCGTTATACAGCACTTTACCCGATGAGTGGGTTTTACCCTTATCGCTGTCGAAGAAGACACCAGGACTACGGTGGAGCTGAGAAACGATAACACGCTCAGTACCGTTGATCACAAAGGTACCGTTATCGGTCATGAGTGGAATTTCACCCATGTAAACTTCTTGTTCTTTGATGTCTTTAACGGTGCCTTCCGGCGCTTCGCGCTCGTAGATCACCAGGCGCAGTTTTACGCGCAGAGGTGCAGAGTACGTGACACCACGAATCTGACACTCTTTAACATCAAATACAGGTTCGCCTAAACGGTAGCTGACGTACTGCAGCTCAGAATTACCGCTATAGCTTTGGATTGGGAATACGGAACGGAATGCTGCTTCCAGACCATATTGACCTTCCGGATCTTGCTCGATGAACTTCTGAAACGAGTCAAGCTGGATAGAAAGGAGATATGGAATGTCCAGAACTTGTGGACGCTTTCCAAAATCCTTACGAATACGTTTTTTCTCGGTATAGGAGTAAACCATAGGGTTCCTCAGCTCGCTGAAATGTAGAACCTCGCTGTCCATCCAGGAGGACAGTTCATGCAACGCTGTTTTGTGTTGTTCGAAAAGCAGAGTGCTTTTCGTAATACCTCTTTCTATCACGCTTAAATCATTTCGCTGCAAGTGTCTGAGCAGGGAACCCAGTCAGGAATGCAGTATATTAAGTCGTCGATAGAGAAAGATATTAAGCTAATCAATGACTAAACAGTGTGAAATATCATTGACGCTGTAGAGCGCAAAAAGGCTGGTGACCAAAAAGTCACCAGCCATCAGCCTAAAAGACTAGGCTGCAACCTGAAAGGTTGGCTTATTTAACTTCAACTTCTGCGCCAGCTTCTTCCAGTGCTTTCTTCAGTGCTTCTGCGTCGTCTTTGCTGATGCCTTCTTTCAGGGCAGCAGGTGCAGACTCAACCAGATCTTTAGCTTCTTTCAGGCCCAGACCAGTTGCGCCACGTACTGCTTTGATCACGGCAACTTTGTTAGCGCCGATAGCTTTCAGTACAACGTCGAACTCGGTTTTTTCTTCTACAGCTTCAGCAGCAGCAGCAGGACCTGCAACAGCAGCAGCAGCTGACACGCCGAATTTCTCTTCCATAGCGGAGATCAGTTCAACGATTTCCATTACAGACAGAGCTGCAACGCCTTCAATGATTTGGTCTTTAGTGATTGACATTTCGTGTTCCTAAATTCAGAAAGTAATTTATACGTAAGCAAGTGAACGGAAAAGAAAGGCTGGCTGATTAAGCAGCAGCAGCTTCTTTCTGATCGCGTACAGCAGCCAGAGTGCGAACCAGTTTGCCAGCAGAGGCTTCTTTCATGGTTGCCATCAGGCGTGCGATTGCTTCATCGTAGGTAGGCAGAGTTGCCAGGCGGTCGATCTGAGCCGCACTGATCAGCTCGCCTTCAAAGGCTGCAGCTTTAACCTCGAATTTTGCATTCGCTTTCGCGAACTCTTTGAACAGACGAGCAGCAGCGCCCGGGTGTTCCATAGAGTATGCAATCAAGGTAGGACCGGTAAACGTGTCTTTCAGGCACTCAAACTGAGTACCTTCAACGACGCGGCGCAGCAAGGTGTTACGAACAACACGCATGTAAACGCCAGCTGCACGTCCTGCTTTACGCAGTTCGGTCATTTTATCTACGGTAACGCCACGAGAATCCGCAACTACCGCAGACAGCGCGCCTTTGGCTACTTCGCTGACTTCAGCAACAATCGCTTGTTTGTCTTGAAGATTTAAGGCCATTAGCTTGTGCTCCTGGATTTTTGGCCGGGGATGGATTTCCCCGGAACTCACTTCGCCTGAACAGTGTTGCCACAGACAGGCGCTAAATCACGGTGAGCAGAATCCAGCAAAGACTATAAAAATATTCTTTTGGTTCTGTCACCGTCTACGCAGGAGATTAAGTTTCTTACGAAACACCTGCGGTCTTGGACGGAGGCCTGGATAAGGCCAGGCTCCAACCTAAAAATTCTTGGAATATGTCGCCACGAATGGCTGAATTCCGGGTTCTGTATATTTACAGAACAACGGGCGTAAGATTCTAGATGAATAATTCGCCCGCGTAAAGCACAAGATTAGTTTGCAGCAGCGTTCAGGCCAGCCTGATCAACTGCAACGCCTGCGCCCATAGTGGTGGACAGGCTAACTTTCTTAATGAAAACGCCTTTCGCCTGAGATGGTTTTGCTTTTTTCAGCGCAACCAGCAGGTGTTCCAGGTTTTCTTTCAGTTTTTCAGAATCGAAATCAACCTTACCGATAGTGGTATGGATGATACCGTTCTTGTCGTTACGGTAACGAACCTGACCTGCTTTAGCATTTTTCACTGCTTCAGCAACGTTAGGAGTTACAGTACCAACTTTCGGGTTTGGCATCAGACCGCGTGGGCCCAGAACCTGACCCAACTGGCCAACAACGCGCATTGCATCAGGAGATGCGATAACAACGTCGAAGTTCATTTCGCCTTTTTTGATCTGGTCAGCCAGATCTTCCATACCTACCAGCTCAGCGCCGGCTGCTTTAGCAGCTTCAGCGTTTGCGCCCTGGGCAAATACGGCAACGCGAACGGAACGGCCAGTACCGTGTGGCAGTACAGTTGCACCGCGAACGTTCTGGTCAGATTTACGAGCATCAATGCCCAGGTTTACAGCTACGTCAACGCTTTCTACGAACTTAGCAGTAGCCAGTTCCTTCAGCAGAGCAACAGCTTCGTTGATGTCATACTGTTTAGTTGAATCAACTTTGTCACGGATCACGCGCATGCGCTTGGTCAGCTTAGCCATTTCTTAGTCCTCTACTACCAGGCCCATGGAACGAGCAGTACCTTCGATGGAGCGAGTCATCGCTTCCAGGTCAGCACCAGTCATGTCCGCAGCTTTGGTTTCTGCGATTTCACGTACCTGAGCACGCGATACTTTACCTACTTTGTCTTTGTTCGGCTTGCCAGAACCAGACTTAATACCAGCCGCTTTCTTCAGCAGTACTGCTGCAGGAGGGGTTTTGGTAACGAAGGTGAAAGAACGGTCAGAGTAAACGGTGATCACAACTGGCGTTGGAAGACCTTTCTCCAGGGATTCTGTTTTGGCGTTGAACGCTTTACAGAACTCCATGATGTTAACGCCCTGCTGGCCCAGTGCCGGACCTACCGGTGGACTTGGGTTTGCCATACCAGCTGCAACCTGCAACTTAACGTAGGCTTGTACTTTCTTAGCCATGATAATTCCTCTATTGGGTGATAACGCTCCTGAAGGAGCTCCCCGTGATTAATATTCACACGCTGAGAACAGCGCATAAAAACAAAAGGCGCGAAATTGTAGTGCAATTTCACGCCTCTCGCAACCACTAGATCACAGTGATTGTGTATTTTTCATGCGCCCCGCAACAAAAGCAGGGGCGTCTTTAAGAAAGGTAATTAACCCTTCTCAACCTGACCGAAGTCCAGCTCAACCGGTGTTGCACGGCCAAAGATGGATACAGAAACTTTCAGGCGGCTTTTCTCATAGTCGACTTCTTCCACCACGCCATTAAAGTCAGCAAATGGACCATCGCTTACGCGCACCATTTCACCTGGCTCAAACATAGTTTTCGGACGTGGTTTATCACCCGCTTGCTGCAAGCGGTTCATGATAGCATCAACTTCTTTGTCGCTAATCGGCGCCGGGCGGTCAGAGGTACCACCAATGAAGCCCATAACACGCGGCACGCTGCGTACCAGGTGCCAGCTGGCATCGTTCATCACCATTTGGACCAGCACGTAACCTGGGAAGAACTTGCGCTCGCTTTTACGACGCTGGCCACCACGGATCTCAACCACTTCTTCGGTTGGAACCATGACATCGCCAAACAGCTCTTCCATGTTGTGTAACTTGATATGCTCGCGCAGCGATTGTGCTACACGGCCTTCAAAACCGGAAAACGCCTGAACGACGTACCAGCGCTTTTTTGGAGCTTCAGACATCTCAGAACCTCAGGCCAGTGATAAACGATACCAGACGAACCAGAATTCCATCCAGTCCCCACAAAATCAGTGACATCACGGCAGTTACCGCGGCAACGATTAACGTGGTGTGCAACGTTTCCTGACGAGTAGGCCAGATGACCTTACGAACTTCAGTGCGCGCTTCACGGGCAAAAGCCAACGTTGCTTTACCTTTGGTGGTCCACAGAGCAATGCCAGCTGCTGCTACCATCAGGACCACGACAGCGAGGGCGCGCAGAGGTAATGTTACATCGCGATAATAGGAGTTACCGGCGATAGCGGCGACCAAAAGCACCACAACACCTAACCACTTCAATACTTCCAGGCCGCGCCCGTTTCCTTGAGCTTCGGTATTAGCACTCATAAACCAACCTGCCACAATAAATCAGAAACACTTTTGCCTCGTCAGACGAGGCAACCGAACCGAATGATGCTGTTAGGCGTAACTCGGCATATCCTTTAATTCCAAGCCGTAGCTTGAAAACTATTGGCTTTAACGCCGTGCTACAGAGCCTGCCTCAGCAATGATTATGGTCGAAAAAATCACTGATGAGTCAGGTTCTATGTTACAGCGTGCAAAAAGGGCATCAAATGATGCCCTTTTCCTGTGCGTTGCGTCAAATATTATCAGCGATTAAGCGATAACTTTAGCAACAACACCCGCGCCAACAGTACGACCACCTTCACGGATTGCGAAACGCAGACCGTCGTCCATTGCGATTGGGTGGATCAGGGTAACAACCATCTGAATGTTGTCGCCTGGCATAACCATCTCAACGCCTTCTGGCAGTTCGATGGTACCGGTCACGTCAGTTGTACGGAAGTAGAACTGTGGACGGTAGCCTTTGAAGAACGGAGTATGACGGCCGCCTTCATCCTTGGACAGGATGTACACTTCAGATTCGAACTTAGTGTGTGGCTTGATTGAACCTGGCTTAGCCAGAACCTGGCCACGCTGGATATCTTCGCGCTTGATACCACGCAACAGGATACCACAGTTCTCACCCGCACGGCCTTCGTCCAGCAGCTTACGGAACATTTCAACGCCGGTACAAGTTGATTTCACGGTATCTTTGATACCAACGATCTCAACTTCTTCACCCACTTTAACGATACCGCGCTCTACACGACCGGTAACAACAGTACCACGGCCAGAGATGGAGAATACGTCTTCGATTGGCAGCAGGAATGGCTTATCAATCGCACGCTCTGGTTCTGGGATGTAGTTATCCAGGTGACCAGCCAGTTCGATGATCTTAGCTTCCCACTCAGCGTCGCCCTGCAGTGCTTTCAGTGCAGAACCACGAACAACCGGGATGTCGTCGCCAGGGAAATCGTAAGCAGACAGCAGCTCACGCACTTCCATTTCAACCAGCTCCAGCAGCTCTTCGTCGTCAACCATGTCGCATTTGTTCATGAATACGATCATGAATGGAACGCCAACCTGGCGACCCAGCAGGATGTGCTCACGGGTCTGAGGCATTGGGCCGTCAGTTGCAGCAACAACCAGAATCGCGCCGTCCATCTGAGCAGCACCGGTGATCATGTTTTTCACATAGTCGGCGTGGCCTGGGCAGTCAACGTGCGCGTAGTGGCGAGTTGGGGTGTCATATTCAACGTGAGAAGTGTTGATGGTGATACCACGTGCTTTTTCTTCTGGTGCGTTATCGATCTGGTCGAATGCACGAGCAGAACCGCCGTAGGTTTTAGCCAGAACGGTGGTGATAGCTGCAGTCAGGGTAGTTTTACCGTGGTCAACGTGGCCGATAGTACCTACGTTGACGTGCGGTTTGGAACGTTCAAATTTCTCTTTAGCCACGACGATATTCCTTACTTTAATGCTCTCACCCTTTGGTGAGAGCATAGGATCAATATTTAAACTGTAGCTTATTTGCTACGAGCTTCAATTACGGCCTGAGCGACGTTGTTCGGCGCATCATCATACTTCAGGAACTCCATGGAGTACGAAGCACGGCCTTTAGTCAGAGAACGCAACTGGGTCGCGTAACCAAACATTTCAGACAGCGGAACTTCAGCATGAATCTGAACGCCAGTAGCGTTTGATTCCTGACCTTTCAGCTGGCCACGACGTCTGCTCAAGTCACCGATAACATCACCGGTGTTCTCTTCTGGAGATTCAACTTCAACCTTCATGATTGGTTCAAGCAGTACCGGCTTCGCTTTCTTAAAGCCGTCTTTGAACGCGATAGAAGCTGCCAGTTTAAACGCCAGTTCTGAGGAGTCAACGTCATGGTATGAACCAAAGTGCAGACGAACACCCAGATCAACAACCGGATAACCAGCCAGCGGGCCTGATTTCAGCTGCTCCTGGATACCTTTATCAACAGCAGGGATGTATTCACCAGGAATCACGCCGCCTTTGATATCGTTGACGAACTCGTAACCTTTAGGGTTAACGCCCGGCTCCAGTGGGTACATGTCGATAACAACATGACCGTACTGACCACGACCACCAGACTGCTTGGCGTGTTTACCTTCGATATCGGTAACTTTCGCGCGAATTGCTTCACGGTAAGCAACCTGAGGTTTACCCACGTTCGCTTCAACGTTGAATTCACGCTTCATGCGGTCAACGATGATGTCGAGGTGCAGCTCACCCATACCAGCGATGATGGTCTGGTTAGTTTCTTCATCAGTCCATACGCGGAATGATGGATCCTCTTTCGCCAGACGACCCAGAGCCAGACCCATTTTTTCCTGGTCAGCTTTGGTTTTTGGTTCAACAGCGATCGAGATTACTGGCTCAGGGAACTCCATGCGCTCCAGAATGATCACGTTGTCCGGGTCACACAGGGTGTCACCAGTGGTCACGTCTTTCAGACCGATAGCTGCAGCGATGTCGCCTGCGCGAACTTCTTTAATCTCTTCACGCTTGTTGGCGTGCATCTGTACGATACGGCCCAGACGCTCACGAGCAGATTTAACCGGGTTGAACACGGTATCGCCTGAGTTCACAACGCCAGAGTAGACGCGGAAGAAGGTCAGGTTACCCACGAATGGGTCGGTAGCGATTTTGAACGCCAGAGCAGCAAACGGTTCTTTGTCGTCTGAGTGACGAACAGCCGGAGTGTCTTTACCGTCGTCTAACATACCGTTAATAGCGGTAACGTCAGTCGGTGCTGGCAGGTATTCAACAACCGCATCCAGCATCGCCTGAACACCTTTGTTCTTAAATGCAGAACCACAGGTGACCAGAATGATTTCGCTGTTCAGTACGCGCTTACGCAGAGAAGTTTTGATCTCTTCTTCGGTCAGCTCTTCGCCACCAAAGAATTTCTCCATCAGCTCATCAGAACCTTCAGCTGCAGCTTCAACAAGCTTCGCACGCCATTCTTCAGCCAGTTCCTGCATATCAGCTGGAATCTCTTCGTAAACGAAGGTAACGCCCTGATCGGCATCGTTCCAGTTGATCGCTTTCATTTTCACCAGGTCAACAACACCGGTGAATTTCTCTTCTGCGCCGATGGCCAGCTGCAATGGCACCGGGTTTGCACCCAGACGCGCTTTCATCTGCTCAACAACTTTCAGGAAGTTAGCACCCATGCGGTCCATTTTGTTAACGAACGCAATGCGTGGAACTTTATATTTGTTAGCCTGACGCCATACGGTCTCAGACTGTGGCTGAACGCCACCAACTGCACAGTAAACCATTACTGCGCCATCAAGCACACGCATAGAACGCTCAACTTCGATAGTGAAGTCAACGTGTCCCGGGGTGTCGATGATGTTTACGTGGTGCGGCTCAAACTGCTTAGCCATACCAGACCAGAAACAGGTGGTCGCAGCGGAAGTGATGGTAATACCACGTTCCTGTTCCTGCTCCATCCAGTCCATGGTGGCTGCGCCGTCATGTACTTCACCGATTTTGTGGTTTACACCGGTGTAGAACAGAACACGTTCGGTAGTGGTCGTCTTACCGGCGTCGATGTGTGCGCTGATACCAATGTTACGGTAACGCTCAATGGGTGTTTTACGAGCCATTTGATTCCTCTGATTCTTAGACGTTCTAAGTTAAAAAAGCCCAGCAGGTGAGTCACTGGGACGCCCGCTGGGTTTATAACAACTACAGTGCTGTTACCAGCGGTAGTGAGCGAACGCCTTGTTGGCTTCGGCCATACGGTGAACGTCTTCACGTTTCTTCACTGCAGTGCCTTTGTTTTCTGCAGCATCAGAAAGTTCGTTCGCCAGGCGCAGAGCCATTGATTTATCACCGCGTTTACGAGCAGCTTCAACGATCCAACGCATTGCCAGAGCATTACGACGAACCGGACGGACTTCAACTGGTACCTGATAAGTAGAACCACCAACGCGACGGGATTTAACTTCCACGGTTGGGCGGACATTGTCCAAGGCTACTTCGAATGCTTCCAGCTCGTTTTTACCAGAACGCTGAGCCAGGGTCTCCAGCGCGTTATAAACGATAGTTTCAGCAGTAGATTTTTTACCATCTACCATCAGGATATTGACAAATTTGGCCAGCAATTCTGATCCGAACTTAGGATCTGGCAGGATTTTACGCTGACCAATGACGCGACGACGTGGCATGGAAATACTCCGTTGTTAATTCAGGATTGTCCAAAACTCTACGAGTTTATTATGACATTTAAGATAAAACGTTTGGCCTTACTTAACGGAGAACCATTAAGCCTTTGGCTTCTTCACGCCGTACTTGGAGCGAGCCTGCTTACGGTCTTTAACACCTGAGCAGTCCAGCGCGCCACGAACGGTGTGGTAACGCACACCTGGCAAGTCTTTTACACGACCGCCACGGATCAGGATCACGGAGTGTTCCTGCAGGTTATGACCTTCACCGCCGATGTAGGAGGTAACTTCAAAACCGTTGGTCAAACGAACACGACATACTTTACGCAGTGCGGAGTTCGGTTTTTTAGGGGTAGTAGTGTATACACGAGTACATACACCACGTTTCTGCGGGCAGGCTTCCAGCGCAGGCACGTTGCTCTTTGCAACTTTGCGTACGCGTGGTTTGCGAACCAGCTGGTTAACTGTTGCCATTAAATAGCTCCTGGGATTTAGCTTTGCTTCGTAAACACGTAATAAATCGCCTCGCGGAATCACGAGGCCGCAGAATTTTAGAGCTGGTCTGAAAAAGAGTCAAGAAATAACCAGGATTACCGCACTTACCAGGTCATTTGTTGCGAATGCCTGACCGCCAGCGTAACAAAACCAGTATAGCTTACTGTTGTTACCCTGGTCGAAATTTGAGCGGCCAGGCCGCGGGCATCAAGATCTTCCTGCAGAACGTACACAGAGATGGGGGCATTCAGCAGCGCTTCAAGGGCGGAACTGCCCTCAAGGGCAGCGATAACCCCATCCTGCAGCAGCAGAACATCATCACCCTCTGCCAGCAAGCGTAGCATGGCCGGCAGGTCACAGTGGAAAGGCGAGGTCATCAAGGTATGCAGCATGGTTTCCTCTAGAAGGTCATGACCCGGTCATAATCATTCAGCATGGTACGAAGGGCATCCGGGGCCAGGACTTCAGCCGACAGCACCCGCACAGCATCAGAAGCCATACCGCGTTCTGCCAGTGCTGCTGCGCACAGATAACAACGATCAACGTCATACAGCGGCAGCACACCAAATGTCGCGATGTAGTCGCGCGCCAAAATCTGCTGCGGCTGCTGGCCTTGAGTGAGTTGCAGCACACCATCGCTGACAAAAAAAAGTGCAATTTCATCGCTGAGCGCTGACGTGGCGAGAACCGCATCCAGCCCTTCACGGCCGGCACTGGAGCCATGCGGTCCCTGAGTGAATACAAATGCAACGCGTGCCATCAGAACTGCACCAGACGATCACAGGTCAGTGCGGCTTCAGCCAGCGCCCCTAACCCCGAAAGCTGAAACCCGTCTGCCAGATTGGCGACAGGTAGCCCCAGATTGCTGGCTTCCTGCTGGTCGGTAATGCCACGGCGCAGGGCAGCAGCCACGCAAATATTCAGCGTCACGCCCTGTTTCTGCTGCAATGATTGCCAATGACGGGTGAGGTCGAACTCATCGCTGGCGGGGGCATTGAGCACGCTGGCATTCAGGACCCCTTCACGATAGAAGAAAACACTGTCAAGCGTATGCCCCTGTTCCAACAGGGCATTAGCAAACAGCCAGGCACTGCTTGCCTGCTGCGTGCCATAGGCTGGCCCGGTGACCAGCAGGGAGAAACGCATTACTTATCCTGCCCGTGGAAATCGCCATTTTTAAACTGACGGATGTAGAGATAGACAGTGTGCTTGGAGATATTGAGACGATCCGCCACCTGATTGATGGCATCTTTGATATCAAAGATACCCTTCTCATACATATTGAGAACAATCTGGCGATTTTTGGCATTGTTCGACACATTACGGTCGGCACTAACTTCTTCAATCGTAAACTCCAGCGTCTGCATCACCAGATCTTCCACCGAAGAGGCAAAGTTCACTGAGGAGGCAACTTCCTGGGTTTCCGGCGGCATAAACGTCGCCATGATCTGTGAGAAAGGCACATCAAGGTTCATGTTGATGCACAGCAGACCAATCACACGCTGTTGGCGATTGCGGATGGCAATCGTCACCGACTTCATCAGCACACCGCTTTTCGCCCGAGTAAAATAGGCTTTGGAAACGTTACTGTCCGCCCCGGTCATATCGTGCAGCATACGCAGGGCAAGATCGGTAATCGGAGAGCCAATTTTACGCCCGGTATGTTCACCGTTAGCAATGCGCACCGCAGAACATTTTAGATCCTCCAGCGAGTGCAGAACGATCTCACAGTGCGAGCCAATCAGCATCGCGAGGCCATCAACGACGGACTCGTAAGATTTTAAAATTTCGAAATCACCGGGCGTAAAGGGGTGCTGCTCCAGCAGCTCCGAATCCGCAACATCACCGGAGAAAAGTGAATTAGACATGAACGACACCACCCTTTGACAAGAGCCTGTCACACGGCGCCAGGGGCAGACTCATTCTTATTAATTGCGCGCGGGTTAGTCTAGCAAATATGGGAAAGGCGTGTCCCGCCCTTTGTCGTTAAATACAACCTGGCGCAAAGAAGGAGTGTAAACTGGGGTAAAACAAAAAAAAACGCCACCCGAAGGTGGCGATTATCAAATTATTTCTTGGCTTTCGCATCAGCGGCGGCAGGAGCTGCCTGCTCTGCATTATCATCCGCTTTCGCTGCTGGCTTGATGTCGAGCAGTTCAACATCGAAGACCAGGGTGGAGTTAGCCGGGATGCCTGGAACGCCATTTTTGCCGTAAGCCAGATTCGGTGGGATCACCAGCTTGATCTTGCCACCTTTTTTAACGTGCTTCAGACCTTCGGTCCAACCCGGGATAACACCATCCAGACGGAATGACAGTGGCTCACCACGAGTGTAAGAGTTGTCGAACTCAGTACCATCAATCAGCGTACCTTTGTAATTCACAACAACCGTGTCGCTGTCTTTTGGCGCATCACCCGTCCCTTCTTTCTCTACCTGGTAGAGAAGACCGGTTTCGGTTTTCTTCACGCCTTTTTCTTTCGCGAATTTCGCCGCATAAGCATCACCTTTCGTGGTGTTCTCTTTTGCGTCTTTTTCCATCTTCGCCTGCGCTGCACCTTTCACACGACCTTCGAAAGATTGCAGTGTTTGTTCAATTTCCTGGTCAGAGAGCTTGCTCTTACCGGCAAACGCATCCTGTACACCCGCGATAAGCTGGTCTTTATCCAGTGCGATGCCCAGTTTTTCCTGCTCCTTCAGGGAGTTCTCCATGTAGCGACCCAAAGACGCGCCCAGTGCATAAGCTGACTGCTGGTCGTCATTTTTGAATGCGGCATTTTTTGGTGCCTGCTGCTGCGCAGTTGGCTTAACCGGAACAGCATCAGCAGCCATAACCAGAGGAGCATTCAGTGCAACAGCCATAGTGGTAGCTAACATTGTGACTTTAAACAGTGATTTCATCCATTTCTCCAAAACCGAAGCATCTCACCTCGGAAATCGTTTGCAGACCTGCGGTCTGTAATATAACCGGGGGCGGGATCACAAAACAATCTCGCCATAAAAACTCGAAGTTAACTTCCGACCGCGTGATTATCCGAAAGTTTCAACACAAGGAATGGTGATTCGTTCGCGCCTTTTCAACCTCTGGTGGCCAATTTAAGCCAATACTCTTACTTCTGCCTGCATTTTACCGTTAGAATCGGACAATTCGCGAGCCCGGAAGACGGGCCGGTAGTAACAAGAGGAAACAGAATGCAACAATCACTGCTGGAGCAACGGCTGGAGATAATGGAGAGTAAGCTGGCGTTCCAGGAGCACACCATTGAGGAACTTAACCTGACGGTGGTGCAACACGAGCTGGAAATGGCCCGACTGCGTGAATTGATGCGCCTGCTGACCGACAAGCTCAAAGCCGCTGCGCCATCGATGCTGGCGGATCCCTCCGAAGAAACCCCACCCCCTCACTATTGACACCGGGTCGAGGCGTGCCTCAGCACTACGATGGTTCTTCGGAAGGCCAGGTATGCCTCGCCCCTATGTTGATTCTTCGCAAGGCTCGGCATGGGTGCTTCGTAGGGGGCGGGCATGCCCGCCCCAATCCCCCCAGGCAAAGCAAAAAGGCCACCCGAAGGTGACCTTTTATCGCTGATATTCCTCAGTATGTCGTGCAATAGCCAACGCAGCTACAGCACGAAAGACGACGGAATATTAGTGGCTGCAGCCGCAACCGCCAGTCCCGCAACCGCCCTGACCATGGTCGTGATCATGGTCGTGGTCGTGGTGATGGCCGTCTTCGCCGTGAACGTGGCCGTGGGCCAGCTCTTCTTCCGTTGCTTCGCGAATAGCGATAACTTCAACGTTAAAGTTCAGGTTCTGACCTGCCAGCATGTGGTTACCATCAACCACTACGTGCTCGTCTTCCACTTCGGTAATTTCTACCGGCACTGGACCCTGGTCGGTTTCTGCCAGGAAGCGCATGCCAACCTGCAGTTCATCAACACCCATAAATACGTCTTTTGGGACGCGTTGTACCAGATTGTCATCGTAGGCACCGTACGCATCGTTTGACTCGATATTCACATCAAACTTATCGCCGACCACATGATCTTCCAGTGCTTTTTCCAGCCCGGAGATCAGAGAACCATGACCGTGCAGGTAGTCCAGCGGTGCACTCACCGGGGATTCATCAACCAACACACCGTCTTCTGTACGCACCTGGTATGCCAGGCTGACCACGAGGTCTTTTGCTACTTTCATGATTACTCCTAACCGTTGAGAGCTTGAGCCCTGATTCATTGACTGCCATTGTCAGCCTTAGTGGCTCTAAGTGGCGACGATTGTATCGAATTTCAATGCGGCTGTAAGGAACAACGTAAAAAAAGCTGAATCAGCGCGTTACTCCGGATGGAAAATACCGATAACTTGCTCATTTTCGCGCACCTGCTCACGAGCCTGTTTATCCGCTTCACGCATCTGATGGCCGCACTTTACGCACTCCACCACATCAATATTATTTTCCCGCCACAGGGCGAGGGTGTCTTTTGCCTGGCACTTTGGACAAGTCGCACCAGCGATAAAACGTTTACGCATAGTATTATTCCATATGAAATTTGGCGTTATCGGCGATGAGCGTTCGATTACGATAGCCAAAAATTAATCCGCCTCATCCCAGCCATCATATTGCCGCTTCTCATGCTGCATCTCAGCCTGGAAGATATCTTCCAGCTCGCGTCTGGCCTCTTTCACTCTTGAAATCTGCTGGCTGTCGGTATGATTTGGCATCAGCTCACGCAACATTCTCATATCCAGACGGCGGAAATGTTGCTGGGCACGGAACGCCTGATGCGGATGCATACCCAGCGTCATCAGAGTCTTACGCCCCAGTTCCAGCGCACTGCTGAACGTTTCACGGGAGAACTGCGTCACCCCCGCCTGCAACAGTTCATGTGCTTCAACACGGCCACGTGCACGCGCCAGGATCTGCAAGTGCGGGAAATGATGCTGACACAGATGAACGATCTCCATCGCATCTTCCGGGCCGTTGCAGGTTATCACGATAGACTGCGCCGTTTCTGCTCCCGCGGCACGTAATAACTCCAGCTCGGTGGCATCACCGTAATACACTTTGTAACCATATTTACGCATCAGGCTGACTGCACTGATATCACGTTCCAGTACCGTAATGCGCTTTTCATTGGCCATCAACAAACGCGCCACAACCTGACCGAAGCGACCAAAGCCCACCACAATTACCTGAGGCTTATCATCTTCAACAAAGGGTTTTTCCTGGCTGTCATCCACTTCATTAAAGCGACGCTCAAGAATTTTATCCACGCCCTGCATCAACAGCGGTGTGGTCATCATCGACAACGTAACCGTGACCAGCAGCAATGGCATCTGATCGCCACTGAACAGCTTTGCTGACGCTGCCGCAGAGAACAACACAAAAGCAAATTCCCCGCCCTGGCTGAGCACCCCGGCAAACTGCAACCGCTCAGAGCTGCGCAGGCCATAGATGCGTGACAGCAGATAGAGCACCGCCGTTTTCACCGCCACCAGGGTCACAACGCCTATCAGAATCTCAACAATATGGGTATAGAGCACACCGAGGTTTAACGCCATGCCTACCGAAATAAAGAACAATCCGAGCAGCAGTCCTTTAAAGGGATCGATGGCAATTTCCAGCTCGTGGCGATACTCACTCTCCGCCAGCAGGATACCGGCAATAAAGGTGCCCAACGCCATCGACAGACCGAGCGCATCCATAAACAGCGCCGACCCAAGCACCAGTAGCAATGCCGCCGCAGTGAAGACTTCGCGCACACCGGAGGCCGCAATAAAACGGAAAATGGGCCGCAGCAGATAGCGTCCGCCGACCAGCATTCCGCCAAACGCCAGTACTTTCATGCCGACCTTCATCCAGTCGGTATGACCACTGTCGCCGCCTGCCAGCAGCGGCACCAGCGCCAGCGCCGGGATCACCGCAAGGTCCTGGAACAGCAACACGGAAAAACCGAGCTGGCCTGACTCATTGCGGTTCATCGCTTTATCGCGCATGAGCTGCAACGCCATTGCCGTTGAGGACATCGCCAGGCCGATCCCGCCAATGGTCGCCGCCTGCCAGGAGAAATCGGTCAGCCACAGCAGCCCGCCCAGCACCAGCGCACTGAGGATCACCTGAGCAGCACCGACACCAAATATCGAACGCCGCAGCTCCCATAGTTTGGAGGGTTTCAACTCCAGCCCGATGATAAACATCAGGAACACAACGCCCAGCTCGGAGAAGTGCAGGATCTCATCGACGTCGCTGATGAAACCCAATCCCCAGGGCCCGATAGCGATCCCCGCCAGCAAATACCCCAGCACCGCGCCAATCCCCAGGCGAGCGGCGATAGGCACTGCAATCACCGCCGCAAACAGATACACCACGCCTGCGGTCAGAAGACTTTGACCTTCCATCTACACTCCTCCGTGTGGCAACGGGTTGGACAACCAGTCGCCATAGGCACGGGCATAATTTTGCATGACATCAGCGGACTGGCGACGCGCCCAGTAAATGATCATAGGCGTCATCCAGTGCATATTGCACATCTGTGCGGTCAACTCGAAAGGACGCATAATGTCCGACATCGGATAACGGTTCAGCCCTTCCTGATGGTAAGCCGCTTCCGGTTCTCCAGTAGTGATCACGCTGCGCCAGTATTTGCCTTCCAGCACATTACCGCCCACCCCGCTGGCAAAGCCACGTGACAGCACGCGGTCCAGCCACTCTTTCAGCAACGCAGGGCAACTGTAGGTGTAAAGAGGATGTTGAAAAACGATGATATCGTGTTCACGCAGCAGTTGCTGCTCACGGTGAATATCAATAAAAAAATCCGGATAGTGTGCGTACAGGTCATGCACCGTCACATGCTCAAAATGACGCGCCGGCTGCAACAAAACGCGATTAGCAATCGAATCCTGAGACTCCGGATGGGCGTACAACAGCAGGACTTTAGGCAGCTGCGACATCATTCCCCTCCAAATCGTCGTCATGGCGGGATATTTCCGCTACCATGCTCGACGCAACGGAACTACTTGATTCCGCAAAACTGATTATGATGGTGTAATTTAACATACTCTGAACTTACGGCGCTTATGATTGTATTCTCCTCGTTACAAATTCGTCGCGGTGTCCGCGTACTGCTGGACAACGCAACAGCCACGATCAACCCCGGTCAGAAAGTCGGCCTGGTCGGCAAAAACGGCTGTGGCAAATCGACGCTGCTGGCCCTGCTGAAAAACGAGATAAGCGCCGATGCCGGTAGCTTCAGTTACCCGGGTAACTGGTCGCTGGCGTGGGTCAATCAGGAAACGCCAGCGCTGGACGTTCCGGCCATTGAGTATGTTATTGATGGTGACCGCGAATTTCGTCAGCTTGAATCTTAATTAGCCCATGCAAATGAAATTAACGACGGCCATGCCATCGCCACGCTGCATGGCAAGCTGGATGCGGTTCAGGCCTGGACCATTCAGTCACGCGCCGCCAGTCTGCTGGACGGCCTCGGTTTCAGCCAGGAACAATTACAGCGACCGGTGAGTGATTTCTCTGGCGGCTGGCGTATGCGCCTTAACCTTGCGCAGGCACTAATCTGCCGCTCAGACCTGCTGCTGCTGGATGAACCGACCAACCACCTTGATCTTGATGCCGTGATCTGGCTGGAACGCTGGCTGAAAAGCTACAGTGGTACGCTGATCCTGATTTCGCACGATCGGGACTTCCTTGACCCGGTGGTCGACAAGATCCTGCACATAGAGCAGCAGTCCATCTTCGAGTACACCGGCAACTACAGCTCGTTCGAAATTCAGCGTGCGACCAAGCTTTCACAACAGCAGTCGATGTTCGAACATCAGCAGCAAAAAGTGGCGCACCTGCAAAGCTTTATCGATCGGTTTAAAGCGAAAGCCAGCAAGGCGAAACAGGCACAGAGCCGCATCAAAATGCTGGAACGTATGGAGCTTATCGCCCCGGCTCACGTTGATAACCCGTTTACCTTCAGCTTCCGCGAGCCTGAAAGCCTGCCGAATCCCCTGTTGAAAATGGAAAAAGTCAGCGCGGGTTATGGCGACAGAAAAATCCTTAACTCGATCAAACTCAACCTGGTACCCGGCTCACGTATTGGTCTGCTGGGGCGTAACGGCGCAGGTAAATCAACGCTGATTAAGCTGTTGGCCGGTGAACTGGCCCCGCTGGAAGGGGATATCGGGCTGTCGAAAGGCATTAAGCTTGGCTACTTCGCCCAGCATCAGCTAGAGTTTTTGCGCGCCGATGAGTCCCCCATTCAGCACCTGGTGCGCCTGGCACCGAAAGTGCTGGAACAACAGCTGCGCGACTATCTTGGCGGCTTTGGTTTCCAGGGCGATAAAGTCACGGAAGAAACACGCCGTTTCTCCGGTGGCGAGAAAGCGCGCCTGGTCCTGGCCTTAGTGGTCTGGCAACGTCCCAACCTGCTGCTGCTGGATGAACCGACAAACCATCTTGACCTCGATATGCGTCAGGCACTGACCGAGGCACTGATCGATTTCGAAGGCGCTCTGGTTGTTGTGTCGCATGACCGCCATCTGCTGCGCTCCACCACCGACGATCTCTACCTGGTGCACGATGGCAAAGTCGAAGCCTTCGAAGGAGACCTGGAAGATTATCAGCAGTGGTTGAGTGACCTCCAACGTCAGACCAGCGCAGAGGCCGCCCCGAAAGCCGACAGCGCCAACAGCGCTCAGGCCCGTAAAGACCAGAAACGCCGCGATGCCGAACTGCGCACCCAGACTCAGCCACTGCGTAAGCAGATTGAGAAACTGGAGAAGCAGATGGAAAAACACAACGCCCAGCTGGCTGACGCGGAGAGTAAACTGTCTGAAAGCGCCATTTACGATCAGAGCCGCAAAGCCGATCTGACCGCTGCACTGCAACAGCAGGCAACGGCGAAATCAGCATTGGAAGAGTGCGAAATGGAATGGCTGGAAGCGCAGGAAGAATTAGAGTCGATCATGAACGCCTGATGCAGCAGTCCGGGCGCGGCATGCCACGCCCCTACGACACTGATTTATCGGGATAACGCACTCTGGGACACAACCGGGCGCGGCATGCCACGCCCCTACGACACTGATTTATCGGGATAACGCACTCTGGGACACAACCCGACGCGGCATACCGCGCCACTACGACACTGATTTAACGGGATAACGCACTCTGGGACACAACCCGACGCGGCATGCCACGCCCCTACGACACTGATTTATCGGGATAACACATTCGTAGGGGTCGGGCATGCCCGACCCGCATCTCGTTACTGCGCCGCCAGACGCTGGCGAAGCGCGGTCAGATCTTCAACGTTATGCAGCTTTCCATCCAGGAAACGGATTTTCAGCTCCCCACCCTGCTCCTGCTGCCAGCTCTGACCGTCCAGCAGACGATATTTCCCTTCATCATCTTTTTCCACCCGTAACAGGCCCCGCGCAGAGTTTTTCATGCCATTGTCCGTTTTCGGCTGTTTGAAGATCTCACGCCCCTCACCGTTCACTTCGCCATAGGTCGCTTTCATCGCGAAACCAAAGGTGTCACGCGTGTTGTACTGATAAGTATAAGACCCGACGCCGAACACCACATTGCTGCTGGCAAAACCTTTGGCCTCCAGACGGCTCAGGATCAGATTGGCACGCTCAAGCGTAATCGAGTCGCCGTAAATCAGGCCAACATGCGGGTCCAGCACCTTGTAGCCCTTCGCATTGATCGTGCCGCCGAAGATCTCCCACAGCACTTCGACGGAGCCTTTCTGTTGTGCACTGCGTGCCGGATCGCGGTCGGCATCGTCGCCGCTGCCGCACAGTATCTCCACCGGGTCACCGCTGTCAGGGCGGAACACCAGACGGCCTTCACGCGCCATGATCTCGGGTTTGAGCTCGCGGCTGTATTCGGTCAGTACTTTCCAGTAATCCCAGGTATCGGACACCACCGAAACAAACCCGGCAGGATAAAGCTCCGTCAGCAGACGACGGAAGGTGGCGATCTCACCCTGCTCCTCACCCATGCACATCACGCTGTGCTCGGTGGCAGGAATACTCCCGGCAATAAACGTCCCTTCTGCCGGGCGGTAGTACTGCTGCGCATAGAGAATAGAAGGCAGACTGTCAGTACCGGTAAAACTCAGCAGGTGGCCCACCCCCGATTGTGCAGCATCATGCAGGCCTGACATGCCGCGGAACGAGAAGTCATGACACTGAAAATCGACATGTGTCATATCGTCACAGGTCCGTTCCGCCCACTGCTGACAAATCTGGCGATAGTGGTGCGCCACGGTAGCATTGGTGGAAGACTTCCACAGCTCTGCCGACATCACGCTCTCAAGGTAGTTAACCAGCCAGAAAAACTCATCCACGGTATTGGTGATGGTCAGCACCGGAATTTTCATTGACACTTTGCTGCCTTCATCCAGGCTTTTGATCGCCAGCGGCAAATAGCCCAGGCGATGCAGTGCGCGGATATGCTCCACGCTGACGCTATTTTTTCCCAGGTAGCTGTCCATCAGTTGCTGATACTCGCCCACCACCTGCTCTTCCGGCTGGGCAAAGAATTTGTCGTTAAACAAATCGACCATAAACCACTGTAAAAAACCCTGCAGGCCGAAAAACACCAGCGCATCATCCGCCAGCGGTGAGTGGAAATAACGATTTCCACGCGGGGTAAAGTTGGAGTACACGCGGTTCGTTCCCGCCGGGTACTGTTCGCGATGTGTGGTTTTGTAGCCGTCGATAGCCAGAATCGGATTAATTTGCATGGGATGCTCCTTCACTGCGGTAAATGGTCTCGATATCAATCAGTTCTACACGTTCCTGCGCCAGTTCATGTCCCGCCAGTGATGTGGTGGTCCATATGCGGTCGATCCCCTGGCTCAGCAGGTGATCCACTCCTTTGCTGAACAGCCCGTGCGTGACATACAGGCTGACCGAACGCGCACCGGCAGCACGTAACACCGCAGCTGAACCGATAAAGGTGCCCCCTGCATCGCAGAGGTCGTCAGCAATCAGCACATCCCGGTTCATCACATTGCCTTTCAACAGCTCGAATCCGCTCAGTGCACCGCTGGCAATATCACGGTGTTTGCCCAGAATGCCGTATTCCATGGCGTTAACCTGCTGCGCCAGCGCATGCACCTTCTTCAACGCACCTGCATCGGGCGCAACCAGCATCATGCCTTGCGCCAGTTCAGCGCGCAGCGTAGGGCTGTGGATCAGAGCGCGATGCTGTGGGATCGCCACCAGACGGTCAACAACGCCTGCGGCCACATCGCTATGCGGATCAAGCACCACTACGCGGTCAAAGCGCAGTTGATTAAGAAAACCGGCAAACACTTTCAACGCAAAACTGTCACCGTCACGCATGGTGCGGTCCTGGCGGGCATAGGGCAGCCACGGCAGCTCAAGAGTCGTCTGGCGCAGCAGGCAGCGCTGGCGTACCGCATCCAGTACCTGCGCGACCAGCATCAGGTCATCCAGTGTCTGCATCGCACTGGCACGCAGCGTCAGAATGGTGGCCTGCGGATCAAGCGACGACAGCACACGTCCCCAGACCGCACCGTCAGGAAAGCGACCGCTTTCCAGCGCGGCCTCCTGACCATCGAGTGTTAATTGCAGTTTCATCATCGCAGACTCCTATTTACCAGTTAATGTCTCAAGGACATTTATATAATTGTCCAAGAGACACTAATTAACAAGTAAAAAATAACTCGCGGAGAGAAAAACTGGTTAACACCATGATTTTAAATCAAATAAATCTCATCAAAAAAGCGGCATGATTGAATCATTACGCCGGGGCTGGTAGTGTGTCCCAGCGACACTTCCTGCAGGAACCCTATGATGTCATCAGAAGAAGAGTATCTGGCGCAGTACGATGCCTCACGCTATGCCGCACCGCTTGTCACCGTCGACAGCGTGCTGTTTACCCTATGGCAGGAACAGCTGTGCGTGTTACTGGTACAACGTGCTAATCATCCGCAACGGGGATGGTGGGGGCTACCGGGAGGGTTTATTGATATGCAACAGGATGAATCCACGCGTGCCACGGCGCTGCGTAAACTGCGTGAGAAAACCACGGTCAATCCTCCGTGGCTTGAACAGCTGGCAACCTGGTCAGGGCCAGATCGAGATCCCCGCGGCTGGAGCCTGACCACTGCCTGGTATGCGCTGATCGCCGCGGAAAATTGCCGCGCAGAAAGTGAGGACGTGAGCGATGTGCAGTGGCAACCGCTGGCCGGGCTGGCACAGCGCAGCGATATCGCCTTTGACCACCAGCTGATTATTGCCGAAGCCCTGCAACGGCTGCGGCAAAAAACGCTCTACTCCCTGCTGCCCGTCTACTGCCTGCCTGCCGCCTTTACCCTCACGCAGTTGCAGGACGTAACCGAAACGATCCTCGACCGCCCGGTGCAGCGTAAAAGCCTGATCCGTCGTTTTGAGGCCTCAGCGATGTTTGAGGAAACCGGGGAAAGCGTGGCGACGGGCGCGCGAAAGGCCAAACTGTATCGCCTTAAGCCGGGTGCGGATGTTCATACCTTCTCCCGCAACCTGATGATCGACAATTAAAACGGCCTTGTACCGGGCTGCGACTGTGTTGCTGCGTCTCCTCGCGCCTTGTCTCGCTCCGGTACAATCCGTTTTGTTAAAAGGGCTTGTCCCCTAATATCGTTGCTCTGTGCATGATGCGGCGCGCCGGTAAATAATCCGCATTGGCATAATGTTGCGTCACGCGGTTATCCCAGATGGCCACATCACCCACCTGCCAGCGCCAGCGCACCTGGAAGTCAGGTTTGGTGACATGGGCAAACAAGAAATGCAGCAGCGCATCACTCTCCTTCTCTGTCAGACCGACAATACGCGTGGTAAAGCCTTCATTAACAAATAACGCCTTTTTACCGCTGACCGGATGGGTGCGGATCACTGGATGTAACACGGGCGGATTCTTCGCCACCGCCTGCTGCCAGCGCTGATGTTCTTCCTCACTGCCGCGATATTTGTATTCCTGGAAGGCTTTGCGGAAATCATGCTCGGCCTGTAACCCACCCAGCAGCACCTGTAACGGTTCAGACAGCGCGTTATACGCAGCGATCCCACTGGTCCACAGCGTATCGCCCCCGGTTTCGGGTAACTGCTTCGCCGCGAGGATCGCCCCGGCTGGAGGGGTTTCAATAAACGTCACATCGGTATGCCAGTTGTCGTTATCCGGCGGGTTATCGTCATGGGTATCCAGCACGATAATCTCCTCCACATCCGGCGCATGCGGATAAACCGGGTGAATATGCAGGTCGCCAAACCGTGCCGCCAGCTGGCGATGCTGCTGCGGGGTTAACGGCTGGTCACGCAGGAACAGTACCTGATGGCGGATCAGCGCATGATAGAGCTGCTCAAACTGCGCATCGCTTAACGGGCGGGTCAAATCTACATCGCTGACCTGGGCACCAATATAGGGGCCAAGCGCCTGAATTTTAATACGTTCGTTCATTGTTGTACTCCATGCCAGGGGGTAAGGCGGCGCTGCAAGGCGCGTAGCCCCAGCTCCAGCGCAAAAGCTATCAGGGCGATCACCGAGATACCGGCCAGCACCACATCGGTGGCGAGAAACTCGCCAGCTGACTGCACCATAAAGCCCAGTCCGCGGGTGGCGGCGATCAGTTCAGCGGCCACCAGCGTCGACCAGCCGACGCCAAGACCAATACGAATGCCTGTCAGGATTTCCGGCAGCGCACCGGGCAGAACCACATGCCACAGCACCTGCCAGCGGCTGGCACCAAGTGAGCGGGCGGCACGCAGACGGACCTGCTGAGCACTTTTTACCCCGGCCACCGCCGACATCGCGATCGGCGCAAAAATCGCCAGGTAGATCAGTAAAATTTTTGAGGTCTCGCCAATACCAAACCAGATCACCATCAGTGGCAAATAAGCCAGCGGCGGCACAGGACGGTACAGCTCAATCAACGGGTCGAGAATGCCGCGCACGGTGTCATTCAGCCCCATAAAAATGCCGACCGGAACGCCAATCAACGTCGCGGCCAACAGCGCAATCACAATGCGCGTCAGGCTCGCACCCAAATGCTGCCACAGCGTGGCATCCATAAACCCGACCGGGCTGGCGATGATCAGTAACTGGTGTAAGACCTTCTGCGGCGGCGGCAGAAACAGTGGCTCAATCAGCTGTAAGGCGGTCACGGCCCACCACACGGCCAGCAACACCAGAAGTGTACCCACGCTGAGTGTCAGCTGACGCGACAGCGGCCAGCGCCATTTCACACGGCGCACCGTGCTTTTTTCGTTAATCAGGGAGCTCATGCAAATACCTCACGCTGCTGGAACACCCGGCCGAGTACGTATTCACGGCGTTCAATAAAGGCAGGATCGGATTTAATCGCGCGGCAGGCTTCCCCCGCTGCATAGCGGCGGCCAAAGTCGAGTGACAGGCGTTCGACAATACGGCCCGGCCCCGGAGACAGTAGAATCAGTTCGCTGGCGAGGAATACGGCTTCCTCAATATCGTGCGTAATCAACAGAATCTGTTTGCCACTGTCGCGCCATAACGTCAGCAACAGTTCCTGCATCTGCTCGCGGGTAAAGGCGTCAAGTGCGCCGAAGGGTTCATCGAGCAGCAGCAGACGCGGGTCAGCCGCCAGTGCGCGGGCAATGCCAACGCGTTGACGCATACCGCCCGAAAGCTGCCAGATAAAGCGTTTTTCAGCACCCTCCAGCCCGACTTTTTTCAGCATCTGGCGTGCCACTGCCCGGCGGGCATTTTTTTCCACTCCTGCCAGCTGGAGCCCGAATGCAACGTTATCCAGTACATTGCGCCATGGCAGCAGCCCTTCATGCTGAAAGACCACGCCCCGGTCGGCGCCCGGTCCACTCACCGGCTGGCTGTCCAGCGTAATGCTGCCACCGTCTGCCGGAATAAATCCGGCAATCAGGTTCAGCAGCGTGGTCTTGCCGCAGCCCGAAGGCCCCAGAACCACTACCAGCTCTCCATTGCCGATCGACAGGTTGATATCCTGTAATGCCAGTTGTCCTGCATAGCTGGCGCGAAGATGAGAGACTGACAGCATGATTCTGGCTCCTGTTATTGTGCGAGAGGTTTCACAAAGCGGTCGGTGACGTAGCTGCTGTAATCCGTTGCGATTTCCGGCACTTTGCCCTGCTCTTTCAGGAACTGGGCCGTATCCACAATCGCCTTGTTCACCGGGCCGTTAAGCTGCTCCACCTGCTGCTTCGCTGTCAGATAGGTATTTCCTTTCACCAGAACCGGAACGTCAGCATTCGGCACACCGCTGAAGCGCGACAGCTTGGTCAGGTTATCGTCCTGCTTCAGCCACTGCTGTGGGTTATCAAGATAGGCTTTCTGCGCGTCCAGTGCGCTGCGGGCAAAGGCAGTCACCACTTCCGGATGCTGCTGGGCAAAGTCTTTACGCACTACCCACACATCCAGCGTTGGCGAACCCCATTTCCCGACCTGGGCGGAATCGGTCAGCACCTTGCCGTCTTTCTCCAGCTGATTCACTGCCGGAGCCCAGACGTAAGCACCATCGATGTCACCACGCTGCCAGGCTGCAAGAATGGCCGGGGGTTGCAGGTTAATGATCTGTACCTGGCCCGGCTTAATGCCCCAGTGCTTCAACGACGCCAGCAGACTGTAATGCGTGGTTGAAATAAAGGGCACGGCGATGCGCTTGCCAATCAGGTCTTTCGGACTCTTGATGTCTTTTTTCACCACCAGCGCTTCGGAGTTGCCCAGTTGGGAAGCCAGCAGGAACACCTCGATAGGCAGTTTTTGACTGGCGGCGACCGCCAGTGGGCTGGAACCGATATTGCCGATCTGTACGTCGCCGGAAGCCAGTGCGCGGATCACGCTGGAGCCGCTGTCGAATTTACGCCAGTCGACTTTCGCCCCGCTCTCTTTGGCAAAGGTGCCGTCAGCCTGAGCGACTTTTGCCGGTTCTGCTGATGTCTGATACGCGATGGTGACATCGACTGCCTGAACGCTGAGTGCTGTCAGTGACAATGCCGCTGCCAATATTGAAAGTGTGAATTTACCCGCCATAGCCCGCTCCAGAGATTATTGTTATTGGTGAACACCTCCTTTGTAACCGGGCGCGACTATCGTAATAAAGTAATTAAAAATTCTTTTTTATATCAAAAATTGCTTAGGAAGAATTGTGAATTGATTTGCCAAAAAATGGTAAAAGCCTTAGTTAAGCGTATTTTCAGAATAAGCAGGGTTTACGCACTGCGCATTTCCCTTGCACCACAGTCTCAACGCCAGGCGACTGCCCTGCAAAAAGAGATGGCCGATACCATCAATCAAATGCTGAAACGCAAAGCCTGACGGCCATCAATAGCGGAAAAACTACCGACATATGCGTTACAAGCACTGAACTCCGCCTTCGCCCAGCAGCATTTGCGCCTGCTGGAAAACGATACGCTGGCGTTCGAGACCGACCTCACCGTGCTGAACAGTCTGCTGAAAACCGATGGGTTTAAGCCGTAATCGGGCCGGGTATGCCCGGCCCCTACGGAAAATGAAGAATATCGTAGGTCCGAAGCACGACGTAGAGGCGGGGAAGATCGTAGGTCCGAAGCAAATACCGTAGGGGCGAGGCACGCCTCGCCCGCGGTTTTAGTGCCAGATCAGCAATACGCAGGCCGCGGTTAACAACCCCATAAAAACATTGAAAAGGGTCCAGGCCCGGCGACTGCGCAGAATGCGGCCTATCAGCGTGCCGAAGCCTAACCAGATCACCCCGGAAACCACATTGACCAGCGCCATGCCAATACTGATGGCAATCACCGAGTTTTTGTAGGCTTCACCGGCCAGACTGAAGCTGGCCACAGCACCCAGTGCCATTAGCCAGGCTTTCGGGTTAATCAGTTGCAACAGACCGCCCTGCCAGAACGGCATCGGCGCTGCGGGTGCGTTACCCGTTTCCAGTTTTTCGTATTCCGCGCTGCCGATTTTCCACGCCAGCCAGAGCAAATAGGCACTGCCCGCTATTTTCAGGAACAGATGGAGGGAAGGATAAAGCAGAATCAAACCACCCACGCCAAAGGCCACCATCAGCAGCATCACCTGCATCCCGATCATAATGCCGATCAGTAACATCAGAGAGCGCAGAAAACCAAAGTTAGCACCTGAGGCGGTGAGTAACATATTATTAGGGCCTGGCGTAATCGCCGCGACCCACAGAAAGCCCAGCATTGATAAAAACAGACTCAGTTCCATAGAACGGGTGCTCCCCACCCCTCTGAAAAATTAACAACCTGACGAAGCTAACAGCGTGCTATGGATCCTACAAGCTCTAACCCGATAAATTTTAGCCCCCTGACGGATAACGCTTTTCGTCCACTAATGGGCACCAGCAATCCGCATCTGCAAACCATTCTGCCGCGCCTGATCCGTCGCCGCATTACCCTGCAACCCCACTGGCAGCGCCTGACGTTACCGGATAGCGATTTTGTCGATCTGGCATGGAGTGAAGATCCGGCGGCCGCACGCCACAAACCCCGAGTGGTCCTGTTCCACGGGCTGGAGGGCAGTTTTCACAGCCCTTATGCGCACGGCCTGCTTCAGGCGTGGAAAGATCGCGGCTGGCTTGGCGTGGTGATGCATTTTCGCGGTTGCAGTGGTGTACCGAATCGGCTCAACCGTATCTATCACTCCGGTGAGACAGAAGACGCCAGCTACTTTTTGCAGTGGTTGCGCGATGAATGGGGACAGGTTCCTACCGCCGCGGTGGGGATTTCCCTGGGCGGGAATATGCTGGCCTGTCTGATGGGCAAGCAGGGCGAGGGCTGCCTGCTGGACGCGGGCGTGGTGGTTTCCGCCCCGCTGATGCTGGAACCCTGTAGTCTGCGGCTGGAGCAGGGATTTTCACGCATCTATCAGCGTTATTTGCTGGGATTGCTGAAGCAGAATGCCGAACGCAAACTCCGCGCGTGGCCGGGAACACTCCCTGTCGACCTGGCTCAGCTTAAATCGCTGCGCCTGCTACGCGACTTTGACGATGCGATCACCGCGCGCGCGCACGGCTTTGCGGATGCCAGCGACTACTATCATCGTTGCAGCGCCATGCCGTTGCTCCCCGGCGTGCGTAAACCGTTATTGGTGATACACGCGAAAGACGACCCTTTTATGACCCCTGAGGTCATCCCTGATCCGGCATTACTGCCCGCCTGTGTTGAGTATCAGCTGACGCAGCACGGTGGACACGTCGGTTTCGTCGGCGGCACGCTGCGTAAACCTGCGATGTGGCTGGAACAGCGCATCCCTCAGTGGCTTAACACCTGGCTGGAGAAATGATGATTATCCCCTGGAAAGACCTTGATACCGAGACGCTCGACAATTTGATTGAATCCTTCGTGCTGCGTGAAGGCACCGACTATGGTGAACAGGAGCGCTCGCTAAAACAGAAAGTCGACGATGTCCGTCGCCAGCTCAACAGCGGCGAGGTGGTGCTGGTGTGGTCGGAATTGCATGAATCCGTCAACATCATGCCGCGCGGCCAGTTTCGTGAATAAATAGTCGTGAATAAGTAAACGTGAAGCCATAATGACTTGGACGGGTAAAACATGTTACCAATGATCCGTCCGTCCGACCTTTATCAGGGAGTTGCACGCCATGTCAGCCAAACATCCGGTCATCGCCGTCACCGGCTCCAGTGGGGCAGGAACCACCACCACCAGCCTGGCTTTCAGGAAGATTTTTCAGCAACTTAATCTGCGGGCAGCCGAGGTCGAAGGGGACAGTTTCCACCGTTTTACCCGCCCGGAAATGGATATGGCAATCCGTAAAGCGCGCGATATGGGAAAGCACGTCAGCTATTTTGGCCCTGAAGCCAATGACTTTGGCCTGCTGGAGCAAACGTTCAGTGAATATGGTCGCAGCGGTAAAGGGCAGTCGCGCAAATATCTGCACACCTATGATGAAGCCGTACCCTGGAACCAGGTGCCGGGTACATTTACCCCGTGGCAGCCGCTGCCTGAACCCACCGATGTCCTGTTTTATGAGGGTTTGCATGGCGGCGTAATGACTCCGCTGCACAACGTGGCAGACAAGGTGGACCTGCTGGTCGGCGTGGTGCCTATCGTTAACCTGGAGTGGATACAAAAACTGGTGCGCGACACGGGTGAACGCGGTCACTCGCGTGAAGCGGTCATGGATTCAGTGGTGCGTTCCATGGAGGACTACATTAACTTTATTACGCCGCAGTTCTCACGCACTCATATTAACTTCCAGCGCGTCCCCACGGTGGATACCTCTAACCCCTTTGCTGCTCGCGGCATCCCCTCTCTGGATGAAAGTTTTGTCGTCATCCACTTTCAGGGGCTGGAAGATATCGACTTCCCCTATCTTCTCTCCATGTTGCAAGGTTCGTTTATCTCGCATATCAAAACCCTGGTGGTACCAGGTGGAAAAATGGGACTGGCAATGGAGTTGATTATGGGGCCACTGGTCAAACGCCTTATCGAAGGCAAAAAAATCGGCTGACCCCATTTATCCTGTTATCGCTTCATCAGCAGGCGGTGGATAAAGCCGGTATGCAGCCTCACCCCGATTTTTAGCGCATCTTCGTCAAGGCGAAAATGGGGGTTATGCAGCCCCCGGCAGGTCCCTTTTTCCGGGTTGCCCGACCCGACCCACAGGAAACAGCCCGGCACTACCTGCTGATAGGCTGAGAAGTCCTCGCAGCCAAACATTGGATGCAGCATAACCTGCAAGGCATCATCCCCCAGCGTGGCAATCACATTATCCACTGCAATACGGCAGGCGTCCGGGTGATTAACCCCGGTGGTGTAACCCGGCGTCCATTTCAGCACGTAGCTGGCCCCTGCTCCCTGCGTCATTCCGTCCAGCTGCTGTGACATCATCTGCGGGATAGTGTTACGCGCACTCTGGCTGAGCGTGCGCAGCGTGCCGCGCAGATGCGCCGTGTCAGGGATAACGTTATAGCCGCCGTCAGCCTGAAAACTCGCGACCGTCAGTACGGCACCTTCGTTAGGATCAAGACGACGTGAGACAATCTGCTGAAGTGCCTGCACCACTCCTGCGCCCAGCGTCACCGGGTCGATACTCTCCTGCGGCATCGCTGCGTGGGCGCCTTTTCCCTGCAGGGTCAGGTCGAAGTTATCGCTGGCAGCGCTGAAGACGCCCTCTTTCACAGCCACCTGGCCGGTAGACAGTCCAGGGAAAACATGCAGACCGAAGATCATTGATACACCGTTCAATACGCCCAGCTTAATCAGCTCGCTGGCCCCGCCTGGTGGCACTTCTTCCGCATGCTGGAAAATAAAGCGCACTTTGCCGGCAAGCTTACTCTGCTGCTGGCACAACACCCATGCCGCCCCCATCAGCATTGCCGTATGCGCATCATGCCCGCAGGCATGCATCACACCGCGATTGCGCGAGGTGAAAGGTTCACTGTTCAACTCCTCAATAGGCAGCGCATCCATATCGGCCCTCAGGGCAATGCAGTCACCACTACGCGGCCCCTCAAGTTCAGCCAGTACGCTATTTGGCGTCGGGCGACTAAGTGTTAATGGGCCAAACTTTGCCAGTTCAGCGGCAACATAGTCTGCGGTGCCATGCTCGTGGAAAGAGAGTTCGGCATTCGCGTGAATATGCCGCCGCCATTGCAGCACCTTTGGTGTGACATCCTGAATCAGCGTCTCGATAGTCATCATGACTCCTGGTTGATTAAATCTGACAACGGCAGACCAGGCAGCAACAGAGAATCATGGGCAAACGCCGGACATTCAGCTGTTGTTTCGCCAGCCTGCAGCAAATTAAGAAAGGAATGTAGAACGAGGGAAATATACCGCTGATGTTATTCGCCTGCCGTGGCGTGAAATGCGGGTAGAGAGAGGAATAGCAGGATGTGTACGCTACGTTCTGTCAGCTGTGGGTAACGACAACGAACATCGTTACCCATAAGAAACCAGCTTCAGGTCAGATCTGTCACTTCATAGCTGTGCGTCATTTTCACCGCGCTCCCCAGCATAATCGCCACCGAGCAGTATTTCTCCGCAGAGAGGTCGACCGCACGTGAAACGGCTTTATCCGTTAACGCCTTGCCGCTGACAATAAAGTGCAGGTTAATATGGGTGAAAATACGCGGTGCCTCTTCACGACGTTCCGAGGTCAATTTAACTTCACAGTCGGCGACATCGTGACGGCCTTTTTGCAGAATAGACACCACATCAATCGCACTGCATCCCCCGGCAGCCATCAGCACCATCTCCATCGGGCTGGGTGCTTTATCCCCCGCGTTGCCATCCATCAAAATCTGATGGCCGGATGAGGATTCTCCCAAAAACGTCATCCCTTCAACCCACTTAACTCGTGCTTGCATCACAAAATCCTCTCATTGAATCAGTTACCGCAGAGTACGCTGCACTCACAAAAACGGCAACGTTGCCTTTTTCGAACTATGCTGAAGCGAGACAACAGAAGACAGTCTTGTAAAGCTGTGCTACAAACGAAGCTGCAATATTTTACTGGCATAACAATGCACGGTAAAAACGGGACGACAGCACGAGCCATGCTCTTAACAGAGGCCCGTATAATTTCCCTATGGGAACGCTTGAATATTTCAACGCCTGGCAGGGATACATCCCCTGATACCCAAAAATATTTCGCGCTTCAGGCCAGCGGCAACGCATCTGCAGCACGCAGAATACAGGGTATATTTAGGCACGATTACAACAGAGGATAACAGCGAATGGTTCTCGGCAAACCGCAAACAGACCCTACACTCGAATGGTTCCTGTCACATTGCCATATTCACAAATATCCATCCAAAAGCACTCTGATTCATCAGGGTGAGAAGGCGGAAACCCTCTATTACATCGTTAAAGGATCAGTAGCGGTGTTAATCAAGGATGAAGAAGGCAAAGAGATGATCCTCTCCTACCTCAATCAGGGCGACTTCATTGGCGAGCTGGGCCTCTTTGAAGAAGGTCAGGAGCGCAGTGCATGGGTACGTGCGAAAACAGCCTGTGAAGTGGCTGAAATTTCCTACAAAAAATTCCGTCAGTTGATTCAGGTGAATCCTGACATCCTGATGCGCCTGTCTTCACAGATGGCGCGTCGCCTGCAAGTCACATCAGAGAAAGTGGGTAATTTAGCTTTCCTTGATGTGACCGGACGCATTGCCCAAACGTTGTTGAATCTGGCGAAACAACCGGATGCCATGACGCACCCGGATGGGATGCAGATCAAAATCACCCGTCAGGAGATCGGCCAGATCGTCGGCTGCTCCCGCGAAACGGTGGGTCGTATTCTGAAAATGCTGGAAGATCAAAACCTGATCTCAGCACATGGTAAAACCATTGTTGTTTACGGAACACGTTAACCGGCTCTGAACCCACGGCGCGACGCCCAGTCGCGCCGTTTTTATTTGGTGTGGCTCATGTGGCGGAGAATTATCTATCACCCCGAAGTTAACTACGCACTCAGGCAAACACTGGTGCTGTGTTTACCCGTGGCGATCGGCTGGATGCTCGGCAACCTGCAAAACGGCCTGCTGTTCTCATTAGTCCCCGCCTGTTGTAACAATGCCGGTCTTGATACTCCACACAAACGCTTCTTCAAACGTCTGATCGTAGGCGGTTGCCTGTTTGCTTTCAGTAGCTTTTTGATTCAGTACGCCGGGGCAGAAGAGGTGCCACTGCCCGTGATCCTGCTGGTCATGGCACTGCTGCTTGGCGTCACCGGTGAAATCAGTCCGCTGCACGGTCGTCTGCTACCGGCATCGCTGATTGCCGCCATTTTCACCCTCAGTCTGGCCGGACGCATGCCCATGTGGCAGCCACCGCTATTGTTCATTCTCGGTACCGTCTGGTATGGCGCGTTTAACTGGTTCTGGTTCTGGCTGTGGAAAGAGCAGCCGATGCGCGAAACCCTCAGTCTGCTCTATCATGAACTGGCTGATTACTGCGAAGCGAAATACAGTCTGCTAACCCAGTTGACCGATCCCCAAACCGCCCTGCCTCCCCTGTTGGTGCGCCAACAGAAAGCCGTCGATCTGATTAACACCTGTTACCAGCAAATGCATATGCTGGCCGCCAATCGCGACCATTATCAGCGACTGACGCGCGCATTTCAGGTCGCCCTCGATCTACAGGAACATATCGCCGTCAGCCTGCATCAGCCCGAGGAAGTACAGAAGCTGGTAGAGCAGAGCCACGCCGAGGCGGTGATCCGCTGGAATGCGCAGACCATTGCCACACGCCTGCGGGTACTGGCTGACGATATCCTCTATCACCGCTTCCCTGAACGTTTCACGATGGAAAAACCGCTTCAGGCACTGGAAAAAATATCCCGTCAGCACCCCGATAATCCGGTTGGCAACTTTTGCTATTATCACTTCAGCCGTATCGCCCGCGTGCTACGCACCCAGCACCCGTTGTACCGTCGCGACCTGATGGCGGACCGCCAGCGCCGCCTGCCGCTGTTTCCTGCGTTGAAGAGTTATCTGTCGCTGAAATCCTCTGCCCTGCGCACCGCCGCACGCTATGCAGTCATGCTGACCTTCGCCAGTTCACTGGCCCTGTTCTTCAATCTGCCGAAGCCTTACTGGATACTGATGACGGTGATGTTTGTCAGCCTCAACGGTTACAGCGCTACTCGGGTACGTATCCAGCACAGGGCGCTGGGAACGCTGGCCGGGTTGGCCATTGCCGCTGCCACGCTCGGTTTACATGCCCCGGAATCCTGGGTGCTGCTGGTGATGCTACTGATTACCCTGGTGAGCTATCTGTTTATCCGCAAGTTTTACGGCTGGGCAACCGTAGGATTCACGGTCACCGCGGTGTATACATTGCAACTGCTGTCGCTGAACGGAGCGCAGTTCCTGCTGCCGCGCTTAATGGATACACTAATGGGCTGTCTGATTGCCTTCGGCGGCATGATTTGGCTATGGCCACAGTGGCAGAGTGGATTGATGCGTCAGAATGCGCACGATGCGCTGGAGACCTATCAGGAGGCATTGCAGAAGCTGCTGGGCAGCGAACAGGATGCGGAGAAACTGGCATACCAGCGTATGCGGGTGAATCAGGCGCATAATGCGCTGTTTAACTCACTGCATCAGGCGATGCAGGAACCGGGCTTTAATTCACGCTACCTGGCCGATATGCAGCTGTGGGTCACGCACAGCCAGTTTATTGTTGAGCATATCAACGCCATGACCATTCTGGCGCGGGAGCATACGATGCTAACGCCGACGCTGGCAGAGCGCTATTTGCAATCCTGCGAAATTGCCCTGCAACGCTGTCAGCAGCGTCTGGAGTATGACGGACCGGATTCAGGCAGCAATGTACTGGATGCTCCCGAGGACTTCCATCAGGGGCCGGTGACCATTATGGAGCGACACGTGAAGCGTATTCTTGGCCACCTCAGCGTAATGCACACCATTTCGTCGCTGACCTGGAGCCAGCGCCCACATCATGGCCGCTGGCTGTCCCGGCGCTTGAGGAAATCGTCATGATCGCGGGTCAGGCATGCCTGACCCCTACGAATTAGCGGCATGCCGACGTTGGCCTGGGATATGCCTGACCCCTACGAATTAGCGGCATGCCGACGCTGGTCTGGGATATGCCTGACATCGACGAAACAACGTAGGGGCGGGGCATGCCCCCCCCCCGGCAATCAGCCCAGGACTTTCTCAACAGCCGTGGCGAAACGCGCCATGCCTTCGGCGATATCCGTTGGCTCAATGACCAGCGAAGGCGCAAAACGCATCACGTCAGTTCCGGCAACCAACACCATCACACCGGCTTCTGCTGCGGCGTTAAGAATATCGCGCGCACGTCCAGCATGCTGTGATTTCAGCTCCGCGCCAATCAGCAGGCCTTTGCCACGGATATCGCTGAACAGATCGAAACGGGCATCCAGCGCCTGAAGCGCATCAACAAACAGCTGACGGCGCTCTTCCACACCTTCCAGCACCTCTGGCGTATTGATGATATCCAGTGCAGCTTCAGCCACCGCACAGGCCAGCGGATTACCGCCATAGGTGGTGCCATGCACGCCAGGCGCCATAACCGATGCAATGTCGTTAGTCGTTAACATGGCACTGACCGGGAAACCACCGCCCAGCGCTTTGGCTGTGGTGAGAATATCCGGCTGCACACCATAATGCTCATACGCAAACAGTTTACCGCTGCGGCCCATGCCGCTTTGCACTTCATCCAGAACCAGCAGCGCATTATGTTCATCACAGAGCTGACGCAGCCCCTGCATAAATTCTGGCGTCGCGGGCATCACGCCCCCTTCTCCCTGAATCGGCTCAACCACAATGGCGCAGGTATGATCGTCAATCACCGCTTTTACTGCGGCCAGATCGTTAAACGGGACGTGGACGATATCGGCAGGTTTTGGCCCGAAGCCATCGGAATACTTCGGCTGGCCGCCAACGGACACCGTAAACAGCGTGCGACCGTGGAAGGCGTTATGGAAGGCAATGATTTTACTTTTGAACGGGCTGTGACGTTTGGTGGCGTAGTAACGCGCCAGCTTAAACGCCGCTTCGTTTGCTTCCGCACCGGAGTTAGCAAAGAACACTCGCTCGGCAAAAGTCGCGTTGATCAGTTTGGTCGCCAGACGCAGGGCAGGTTCGTTAGTGAAGACGTTACTGGTGTGCCACAGGGTTTCACCCTGCGTTTTTAATGCCTCTACCAGCGCCGGATGGCAATGCCCGAGCGCGGTGACCGCAATACCGCCAGAGAAATCAATGTACTCTTTACCCTGCTGATCCCAAACGCGGCTGCCTTTCCCTTTCACCGGCACAAACTGTGCTGGTGCATAAACAGGCAAAATCACCTCATCGAACGTTGCACGTGTTACCGCTAATTTTTCCGCCGCCATTCACTACCTCACCATTTAGTCTTTTCAGGGATGTGAAAATATAGTCATAAAATATGCATAAAAAGTCACTAAAAGGCAAACGTTAATCAGCGTTTGAGGAAATTATCCAGCAGTTGATGCCCCTGCTCGCTGAGGATGCTTTCCGGGTGAAACTGCACCCCTTCCAGCGATAACGTGCGGTGGCGGAAGCCCATGATCTCATCAGGCTGACCATTCTCATCCACGGTCCAGGCGGTCACTTCAAACTCAGCAGGCAGACTGCCGCTTTCAACAATCAATGAATGATAGCGGGTCACCGTCAGGGGATGATTCAGCCCGGCAAACACGCCGCCATCACGATGTTCAATCGCTGATGTTTTGCCGTGCATCACCTTGCGTGCGCGTACCACGCGGGCGCCAAAGGCCTGTGCGATTGCCTGGTGCCCCAGACAAACGCCAAGGATAGGCAATTTCCCGGAGAAATAACGGATAGCCTCAAGAGAGATCCCGGCTTCATTCGGTGTACAGGGGCCTGGAGAGATCACCAGATGTTCCGGCGCCAGCGCGTCAATCTCAGCCAGCGTGATCTCGTCATTGCGGCGCACGCATACCTCGGCTCCCAGCTCAGAAAAATACTGGTAGAGGTTCCAGGTGAAGGAGTCGTAGTTGTCGATCAGAAGCAGCATGGTGGGCTCGTTACAGCAGGACCGCCACCAGGCGGCCCTGACAGAATGCCATCAGAGAATTATGGCAGCACTTTGGCAGACAGGATCACCACCGGCGTCACCGGAACATTCTGGTAAGGACCAAAAGTTTTCGTCTGCACCTGGGCGATCTTATCGGCCACATCCATTCCCTTCACCACTTTACCGAAGACGGCATAGCCAAAATCACGCTGACCATGATCGAGGAAGGCGTTATCCGCCACGTTGATAAAGAACTGGCTGGTTGCACTGTCCTTCTCAGCCGTACGCGCCATTGAAATGGTGCCACGTTTATTGAGCAGGCCGTTATCTGCCTCATTTTTTATCGGCGGTTTAGGCTGCTTCTGCTGCATGTCAGCGGTGAATCCCCCGCCCTGCAGCATAAAGCCCGGGATCACGCGGTGAAAAATGGTGTTGTTATAAAAACCATTGTTGACGTAATCCACAAAATTAGTCACCGATACCGGTGCTTTCTGGTTGTTCAGTTCCAGTTCGATAGTACCGGCGGAAGTGGTCAGCAGCACATGCGTGTCCCCCTTCGCGGCAATAGCGGAGGCAGAGATTGTCGACAGGGCAAGAACGGTCGCCACTGCGGTCAAAGTACGTTTCAACATGAAAGATTCCTTACTGAGTGCAACAAACCATAAAAACAACGCTGATTGTAAAGAGGCACTTACCAACGCGCCAGCGTTTTACCTTTATTTACGCTGCAAACATCTTGAAGCAAACGGGATAAGAGAAGTCCGAATGGTGATAATGATCACGTTATGAATGAAATATGAAGATATTCATTTCATTAAATATTTAAGCAGATCACGAATATCGTTAAACTTCTCTCGTTTACCACGGGCATTCCGCCCGACGACTTCTCTTTCAAACAGGTTTCCACTATGACAAATCGCGATCGAATTGGGCTTACCTGGATCAGCTTCTTCTCTTATGCGCTGACCGGTGCAGTGGTTATCGTTACCGGTATGGTACTGGAGAATATTGCTGCTTACTTCCAGCTGCCCGTGGCACAGATGAGTAATACCTTTACCTTCCTGAACGCCGGTATCCTGCTGGCGGTATTCCTGAACGCCTGGCTGATGGAAATTGTGCCACTGAAGCGTCAGCTTATTTTCGGCTTTGTGCTGATGGTGCTGGCCGTGCTGGGCTTGATGAACAGCCACAGCCTCACCGTTTTCTCTCTGTGCATGTTTGTGCTTGGCGTGGTGAGTGGTATTACCATGTCCATCGGTACGTTCCTGATCACCCATCTGTATGAAGGACGTCAGCGTGGCTCTCGCCTGCTGTTTACCGACTCCTTCTTCAGCATGGCGGGTACCATTTTCCCGATTATTGCTGCCGCTATTCTCGCGCGTTCTCTGCCGTGGTACTGGGTATACGCCTGCATCGGCGTCATCTATGTCGCCATCTTTGTTCTGGCACTGTGCTTTGAATTCCCGGTACTGGGCAAGAAAGCCACCAGAGGCGAGCCTGTAGTGAAAGAGAAGTGGGGCATCGGCGTCGGCCTGTTGGCTGTGGCAGCACTGTGCTACATCCTTGGCCAGCTTGGCTTTATTGGCTGGGTGCCGCTGTACGCGACCAAAAATATGGGGCAGAGTATCGAACAAGCCGGGGGTCTGGTCGGTAACTTCTGGACCGCGTATATGATTGGTATGTGGGCCTTCAGTGCCATTCTGCGTTTCTTCGATCCGCAGCGCATCCTCACCGTACTGGCACTGGCCGCCACTGCGCTGATGTACTGGTTTATCAGCGCGACGGATGCCTCCATGCTGAAGTGGATCATGATGAGCCTGGGCTTCTTCTCCAGCGCTATCTACACCACCATTATCACACTGGGTTCGTTGCAGACTAAGGTCGCTTCGCCAAAACTGGTGAACTTCATCCTGACCTGCGGCACCGTTGGCACCATGTTGACCTTCGTGGTCACTGGCCCGATCGTAGAGAAAGGCGGTGCACACGCGGCGCTGGCGACCGCTAACGGCCTGTACGCGGTGGTCTTTGTGATGTGTCTGCTGCTCGGTTTCGTCAGCAAGCACAAGTTGCATGGACATATGGGTTCCCACTAACCTTAAGATGTCAAAAAGGCCGGTTAATCCGGCCTTTTTTTTATGCAGCGTCATCGCCTGAAATCCACCTTTTCACTCTCATCCAAATGGATAATGCTGGTGGCGGGAGCTGTCTCGGCGATCACTCGTCCATCACGGATCGAGTAGCGCACTGGAACCTGACGGCGCAAGGCATCAAAACCGCTCTCAGCAGGCAAGATCACCAGGTTAGCACTGTTACCGCATTGGATACCGTAATCCTTCAGTTGCAGCGTTCTGGCGCTGTAAGTGGTTATCAGGTTAATCCCAGCATCTAACTGTTCGTATCCCATCAACTGGCACACGTGCATCCCCATGTGCAAGACCTGCAACATGCTGGCAGTCCCCAGAGGATACCAGGGGTCGAAAACATCATCGTGACCAAAGCAGACATTAATGTCCGCCTCCAGCATCTCTTTCACCCGCGTAATGCCCCGGCGCTTCGGATAGGTATCGAAACGGCCCTGTAGGTGAATATTCACCAGCGGGTTAGCCACAAAATTAATTCCAGACAGCTTTAGCAGGCGGAACAGGCGTGAGGTGTAAGCACCGTTATAGGAGTGCATTGCGGTGGTATGACTGGCCGTCACGCGGGCTCCCATCTGTTCCCGGGGCGCCAGCGCCGCGACGGTTTCAACAAAACGCGACTGTTCATCATCGATCTCATCACAATGCACATCCACCATACGCTGATACTTTTGCGCCAGTGCGAAAGCACGGTGCAATGACTCAACGCCGTATTCTCGGGTGAACTCAAAATGCGGTATTGCCCCCACCACATCGGCCCCTAATTGCAATGCTTTCTCCAGCAGCGCTTCACCATCGGGGTAAGACAAAATGCCCTCCTGCGGGAAGGCCACCAGTTGAATATCCACCCACGGCGCCATCTCCGGCTTCACTTCCAGCATCGCTTTCAGCGCGGTTAGCGTCGGGTCGGAGACATCAATATGCGTACGCACATGTTGAATACCGTTGGCAATTTGCCACTTCAAAGTCTGACGCGCCCGCTGCTTTACATCTTCATGCGTCAGCGTGGCCTTACGCTCTGCCCAGCGCTCAATGCCTTCGAACAAGGTCCCAGACTGATTCCAGGCAGGCTCACCCGCTGTCTGCGTGGTGTCCAGATGAATATGCGGTTCAATAAACGGAGGGAAGGCCAACCCACCTTCGGCATCCAGTGCTTCACCGCTGGCACGCGTTGGTGGCTGTGGCGTGATATGCACAATCTTGCCCTGTTGGATCTCAATCTGCCAAAGCCCTTCACGCTCCGGCAGGCGAACGTGATTAATCCACTGTAATTCTGGACGCATAAATCCCTCCGTCATCAATAAGACACGCTGTTAACCCTATCACGGATTAATACTGCTGCCGGAAATCTCTGAATGAACCGATGAAAATCAGCAGCCTGAATGCTAATTTCCCCTCTATACTCAGCATTCTGATTGACTGCGAGGAAAGGACCATGAAGCACCTGATCATCGCCTGCATGCTGGTAAGCCAGCCACTGATGGCGGCTGCACCTGACTATGCCACGCTGGAAGGTATCTGGCACGTTGATGCCGTACATGTGGATAGCACAGGCATCCAGGCTGTGGTGGAGAACGATCCGCAATATATGGGCGCAGTGGTGACGTTTTCGTCAAATAAGATTATGTGGAGTCAAGGCAGTGCGCAGCGGACGATCGATCCGGCAACGGATAACTGTCTGAAGAGACCGACGTTGACGTCTGCCGATGAGAACGATCCCGAAGACAGCTATCAGGTCGCGGGTGGGTACAATGTGATATGTGGCGATGAGCCGTGGGGGCCGGGGGCCGTCGTTACCGCACCGGTCAACGATACGCTAACACTCTACTGGTTTGACGGGGCAATTCTGGTATTGAAAAAAGAGCACCGCCAGTCATGATGCTCTTGCTTTCTTAACGGGTGGCAACCCTTAGCAGATTGCCACCGGTAACGATTTACGGCTGAGCAACGAAGCCGATGGCCTCATACACTTTTTTCAGGGTGCCCTGCGCCTGCGCACGCGCTTTTGCTGCACCATCACGCATCACCTGCTCAAGGAAGGCTTCATCATCGCGGTAACGATGATAACGCTCCTGCAGCTCACCCAGCATGGCTGATACCGCATCCGCAACCGCTCCTTTCAGGTGGCCATACATCTGGCCAGCAAACTCGGCTTCCAGCTCGGCCATCGTCTTACCGGTCACACCGGACAAAATATCCAGCAGATTCGATACACCAGGCTTCTCTTTCACATCATAACGCACTACCGGTGGTTCATCGCCGTCGGTCATCGCACGTTTAATTTTCTTCACTACCGACTTCGGATCTTCCAGCAGGCCGATAACGTTATTGCGGTTATCATCAGACTTGGACATTTTCTTGGTCGGCTCCAGCAGCGACATCACGCGCGCCCCGGATTTAGTAATAAACGGCTCTGGCACGGTAAAGATGTCGCCGTACAGTGCGTTAAAGCGCGAAGCCACATCACGGCTCAGCTCCAGATGCTGTTTCTGGTCTTCACCTACCGGCACCTGAGTGGTCTGATACAACAGGATATCTGCCGCCATCAGCACCGGGTAGTCAAACAGCCCCGCATTGATATTTTCTTCGTAACGTGCGGATTTGTCTTTAAACTGAGTCATACGGCTCAGTTCACCGAAATAGGTGTAACAGTTAAGGATCCAGCCAAGCTGCGTATGCTCAGGCACGTGCGACTGAACAAAAATGGTGCTTTTCTGTGGATCGATGCCGCAGGCAAGATAGAGTGCCAGCGTATCCAGCGTAGCCTTGCGCAGTGCAACCGGGTCCTGACGAACCGTGATGGCGTGCAGGTCAACGATGCAGTAGATGCAGTGGTAATCATCCTGCATCTGTACCCACTGACGCAGCGCACCCATATAGTTACCGATGGTCAGTTCACCTGAAGGCTGTGCGCCGCTAAATACGATGGGTTTGCTCATGTTTCCGTCCTGAATAATTACAGCCCGAGTGCGGGCAACAAATCGTTAAAATGATCAAGCGTGATGTCGGGCTGACTGGTGGCAATAGGCTCACCGTAGTTATAGCCGTAAGTCAGGCCAATGCAGGGACATCCTGCCGCCTGCGCGGCTTGAATATCATTGCGTGAATCGCCAACAAATACCAACTCTCCCGGTAGCAAACCAAACTTGCCCAAAACCAGAAACAGCGGGGCCGGATGCGGTTTCTTTGCCACCACATCATCGCCACCAATAATCAGGGAAAAGTAGTCGGCAATACCGAGCGATTGCAGCAGTGGAGCAACAAACGGAGTGGGCTTATTGGTGACCAGCGCCATCGGCAGGTTATGTGCGGCCAGCGCGGCCAGCGTCTCTTTGACGCCAGGATACAGCAGGCTGCCACCATCTACGCTCTGTGCATAGTGTTTATCCAGCAGCACCCGCGCATCAGACAGCAGGGCGCTCTGTGGGGCATGGCCCAGCGCCCAGGTCAGAGCGCGCTCGATCAGAATATCCGCCCCGTTGCCAATCCAGGTTGATACCCGCTCAACACCCGCGATGGGTAGGTTCAGCTCATTGAGTGCGCTATCAACGGCACTCGTCAATCCTGGGGCGCTATCGGTCAGCGTGCCATCAAGATCAAACGCGAGGGCACGGACGTTAGTGAAATGACCCATGACGAGACTTCTCCAGTTCGGTGCGCATATCATCGATCACTTTTTTGTAATCGGGATGACCAAAAATGGCTGAACCGGCAACAAACATATCGGCACCCGCTGCGGCAATCTCACCAATGTTGTCCGCTTTGACGCCGCCATCCACTTCCAGGCGAATATCATAGCCGCTCTGATCGATTAGCTTACGTACCTGACGCAGTTTATTCAGGGTACCCGGAATAAATGACTGACCACCGAAGCCCGGGTTCACGGACATCAGAAGGATCACATCCAGCTTATCCATCACATAATCAAGCACGCTGAGAGGGGTTGCCGGGTTCAGCACCAGGCCCGCCTTGCAGCCCTGCTCTTTAATTAATTGCAGTGTGCGATCAACATGCTCGGAGGCTTCTGGATGGAAGGTGATATAGCTGGCACCGGCCTTGGCAAAATCAGGTATCAAACGATCAACCGGTTTGGCCATCAGATGGACATCGATCGGCGCAGTCACGCCATAATCGCGCAGGGCTTTTAACACCATCGGCCCCATCGTGAGATTGGGAACGTAATGGTTATCCATCACATCAAAGTGAACCACATCACCGCCAGCAGCCAGTGCTTTAGCAGTGTCTTCGCCCAGGCGGGCAAAATCTGCGGAAAGAATTGATGGGGCAATTAAAAACTGTTTCATCCGTTTCTCCCTGGTTGTGCCTGAGTTTCAGGCGTCATCACCGGCCAGTATACAACGCCAGTAATTCATTGACCTTACTTCGCGTGTTGCCACTGCGGCTGATCGAACGGCGCACTTTGATTTCATGCAGGATAGCGCCCTCGTACCACTGACGTGTTAGCGGCGTATCGTGGTTCGAGATCAGCACGGTAATGCTCTGCTCGTTGGCCAGCATCGTAGCCAGTTCGACCAGATGTTGTTGCTCACGCATGCTAAAGCTGTTGGTGTGGTACGCCGTAAAGTTAGCGGTCGTGGAGAGCGGTGCATAGGGTGGATCGCAATAGACCACTGCCCCCTTTTGCACTTTCCCCAGCGTAACATCGTAAGATTCACAGACAAAAGTCGCCTGCTGGGCCCGTTCGGCAAACCAGTAAATTTCATCTTGCGGAAAGTAGGGTCTGCGATAACGACCAAACGGCACGTTGAACTCACCGCTCAGGTTATAACGGCACAAACCGTTGTAACAATGGCGGTTGAGGTATAAAAACAACACCGCTCGTCGGTAATCATCGCGGCACAGATTAAACTCTTTGCGATAGGCGTAGTACACCGCCGAATCATTCGTTTCAGGAACGAAGAGCATGCGCACATCTGCCACGAATTCATCCGTGCGTTCTTTAACGATGTTATAGAGGTTAATCAGATCGCTGTTAATGTCTGCGAGAATGTACTTTGAGTACTGGGTGTTAAGAAATACCGAGCCCGCCCCTACGAAGGGTTCGATCAAACAGTCCCCTTCAGGGAGATGGCGTCGGATATCATCGAGCAACGGGTACTTGCCACCTGCCCACTTCAAGAAAGCGCGATTTTTTTTCATGCTGTCGTTAATTACTTTTACTCATCAGGCTGTGGTTACACCGACAGCATATCTGCGCTTTGAATGCTCTGCGTGCCAGCGGCACGCACACACACTAAGGATACGCCGGGTTTCCCCGGCGGGGTGTTATTTACCCGCTTCTTTTTTTACCTGGCTCACCGGTTTTACCCAAGGGTTCTGAGCACGAACTTCCGCCGGTAGAGAGGCAACAGCGCGTTTAGCATCACCTGAAGTCGCATAAGAGCCACTCACCAGTACATACCAAGGCTGTCCGTTACGCGTGGTCTGATAGACATGATAGCCACTCAGATTTTGTTTTTTCGCCCAGGCATTCAACGTGTCTGAACGCGATGCACTGCTGAGTTGCAGCGTAAAGTTACCGCCGGGGGTGCTACCGCTACGCGCGGCTGGCGTACTCTGACTGGCTGTAGTCGCTGGTTTACTTTCTTTCGCCGCAGGCTTACTGGCAGCAGGCGTATGGGCCGCCGCCGGTTTATTCTGATGCGTTGCCGTCGGACGTGGAGCCGTAACAGGTTTGTTGCTTGCCTGGCGCGGAGTTTCTGCCCCTGGTGCTACTGTAGCAGCCGCCGTTGGCAATGAAGACTCTCCCTGACCTGCCTGTGCTGCAGCATCAACCTGCCCTTGCTGGTCATTCAAAGCTGTATTCAGATCGCCTGGCAGCTCAACACGCTGTTGATTCGGCGGTGTCTGCACTGGCTGTGCTTCTGTCGGCGTTGGGGAAATCGGTGGAACACCCACATTCTGTGACGAAGCCGACTGAGTATTATTCGCGGTTGTACCGGTTTCAGACGTAGCTGGCTGGCCTGACTGGCCGCTCATTGAAGAGGACCCGGAGAGATCGATATTCTTTTCACCACCGGCGTTACCCGCAGGCGTTGCAGGCTGTTTCGCACTGCTGTTATCAGGTGATTTCAATGCAGACCCAATACCTAACACAAGCAGCAGCAGAACCAGGATACCAATTCCCATCATCATATGCTGTCGGGATACAGGGATTTTTGGTGCAGACGACGTTTTGCGGGACCGCGTTGGTCGGCGGTCGCTGGTGTCAGGTTTTAACTCGTCTTCCGGTTTAAACTCGTCCATTTAACCTCCTCCCATAGAGCGGCAATGCCGTTCGAACCCTTGAACGGCGATACATCAGAATAGTAGCCAGGAGACCTGGTTACAGATAATCGCTATGGCTTCAGACAATCCTGAATGGATGCAAGAACCATATCATGTGGTACTCCGCTGCGCACTTCGGCTTTGCCGATGGCCAGGGGAAGAATCAGACGCAGCTTGCCAGCCAGGACTTTTTTATCACGCATCATATGTGGCAGGTAGTCAGCCGCCGCCATACTTTCTGGCCCATGTACCGGTAACCCGGCACGCTGTAACAACGTGATAATACGGTCTGTATCTTGCGAACTGAACTGACCAAGACGTTCAGCGTTGCGTGCAGCCATTACCATCCCGGCTGCCACCGCTTCGCCGTGCAGCCAGTTGCCGTAACCCATATGGGCTTCAATGGCGTGACCATAGGTATGCCCAAGGTTCAGCAACGCACGCTGGCCGTGCTCATGTTCATCTGCTGCCACCACTTCTGCTTTCAACTCACAGCAGCGGCGAATACAGTACGCCAGCGCCGTGCCATCCAGCGCCAGCAAGGCATCCAGATTGTCTTCAAGCCAGGTGAAGAATTCACCGTCAAGGATGATGCCGTATTTGATCACTTCCGCCAGACCGGAAGAGAACTCACGCGCTGGCAGGGTATTCAGACAGTCAAGATCCACCACCACCGAGGCAGGTTGATAAAATGCCCCGATCATGTTTTTACCCAACGGATGATTGACGGCAGTTTTCCCCCCCACAGAGGAGTCAACCTGCGACAACAGCGTGGTTGGGACCTGGATAAAGCGTACGCCACGCTGGTAGCTGGCGGCTGCAAATCCGGTTAGATCACCAATCACACCGCCACCCAGTGCCACCAAAGTGGTATCCCGGCCATGAGGCCTGGACAGTAATGCGGTAAATACCTGATCCATCACGGCCAGCGATTTAAACTGCTCACCGTCCGGCAGAATCACCTGATCGACCACCACGCCCGCGCCCTCAAGGCGTGAACGCAATGGTTCCAGATAGAGAGGAGCCAGCGTCTGGTTGGTTACCAGCATGACCTGATCGCCCGCTTTAAGCGGCCAAAAAGAAGCCGGATCTGCGAACAACCCGGCGGCGATGGTAATGGGGTAACTGCGATCCCCAAGAGTTACGGTAATCCTCTCCATGACGCTGTATCACCTTTTTTGCTGTGCCCACAAGTGGGCCGTCAGAGCCTGAATCAGCTCTTTTCCAACATATTGATAATTTGATTAGCCACCACTTTCGCACTTTGATCGTCAGTACGAATGGTTACGTCGGCAATCTCTTCATACATCGGATTGCGTTCATCGGCTAATGCTTCCAGCACTTCACGCGGTGGAGAATCCACCTGCAACAGCGGACGTTTTTTGTCGCGCTGAGTACGTGCCAGTTGCTTTTCGATAGTCGTTTCAAGATAAACCACTACGCCACGGGCGGAGAGACGATTGCGCGTTTCGCGCGACTTGACGGAACCGCCACCTGTCGCCAGCACAATGCCCTGCTTTTCAGTGAGTTCATTGATGATTTTTTCTTCGCGATCGCGGAAGCCTTCTTCGCCTTCGACGTCAAAAACCCAGCCCACATCCGCTCCGGTACGTCGCTCAATTTCTTGATCGGAATCGAAAAATTCCATATTGAGTTGTTGAGCTAACTGACGCCCAATAGTGCTTTTGCCGGCACCCATAGGCCCAACCAGAAAGATATTGCGTTTCTCTGCCATTTTTTCGGTATTACTAAGACAATTCGTTGATGATACCCCGCCTTAAACCAGGCAGGACATGAACTGAAACCTCATGAGCGATAGTGCGAGAGTCAGACGAAAATTATCTCAACACTGAAGGTGTTTTGGCAACCGATTAAATTTACCTTGCCCATTGCACGCAATATTTTGGCGCGTTTCAGTCCGCTTCATTTATCAGCCGGATGTGGTTGCATCGGCTACGCCGGTTGCGCACGATAAAAAACGGTTAAAAAGCATTCGCTGCTAAGGGCACCTGGCCCGTAATTCAAAATCGCTAAACCTTGTAAGCTAATTCCGTCCTTGCGTCAAACCCAACTGTCAGCAATTCCGGAAAAAACATGCAGGTGTTACAGTTTGCCTCAAAAATCGCATTAATCGCTACGAATCAGTCTCGGTGTGATGAAGATCACCAATTCACGCCTTTTTTGTTCACGTACATCGTGACGAAACAGGCCACCCAGTAGCGGAATATCGCCCAGAAAAGGCACCTTAGTGCGCCCTGTGGCGCTCTGTTGCTGAAAAATCCCTCCCAGCGCCAGCGTCTGCCCATCCTTCAACATCACTTGGGTATCAATCTCCTGTTTATCGATGGTCAGGACCTCGTTTTCACCGCTTCGCATATTTTTTCCGGGTACATTTTGAGAAATATGCAGTTTCAGTAAAATCCGACCGTTAGCCTGTACCTCTGGCGTGACTTCCATCGCCAGCATCGCCTCTTTGAACTCCATGGTGGTCGACCCCCTATTTCCACTGGCAACTTCGTAGGGAATTTCCGTACCTTGTTTGATACTGGCCGTCTGCTGATGCGATGTGAACAAGCGTGGGCTGGCAATAATCTCGGCCTGCTGCTCTCTTTCCAGCGCGCTCAGCTCAAGATCCAGCAACTGACCATCCAGTTTTGCCAGCGTCAAACCCACCATACCTGCCGGGCGACTGACGCCAAGATCCACTCTCAGCTGGCTGCTACGCAGCGCCTCTGCCACCTGTTCAGATCCACTTAGCCCCCAGTTAACCCCTAATTCACGCAGATTCTCTTCACTGATGGTGACGATATGTGCTGCCAGCTCAATCTGAGCCAACGGCACATCCAGCTGGCGCACCCAACGTTCTGCCTGATCGAGGGCACTTTCAGTATCACGTAATAACAAACTGTTAGTCCGGCTATCCAGCGTAATGCTGCCACGCGCGGTCATTAATCGGGCGCGCTCATTTTGCAGGCTGCCGTTGACCGCTGCGGCATCGGCATGCTGGAGAGTGAGCGTACGATTATGCAGGGGGAGCGTCTGTTCCTGAGCTTCACGGCGTGCGGCCGTTTTTCGCTCCTCCTCTTGCTGCCAGCTCTCCGGATAAATCAGCATCACGTTGCCCTGTTTTTCCATTGTCAGGCGCCCCATTTTTAACACCAACTGTAAAGCCTGCTGCCAGGGCACGTCTTTCAGCCGAAGAGAAAGCGTGCCTTCAACCCCCGGTGCTACCACCAGGTTGAGCTGCTGGTAATCGGCCAGCGCCTGCAATACCTGCCCGACGGGAGCGGCGTCAAAAGCGAGAGAGAGGGGAATCTGGCTGGCTGATAACGGGCTTATCAGCGCCAGCCAGAGGTAAATTATCCTGAGCATGATGTCGTCCTTTTAAACCCAGCCGCCGTGACGGCGGGCAGTCCTGTAAAGTCGTGATCGTGACAGTCTGAGCATCAATCTCCGCGATACGCCACTCCGTGCCGGGTAATGGGTCGCCAGTCTGCCGCCAGAGCAATTTATGTTGAGACGAGACCAGCCACGCGTCATAGCGGCCCTCTCGGCCAATCAGTCCCAGTAAACGCCAGGTGAGTTCCGTCTCTGCAACGGACGCGCAACGCTGGACGTTCAGAGGAAAAAAGGGATCGCGCGCCCACACGTTACACATCAACAACAGCAATCCCCAGGCCAGCTTAATTTTCATCCGTTAACTCCATGACCAGGCGCAATTGCTGTTCCTCACGTTGCAGTTTGAACTGGGAAAACAGTAACGTGGGCTGAAGCGCAGAAAGATAATCCAGCAGCGCAATAAATTGTGGCCAGTTCAGCATCAGAGACAGCTCACCGCCCTGCCCGGCAGGGTGCCAGTATTCCAGTACCGCACCGCTGGCTTTGAGCAGGTCAGGCAGTAAAAAAGGCCGGATGACGTCAGAGGTAAGCCGTGCCTCGATCTGTTCTGTCTGCTGCTGCACGGTGGCAAGTGCGGGCATGGCGCGGAGTAATTGCAGCTGCTGACGATAACGGTGTGCCAGCTGCTGCCACTGCTGTTCGCCCTGCTGCTGCTTTTGTTTTATCGGATGCCACCAGGCGCCCCATAACAGCATCGCCAGCAACAGCGCAGCGCCACAAAAACTGCCCAAGCGTATCCATGCCGGCATTTGCAACCAACCGATCAGCCAGCGGTGCATCATTCGTCGGCACCAGGAGACAAAAACGGTAGTGCCTGCATATCAAACGTCATTTCGCCCGTGCGAACACGCTGGACTGCCCCCAAATTGACCTGTTTAAACAACGTGACCTCGCGTAATCTGTCACGCAACTGGTGCAGTTCCTGAATGCTGGCCGCCACTCCGCGTAACACCAGTTCCTTGCGGGTTTTATGCAACACGCTCAGCCAGGTATCCGGTGGAAAGTGCAGGCCAAGACCCCGCGCGAAATCACGCCACTGGGTCATCTGCTGTTGACGGTGCATGAGGTGATGCTGCTGACGTTGCAAGGCGCTGAGCTGCTGTCGTGCGGCCTGCGTGCGTGCACTCAGGGCCTGCACATCGTTTAGCGCGGCGCTCCACAGACCCTGCGTGCGATTCTGCTGGTGATTGAGACTGCGCTGCCAGTATCCCTCCAGCATCAGCATGGAAAACACCAGAACTAAAACGCCCCCTGCCAGACGCCAGACGCGCCAGCGCTTCTGCAATTTCACCTGCCGCCAGGGCAATAAGTTCACCCATACCATCAGCAATCCTCCGGGCGTAATGCCAGACCGGTTGCCAATGCAAAAGCACCGTCATACACGGGCAACGGCGGCTGATAACATTGCACTGCGGCCAGCGGCGACAAGGCGAAGGTGCCTTCCGGCCGCTCTTCTGCCAGCACAGAGCTGTACCAGACTGAGTGGCTGCCTTGTAAATATCGCTGCTGTAGTGCGCTAAAATCGGCTGCATCTTCCAGTGAACACCAGCCCCAGGCATGAACACCCGACTGCGGGGCATACCACAGCCAGTGATCGTTCAGGCGGTGCACCAGTGCGGCGGACGCCTCCAGTGACAGTCCACGAGCCAGCGCATACAGTGCCGCCGGAGTCAGTTCCAGAACATCGGGAGCCAGCGAGGCCTGTTGCAGGCAGTCTACCCAATTTTGTAGTGCATCCTGGCGTGCCGCCGTCAGATACATCGCCCCGTCAACGTCATCACTACCACGGTAATCCAGCGCCAGCGCTTCGGGTGCGATAGGGAAAAATCGTCTCGCCGCCGCCATGATGTAACTGTTACGATCGGGCTCACGTAATCGTAAGGCAGGCTTCGCCAGTTGGCGCTGCATGACGAGCTGCGGGGGGAAGCCGACCCGCAGTGAAATGCGAGCAGGAAGATGTTTACGCCAGCGTTGCAGTAATGCCACAACATCGTCCGGGCGTTGCACCAGGCCATTTCTTAACGTATCTTGCGGCAACGTATGCTGCCACCAATGACGTAGCTGCCAGCCGTTTCGACGGCGCTGGATGCCCAGGGCGCAGAGCTGCCCGTTTTGAATATCCAGCCCGACTTGCCATGTCTTAAAAGCCATTGCGCGATCTCCTTATCGTCTGTTGAAAAGGACGTATCCAAGGTACAGGCTTGCCTTTATACTACCGCGCGATTGTTTATAAACTGCCCAACCGACTTTAAGTGGGAAATATCAGGTGAAGTTCGTAAAGTATTTATTGATCCTTGCAGTGTGTTGCATCTTGCTGGGAGCTGGCTCGATCTATGGTTTGTACAAATACATAGAGCCACAGCTCCCGGATGTCGCCACGCTGAAAGATGTGCGTCTGCAGACGCCAATGCAGGTCTACAGTGCCGATAACGAGCTTATCGCACAGTACGGCGAGAAACGCCGTATTCCACTGACGCTGCAACAAATCCCACCGCAAATGGTGAAGGCCTTTATCGCGACGGAAGACAGCCGCTTCTATGAACATCATGGCGTCGACCCGATTGGTATTTTCCGTGCAGCCAGCATTGCGCTGGTTTCCGGTCATGCGTCGCAGGGGGCCAGTACCATTACCCAGCAGCTGGCACGTAACTTCTTCCTCAGCCCGGAACGTACACTGATACGTAAGGTCAAGGAGGTGTTCCTCGCCATTCGCATTGAACAGATGATGAGCAAGGACGAGATCCTTGAGCTGTATCTGAACAAGATTTACCTCGGCTACCGCGCCTATGGTGTTGGCGCTGCGGCACAGGTCTATTTTGGTAAAAGCGTTGATCAGCTGTCACTGAGTGAGATCGCCATGATCGCCGGCCTGCCAAAAGCACCGTCGACATTTAACCCACTCTATTCTCATGATCGTGCCGTGCAGCGTCGCAATACCGTTCTGGCACGTATGCTTGACCAGCACTACATCACGCAGATGCAGTATAACGAAGCGCGCAGCACACCACTGGTGGCGAACTATCATGTGCCGGAAATTGCTTTCTCAGCGCCGTATCTGACTGAGATGGTGCGTCAGGAGATGATCAAGCGCTTCGGTGAGAACGCCTACAACGACGGTTATAAGGTCTATACCACCGTCACCCGTAAGCTCCAGTTGGCGGCACAGACATCGGTTCAGGACAACGTTATTGCCTATGATATGCGTCATGGTTATCGCGGTCCGGCCAGTGTGCTGTGGAAAGTGGGTGAGCAGGCGTGGGGCCACAGCGAAATCATGAAAACGCTGAAGTCTTTACCGGTGTACGGTCCGCTGTTCCCGGCAGTGGTTACCACCAGTAATAGCGAGGAAGCCACGGCCATTATGCGTGATGGCAGCAGCGTTGCGCTAAACCTCGCCAGTGTTCGCTGGGCCCGCCCGTTCAAGTCAGACACCTTACAAGGTGCCACACCGCGTTCGGTGAGCCAGGTATTGCAGCCTGGTCAGCAGATTTGGGTACGCAAAGTGGATAACGACTGGCAACTGGGCCAGGTGCCGGATGTGAACTCCTCACTGGTATCGCTCGACCCACACGATGGTGCCGTGCGCGCACTTGTGGGCGGTTTTGACTTCAATCTGAGCAAGTTTAACCGTGCAACCCAGGCGTTACGCCAGGTCGGTTCGAATATCAAACCGTTCCTGTATACCGCAGCAATGGACCGTGGTTTGACGCTGGCATCTATTCTTAACGACGTGCCGATTTCTCGTTGGGATGCAGGTGCCGGTGCTGACTGGCGTCCGAAAAACTCACCCAATACCTACGCGGGTCCCATTCGTCTGCGCCAGGGGTTGGGTGAGTCGAAGAACGTTGTGATGGTGCGCGCCATGCGCGCCATGGGCGTCGACTATGCGGCCGAATATTTGCAGCGTTTTGGTTTCCCGGCACAGAACATCGTCCATACGGAATCACTGGCGCTGGGATCGGCCTCCTTCACCCCATTGCAGATGGTACGTGGCTACTCTGTGATGGCGAACGGCGGCTTCCTGGTTGACCCGTACTTCATCACGCGCATCGATGATGAGCAAGGCAACCACGTCTTCGAAGCGAAACCGAAAGTCGCCTGTGCAGAGTGCAATCTGCCGGTGATCTATGGCAACACTCAGAAGGCCGTCGCACTGAGTGAAGACAGCGTAGAAAACGTGGCGGTATCGTCGGAAGGTAACAATGTTGCCGTACCACAACCGCAGCTGGAGCAGGTTCCACAGCAGGGTCAGCAGGATGGCCAGCAGCAATATGCGCCACACGTGATCAACACCCCGCTGTCATTCCTGATTAAAAGTGCGCTGAATTCGAATGTGTTTGGTGAGCCAGGCTGGATGGGCACTGGCTGGCGGGCTGGCCGCGACCTTAAACGTAACGATATCGGTGGCAAAACCGGTACCACTAACAGCTCAAAAGATGCCTGGTTCTCCGGCTACGGGCCGGGGGTTGTCACCTCGGTGTGGATCGGTTTTGACGATCACCGCCGTGACCTCGGACGCACCACGGCTTCCGGGGCGATTAAAGATCAGATATCAGGCTACGAAGGCGGTGCCAAGAGCGCACAGCCAGCATGGGATGACTATATGAAATCCGCGCTGGATGGTGTGCCGTTACAACCATTGACGCCGCCAGAAGGCGTAGTGACGGTCAATATCGACCGCAGCACCGGCAAACTGGCGAACGGTGGCGGCAATAGCCGCGCGGAATACTTCATCAACGGCACCCAGCCGACTGAATATTCCGTACATGACGTCGGAACCACACTGATGGACAACGGCGAAAGCCACGAGTTGTTCTGATACAAAAATGCCGGGCAATTGCCCGGCATTTTTTATTTCAGGTCAGTCAACCACACTCACCCGTTACGATGGCTCACATCAGTAACTCAGCCGGCCTTGCTTCACCAGCCATTCACGGACCAGAAACAGCGCACTGACGTTACGCGATTCGCGAAAATCAGGTTCATCCAGGAGCGCCAGCAAATTATTTAGCGGCCAGCGCAGTTGCGGTAATGGCTCAGGTTCATCCCCTTCCAGTTGCTCAGGATAAAGTCCCTCTGCCACCACAATGTTCATCTGACTGGAAAAATAGGACGGCGCCATCGTCAGTTTTCCCAGTGTCTCCAACTGATGAGCGCCAAACCCGGCCTCTTCTTTTAGTTCACGATTGGCGGCTTCAAACGGCGTTTCGCCAGCATCAATCAATCCCTTCGGGAACCCCAGCTCATAGCTTTCCAGCCCGACAGCATATTCCTGAATCAGAATCAGATGATCGTCGACAATCGGTACGATCATAACCGCTTCACGGCCAGAGGAACGCATACGTTCGTACACACGGCGCGCACCGTTGCTGAACTCCAGATCAACGGCTTCTACCGTGAACAACCTGGAGCGCGCAACAGCTTCAACTTTGTGGATAGTAGGTTTTTGTAATTGTCTGGTCATCATGGCCCCAGCGAAAAGCCGAATAAGGTTAACGTCATGCCCGGTGCAAACACGGGTGTGCTATTGTCCATTGTGCGGCAGGTGCCGCAGGAATCCAATCATCGCATGAATCATTTTACTTTTTTATAACAAATCCTTGTTAATATGAGGAAAATCTTTTAAAGAATGTCAATTGAACGACTAAAAAATAGGATTATGCCGATATCTGTTATGGCAAATGCCTGGTAACATCACCCCCGGCCATGCTATACAATTATTCTAATTTTATGATTTTTAGCGCTATTTTTAATCACACAGTGAATTGCCTATTCTGTCTTCACTCGCCATTTTTGGCTGGTATTGACCCACCATCTTATGCGAGAGAAATGACAGGAGCATCGTGGCAGGAATGAGGGGAGCATGAGCACAATAGTCATCATATTGGCTGTAATGCTGGCCTGCTCGGTGACGGCAGGTTGTTTTTTTTGGTACGCTATGCGGCATCGCCCGCCGTTGGCGAAACCACTGCCATTCATTAGTCCCCCTTATCGCAAACTGAGCGAAGAAGAACGCACAGCTGTAGAACGCTACGTCTCCATGCTGGCTAATAATCAGCATGATACCCAGCCAACCGGTGCCAGCAGCTCACCCGAACAACTGGTTCTGACATCTCAAAGCAACAATGTTTATCCCGTCACTCGCTCCATCACCCGCTACGGACTCTCCACCGACGACCAAAATAAATGGCGCTACTACCTGGATGCGGTTGAAGTGCATCTGCCCCCACTGTGGGAGCAGTACATTGCGGAAGAGAACTACGTTGAGCTCATTAAAACGCAAACGATCCCGCTGGTCATTTCACTCAATGGGCACTCACTGACTCAATATCGTTGGGAATCGCCTGCACTGGTGCCGATGGTACGCGCGACCGGGCAAAATGCCTCTATCCGCAAAGAAGAGGGCGAGAACGTTGAGCTTCTCAGCGTTCGCAAGGAGAGTCTGGAAGAGTATGCATTGAGCAAACCGGATGGCACCCGGGAAGCCCTGCTTATCAGCACGGGATTACTGCTGTTTTTCATCAGCCTCGTGGGGCCGGTTGTTCTGATGCCCTGGCTGATACTGGCGGGTATCTGCATGATTTTATTCAGCATCTGGATGCTGTACCGCCGCCCCACAGAGAAAGACCTGCGTGACATCCACTGCCTGCGCGGCGCACCGAAACGCTGGGGCTTATTTGGCGAATCCAACCAGGGTCAGGTCAGTAACATCTCGTTGGGTATTATCGATTTGATCTATCCGCCACACTGGCAAAGCTACGTAGCCCAGGACCTGGGTCAAACTACCGACGTTGATATCTATCTTAACCGCCAGGTCGTTCGCCAGGGACGTTTCCTCTCCCTGCAGGATGAGGTGCGTAATTTCCCAATCCAACGCTGGCGTAAAAATGTTGTGCTGGCTGCGGGTGCGTTGTTAGTGCTGGTACTGCTGATTTCCTGGATCCCCCTGAGCATGCCACTGAAGTTGAGCCTGGCATGGATTAAAGGCACGGAAAGTCTGCAGGTCACGCAGGTGAGTGACTTAGAAAACGTTGCCCTGCATGTAGGCGACAGCCTGAAAGTCAAAGGCACGGGGATGTGTTCGATTCCAACCACCTATCAGGGCAACCGCAGCTATGACTTTATGCCGTTCGACTGCTCTGCGGTCTACTGGAACAACGCTGAACCCCTGCCCCTGCCGCAGTCCGATATTATCGATAAAGCCACTGCACTGCTGGATACCACCCGGATGCAGCTTCATCCGCAGACCAGCACCGACCCAAAACTCAATCCGCAGCTGGCCACCGCCATTCAAAAGTCAGGCATGATCCTGCTGGATGACTTCTCCGATATCGTGCAAAAAACCCAGGATTTGTGCAGCCAGGAACAGGACTGTGTGCGTCTGAAAAATGCGCTGGTCAACCTCGGCAATGCCAAAGACTGGCAGACGCTGGTGCATCGTGCCAATTCTGGTGCACTCAACGGCATGAACGTGCTACTGCGCCCGGTGAGCGCCGAAGCGCTGGAAAACCTGGTCAATACCGCGACGTCCTCTTTCTTCTACCGAGAAACACGCCGTGCCTCAGACGCGCTGAACAGCCCTCCTCCGGGTGGTTTCCTGATCCTCAGCGATGAAGGCCGCCAGTTGGTGAATCAACCCTCCCCGGCGGCATCACTGTTTGATTACAACGCGCCTGACCAATGGCCAGAACTGCAACGTCTGGCTGGTATGCTGCTGCACACGCCGTTTAAGGCTAACGGGATCATTACCAGCATCACCACCGATGCCAACGGTACGCGCCATATCGCACTGCACAGCGAGCCGGATACCATCACATTATGGCACTACCTCGGCAGCAGTTTGCTGTTGCTGTTGCTTACTCTGATTCTGGTCATTAACACACTACTGGCGCTGCGTCGCATCCACCGTAATCGTCTTCGGATGATGGAAATTCATCAGTATTACGACAAATGCCTCAACCATTCGCTCAACGATATACAGACCGTGCGGCCGATGTTCTGACCCCATCGCATCTGTGCTATTTTTAATA